>CAJSYQ010000031.1 GCA_910574015.1 Eubacteriaceae bacterium | reverse complement strand
TAATAAGTCTGTCGTACAGGATCACTTTCTTTCGTATTTTTTTGTTTGCAAACTTATTATACATCAGAAAGTCCTGTATGACATTTTTTTATGGAAAAGTTGTAAAGTGGTGTTATATTCGCAAATTAAGGGAGGAGTTAAAATGGACGAAAAATTTATGAAAGAAAAACCTGTATTGCCGTTAATTTTATCAATGTCACTTCCTATGGTACTCTCAATGTTGGTAAATTCTTTATATAACATTGTCGATAGCTTTTTTGTAGCCCAAATTAGTGAGGACGCTATGACGGCATTGTCATTAGTCTTTCCTGTTCAAAATTTTATCAATGCTGTTGCTATTGGCTTTGCCATAGGAATTAACGCAGCAATAGCTTTTTATTTGGGTACAGAAGAATATTCAAGGGCAAATATGGCAGCTTCACAAGGCATGGTATTTGCTGTTATACATAGTATAGTTATTACAGTTAGTGTAATTTCTATTATTCCAACTTTTTTAAGAGTATTTACATCATCAGAACCCGTTATTGATTTCGGTACTCGATATTCTGTTATAGCGTTTTCTTTCACTTTTATCATTATTCTAGGCGGAACATTTGAAAAAATATTCCAAGCCGTAGGTAATATGAAAGTAACCATGATAAGTATGATGTGTGGGTGTATCGCAAATATTATCTTAGACCCAATGCTTATTTGGGGGATTGGTTTTTTCCCTGCAATGGGAATAGAGGGAGCAGCATTGGCAACCGGCATTGGACAGGCAATAACGCTTGCTATCTATTTAGTTATCTACTTTGTGCGCCCTATTCGTATTCACATTAGCAGACAATTTCTTACTTTTGATAAAAAAACAGCTTTCAAACTGTATTTTGTTGGTATACCTGCAACTTTAAATATGGCTTTGCCATCTGTTTTAATTTCAGCGCTAAATTCCATTCTGTCCTCATATTCAGAGGTATATATTTTAGTTTTAGGAATTTATTATAAATTGCAGACTTTCCTATATCTTCCTGCTAATGGTATCATTCAAGGAATGCGCCCTTTAATTGGTTATAATTATGGAGCTGGTGAACAAAAGCGTGTTAAGGAAATTTATAATATTGTTCTTTTCATGAGTAGCATAATTATGGTTTTAGGCACTATTATTTGTTTGCTCATTCCCGGTCAGCTAATAAACCTGTTTACTCATGTGCCGGAAACAATTCGTACAGGGAAAATTGCACTCCGTGTTATTAGCGCAGGCTTTCTTGTTTCAGCTGCTTCTGTAACTTCATCAGGTGCGTTAGAGGGATTAGGAAAGGGTATGCCGTCATTAATTATTTCTCTATGCCGTTATATTATCATTATCATTCCGTCCGCATTTTTGTTTAGCAAACTTTTTGGCGCAGTCGGCGTATGGAATGCTTTTTGGGTGGCTGAATTTATTACCGCAATTATTTCATTTTTTATTTTTCACAAAACAATAAAATGTAATTAGAACGACAACCGCATACCGGGAGGTAGTAACATGGGAAAATATTATTGCTGACACTTAATGAACAGGAAGAAAAAATAATTGACAAAATCATAGCGGCAATATCCGATTATATACAACTTGAACCTATGGAGATTACGCCCGCTTCCGTGTTATCTTTTCCGGGACTGGAAATAAGGCAGCGCCAACGCTGGGTATTTTAAGATGGGGAGGAAGTAACCCTTACCCGCCTTGAATACAGTACCCTTGTATTCCTTGCTTCCAATCCCGGCATTGTCCTCACACAAGAACAGATATTTGAAGCCGTTTGGAACATGGATAGCGATAGCTGCCATGCAAGCGTTGTTAACGTGATTTATAACCTGCGGAAAAAGATAGAGCCGGACAGCAAAAACCCAGTAGGTAATATCTGTGCACCATTTTTGGTTGATGGTTTCCGTTCCAAAATCACGTTTCAGGATATTCACTTTATCATCTGGGATACTGCCATGATCGGCATGGTGGCTGTACTTCTTTACTACCACAGATCGCAGTCCCTGCTCTGCCATATACCTCTGGACCCGCTTGATGCTGCAGGGTGTCCCGGCGCCATTGAGTACACGGCATAGTTTGACAGCCCCATATCTGCGTTTGGAATCCTCAAAGGTCTGTTTCACTTTCCTGCCGAATTCCTCATACTCCATCCGCTTATTTGAAGGTACACAAACCAGAGCCTTGTAATAAGTACTCCTTGGAAATTTCAAGGCACTGCAAAGCTGTGATACAAAGTAGTTGGTTAAGTTATTCTGGATAAATGCAAGAATTTCGGCTATTGTTCTTTTGCGAATATGGCGGTCGCTTTTTTTAATATTTCATTCTCGATCTTAAGGCGCTGGATTTCTTTCCGGAGAGCCTTATACTCCTTGAGAAAATCGAGAAAGCGAAAAACGCCCAGCTTGCGCGGGAGATTGAGCTTGCCTTACCCCGCGAACTGACGAGGAAGCAAAGCATTTCCCTTGTCCGCGAGTATGTGAAACGGCATTTTGTGGCGGCGGGAATGTGCGCCGATATATGCCTACACGACACAGGCAGCGGCAACCCCCACGCCCATATCATGCTGACAATGCGACCTTTTGACGAGCGCGGCGAGTGGGGAGCGAAGCAGAAAAAGGAGTACATTCTTGACAGGGACGGGAATAAAATCTATGACCCAAAGAAGCGGCAGTTCAAATGCAAATCCATTCCTGCTACCGACTGGAACGAGCAGACCAAAGCGGAGGAATGGCGGGCGGCATGGGCACAACTTTGTAATCAAGCGTTAGAACAGAACGGACACGCGGAGCGTATCGACCACCGCAGTTATGAGCGGCAGGGAATAGACCAAATCCCCACCGTCCATTTAGGCGTTGCCGCTTCTGCTATGGAGAAGCGCGGCATCCGCACCGGGCGCGGCGACCTCAACCGCGAAATCGAAGTGACTAACCAGAAGTTACGGCAGTTAAAGGCGCGTATCTCCAAACTGCAAGACTGGTTGAAAGAAGAAGCCGAGAACACCGAGCCGCCCACCCTTGCCGACTACATTCAAGGCATACTGTCACGCAAGGCGCAGACGGGAAAACCGGGATATTCCCAATCGTTGTATAATCTCAAAGACGCGGCTAAAATGCTGAACTTCCTGCAAACCAACAACATCATGGATATGGCGGGGCTTGATGAAAAATTCAAGTCCATGATAGGGGAACAACTGGACATTCAAGGCAAGCTGAAACCCGTTGAACGGCGGTTAGGCACTCTGAAAAAGCATTTAGAGCAAGCCGACATTTATTTCAAGTGTAAGGGAAAGAAGCCGCTGACGGAAGCCGAGCAAATCTTATTCACAACAGCGAAAGATTATCTCAAAGGCGTGATGAACGGCAAGACCACAATCCCGACAAAGACATGGAAAGAAGAATACACCAATCTGACCGCTGAGAGGAAAACGCTTAATCAGCGATATCTAGTTTTATAAAATAGAATTGGATTAAATTCCTGTTTATCGGTCTAAACGAGGGCGTTGATACAGGTTCGGGATTAGATGATGATTTCCTTCCGTTCCGCGACGTAATCAACGAATACTATGCAAAGGACATCAGCAAAAAAATCAAGTCCACCTTCAAGTCAAAGGACGAAAGCGGAAAGCACGTTGCAAGCAGTCCGCCATACGGTTATCTGAAAGACAGTGAGGACAAAAACCAATGGATAATTGATGGAGAAGCAGCGCCCATTGTCAGACGGATATTCCAAATGACTTTGGAGGGTTACGGTCCATATCAGATTGCGAGACAGCTATCAGCCGAACATATTCCGATTCCTGCTTATCATCAATCACAGTTGGGCGTGGGATTGTGGCAGAGCAGAGAAATTAAGAATCCTTATAAGAATGAAACCAGATAAGGACAGAAATAAGTTTCTTTCGGAAGATAAAGGTATAAATTAAGAAAATTAACTCCCCGAGAAGCCACTTTATGACAGTGTCCACAGAGATAGCGAGCATCGGATTGCTATAGCCACAATCCTCAGAACAAATCAAAGAAGGATCCCCAAACTGTGCTGCAACACGGTTTGGGGATTCACTTTTTGTCCGCATGGACTTGTGATTTCTTTTTGCCTATTGGCATTATAGCATATGCAAAAACTTTTTCAATATTCTTTTTTCAATCTGAAATTTATCCTTATCTGGTATCAATCAAGTGGCAGAGTTCCACAATAGCACACATCTTACAGAAACATGAATATTTAGGGCATACGGTAAATTTCAAGACACGCAAGCATTTCAAGGATAAAAAGCGCCATTATGTGGATAAAGACCAGTGGCTGATCTTTGAGGACACCCATGCGCCTATCATAGAGCAAGAAACCTTTGACAACGTACAGCGCATCAGAGGACAGGTAAGGCGTTATCCCGATGGCTGGGGCGAAGCGCACCCACTCACAGGATTAATGTATTGCGCCGATTGCGGCGGCAAGATGTATGTCCACAGGGTAAACAATGAAAACGTGTTCCCACGTATGTATGCGGAAATTATGCAAAACAGCCAGTTGGAACATTGTGCAAGTCGGCGCACCGCATCAAAGCGGATGCGGAAGAAATACAGTCGCATATTGAGGACGGGCAGACCGTAGACTTTACGGGGCAGAAGAAGCGCATGGCGGTATGTGAAAAGCGTATCGGGGAACTGGAAATGCTGATTGCAAAGATTTACGAGGACAACGCATAGGGGAAGTTGTCAGATAAACGTTATACCATGCTCTACAACCAATATGAGGGCGAGCAGGAACAGTTGCAGAGCGAACTGAACGGTTATAAAACATAACAGGCACAGTATGAAAATAACCGCAAATCTGCCGCACGTTTCCTCAAATTGGTTGAGAGATACAGTAATGCGGAGGAAAGAAGCGAGAAAGGACAGACTGCATCAGAATTATCTGAAACGGAAAGCCAACAGGAAACAGAAAGAGTATGAGGAACACACTAAGGCGAAGAAAAAGGCGCAGATTGGGAGCCAAAAAGAGCAGATAAGAGCCGAGGGCAGGCAAACGGGCGGTAATGTAAAAATAAGTTTTGTTGGAAAAGGCTATGACAGTGATGTTATGGCTTTTTTCGATGTTGGAACAAAATATGCGGTATATTACCGTAGGAAGTGAAAACATATTTCCCGAAGTGGAGAAACACCCACATATAGCACCATACAACACACGTCAGCTACCGCAAGCTGAGGGCGGTCAGCACCGAGCAGAGGGAACGGGCAAGACATATGATGATCGCAAAGAATAGGGCAAAGAAAGATTAAGGAAAAATTAATGGAAGTATGGAGAGGGATATTGTATAATAAAGTTTTTGGAAATTAGGGAGGTTTTGAAATGAATATAAAAGAAAGAATTGACAGTAACTTTAGGGGAAATATATATGTTGTCCAAGATGACAAAATTCTATGTGAATATGCAGCTGGATTTGCTGATTTGTCTAATGAAGTTCCTAATTCGTTAGAAACAAAGTTTGCAAGCGCATCAGCGGGAAAAGTATTTGTTGCAGTGGGAATATTGCAGTTGATTGAACAAGAAAAAATAAAGTTTGATGATACATTAGGTGTATTGCTTGATATTCCATTAAATGATATTGATAAGGACGTTACAGTCAGACAGCTTTTAAACCATACGTCAGGTGTTCCGGATTATTTTGATGAAAGTGTTATGGACGAATATGAAGAATTATGGATTGATTATCCTAATTATAAAATCAGACATAACAGCAATTTACTTCCACTATTTATAAATAAGCCTATGATGTACCCTAAAGGGGAAAAATTTCAGTATAATAATTCAGGGTATGTATTGCTTGCTATGGTTATAGAAAAGATTACAGGAATGTATTTTGACCAATATCTAAGAGAGAATATTTTTGATATATGTGGTATGAAATCAACGGGGTATTATGAGTTGGACAGACTGCCAGCAAAATGTGCCAATAACTATATTTATTGTAATGATACAAATGACTATCGCACAAATATATTTTCTGTTGATGTAAAAGGCACTGGTGCAGGTGGGGCGTTTATAACGGTCAAAGATATTATTAGTTTTTGGACTAACTTACTGGAAGGAAATTTAATTTCAAAAGTGCTTGTTTCAGATATGCTTAAAAAGCAGAGTGGAGATGGTGTTGATTTAGAAGAAGGGTATTATGGTTATGGTATGTGGATAATTGATAATCCTAATGGACAAAACAGCTACCTTTTTTATTTTCAGAACCTATCAACACAGCACAGAAAGAATGAGGTATCAGAAATGATTGAGAGCAAGAATGACACAAGCAGAAATTTAGAAAAGGCATTGCAGGCATCGAAACAGGCTCAACAGCGTGTAGCCAACGAGAAGAAAAAGCAGAACGAAAAAAAGCGGAAAGCCGAGGTAACGCAATCACCCCGTTTACGGGGTGCGCACAGATATACCACCAGAGGTGGTATGTGCGCCCTTCGGGGAGCAAGTTTCACAAGCATATCGGCTTTATAAGACTATTTTGACTTTGGCAACGTAAATTTTACCGAAAATCCCCCGTAAGAATTATTGGTAATGACGATTGTTCCGCCATGAGCAGAAACAATTTGTTTAACAATAAGCAATCCCAAACCGTGTCGTTGCTCGGTTGTGTTCTTATCGCAAAGCATATAATGAGGTGTTTTATTGAGCTTTTCTATTAATTCATCTGTCTCTCCGACCCCATCATCTGAAACTATTACGGTGCAATAATCATTATCAGCCGTAACAGAAATATAGATTTTACAGCCCTGTTCGTTATGATTGATACTGTTTTGAATAAGATTGCTAACCGCCCGTTTTAATAAGTCCTTATCAGCGTTTATAGGACATACCGTTAAGGCTTCATCTGTTTGCCATTCAATCGGGTATCTGTCCTCAATATCCATATTGATAAAATCGACAACGACTTGGCGAACAATAGCAATCAGATTTTGCTTTGCAGAATTTATCGGCTGCATATCGTACTCCAACTTCGAAGCAAGATTAAGGTCATTGATTAAATTCTGCATACGCTTACTTTGCTTTACAATGACTTCCGCCTTTTGGCATTCCTCATCAGTCAAATTTGCATCGTCTTTGAGCTGACCTGCATAACCCATAACCATAGACAAGGGCGTTCTAATATCATGCGATACGCCTGCAATCCAGTTCGCCCTGGCAGTTTCTTTTTTCTTTAACTGCTGCCGCTGTTCCTGCAATATATCAGAAGTCCGATTGATATTGGCAGAAATATCAGAAAGCAGTCCCTTTTCTGGAATATGAACAGGCTCTCCGACAGATAAATCTTGTATGCCTTTTGTAATCGGTTTTACAGGTTTTAAGAATCTCACATTTGCTATTACATAAATCAAAAGGATAACAACAATGTTGACAGTTAAAACAATAAAGATAATTTGTGGTAAGTGGGCGAAAAAGTTATAGTTCCAACTCGCCCTCGTATGTTTCCAGAAACTATCTTTGGGATAACCTAGAATGACAATTCCATTTTCTGTTTTGCCCGTATAAGTAGGATACCCATCAAGATACCCGACAGATAAATCAGCTATATCAGACAATGTGTAGCTGGTCGGTATTGTATCGGGAAGATTTTCCGTTTTCCACACGATTTGCAGGGTATCGTTATCGACAACAAATGCCCATACATCCTGTTGTTTTAATTGTGTAGAAATATCTTCTTGTAATGTATATCCGTTTTCGGATGCCTGAAAAGCCTTTCCTGTTTGTATTGCCACATTATATGGTGAGCTGGCAACGGATGGCGACTGCCAGGCCATAAGGAATGCTAATACAACAAAATTAACAAGTAGCAACAGTATGAAGCTCAACAAAAGAATACCCGTAAAACGTCGTATGAGTTTTGGTAAATTATTCATATTATCTGCCCTCAGCAATTAGTTTGTATCCCAATCCCTTTATTGTTACCAATGAAACGGGGCGTGAGGGATTTAGTTCTATTTTTTCTCTGATACGGCGTATGTGTGCCATTAAAGAATTTTCATATCCGAATGGATTATCTCCCCATGCAGCTTCACATAAGGCATCAATTGTTACAATTCGTCCTGCATTACGGTATAGGACAGATAATAAATCATGCTCTTTGGCGGTCAATGGAATATGCTCTCCGTTTTTTATTACTTCGGCTCGTGAAAAGTCAATCTGGCTTCCATGAAGTTTAACAAGCGGATTTTCATCTTTGTAGCTTCTTCTTAAAATTGCCGTAATGCGGAACAACAGTTCCTTTGGTAAAAATGGTTTTACAACATAATCGTCTGCCCCCAGACCAAAACCTTTAAACTTATCATCATCTTCGCCACAGGCCGTTAAAAATAGTACTGGATACCCGCCTTTTAGTTTTTCCATTAAAGAGAATCCGTCGCCATCTGGAAGCATTACATCAAGAATAGCAAGTTCTGGTTGAAAGCTGTTTGCCGAATCAAGAGCATCTTTTACTGTTTTGGCTGTTTCTATTTGGCAAAAGCCGGCTTCTCTTAAAATTGATACGACCATATCTAAAAGCTCCTGCTCATCATCGACGAGCAGTATGCGTTTGTTTAACAAATAATCACTATTCATAAAGCGACCTCCTTTATAAATTGTATTATATCATAAAATCATGAAATATTTTAGTCTGGCAGAAAACATAAGGTAAATGTAAGGTAGAGAGAAGGTAGCCACAAGGTTGGGGCTGTACCATAAAAGCAACAGAAAGGAGATGTTGCTATGAACAACTATATTATCAAAACAATGCAGCTGACAAAAAAGTATAAATCTTTTGTTGCCGTTAATGATGTTTCGCTGCATATTCGGAAAGGGAGTATTTATGGCTTCTTAGGTCCGAATGGGTCAGGAAAATCTACTACAATGAAAATGCTCTTAGGGCTTACCGCCCCAACAAAAGGCGGTTTTGAAATTGATGGTAAACAGTTTCCGAATGACCGTCTTTCCATCTTGAAAGAAGTTGGTTCTTTCATTGAATCGCCGTCCTTTTACGCAAACTTAACAGGCAGAGAAAACTTGGATATTATAAGACGTATTTTGGGATTGCCCCAAAACGCTGTTGGGGAGGCATTAGAATTGGTAGGTCTGTCCGAGTTTGGCAGCCGCCTTGCAAAAAAATATTCATTGGGTATGAAGCAGAGATTAGGATTGGCAGGTGCGTTGATCGGAAGACCGCCTATTCTGATTTTAGATGAGCCAACAAACGGACTTGACCCGTCTGGCATACATGAAATCCGAAATTTGATTAAATCGCTGCCTGACCTTTATGATTGTACCATTCTTATTTCTTCTCATATGCTGTCTGAAATTGAGCTGATGGCAAATGATATAGGAATACTCAATCATGGCCACCTGCTTTTTGAGGGGAGTCTGGATGGTCTGCGACAGAACGCAATGCAGTCTGGATTTGCCGCTGATAATTTGGAAGATATGTTTTTGTCTATGGTGGATAAGGATAATGCGAGGAGAAAGCAGAGGGCAATATTATGAGAGCGTTATCTATTGAGTTACGGAAAGAAAAAAGAACAGGCGTTATTCCGTTAATGCTTGCAGTTGGAATTATGGGCGCAGCGTATGCACTTATAAATTTTATTGTGCGGAAAGATACTCTTCTTAATTTGCCGTTAGCTCCTATGGATGTTCTTCTTACACAGGTTTACGGCATGATTATGATATTAAATATGTTTGGAGTTATGGTTGCTTCCTGTATTATTTATAACATGGAATTTAAGGGATGCGCCGTAAAAAAGATGTATATGCTTCCAATGAGCGTCCCTGCTATGTATTTTTGCAAATTTTTGATTTTAACCGTTATGCTTCTAATTACAATAGGCTTGCAGTACTTAGCTCTTGCTAAAATTGGGATAACGGATTTGCCAAAAGGAACATTTGAACTCGGAACACTACTGTCTTTTGCGGGATATTCATTTACGACCTCTATGCCTGTATTAGCTTTTATGATTTTCGTATCCTCTCAATTTGAAAATATGTGGATACCTCTTGGCATTGGAGTGGCAGGCTTTTTAAGTGGAATGGCGTTAGCGACATCAGACATGAAGTGGTTATCTGTCCATCCATTTGTGGTTATGCTGAAGCCCGCCGTTGCGATGAACGCACAGCCCGATATGGCTATTGTAATAATAGCATTGGTTGAAACAGCCGTCTTGCTTTTTGCAGGATTATGGACAGCAAAAAATCTGCGTTATGAATAGGAGGCGCCGATATGAATTTATGGGAATTACTCAAAATTGAATTTATTAAAGTTAAGAGAAGTAAAATTATTCCTCTGATTTTCATTGCTCCGATATTGGTAGTATCTTCTGGCGTTGCAAATCTACACAGCTATTTTACGCCAGAATACAGCAATGCTTGGGCGGCAATGTTTATTCAGAGTGCTTTGGTATATGCCTATTATCTGCTCCCATTCAGTATGATTGTTGTTTGCGTAATGCTTGCGGGGCGTGAAAAGGGAAACAACGGAATATTGAAAATGTTGGCATTGCCTGTCAGCCGATATAAACTTTCCGCCGCAAAATTTTGTGTATTTCTATTCTACTTGTTTATGGAAATGGTTGTGTTTCTCGGTGTATTTGTTGTTGCAGGATTAATTGCAACAACAAGTTCAGGAATTACAGAAGCATTACCCATCATGTATTTGTTGAAATGGAGCATCGGTCTATTTTTTACGATGCTGCCGAGCGTAGCGATTATGTGGGCAATTACAGTATTGTTTAGCAAACCGCTGCTTTCTGTCGGACTGAACCTGCTGCTTGTTATTCCCGGCGTTTTGGTGGCAAACACACCACTCTGGATTGCTTATCCCTATTGTTACAGCGGCTATTTGGTTTCATGTTCTTTGCATGATTTTACTGTAGGAGGCGACAATGCAGCTTTTCAGTTATTTCCGTTTTTGCCGTGTGCAATATTAATTTTTACTTTACTACTTGCAGTGGCGGTAACACGCTTTGGAAAAAAAGAAATGAGGTAATTTGATTATGGAAAACAAAAAATTTAAGAAACTGAGTGTAGTAGCAATTATCATTAGTGTATTGCCATTGACAACTTTTATTCCATCTTTGCTGAACATTACATTGTCTGATGGACTGCGTTCAGTTTGGGAAGGTATAAATATATTGTCTGTATTGGTTGGGAAAACGCAGGTCATGGCTAATTAGAGGTAATCAAAAGAGGAAAGGAAAAGCACAATCCAGACGGAACCGGCGATACTGTCAAGAAATATTTGTGAGTTAGCAAGAATCCTGATATAATGGGCATGAACGCCAATATGGGCAAAGGGAAGCATATCAGTATGGAAACACTGACAAAGATTTGCGAAACCCTGAATTGTGGCATTATGGACATACCTTGCCGACCTGAACGAGCAGGCGGAAGAACGGCTTGACTTAATCATCGAGCAGATGAAAGCCGCCGAAGGAGTGACCGAGGAACTAAAAGCCCGTAACCAGCTTGAATGGGTAGGACGGATGAACAATATCCGCAGCCGGGCGGAGGAAATCATAAACAGTCAGTTGATTTATATTTGATTAGATGTGGAAAGGCCAGCCGACTACCCGGCTGGTCTTTCTAACCTTCCCTGCGCTCCAATACCGCCCTGATCATGGCAACGGCGATTTCCTGCTGGCTGGGCGACGTGCTTTCCCACAGCTCTGCCAGCTCCCGTATCTTGCTGACCTCATTATCTTCCAGCGCATCCCGCAGCAGATAATCAGGGGAGATTTTCAGTGCATTGCAGATATTGATAAATACGGGCAGACTGGGAACCTTTGTCCCACCCTCAATCTGCCGGAGATAAGTTGCGTTGATATTGCACAGCTCCGAGAGCCTGTCCGCCGTGAATCCCCGGTCTTTCCTCACCATGTTGATACGTTTGCCTATTCCTTTACCTTCCATAATGCCACCCATTTCATAAGCTATTAGCATTTATTTTGTTCACTTTTAGACTACATCACACTTAGGAATTGCAATAGATCCTAAAAGACTATACAATATTAGTCAATAGACTATAAACCATGAAAGGGGAACAACAGAATGGAACTGAACTATTTTAGGGACAGGCTTTTTGATTTACTGAACGACAGCGAGGGGACGGGATTGCTGACCTAAACGCAGACGAGCGGAACAGCCTTCTTACTGTCAGGACAGAGAATGGGAATGTATTTGAAATCGTATGCCGACAGGCCGCGGGGAAGGAGGACGGATGGACGACCGCAAACTGACCGTTTATAATGGGCGAGGGGCTTTCAAAAAGTCACCGCCGCAGATTCTTTTACAGGGTAAGTGGCTGGAACAGGCCGGATTCTCCGCAGGGGACAAAATCACCGTGAAATGCCAGCAGAGACAGCTTATTATTACTAAAAACGAACTATCAGCAGAGCATGAAAAATAAATATAGACAAAGGCCGCTTTTGCAGTATAATAGAAACGGCAACAAGTCAGCCAGTGCGGGAGGAATATTTTAAAATGATTGAAACGGAGAGCCTGATTCTTGATAAGGCAAAGTTTTCAGATTGGAAGGAAATGTATTGTAATGTCTGGTCACAGCCAGAAAGTGCAAAATATATGGAATGGAATATTACTACAAGCGAAGAAAACGCCAAAATAAGAATCATGAAAACCATTGCATTTCAGAAAGAGCATGATACCTATCTAGTTTATGAAAAATCAAGCGGTAAGGCGATTGGGTTTGCTGGTGTAGAAAAAATCGAACCTTACATCTATCAGGAAGCAGGGATATGTCTGGGGCCGGATTATGTGGGAAAAGGGTTTGGCAAGCAGATTCTTCAAGGCTTGATACTATACTGCAAAGAAGAATTTAGTGCAAAAGAGTTTATTTATTCAACAAGAGAAGAAAACAGGGCTTCTAATCGGTTAGCAAAGTCATTAGGTTTTACAGTGATTTCTTCAGTACCTAAAACAGACAGCAAAGATGGACACAGTTATAATCTTTTGCAATATAGATTAAAACTTTAACTGCCCATTTAACAGAGCTGAATAGGCACTGAATGAAAAGTGGAAGGAGGGGCAAAATGCCATACATTACAGTTGAAAGCGGTACTTTATCTGATAAGCAAAAGGAACTGCTGATAAAAAGATTGACAGAAGTATCTTCTGAAATTATGAATGTGCCGCAGGAATTTTTTGTGACTACGATTAAAGAACTGCCGGATAAGAACTTTGGGATTGGCGGTAAAACAATTGATAAAGTGAAAGCGGAATATATGCAGGCACATCAATCATAATGGGAAAGGATTGGAGATGATGGATAACTGGTTTACAATAGACAAGATTGATAATGAAACCATAATCATAAGCGAGTACCGGCATTGGGAAGAAACCCACTGTTATCTGTTGAATGGAAAAGAGAAAAGCCTGCTTATTGACACAGGGCTGGGGATTTCCAATATATATGATGAAGTCCGTAAACTTACGGATAAACCGATTGCGGCGGTTGCCACGCACATTCACTGGGACCATATCGGCGGGCATAAATATTTCCCGGAATTTTATGCACACGCAGAAGAATTGGACTGGCTGGACGGGAAATTCCCCCTGACAATCGAAACGGTTAAGGAAATGGTGGTTGACCGTTGTGATTTGCCTGACGGTTTTAATGTTGACGATTATGTATTCTTTCAAGGTATACCAACAAAAGTATTAAATGACCATGATGTAATTGATATTGGCGGCAGGGAAATTGAAGTGCTGCATACGCCCGGACACTCTCCCGGACATTTATGTTTTTGGGAAAAGGACAAAGGATATTTGTTTACCGGCGATCTGGTCTATAAAGATACCCTGTTTGCCTATTACCCTTCCACTGACCCCAAAGCCTATCTTTCTTCACTGGAAAAAGTTTCGGCACTGCCTGTAAAAAGGGTATTCCCTGCACACCATTCGCTGGATATACAGCCGGAAATCCTAATCCGCATGGCAAGTGCATTCCGCCGGTTAAAGGCAGACGGGAAGCTCCATCATGGCAGCGGTACATATCATTATGGCGATTGGGGCGTATGGCTGTAAACGGGATTTATAGAATAAAAGACAAAGAAAAGTGAATATGGAACCTCTTCATCCTGCTCAACGGCGAATCCTTATATGCCGGAGTTTTCTTCATAACATTTTTCAGAACCGTACGCTCCTGCTCCGACAGCTTTTCATACCGGATTTGTAGCTGTGTACACATCAGGGCAGTGAGCGCATCCAGATAGGAACCCGGCACAGCCATTGCCTTTTTTGCGTCTTTGATTAGTTTCATGGCATTGGAGCCGTCCGGCGCACTGTCCGTATCGTCCTTGTGCGCTTCCCTTATGGTATGGAGGATAGCGTCCCAAGTCCGGTGCGTGACCTGACAGAAATAATCTTCTTCCTGTACCTGCATGGCTTCCAACGCCTTTAACGCAGCATCTTCCTCCACCGACTGATATTGGGAAAGGACTTGCCCCCGCAGGACTTCCAGAAGGCTGTTGAAGTTTTGGAAGTGGGCGGTTGCCACACCATCTACATAAATCTCCGTGTCCATCATCAGGGTAACAAAATCCTCATGTGTGGCAATCTCACACAGCAGCCGGTTGATGATACGCCCGCTTTTTAACAGCTCCACCATATCATCACTCAAATGCAGTTCCGTAAGCCCCGTGTCCGGATGGTTCCTGTTCTCTGTCAGGCAGAGAAGGTAATCCGTTGACACTCCGTAAAACTTTGCCAGCTCCACAAGATTTTTGTGGCTGATTTCCTTTAGTTCGTCATTCTCATAGCTTCCTAAAGCTGATTTGGAAATCTTTGTAGCCGCCGCCAGTTCCTCTAATTTTAAATGCCGCTCCGTCTCCTGATTCGTGGACATACGGCACATGGTACAAAAATGTCATATAATATAGGCAGTTCATCGATGGATTATTCCAATCGAATGACCGGCCTGTATGGGATATGCTCCCCGGCGATGTAGCGCAACGACTTCCGGCAGGAAAACGGAGGAACCCTGACCGCAACGAGCGTACCAAGCGGAGCAAAACGCCGCTAAAGACGGGGGCAGGAACGACAGCAGCAGTGCTTTGTCGGTTTTAAGGGGGAGCGGTTCCGCTTCTTCCTCTCCGATGAAGGCTGCCGGAACGCAAAATGCAGCGAGCAGGAGGGGGAAATCAAGATAAAGAGCCATGCCGCCGTTGTTGCCGGAAAGCTCTATCCTGACAAGAAGCCCCGACAGCAGGAACGATAAAAAAGCCTGTTCCAGAATCAAAGTGCGCCGGGCGGGTCTTGATTTTTGCGGGAAGTCTTTGCTCAATCCCTTTTTAACTGTTCCGTTGCTAAGCGTGCCGACCTTCAATTCTTCCTCCGCCCAAATATCGAGCAGCTCCCCAAGCGTGATGTTGTCAGCCTTTGCAATGAACTTCTTTTCCTCGTAATCCTCCATTGCCTGCCGCAACAGCTTTTCCGTTTCGCTCTTGCTCTCCGTACCCGTAAACTCTTTCTGTACCAAGTTGCCGCTTGCGTCCTCCACATAGAAGCGGTAGTACCATTTCTTTCCTTTTTTCCTTACAGAACCTTTTGCCATAATCCGTTCTCCTTTCGATAACGGGCAATCGGAACTGGTGAAATGCTTTCTGCGTGTAAGTATCTTACGGACAAGTCCGTAAGCCAATTCGTCGCTCGCCAATCAGATAAAAAGGTACTTATATAAAGCGACATCTTGGAGAAGTTCATGGAAGTGAACGAGGGAAAGAACCTGCGGGATAAGGGCGATGTAAAAGCAGTTACAAGAAAATCGGCAGTATAAAATGACTGCAAAAGTTCAACGGACTTCATCTATTTTCAGTTGAAAGAAATTTCTGATAGTACTTTTTACTATCATAAGTGCCATCATTTTTTTACTATCATGGTGACAATTTTTGCAGGCATAATTTGAACGCCTATAGGCGAGCATGTTCGTAATCGTGCCGCCTATGTCACCCACTTACAACCTGTCCCACCGTACCTCCGCTTTTCCCAATCTGATACTGCCATTTGCAGGAGGGAGGACAAAGCACAATACAGAGACATTCATTTATACGCATGAGCAAGCTGCCCGATGTCAGAGGCAGGATCACTTATATATCCAGTCACGCAAAGCAGGAAAACCTGTATGCGGTTTATGAAACGGCAGACCGCCAGCATTCTATACCGCACAGCGTGTCACCGACGCATATCAGAAAGAATGTGCCAAATGGAAAGAAATCTACAGAGAGAAAGCCACCCCTAAATCCGAAACCATACACGGAAAGATACAGAGATATCGGGAAAAGGCTGACAGGCAGAATGCCAACCAACCATACCGAAGCAGAGATAAAGGGGCGAGATGAATCGCCCCTTGTCTGCAATTTCTTTCAGCTATAAAATAGCCTTTAATTTTTCTGTTTCTTCTTCAATTACTTTCTTATCAATCCTATGGAACAATATTTCAACCTCTGGGAGCAAATAGCCACTTTCAACATGTTGCCTTTTCCACTGATTACTTAAGTTCAACCATTTCAATACTTTTTCCGAAGAAAACGGTAAAAAAGGAGAAAGCAAAACTGCTAAGTTTGCTATAATCTGCACACATTGATAAAGTGTATTATCACAAGCGTTCTTATTTGTATTTCGCATAATCCAAGGCTGCTCTGTATCAAAAAACTTATTTGCATTTCTGATAAAATCAAAGATTTCGTTAATCGCATCCTTGAAATATCCATTTTCAATAAGCTCTCCTACAGCGATATACAGACTATCTATTTGATTATCCAATTCAAGATTATTACTTCCTTGAGGGACCACACTATCACAATATTTTTCTATAAACGCCAATGTTCTATTCACGAAATTTCCGTATGCCCCAAGCAATTCGCTATTATGGCTATGAACATATTCTCTCCATGAGAAATCTGCATCCTTTTTCTCCGGTCCATTTGCAATAAAAAAATATCGAATAGAATCAGCTTCATAATTATCCAATAAATCCTTTACCCATATTGCATAATTCTGACTTGTAGATATTTTCCTACCTTCCAAAGTTAAATACTCACTGGACACAATCTGGTCTGGTAAATGCCATGCTTCTCCATTTCCAAGTAATAGTGCTGGTAATATAATCGTATGGAATGGAATATTATCCTTTCCATGCACATAATAATGCTTGGCATCCTCTCCCCATAACTTAGAAAAAGCATTTGCATTCTCTCCAACAGCCCCCCTGCTTGCTGACAGATAACCTAATACATTTTCCGCCCATATATAAATTGTTTTATTTTCGTATCCCTCCTTAGGTACGCTTATTCCCCATTCCAAATCTCTGGTTAGCGCTCTGTCTCTTAATCCTTCGTTAATATATCGCTTTGTAAACGCAATGGCATTTTTGCGCCACTCAGGATGACTTTCAACCAGTGCTTCTAACTCTGACTGCAGCTTTGAAATAGCAATGTATAAATGGGTAGATTTTTTGAAACCAATTATCTTTCCGCATACAGCACATTTAGGTTCTATAAGAGTTTCCGGCTCTAAAACTGCTCCACATGAATCACATTGATCGCCTCTGGTATCACTTCCGCATTTAGGGCATTTTCCTAATACGAAACGGTCTGCCAAAAAAGTTTTGCAACTTTCACAATAAGCCTGTGGAACTTCTTTTTCATACACAAGTGGACTTTCGTACAATTTTCTATGAAAATCTTTCACGAAATCTTTATGCTCATTTGCAGATGTTTTAATATAGGCGTCATAACTAAATCCCAACCTTTCAAAGCACTCTGCAAACTCCCTGTGATAAAAATCACTGACCTCCTGCGGTGTTTTGTTTTCTTGTTTTGCCCTGATTGCTACAGGAGTACCATGACAATCACTTCCCGAAACAAAATATACCTTATCTCCTATTGCTCTATGATATCTTGCCAATACATCTCCCGGTAATAATCCTGCAATATGTCCTATGTGCAATGAACCATTTGCATATGGCCATGCACCGCCAATTAATATTTGTCTCATTTTACATACCTCATTTCTTTTCAATTTTGTAGTGATAACTTTGTTTCTTTTTCTGTTCATTTACAACATGTTTTCTGGTTCATTGCATTTTTGTACTAAAAAAGCCCTCCTCTCTGAAAAATTTCTTTTTCAGGGACGAGAGCATTCGCTTCGTGTTACCACCCTAAATTCACTTATATCTCACGATATAAGCCTTATCAACTACGGACGAGAAATGATTCATCGATAGTCTATCACTATAACGGGTGAACCCGTCGCAGCCTTGGCATAACAGCTTCGGTACGCAGCTCCGAGACCATTTTCAGTAGTTCCTTTTGTGCCTGTTCTCACCTTACCAGACTCTCTGTAACATATCTAACTACTTACTCTTCTCTTCATAGCCTTTGATATATATTACACTATGATACAGCAAATTAATTTATGTGTCAACAATTATTTTTCAAATCTTTTACTCTATGAAATATTAAAATTTTCATCAGGTTGCATTTTTTGTTGTCGTATGGACATAATTATGCTATAATTGTGCTAAAGAAAGGAGTGAAGCATTATGCCACTTATTATGCCTATTAAGGATTTACGCAATACAACCGAGATTTCTAATATCGCACACAAAGAACAGGAGCCTATTTTTATTACTAAGAACGGATATAGCGATTTGGTTGTAATGAGTAGTGAATTATATGATAAATTTGCAAGAATGAACCGCATTGACCAAGCCATATTTGAGTCCGAGCAGGAAATTGCTAACGGAGCTGAAGCAGTTGACGCAGAGATAGTTTTTACAGAATTGGAGAAAAAACATTTTGGATAAATACAAGGTAAAAGTCAACCCAAGAGCAATCCATGAATTAGACCACATTTACGAATATATTGCAAATGAGAAATTAGATCCTGCAAATGCCAAAGGACAGGTTGACAGAATTAAGAAGTCTATTTTAAGCCTGGACACATTTCCACAGTCCCATCAAGAGCGTAACGAGGGCAGATATGCTGAAAAAGGCTACCGTCAGTTACTGATTGATAATTATATCGCCATTTTCCGCATTGATGAACCATGTAAAACAGTCTATGTAGTAACAATACAGTATCAAGGACGAAATCTATAAAACAAGCGCCAACTGACACTATAAATCATTTGGTACTTGTTTTGACTTAAGAATTATCTACCATAGTTCCAACGAATCCTCTGCATCCATCCACATCTGCATATATCAAGCGGTTCGTCTATCACCAAAGCATTTAAGGCACATTCAGAGCAGGGAGTAGTTTTCAATTCTTCTTCTGCTTTATTGCAGTCTATCCGTAAGAAATAACCTGCGTGGGTGTTTACGTCAATGCTGTTATGGTGGATATTGTATGTTGCATAAATCATATTCATTATTTATCTGTCCCTCTTTTCATTATTTTTTTGAAAGCATTCAACAGTTCACAATTCCCGTATGTTTTGTGTTATAATATTTCGAAGTCACCCACAAAGAAATCATGCTCCCACCCCATGAGCCGCCGGAGTTTGCAGACCGCAATACCTTATGGAACTCTGCCGAAGCGCAGGAAAAACAATGGAACTCCCAGCTTGCCCGGAGGTTGGATAGTTCTGCAACATTATCCTCTCAGCTAAGAATAACCTCTTCCGATGCTGAACAATTAACAGCAGCGACTTGGAATGCACAATGGGACTGTATCTTGTTGGGGGCACTTTTTAATTGTGAAGTTATGAGCAATCTTCAATACTTATAGGACAGCTGTTCATGCTATGGCAAGCTATCGATGGCACTCAATGCCGCGTATTCAACTGGCGATTCTGTGGTCTGGAATTGAATCTTTATTTAATGTTAGTACTGAGGTCAGTTTTCGAGTAACCCTCTATATAGCTCGGTTTTTAGCTGGTCGTGACGATATAAAGGCAAATGAAATATTCAAAAAGGTCAAAAAATTATATAATATGCGTTCATCTGCAGTTCATGGAAATAAAATGAAAGAAGATATTTCCTCATTTGTCGATGACTCTGCTGCACTACTTAATCAGTTGATTTTAAGTTCTGCAGAAATAGGTGAATTACCCACAGCTATTGCTGACCTTATACTTTGGGACATTTTGTCCCAAAATTACGATAGATGGCCAAAGGAAAAAGTAATACGCTTTCCAATGAATAAAAGAGGTGTATAGCATGGCAGAAAATACTTCAACAATCACTTATCAAATGTTCGAGCACGCATGTGCTTTTGTTGATTGTGCGAGATATTGCCAAATAGAGCCTAACAATATAAAATGCAGAACAAAATCCCATTCTGTATCGGGAATTGTAAAGTCCGCTTTTGTTTGCGAAGTATTTATCAAGACATTATTAGTTTTTCATGGCATCCCGGTGGAGGAATTTGAAAAGATTGTGTGGAAAATTCAAAATAAAGGACGCAAATACTGCATTATCTGTTGAACGTGGAATGCGTGAATGGTTCAAGTCCCAAAATGAAAATATGTTTGAGGAAATGCTAAATGACATTTCCAATGTATTTGAATATTGGCGATATATTTATGAGAAACAAGGTGGACGCATCAATAATAATTTTTTAGTGGGTTTTAGAGATTTGTTAAGGGGAGTATGCTGCAATCAATTGTTCGGAAAATCGTGGAGCGAATACGAAAAAGGAGAATGAAATACAGTTGCTCACGGAATTTAAGCTATTCCCGTATAGTGTACTTGCTGCTTCTCATAAAATTTAGGGAAACCGTCAAAGGAGAAAGTTTATGTCAAAAACTAATAACTCTCCCACACCCGATACCCAGATACGCAAAGATAAAATGAGGCTGACCGTTACCAACATCTACCCCGCCTTTCAAAAAAAATCAGAACAGGAAACCCGGCAGGAAATCGGGGCAAGGCTCTATCAGATTTTCAAAAAATATGCGTAAGTCCCTTGCAAAACATTTCATGAAACGATATGATCTGTTTAATGTCAAATTCCTATGGAATTTGACATTGGGTATTGCGTCTTACGTTTTAGGAGGTAGATAGAATGTACGACGCATTATATGCAAGACAGTCAATCGAAAAAAAGGACAGCATATCCGTGGAAAGTCAGCTTGCGTATTGCAGATACGAAACCCACGGGGAAGCCTGCATTGAATATACGGACAAAGGTTTTTCGGGCAAGGACACCAACCGTCCCGGCTTTGCAAAAATGATGAACGATATTCGCGCAGGAAAAATCAAACGGGTTATTGTCTACAAACTCGACCGTATCAGCCGTTCTATTTTGGATTTTGCAAACATGATGGAGATATTTCAGAAATATCATGTGGAGTTTGTTTCTTCCACGGAAAAATTTGACACGTCCACACCGATCGGCAGGGCAATGTTAAATATCTGTATCGTGTTCGCCCAACTGGAACGGGAAACCATACAAAAGCGCGTAACGGATGCTTATTATGCACGGTGCAAGCGTGGTTTTTACATGGGCGGGCGTATTCCCTACGGCTACCGTCTGACGAACACGGTCATTGACAATATCCGTACGTCCATGTACGAGGAAGTCCCGGAGGAAAGCGAACAGCTAAAGCTGATTTACTCCATGTATGCGGACACGGACAATTCACTTGGGGACATTGTACGGTACTTGAACGAACACCAGATTAAAAATCTGCGTGGCGCAAACTGGAATACCGCCCGTATCAGTGAAATGCTCCGCAATCCCGTGTATGTGCAAGCCGATATTGACGTGTACCAGTTTTTCCAAAGTCAAGGTGCAAACATCTATAACCCGGCAAGTGACTTCACGGGTTACAATGCCTGCTATCTCTACAAAGGTACGGTTTCCACTTCAAGAAAGCAGAGCGACTTATCCGACAAAGAGATTGTGCTTGCACCGCATAAGGGTTTTATCCTCTCAAAGACGTGGTTAGCCTGCCGCATACGGTGTCTGAACAACCGACAGTCCACAAAGACCTGTAAACCGAAAAACTCATGGCTCGTTGGCAAAGTAAAATGCGGCAAATGCGGTTATGCGCTGACAATACGCAAAGCAAAAACAAGGTGGGGACGTTACTTTGTTTGCAGCCAATCGGGAAGCCGGGGAAACAACTGTACCGGGGCAGGCTGTACGGTTTATGCAGACGTTTTGGAAGAATATATGCTTGGCGCAATCAAAGAAAGACTGTCAGAGTTTCAAAAACTCTCCTGTCTATCTGACACAGGAAAAGAACAAACAAACATGACGAAAAAAATCCGTCTGACACAGATTGAGGAAGAAATCGAAGAACTTCTCTCCAAAGTGTCCGGGGCAAGCAGCGTTCTGATGAAGTACATAGACGAAAAAGTAGCAGAACTGGACGCAGAGCGAAAAACCTTGCAGGAAGAAATCGTTACGGCAAATGTCACCGATACAGAGGACAAATTGAAGCAGATAACCAATCATGTGAAAACATGGGAAACGCTCTCTTTCGAGGACAGACAGGCGGTAGTTGATACACTTATCAAAGTTATCCGCATTGCAGATGGAAACATTGAAATCACTTGGAACATTTAACCATGAACCATGAAAGATTAAAGCACAGTATTTTGAGGGAGATATTTTTACTTCAATCCTCCCGTTTCGGTGAAGGACTTCGCCTTATCCAGGATAATCTGAATAAGAAGAACTTCTACGCCTACAACCCAGATTTTGATAAACAGTTTTGTAAATAATCAGTTGTAGGCGGTGCCTACTAACCCAGATTTTGATAAACAATTCTGTAAATAGTGATGATGTGCCCATGCACAGTCAGAGGGAGCTGTCCAAAGCAGCTCCCTCTGACCATGTCCCATATAAAATCTACACTTCCCTTATTATGTTCCCCCATTTTCGCAACGCAAATGTAGAAACCAGACACACCCCAAGGATCATCAGCCCATACCGGATATGCAGCAGCTTCCTTTCCATCTCATACGCTTCTTTAATAATCATTTCTTCATTTGTGATCACATACCCAAGTTTTCTTAAACGCTCCACCTGAAGCCCATCCAGATCATGACCACTATATTTTGCCCTTACACTGCTTGCTCCCTTCAACAGCTCGCTCTCCGTTCCCGCCAGGCATATCAAACCTTCCACTCCCAGACCTTCCGCCTCATCCACAATCAATCGCCCCGGCTGATCTTGCTGCACCGTCTCTTCCCCATCTTCTTTCTGATCCGATGGCATCTCCCCAATGGCATATCGGATCTCCAGCCCCGCACCGCTTTCCGCCTGGTCTATATCGATCTCCGCACTTCCATCCATATCCCCGGACCACTCCTGCTGCAAACCATCAAAAGCCGTTTTATCCAATATAATCCGCTTTGCTCCCATGGGAAGT
Source organism: Eubacteriaceae bacterium (assembly GCA_910574015.1). Lineage (GTDB taxonomy): Bacteria > Bacillota > Clostridia > Lachnospirales > Lachnospiraceae > Eubacterium_F. The sequence goes on along the minus strand of CAJSYQ010000031.1, from coordinate 22,164 downwards.
TTCGTATGAAACATTTCCTCAATATATTCCTGCGATAATAGAACGGCATCCACCACAGCTTCTTTTCCTCTATATTTTATCGTAAGCGAGGTATTCAGCTGACGGCTCACCCTGACAGCATTTTTCGTTTGCAGCAGTGTCTTTATCTGAGTTCCTGTGATTATCTGATCCGATGACAATTCATATTCTGCCGGATTTTTGACATAATGGTAAATCCCCCAGGTATGATAAAGGATACTGAGTGCTGATACGATACCAGCAACGATGAGAATGCCCATTATTTTCACTGCATCATTTTGTTTCCTCAACCTCATCAGATATTTTATTCTGTTTATCATTGTTTTCCCTTTCCCCTTTTCCCACTGGAAAATCCCTGGTTTTATCCTTACCTGGCTGCCAGATATTTTCTGCGATAAACAAACAATACTGCTGCCTGCACCAGACAAAAGGCGATCACTCCCATAATAATCCACCATTGACGGGTATCGTCTGTCGGTGTATTATTTTCCTCTGATTTCAGCGGAGATAAGATTGATGTCTCAAAATCCTGCTCTTGTGTCATTTGTTTTCCCTGTTCATCTTCATAATAGAAAATGATTTTGCCCTGGGTCGTACCATACAGAGAATCCCCGGACAGCCCCTCCGCAGTCAATTCCACACTTCCGTTCATCGAAGTGCCGGCTTCCATATCTCCGATAAATGCCAGGCCGGATGAGGTCAGGCCGTCCGCCTCCAGGGAAGCGCGGACATTATATAATTTCCCCTTCCCTAAATTCATCGCCTGGGCCTGTAATTGCAGCGTCTCCCCTATTTCAATTTCTCTTGGAATTCCAATGGGTGCAATTTCCAATTGGGGCTTCTGTTCCGCAGATATCTTTACCATTTCCTCCATGGTATAGGGGTTTCCTTTCTGGTCGGCATAGTCCATCGTCACCCCGATATCATACTGTCCGCTGGGAGCTGCTGCCTTGACCCTGAGTGCGATAGAAATCGTACAGGTTTTGCCGCTATCCAGATAATCCACATAACTGCTGCCCGTTGCATCCGCCAGCTCCACATTTTCACTGGGGACAATTTTTACAAGCATGTTTTTTACCGGGCTGGTTTTGCTGGCATTGAGTAATGTAAGCTTTGCCTTATATTCCTTACCGCACAAAATAGTCTTTTCTGGAAACTGACAGGATGCTACTCTGACCTTTGGTGCAAACTGGGGCTGATTTTCCCCGGCTGCTCTCACTGTATCTCCCTCCGGCTGCTTTCCCCCCGTCAGTGATACATACACGGTAAACTCCTGACTGAGCTCCGCTCCCGACCCATCCTGTGCCGTTACAGCCACGGTGACGGGATAGCTGCCATTATAATAATCACGTTTCAGGGTTAGATCAAAGCTCACCAGATAACAGCCGGCCTTCTTCCCCCTTATTCCTGTCTTATGTTTTCCATAGCGGATAACCTTGTCATAATTCTTGTGTACAAAAGGAAGATTTTGGGTTTCCCCAAACCGGACGCTGGCAGTCAGCTGTTTTTTAGGCAGTGGACGCTTTGCCTGCAGTGGAAGGAGCAGCAACACTTTACCTGCTCTCACCTTCGGCACATAGCCCTTGGAATAACATTTATTCATGCCAGAATACACGTTCTGGTTGTCAATGGAAAAATAGGCTGCACTGCCAGAATCCACGGTTCCTTGTGATTCATCCCCACCCTGCTGTTTTCCATTGGTAAGCGTTACATACACAGTAAACTCCTGACTGATTTCATCGCCAGCTTCATCTTCTGCGGATACAGTTAAATTTATCGGATAATTGCCATTATAATATTCCTTCTTCAGCTCCAGGTCAAAAGAAATTAGGTAACAGCCCGATAATTTCTCCGGGTTTCCTGTTTTATGATATGCATACGAAAATGCTTTCTCATAGTTTTTTTGAATAAAGGGAAGATTCTCTGACTCCCCGAACCGGAGCGAAACATTTACCCGATTTTGGGACAGCTTTCGTTTTGCCAGCAGCGGCAGCACTACCTCCACTCTTTTCCCCTCTATCCGGGGAAGGTACCCCCCCGAATACGATTTGTCCATTCCTTCATAGCAGTTCTGGTTATCAATCGCAAACCATGCCATGCTTCCATTATCCGATACCCCCTGGTTTCCCTCCCCCTCTGCCAAAGCTCCCTGTATTCCCTCTTCTCCTTTCTTCCCCATGGCTTCTGTCTGGCTCTGGTTCGCTTTACAGATTAAAAGACCGCGCTGTCCCCCCTCCAAAGCCAGGCAGCCCGCCAGACATAATATCAATATACAATACTTCCGTTTCCATCTCTTCATGAAAACCATTCTCCTTCCTGTCTCCTCTCTGAAATGCTCTGCCACAGAATGACTCCCGCTAGGTTGCCATTAAATCCTTTACCTGGTCACAAAGCTCTTCAATATCCTGGGCGTTGTGACTGGCAAGCAGAATTGATTTCCCCTCCGCTTTCAGTTCCTTGAGCAGTGTGCGGATTTCCACCACCCCATAGCGGTCCAGTCCATTAAAGGGCTCATCCAGGACAAGCACCGCCGGATCCTCCATGATCGCCTGGGCAATTCCCAGTCTCTGCCTCATACCCAGGGAATATTTTGCCACCGGTTTTTTCATATCCGGCGCAAGCCCTACCTTCTCCAATGTCTCCCTGATCTCCCTTTTGCCGATCCTCCCTTTCAGCGAGGCAAGTATCTTCAAATTTTTATATCCCGTTAAATTCGGAATAAAGCCCGGTGTCTCGATAATGACGCCAAGACGGTCCGGAAAATCTACCTCTCTGCCAACCTGCTTTCCATTTACCAGAATCTTACCCTTATCACATTTCATAAAACCACAGATGCATTTCATCAATACCGTTTTTCCGCTTCCATTATTTCCTACCACCCCGTAAATACAGCCAGAAGGAATAGAAAAACTAATGTCATTTAACACCTGCTCTTTTCCGAAAGACTTAAATACATGTTCTACAACTATGCCGTCCCCTTTCTCCATTTCCATCCTCCATTTCTTGTAATCAGTTTCATATCACGCACCACATCAGAAAGTCAGGTTCCAGTAAACCGAAACTGATAATTCCTAATTTTGTAGAGTGAGCCGGCAAAAAGCAGCGCACTGGCTATCAAATAAAATAGATAGGACTGCCAGAACTTGGGCAGATTATCATAACCAAAACTATGCATATAATAGGTGGCATGGTTCAGCGGAGAAATCCAGCCGCTTAGTATATTGGCAATCTGTATGCGCTCCATGGAAATCCCAAACCATTCTGCCACAATGTCCGGATTCATCATTAAGCCATATACACTGTATATAATGCCGCCAACCATACCCCCGTTGTTTCTGCAGAGGTTTAAGAACAAAATAACACCTGCCATAGTAACCGTATACCCCGTCATCAGTAAGAAAATATGAATGCTACATTGATACGGGGTTGTTAATTCCAGTACTTTCACAAAGGCGGGCACCGCCAGACCTTCTCCCATTTTAGAATACCCCAGGATGGCAGCGGTATCGCTCCACAGATTAGCCGGAAAGGCCCGGCTTGCTGACAAGAACACTGTTGAAGCCAGGATAAACAGCATAAAACAAAAAGTAGCCAATATAAGATAGGCAATCTGCCCCAGCATCCATACGCTCCGGTCCGTTCGGATCATTAAATATGGCACCTCATTGGAGAGATTCGGCACCCCGGAAAATAGCAGAAGCAGCAGGATAGAGATGGCAAGTACTGACTGGGAATCGCCAAAGGTCCAGATAAAAGCCTCCGTCCCCTGCAAATACGTCCCATGCTCCTGAGCAAACTGCATCACCTTATCAGACAACAGATAGCAGAAAATAAAAGCAAGCAGGAAGCATAAAATAATCTGTGGATTTTTGTGCCACTTCCGAAAATTTGAACAGACAATATAGAAGATCTGCCGCACCTTAAACATTTTCCACGCACCTCCTTACCATCCCATAATAGAAAATACCAACGACGAGGATCAATCCGCACACCATCATCAGAATCCCTGTGTCCCCAAAAACCCAGGTATGTTCCGGCGCATACCACTCCACAGGATACAGACAGTACAATGCTTGAAAATACCGCTGATATAAGATTACCAATAGGTAACATAAAACAAACGATCCGCCATATGCCACATATCGGCTGTTTGCTGCCACAGCCAGCGCGGCAGACACAACGGCCCAGAACATCCCGGAAAAGAACAGGAGAAATAGATTTCCTTTTGGCTCGATCCCAGTGCACTGGGCAAAGAAACCGGCCAGAACAAGGAGTACTCCCCCGCTGATTCCACAAGCGAGCAGTTTCCCCCATATATAAGACCTTCTCCCGCACCGGACAACGTATTCCTTCACAAAACCACTCTGATACTCATTGAGCCATGCTGTCGAATAGGGAAAGGGAGACAGGACAGGCACACTGACCCGAAACAGCTCTGATTCCCAGCCGGCACAACACAGAATCCCGCACTCCACAACGAGCGCAATGATAAAATTCACATTGCAGATGGCCCGCTTCATATCGCTTTCAAAGCTATTCATTTTCAATACCCCAGCCTGTAATCAATCACCGTTCCGTCAATGGCATTGATGGACAGCACCGTACCCTTCGTCTCTTCTCCATAAGCGTCCACAATACTTCCTTCAAAATTCCAGACAGGAACGATCAATCCAGTATCAAAACTATCTTTTTCACTAATTCTGGTATAGACGAGTCGGACATCGCTTACTTTAACCAAAACTTTTGCTCCCTCAATCTCATCGACTTCTTTCGCCGTGTTTTTAATAACCACCATCTGTTCAAATGTTTCTTTGATTTCCTGGAAGGATTTGATCCGGCTCTGCCCCACCAGGGTTTCTTTGATCTGCAGCGGCGAGAGATAATGGAAACCCACGATGCCGCTGTCATTGACTGCTACGACAACCGCCTCACTCCCCCACATCTTTTTTACATAGTTTTTTCCCTGCCATCCGTCTGTCATTTTGAATCCTGCCCGGTTATCTACCAGGACGCCATCCAGTTGCCGCAAATATAAAAACCGATATATTTTCCGGTAACGGACTGCCGTATCAGCCATGTCTTTCTCTGTTTCCAGCGTTTGGGCATACATCCCCTTATCAAAAATTGCATAATCCAGCAGTCCAGTCTGCTCCATAACCGCATCCGCTTTTCTCTGTGCCTCCTCTTCCGATATCGTCAGAGGCTCATTGTCTACGCACTGGGCCGCGGTACCATCATCTATTACCTGCCCTGCTTTCTTTTGAGAAAAATCGGGTTCCTTCCCATCCTTTATGGGCAAAATGTTGTCAAGATCATCCTCCACACTTGCATGATACATTCTGGCTTCGTACCCATTGCGATTGCTGGAATACCGTATACAATTGCCGTAATCCGCGGAATTCTGCATAAATAGGCAATGATAATTCCCATCCTTCCCATCGCTGACACCATAGAAGAATTTTCCGTCGCCGTGCAGCTCATACATCCAGTCAAGAAAAGAATCTCCCGGATTGGCTTCGTGCTGTTTTCGAATCTCCTGAATCTTATTGTCTGTGGGAAAATCTGTCAGAGTAACCTTATCCGGCGCTTTTTTATACTCCTTCTTTAAGTCGGCAAGTATTTCCTCATATTCCGATTCCTCATATTCCGTCTCTCCGCTCTGATCTTTTACACCTGCCTTTAGTCTTTCCATCTCTTTTATTTCTTTTCCAATTTCTGATTTGGTCCTGATATCATGTTTACTTCCATTGTAATAGACCAAACCCGGTGTCAGTGCATTCCGGACCGTATCCAGGAACTTTTGACCTATTTCCTGCTGACCCACTCGATAAATTGAAAGCTGAGCCACATCCGGAATCTCTACTTTTGCATCTACATCCACCGTGACCTTAAGATTCTTATCCTGAATCTTTGTCTTGTAGCTCTCATACTGTTTCACTTCCTCCTTCACCTGTTTAAAAGATTTTGTGTCCTCCTCTTTCTCCGCTTCCTCCAGCATTTTGTCCATATTCTTTTCCCGGACTACAGATTTTTCCGGACTGCCCGCACAGCCTGTTAGAGAAAGAACCAGGATTCCGGCGAAAATCCCTATCGCCTTCGCCTTACATCTTCTCATAAACAACTCCTCCTCTCCAATCTTCATTATAAAATTTACACAGACAAAACATCCATGTCAGAATCATTCTAACATGGATGTTTGCAACAAGTATTCATCATTATTTAAACAAATTGTAAAATCATTCGGGTTCCCTCACCTAAACCGCTCTCCATATGGATACTACAATTGTGGCGTTTCAGGATCATTGCCGTAATCGCCAGTCCCAAACCGGCTCCCCCGCTCGCCCGGCTCCTGGACTTATCAATACGGTAAAATGGCTCCAATATTTTTTCCTGTTCCTCTTTCGGAATACCCCGGCCGAAATCCTGTACCTCAATCACATTCTCCCTGGCAGACAAAATAATGCGATCCCCCTTGCTGCTGGCCTTTCGGGCATTATCAATTAAATTGATCAATACCTCTGTCATCAAATCGGCGTCCACCAGATAGCTCTCGCCGGCCGAATGACATTCCAGGAAAATTCCAGACTCCTGCAGGCTTTGGCTGCATGCCTCCTCCGCATTGTGAAACAATCGTTCCGCTGATACTTCCGCCAGGCTGATGGAATCATCTTCCTCCAGAAGCAGCAGATGCATCATCTTTTTGGACAGCCGCTCTAATCGGCAGCTCTCCTGGTAGATATAGCACAGCGCATCCTCCCTGTCTTCCTCTGGCAGCTTCACCGTCAAGAGGGTTTTGGCATAACCAGAAATTGCCGTCATGGGCGTTTTCAACTCGTGGGTTAAGTTCCCCATGAACAGCGTCCTCTTATGTTCAATCTCCTTTAGTTTTTGGATTCGGGATTGCACAGCCTCCGCCATCGCATTGAAATTACTGCTTAGTTCTCCAACCTCATCCTTTTGCTCAATGACCACCCGCTCATCATACTGCCCTCTGGCAATCTGTTTTGCCCCCTCGTTTAATCGCTGCAGCGGCCGCAGCATCCTTTTTAATATAAAGAAAAGGATCAGGCTCACTACGGCTGTAATGGCAGCAGTCAATAAAAGCAGTCCAATCCCCAGCATCCTCATACGTGTCAAAACGTAGGTGATCTCTTCTAATTTGTATAAGACGCAGACTCCATTTACCTCCTGCCGAAGCACCAGGAACTGTCTTCCCTCCCATTTCATTTCTGCCACATCGATACTTTGTTCCAGGACTTCCGCTGAATGATAGGACAACCCAGACAGATCCTTCTGCTGAAAAACCGTATCATTATAAATCTCGGTCTCCCTATCGCCAGACGCAAAGCAAAGAAGCATTTCATCCCCCTGCGTTTTCAGGATATAGTCCAGTACCTTGTGTTCCATAGAATCATCCTTGCCCACCACCAGTGATGAAATTTTTTCCTCGATTTCCGAAAATGTCACGTGGGCATTTTGATAACTCTGGCTCTCTGCCGCATCCAGGGAAATCCGTTTTACCAGATCGTAAACTGTCACACTGCAAATGATAGAGGAGCATAAAACACTAAGACAGCAAATCAGAATAATTTTTGTTCTAAACCTCATCCTTATTCCTCCAGCCTGTAACCCATCTTAGATACCGTTTTTATGTTTTCACTCAAGGATAATTTTTTTCGAAGCTGCCCGATATGAACGTCCACCGTTCTTGTCTCGCCAACATAATCTATGCCCCACACCCGTTTGAGAAGTTCTTCCCTGGAAACTGCAATATTTTTATTGCGGGCCAGAACGCACAATAGCTCAAACTCCATGGGCTTGAGCTGGATTTCTATTCCTTTTTTGTGTACGGTTCGTTTCTTTAAGTCTATTTCCACATCCAGTACCCGAATGCTGTCGCTTAATTTTTTTGACCGCTCCAGAACCTTTTCCATCCGCACCATGAGCTCTAATATCTCAAAAGGCTTCACAATATAATCCTCTGCACCACCCTGCAGCCCCTGGATTTTAGAATCAATATCGTCCCTGGCAGTCAAAAAAATAGCTGGAATCCCATAAGAATCTACCACCTTAAACAAAGCAAAGCCATCCATTCCCGGAAGCATCACATCAAGCAGGGCAATTTCATAATCGTGGTTTTCTTCTATTGCTTCTGCTGCTTCTTTCCCATTATGAAAGATGGTCGTATCATATCCTGCAACTCTCAGATTCATGGCAATCATCTTTGCAATAGAAACTTCATCCTCCACGATCAAAACTCTGTTTTTCGCCATTCTCCATTCCCTCCCCTGCAGCTCAACGACGGGTTTAAATTGGCGCCGCTGAGCTATAATGTGTAATCTGTTTTTCGTATTCCTATCCAATCTGCAGACCGTTTTCTCCCACATCCATCACCAGCTGCTGCCCCATGTGCACCTCATCCGCCAAAAGTTTCTTCGCCAGAAGAGTTTCCACATGCTTCTGCAGATAGCGTTTCAGCGGCCGCGCCCCATAGGCAGGCTCGTAGGCCTGCTCAGTAATATATTTCTTTGCACTGTCTGTAAGCGACAGGAAGATCTCCTTCTCCTGGATCCTCTTATTTACGTCCGCGATCAGGAGGTCAATAATGGCGCCGATATCCGCCCGGGACAGCGGCTTAAACATAATGATCTCATCCAGGCGGTTCAGGAATTCCGGCCGGAAGCTTCCCCTCAGCTGGTTCATTACCGCCTGCTCACTTTCCGGAGAGATATTTCCCTCACTGTCGATCCCATCCAGCAGAAATTCCGCGCCGAGATTGGACGTCATGATCAGTATGGTATTTTTGAAATCCACGGTCCGGCCCTGGGAATCTGTGATGCGCCCGTCATCCAGTACCTGCAGCAGCACATTAAAGACATCCGGGTGGGCTTTCTCGATCTCATCAAAGAGAACGACAGAGTACGGCTTGCGGCGCACCGCCTCAGTGAGCTGTCCACCCTCCTCATACCCGACATATCCCGGAGGCGCCCCAATCAGCCGGGACACCGAATATTTCTCCATATATTCGCTCATGTCAATGCGGACCATATTATTTTCATTGTCAAACAGGCATTCTGCAAGGCTTTTTGCCAGCTCCGTCTTGCCTACGCCAGTTGGCCCCAGGAATAAAAATGAACCGATGGGCTTATCCGGATCCTTGATCCCCGCCTTCGATCGGATGATGGCCTCCGTCACCTTTGTCACTCCGTCGTTCTGGCCGATGACGCGCCGGTGAAGCTCCTCGTCCAGATGCAGGGTTTTGTTCCGTTCGGATTCCGTCAGCTTGGCGACGGGAATCCCCGTCCAGCGGGATATGATCCTGGCAATCTCATCGTCCGTCACACTCTCGTGTACCAGTGACTGTTCCTCACTGTGCATGGCATCCTCCGCCGCCGACAGCTGCTGCTGCAGTCTGGGCAGTTTCCCGTACTGCAGCTCCGACACCTTCTCCAGATTATATGCATTGGTGGCTGCCTCAATCTGATGATTTACCTCCTCTATCTGCTCCTTCAGTTCCCGCACCCGTTCCACCTCTGACTTCTCATTGTCCCACTTTGCCTTCTGCCCGGCGAAGTCCTCCCGGAGATCGGCCAGCTCCTTCTGCAGGTCGGCCAGACGATCCTGGCTGAGATGGTCCGTCTCCTTTTTCAATGCCACCTCCTCAATCTCCATCTGCATTATGCGGCGCTGTATCTCATCCAGCTCCGTCGGCAGGGAATCCAGCTCTGTCTTGATCAGGGCGCATGCCTCGTCCACAAGGTCGATGGCCTTGTCCGGCAGAAAACGGTCGGAAATATAGCGGTCAGACAACACCGCCGAGGATACCAGGGCACCGTCTGTAATCTTTACCCCGTGGAATACCTCATAGCGGTCTTTCAGACCTCGCAGGATGGAAATCGTATCCTCCACCGTGGGTTCATTTACCATAACCGGTTGGAACCGCCGCTCCAGCGCCGCATCCTTCTCGATATACATGCGGTACTCGTCTAATGTTGTGGCCCCGATGCAGTGCAGCTCGCCCCGTGCCAGCATCGGCTTGAGAAGATTCCCGGCGTCCATGGCGCCATCTGTCTTACCAGCACCTACAATGGTGTGCAGCTCGTCAATAAAAAGGATGATCTGTCCGTCGCTCTCCTTTACCTCTTCCAAAACGGCTTTCAGGCGCTCTTCAAACTCTCCCCGGTATTTGGCGCCGGCGATAAGAGATCCCATATCCAGGGCGAACAACTGCTTATCCTTCAGCCCCTCCGGCACGTCGCCCCGGACAATGCGCTGGGCAAGCCCCTCCACAACGGCAGTTTTACCCACTCCGGGTTCCCCGATCAGCACCGGATTATTTTTTGTCTTGCGGGACAGGATCTGGATCATATTGCGGATCTCCGCATCCCTGCCTATAACCGGATCCAGCTTCTGATCCCGGGCGCGCTGCACCAGATCATAGCCGTATTTCTCCAGACTGTCATATACCGCTTCCGGATTGTCGCTGGTCACCTTCTGATTGCCCCTCACCTTGGACAGCGCCTGCAGAAAGCGCTCCCGATCGATGCGGAACTCCCTCAGCAGGTTCTTCACCTCATTGGAGGGCTTTCGCAGCAGGCTCAGGAAAAGATGCTCCACCGAGACATATTCATCTCCCATAGCCTTAGCCTCATTTTCTGCATAGACAAGAACCTTATTTAGATCATTGCCAATATATACCTGCCCGCCCTCTACCTTGGGGCGCTTGTCCAGGAGGCCTTCCACCTGCGCCTGAAAAACAGCCGGATCAATCTCCATCTTCTGCAGTAATTTTGCCAGAAGGCTGTCCTCAATCGTCAGCATACTGTAGAGCAGATGCTCCTGAACGATTTCCTGATTGCCAAAGTCATACGCCGTCTTTTCCAGATTGTTCATAATCTCTATGGACTTCTGGGTGAATTTTGTGATATTCATAAAAGGCCACTCCTTTCTACAGGTAAATAATTATATCAATAAACGTGAAATGGATAGATCTTAGTATCCCTAAAATCTATCCATACTATACCACTATTATTAGCACTCGTCAAGCATGAGTGCTAATCCGGGTAAGATTCTTATTTTCCCTCTCTTTTACCACCATCCGGTTCACAGCCATTCCCAGACCAAGCATACCCCAGAACACCGGCGCCACGGCAACGGTGGAATCGTTGGCGATACCCGTTACCATATACCCAAACAGCGCCGTCATGAAAGCCATCCCCATCTTCTCCGGCACCGTCACGAGCTGGCGGTTCCAGTACAGGCGGAGGCCCTTTACAAAGTACCAGGCAAACAACAGCAGAAATGCGATAAGGGACAAAAGCCCTGTCTGAGTCCAGATCTGCAGATACATATTATGAGGTTTGGTCACGGTGACTCCATCGTAGTTCATATTTGTCTTTCCGATATAGTCGTTGTTGGGAAATATCATGGTAAATGTACTGGGCCCCGACCCTGTCACGATAAAGTCTTTCAAAAGAGGGATCGTCCGGGACCAGATATATCCCCTCTTATCACCGAAGTGCTGGCAGTCGGCAAAACCAACGGCAGGGATCTCCTGCAGCTGATCTACTTTTTGAAAGGCGTTATAGACCCGGTACTCATTCCCTATCCTGACAATAGTCCAAGTCTTATCCTTCTCATAGACAAACTGGTGGTCAACCACCCGCAGGGCATCATAATTGACTCCGTTCACCGTCACCACGGTCTTAACGAACCGGGGTTCGGCGATGACCACTCCGTCCTTTTTATAATCATAGGCGTGATCCTTCACCGTATAATAACGGCCTCCCTCATGATAGAACAGCGCCTGCTCCCTCCCCTGTGCATCCGCCGCCCGCAGCGGCACAGCTTCTTCTCCTGTCAGCCTGACATAGAGATCCTTGTCCCCTGCCGTAGTGATCTTCAGGCCCTGTTCTGTGGAAAGCATCTGCCGGATCATATGCGTGTCCTCTTTGGGATGGAACAGCTTATCCACCCCGGCGCCCACCTGCTCTGGAAAGAAAACGGTCATGGCCGCCGCAAATGCTCCAAGTCCCACCGCCCCTGCCATAAGCTTCTTCCAGCCCAGCATGGAAACGAGCCGGCGCCACCGATATACCAAAAGAAACAACAGGCTGGCAAATACCCCGACACAGCCTGTCAGGGAATGGGAGCCAAGAAGCGTTACGGTCATAAGACAGGCTCCCACCATGGCTGTCATAGTCCAGAAGCGGGATAATTTCTTCCACTCCGTCAGCGCCACTGCCACAAGCACCGGCAGGAGCAGGGCGGCATAGGAACCTACATAATTGGGATTGTACAGAGAGGCGTAGACCCAGCCCTCCGAGAAATTAAAGGTAAACTTCATCTTATTTTCGCTGAGAAGATTCATCAGCATCTGCCCCGCCTTCCCCCGGAACAGATCCATGCCGAAGAACTGGAATGTCCCCAGCAGTCCCATAAGAAATCCCCCCGCCACAAGTCCATACACCACAAGGCGCACGATCCATTCGGTATCCACGGTGAGATAGACATACAGGAAAAAGATGCCATATGCCAGCAGGACAAACAATCCCTCCCACTGCTCATAGCTGCCCCAGATGGCGAAGGAAGGATAGGCTGACAGAAGTGAGGACAACACAGAAAGAACCAGATAGCTCCCCAGCCACAGCACCTCCAGGGAACACAGCCGACGCCACTCCGGCATCCATTTCCTTTCTGCCAGCGATACGAGAAGGCATGCCGTCATAAGAAATGCCAGCAGGATCAGAGCCTGTCCCTTCCAGTAAAGGAAAAGATCGGTGGAGGTTTCCGAATTGGAATACCACGGATATCCATTTAATCCAATGTTATATTTCTTTGCTGTGACGATCAGCGGCACAAAAGCCAGCGCCAGAAGAACCGGCACGGTCCGGATCGTTCTCCATATCTTTCCCATATCCACTCCAATCCACCAGCGCACTGTTTCCTGGCAGGCCCCAGCGGCACCAGCCGGACAGATCCTGACCGGTGCCGTTATGCAAAGCCGGTATACATTAATTTTCTAAAGATACCATAACACAAATCCCCGCCGATTGCCACTACTATCTTTTGCCCGCCTGCAGCATGCCGCCCAGCATGCCGCCCAGAAGGCACAGGACCAGCGCCGGGAGGATTCCGGTAAATCCGCTGAAAGCGCCCCGGTTGCCGATCATGGACACACCCCACAGAATTACAAAATAGATGGCTCCCATCAGCAGCCCCCACAGATATTTGCGTTCATTGTGCTGCCTGCTGACAGCCATACCGCCGATAAAGCAGGAAAAGACATAGGCAAACAGAATACCGCCCCGGATCACACTCTCGGAGACGTCCCACTTATACATTACAAAAGAAAGGACTACCAATGCCAGTGCCGAGAGGAAATAGGCGAGAACAATCCCTTTCACGATCTGCAGTACAACGTTCTGTTTCATTCTTTATCACCTTTCCCAGCCCGGATGCGTGCCGGGCTTATAATATTTTCTCTGTTTATTAATATTATGTTTCTTTTCAAAAAAGAAGAACTGTGCTATTATATTAAGAAAAAAATATGAGAAAGGAATCTGAGTGCACCATGCAATATATTGATTTACACGTTCATTCCTGCTGTTCCGACGGCACCCTTACCCCTGAAGAGCTGGTAGATCTTGCCATTGAGAGCAATCTTGTTGCTTTTGCACTGACTGACCACGATACGGTAGACGGCGTGGCAGCTGCCCTGGCGGCAGCCAGGGGCAGAAATATCCGGGTGATCCCGGGAGTAGAGCTCTCCTGCGAGCACACGATCTCTCCCTCACGCAAGAAGGAGATCCATATCCTGGGCTATAATGTGGACTACACACAGCCGGAGCTTGTGGAGACCCTGGCTGACATTGCCCGGGAGCGGGACAGCCGGAACCGGCAGATGTGCGAAAATCTCAGTGCCGCCGGCTATCCCATTGATTACGAGTCACTGACCTCCCGCTTTCACGGAACGATCCTCACCAGAGCGCATTTCGCCCGTTTTCTGATGGAACAGGGCGCCATACCGAGCATTGACTTCGCCTTTAAAGAAATACTGGCGCAGGACGGTCCCTATTTTGTATCCCGCAGATACCTGACGCCCCAGTCCGGAATCGAGCTGATAAAAAAAGCAGGCGGTCTGCCTGTACTGGCACACCCTCTGCTCTATAAAATGTCGGTGACGGAGCTGCATCAGCTGCTGACCGAGACGAAAGCCTGCGGTCTCCGCGGCATCGAGGCCATATATTCCCGCAACCGCGGCAACGATGAGGCCTTTGTCCGTAAGCTTGCACAGGACTTCGGTCTGTTTATCACAGGCGGCACCGACTTCCACGGCGCCAACAAGCCGGATCTTGAGATCGGCAGGGGCGAGGGAAATCTTCGTGTACCCGTTATGCTCCTAGAAAATTTGCGATAAGCTTTTCGGCGGCAGCCGTGATATCCTTCTGTCCCACGACAGCGGAGATTACGGCTGCCCCGTTGACTCCGGCAGGTTTCAGCAGTGCGATATTGTCCGCATTCACCCCTCCTATGGCCACGATGGGTATGGACACTGCCTGGCGTATCTTCTTTAAGTCATCCAGCGTAATATGTCTCGTTCCCTGTTTCGTCATCGTTCCAAAGACATCTCCGACGCCAAGGTAATCGGCTCCCGACTTCATGGCTTTCACGGCAAGCTCTACCGTATTGGCCGTAGCGCCAATGATCTTGTCTTCTCCCAACAGTTCCCGCGCCACCTGCACCGGGAGATCATTCTGTCCGAGATGTACCCCGTCTGCTCCCACGGCCAAGGCGATATCCACCCTGTCATTGATCAGCAGCGGCACCTCATAGGCGTCCGTCACCTGCTTGACACTCATGGCAATCTTATAAAACTCCCGGGAGGAGCATTTTTTCTCCCGGAGCTGGACGACGCCGCAGCCTCCCTGGATGGCCAGCTCTACCGAATCCTCTATTTTATCCACCGTCATAATGTCACGGTCCGTACAGAGATACAATGTATAATCTATCTCCGGTTTCATCTTGTCTCTCCCCTCTCTTGTTATCCTGGAGCTACTTTCCCAGTATCCGCTCCACCTCTTCGGCATATTCCGGCTTCTTATCCCGGATCGCCTCCATCTCCTCCAGGCAGTCTTCCATTACTCCGGTGTTATAATCCAGCTGCTCACGCAGCTTCTGCCGGCGCACATTCAGCTCATGCCGCACCTCCACCATTTCCTTCGGATCCACCAGCGCCTTTGCCTGGGCAAACCAGATGTCCCGGTCCTTTAAACCAAGGCGCTGCAGCTCCCGGAGCAGCACCTGGTTGCTCTCATTGAGAAGCACGGTACTCTCCCGCTGCTTCGCCCACTCCTTCTTTGCCTTGCGGTACTGTCCATATACAAACTCCAGCTCCGTGGCGTTGCGCACCTGGTATTTGTGGTACATATAATCCAGCGTCCGCACATTATTTACATACTTGATCTTCACCCGGTTGCTGAGAAACACCGCCCGATTGCATTTCTTCTCCGTAATCACCATGTCGATCCGGTTCTTCCTTGCCTCATTGAGGATGATGGCTGCGATCACGAAAGCAAAGGCCGCCGTTGCCACAAAGGGTACGGCGATATCAATCTGAAAGAGGTATAGCAGGGCCAGCATCATCGTCCCCACTGCCACGAGAATAAGGGACAGCACCTTGCCAATTGTCTTTAGCGCTCTCTGTCTGCGGATGATATCCCTTTTGTCCGCCAGAAGAAGGTTTTTCTCACTGCCCAGCTGGCGGAGGTCATTTTTTATCTTGATCTGATAGTCCTCATACCCCTTCAGCTTGCTGCAGTCCTCCGGCACAGACGCCTCGTTATTCTCCATCATCCGCTTCTGGGCGTCCGTCATCTTATATTTCTGCCGCTGCAGTCGCTGCCGCTCTGCCATCAGCTCCACGATCCGGCGCGCCGCGGCATACAGCTCCGTCTTTTCCTCCGGCGGGGCCTGGTCGATCAGCTGGATATCCCGGAGGTAGGAGGTGACCTGGGCATATTCATATTTAATATCGCCACACTGGTTCTTCGCCTCCTGGATCGCCTCATAGAGTCTCTGCAGATAAGCGATCCTGGCGGAATCATTTTTCAGATCCACCTTCTCCTTCTCGATCTTCAGCGCCTTGTCGCCAACGCCTGGTTCCTGTAATACCAGCTCCTGTATCTCCTCTGTTTGGGATTCCGGCACCAGCTGCTCCCCCTGCCCGTCAGACTCTGTCCTGTTTTTCCTACGGAACAATTGAATAGCCAAAATTTTCCTCCTTACTCAGCAGGCATACGCCTCTGTCAGCTGTTTTTTGTATCTCTCTGTGTCGTCCTTACTGCCCTGTGGAATCCGGCACTGCGCTGCCGCCTCTTTGTACTGGATCAGAACGGAATTGATCTCATCCGGAGAAAGGCCGAAAGAGACTGCCTCCGACTCAAACAATTCTTCCTTTTCCTGTATGAGCAGCACCCAGAGATAGTGCCGCAGGGAGATTTTCTTATTATTCCTTGCATAGGCTTCCTTAAAATCACGCTCTGCCTCCCCAAAGGAACAGGCATAAAAATGGGCGATGCCCTGATTGTGCAAAATATCGCCGTACTCCTCTGTGGAGAAATTCATGGCCAGACTCCCCTGCAGAAGCTTGCGGTACTCCAACAGACTTCTCCCACAGCGGCCGGACCGCAGATAATTGTCGGCCCGGATCTTTTTCTTCTTGTGGATGGGAAGGTTGGCGATCTCATCCATAACCCTCACCAGCGACCGGATCTCACTCTCCCGATAAAAGTCACAGCCGCACAGAATCGTCACCACCATATCCTTCAGCTTCATTTCAGAGCCAAGCATATTGTGAACCTTCTTGGCCAGAACCGGATGCCCGGTCTCCTCCCGGAGCCAGTCTGCCAGGGATTCCTGGAAAAACTCCTCTGTGATCGTATAGATATTATGATAAATATAGTAGCAGAGTTCTTCCAGAGAATATATATTCTGTCTGGTTACCGGCATCTTATACGGCTTTTCTGCCAGTCTTCCGTCACACAGGATAAGCATATGAGAATAACCTCCTCTTCTGTCAGGATATGGTGATGGTCCTTTCCCAGATCCGGTTGGATGTAGGGAAGAGCTCGCCAAATCCCTTGTCTTTCATCGTCACAATACAAGTGTGAATATCGCTGAACCGGACTCTCAGGGCAAGCCGGCACTGCCTTCCGGTCTTTCCTGCCACCGGTTCGAGATCCAGTATAAAATGCCGCTGTTTCTGTGAAAAAATGTCTGTCACTGTCAAACTCAGTTCATTTTCCCCGTCCGGTATCAGCTCTATCGTATTGTCTATCTGATACCAGGGAATCCCCGCCTTCGCCAAAATATGATCCTGCACCTTTGCGTCCTTATATACCTGTATGGACAGGTGTGAGGTCAGCATATCTTCGTCCATCAGCAAATAGTCCGTCAGTCGGGGCTTGCCGCCCATCTCCTTCGCCGCATAGCAGGCACCGCTTACATAGAGATTCTGTCCCCGGAATAGCCGTCGTCCGACACACAGCTTTTGAAATACCGCATCGGTCCATTCATCCTCAAAGCCGGAACCCGTCATATAGAGAGTGGACAGAATCTGCTTGTGAAGGGCGCTGTATACGATGTTCTCAAAGACAGCTCCCCGGCCGGACGCATCCACATCCGCCACCGACATGGCTCCTGTAAAATCCCTCTCCATCACCCGCACCGGAATCGGCTTCTTCCTGCGGTCCAGCTGCATCTGGTAATAACTGAGATGAACTCCGTCATAATCAAAGAGTCCCACATCATTTACCCAAAGCTCCGCCTTTTGATATAACACAAAATACAGATAGCTCTGCCTATGTCCCAGGACAAGGGCCCGGTCCCTGCCAATCCCCAGCCTTTCCAGCGCATCGTAGATCAACTGCACGAAAGAGAGAGAGGTTTCCTCCACGGTGACCACCAGCTGCCGGATTGTCTCCGAAGGGTAATGCTTCCGCGTCTGAGCCAGCGTTCTGCGGAAATAGTATGCCAGGACATTCACCGGGTCGGATTTCTTCCCCTCCACCACGATTTCCTCTCCCTGACGGATCCGGGGCAGAAAACCGGTGAGCGGTTCCATCCCTTCCATCTGGATCACCGTGTCGTACAACGCCTCAGGATTCTCCTCCGTCGCCCCCATCAGTTCCGGTTCCCGGCTCTCCCTGTTGTATACCGCCAGCTGGGTCTTATCGTCCCCCAGATCCAGTCCCAGCAATAATGTCCGATTGCTCATAATGACCTCACTTCCTTACCCCAGTCTCTACTGCAGCTTAAACAGCCTTTCTGCCACTGCGTGCTGTCTCTCGTACCGACGCCTGAGTTGTTCGTATTTCTCTTCGTCATGCTCCTCCTTCGCCCGGATCATCTCATTTACCATCTGGAAAAAGCCCGGAGCCGGGGCATCTGTCTTCATCTGCTTTACATGGATCCGGTCCGTCTTTTTACCGGTCTCTTCCTCTTCGATATAGCAGATCTTTTCCTCATCCGAGAAAAGCAGCAGCTCTTTGATATAGATGCCGTCAAAAACCCGGCGCATGGGTTCCGTCTCAAACCGGCCGTCTCCCGTGCCGGTATGCAGAAAGACACCCTTCTGCGTCCCGCTGTTATACTGAATGATCAGCGTATTCTCAATCTCATAGGGAACCGCCGTCTTTCCGATAAACCGTTTCATAAATGTCAGAATAAGGCCCTCACTGGCAAACTGCTCCAGATTTCTTTCAATGAATTCCTTCTGTTTCCAGGCAAAGGTCTTCCAGGCGCTGTAGTACTTCAGCGCCGCCAGGACCATAACGGTATCCCGCACATAAAACGCCTCTTTCTCTATTTTGACAAAGATCTCCTCCGTGAGTTCCAGACGGTCTGTCACATACTCATAGGCAATCTCAGAGAGAAATGCCTTCACCAGCACCCGGTTCTTTCCGTTTTCATAGTATTCCAAAAAAACCTGGCTGTGATCCATCGGATTCCTTCCGGCAAAGAGAATCTGACCCAGCAGTCTCTCCTTCGCCCCATCCTCCATTATTCCCTGGGACAGCTCCCGGCATTTTCCGTAGACCGCTGAAAGGGTATCCGTGCTGCCCATATAAAAATCAGCCAGGTAGTTCATTACCTCATTGTCATACCAGCCCTGACGGTACAGATAGAAAGACCACTTAACCAGCAGCGGTACAAAACCGCCGTTATATTTGAGGATCCGATCCTTAACCAGAAGCAGCAGCGCCTTCTTGTCACAGTCCTTTACGCCGTGGCGTGACAGCATACGTTCCGCCCTGTCATACATCCCCGGATGGCCCCCAAGGTTGATGCAGGCCGCCGCCACCTCTCCCAGACGCTCCCTTCTGACCGTCTCCGGCTCCAGCAGTTCCAGCAGCTCCACCAGCAGATTCGTATGCTTCTTCTGGGAATAATGGTCGTAGAGCCTCATCAGCAGCCTGCTTCGGGCGTGCTCACAGAAACATCCCAGCTCTGCCGCCCTCTGCAGGACGGCCGCCTGGGTATCGCTGAGACGGGCCGCCCGGATGGCTTTCACGGCAAGATGCGCCAGCAGATGGACATGCTCTGACCCGTGCTCAAAGCATAATACAGCAAACGCATCCAGATGGAGCAGCTTCTTCAGCTGATAGTCCACCGACCCGGTACAATAATGTCCCTCCTGATCCACAAAGAACAACAGATAATCGGATGTATAAATCTGGATCACCGCCTGTCCGTTCCTCAGGGAGTAGACCGCCTCTTCCTCCATCTCCGTATGTATCACCAACACTGACTGCATCCGGCTGTCGGCGCAGATGAGAAGGTGGTTGAACATAACATACGGCAGATCCTTCGCCACGGAATCCCGGATATTCCCCTCCTTGAAAAGCCCCTCATAGATCACCGCAATATCCTCAGTGACACGGTGTCTCTCCAGCTGTCTTAAGGCATATTCCCGTATATGGGTGCCATATGCCCGAAACACCTCCGGCTGCTCTCTCTGATTCTTTATAATGTACGCATATAAAAACGCCTTGCACCGGTCGTTGAGATGATTCTCATATTGAAAATAGGAGATAACGGAATCCGGCAGAGAGAAAGCAGACGCTGTGTCCATCGTATACATATAGTATTCATACAGCTCGGTCAGTCTGAGATGCCGCTCCACCCCCGCCGCAAACCATGGAAAATATCTCCTTTCCCTCTTTTCACTACGGATCAGAAGACCGCAGATACTCCGAAGGGTATCCTCCTGTTCAAACTGTTCGTACAGCTCCGCCAAAACATGAAAGAGAAGTCCATCCCAGGATCCGGCCCGCTCTGCCAGATAGCTCACCGCCAATGAGATTTCCTCCGTGATCAGCCCCTGTCTGATCCCATAACAAACCGTCGTCAACGTATCCCGATCCAGTGTAGTGATGACCTGGGGTTCCTGACGAAACACCCGAAGAAGTTCGGAGTGGAGCAGCACATGCTTTGGGTAATTTCCCAGCTGCTGCCATAGTGCCTCCGCCCTATTCTCCACGGTATGGTATTTGTCCTCCACATGCAGCGACATAAGAAATAATGGTACACTCTGATACCCATTATCTGTATAGACCTCCAGAAGCCGGATGATCCGCTGCCTCTCTTCCTCCCTTTCTGA
Source organism: Eubacteriaceae bacterium (assembly GCA_910574015.1). Classification (GTDB taxonomy): domain Bacteria; phylum Bacillota; class Clostridia; order Lachnospirales; family Lachnospiraceae; genus Eubacterium_F. The sequence continues at coordinate 1,484 of CAJSYQ010000031.1, read as the reverse complement.
ATAGAGGTATTTCACGTATTCCGTCAAGATATAGTTCTCTACCTCCCTGACGCCCGCCCCCGGCTGCGGCGGCTCCATATATTCTGTCTTTTGGTAAAAATTCAGAATCTCTGCTTCATCCTTCAGGATCACGGCAATGTATCCGCTCATGGAGAGCTCATACTCCCCACTCAGCTTGCGGATCACTACTCTGTTTTTCCGGAGCATTTCCTGAAAATCTGTTTCCTCAATCCGTCCCTCCTGCCAGGCAAGATATGTCCTGACAAGAAGAGCCGTGGCCGCCTTTCTGGCACGCGCCACCTTCCGGCTCCTGGCATCCCGGTCATTGTGCGCACTGATCCGGATCTCCTGGGTCTCATAAAGGGATTCCACGATCAGGCTGCCAAATCTTCTGCCCGCCGGTACCCGGTCCGCCAGTATCCGGAATGGGACCGCCGCCGTGCTGCCCACAAATTCATCGGTCCAGAGTCTGTGCCGTTCCGGCTCAATAAAATCCTGCGTACTCCGGATCTGCACCCCCATGCTGCCCCATGTATTCACCCGGATCTGGAGGGAATCCTGTATGTCTGCCCCCTGTATCTCATATTCGATCTCGATCTTCTTTTTCTGCCCGGACGCCGGATGCTTCAGCTGGAAGCGGATCGGTTTCTTCTTCCCCTTCGCCACCAGAAATTCTTCCATGCTGTGCAGCCGGCTGTCCCTGGTCTGCAGCATGTGATAGAGCCGTCTGCCGGACTGATCCCGGTACAAAAAAACCTCTTCAAACAGCGGATCATGAAACAATGCCGCCCCGTGCTCCGGGTTTTCCTGAAACCGTTCACGCAGCTTGTGATAGTCGTTAATTACGCCCCTCTCATCGGCAAGCTCAGGCGGGATGATCTTTATGTCATAGGGAAGCGCCGCCTCCCCGCAGTCCGTCACCAGATGGATCTCCCCCTTCAGTGTCTCTCCCGGAATCAGTTCTGCGGCGTCCACCTCCACCTGCAGTTCATTGATCTCCGCATGAAAGACAGGCAGAAAGCTCATCGCCGGTTCTTCCACGGAACCAAATCCCTTAATCTGGGATCCGCGCTGATTTTTCAGAACGAAGGACAACGCCGTCTTTGTTCCCGCCACAATTTGGGATTCCAGTCTCTCCGGATTTAGAATAAGCGCCGGCGGTTCATATGTGAAATTTCCTTTTGCCAGTGACAAAACTTTTTCCTTCATGTACAACCTCACCTTATTTTAAACGTAATCAGTCAGTGTATATCAATTAAGTATATCATATCGGCACTGTCAATGCAAATTTTGAATCACGCTGCCGCCAGGAACCATTTGACGAATTGCCGGCTTGCCACTATAATATGAAAGGATAAACCCGGGAGTTTGACAGTTGAATAAGAGAAAAATACGTTGCAGGCCTTGTAATGCCTGTATTTTTTTGTCAAATTTTTTGATTCTATATGTACTTGTTTGTAATAGTGTGTTATACTATAAAGAAA
>CAJSYQ010000030.1 GCA_910574015.1 Eubacteriaceae bacterium | reverse complement strand
ATAATAAGTCTGTCGTACAGGATCACTTTCTTTCGTATTTTTTTGTTTGCAAACTTATTATACATCAGAAAGTCCTGTATGACATTTTTTTATGGAAAAGTTGTAAAGTGGTGGTTTTTATATAAATCTGCCAAAAGAAAAAGCCTAGCTAAAAAAGCCAGGCTTTGATTTAGTGATGATAGCATCCCCTTCAATAACTCAAAAATCCGTATTGATAATAGGCGATCCAAATAGGACATTTGTGACGTCTCTTTTCTCATCATAAGACACTGCCACGTTCATATTGATTCTTTTTCCATTTATCGTTTTATAACTTTTTATCCCTGTCGTATAACCATAAGCGGTGTAGTAGTTTTCACTGAGCCGGGAATCCTGAGACATTACCTCGCCCCCGCCCATAGTGCGGAACATGTCATGAGCCAGTTCCTTCATCTGTTCCTTTGTCAGTCTGCCCCTGACCGCTCCCTGGGTACAGGTGTTACCCTCCTCTGCATTTCTCTTGTCCTCGTTCTGCCGCTCCGTCTGCTCCCGCAGTACCGTTACCTGATTCTTGGCAAAGGCCTGGGTAAAATCTGTATTTGAAACAAAAAATCTTGTTATTATAATCTGAACCAGCACGATCAGCCACAGCACTGCCGCAGCGAAAACCGCGATCCGAAATTTTCTAAGCATATCCTGTCAACTCCTTACCAATGAATTGTTATAGATAGGATATCCTCTATGGAAAATTTTATTCAAATTTCTTAAAAATCACACTGGAGTTCTGCCCCCCAAAGCCAAAAGAATTGCTCATGGCAGCTGTCACTTCCATTCGGATGGACTTTCCGGCCGCATAATTTAATTTCTCACATTTCTCATCCAGATTTTCAAGATTCAATGTAGGTGGTATAATGCCTGTGCGGATTGCCTGGATACACGCGATGGCTTCGGTAACTCCCCCGGCTGCCATCATATGGCCTGTAGCGCCCTTGGTAGAGGTAACTGCCATGTCCTTTGCATGGTCGCCGAAGAGCTCTGTCACAGCAGCGGTCTCGATGGGATCTCCCACCGGGGTAGAGGTGCCATGGGTATTGATATAATCCACATCCTCCGGCTGAAGCCCCGCATTCTCCAGCGCCTTTTTCATACAGAATACAGCGCCGATCCCTTCCGGATGCGGACTGGTCACATGATACCCGTCCGTGCAGTTAGCGAAGCCCGCCACCTCAGCAAGAATCTTCGCCCCGCGCCTCCTGGCATTTTCCTCCGTCTCGATGATCAGCGCCCCGCCGCCCTCGCCTATGACAAATCCGTCCCGGTCTCTGTCAAAGGGCCTGCTGGCTCCCTGGGGATCATCGTTCCTTGTTGACAGGGCATGCGCCGAAGACAGCCCCAGTATAAACAGGGGCGACAGGGCGGATTCCGTCCCCATGGCCAGGACAGCGTCCGCCTGTCCCGACATAAGGAGCATACATGCCGCGCTGATGGCATCCCCGCCGGAAGAGCACGCCGTACTGACAGTCAGGCTTGGACCGCGGTATCCCTTGGCGATGGCCACCTGAGCCGCCGCCTCATTGCCAATGATCTTCGGCACAAAACGCGGACTCACCTTCTTGTGTTCGCCCCGGCTGACGCCGTCCTGGGTCTCTGCGATGGGGGAAAGTCCCCCCAGCGCCGTCCCCACCACGATACCCATGCGTTCCGGCTCTGCCGCCGGCTCGCCGGCCTGCCCGATGGCCTCCATGGCTGCCGCATACCCGTACTGCATAAATACATCCATCTCCCGCATAAGCTTTTTGGACATATATTTTTCTGCGTCAAAATCTCTGACCTCTGCCGCAATCTTCACAGGAAGCTCCGTGGTATCAAACCGTGTGATAAGCCCCACACCACACCTTCCCGCTGTCAGATTGTTCCAGTATTCCTCTACTCCGATACCCACCGGTGTCACGGCACCCATTCCCGTCACTACCAGCCGGCTATTCATTGGATTCGATATCATTTTCTACCTCATTCTCTTTCCCATTTTCCTCTTTTCCCTCACTGCCCTCATCCATGTCCCGGATCTCTTTCCTGCGGATCTTGCCGCTGATGGTCTTCGGCAGCTCCTTGGTGAAATCCAGTATCTTCGGCCATTTATAAGAAGCTATATTCTTTTTCAGGGATTTCATAATCTCGCTCTTAAGCTTATCCGATGCCTCTTCCCCATTTGTCAGGACAATGCTCGCCTTGATCGCCTGGCCCCGGATGGGATCCGGCACTGCGGTCACTGCGCATTCCAACACATAGGGCAGCTTCATAATCTCGTTTTCTATCTCGAAGGGGCCGATGCGGTATCCGCTGGACTTGATCACATCATCCGTCCGTCCCACATACCAGAGATATCCGTCCTCGTCATAATATGCGGTGTCGCCGGTGTGGTAGTAACCGTCATACCAGGCGGCGTTGGTCTTTTCCTCGTCTCCGTAATATTCCATAAAGAGTCCGTCCGGTATCCCCTGGGAGGTGCGGATCACGATCTCTCCCTCCTCCTCCGGCGCCGCTAACGTTCCGTCCTGAAGCATGACCCTCACATCATACTGCGGTGTGGGCTTTCCCATGGAACCTGGTCTCGGCTTGTCGCCGGTAAGATTTCCGATGATCAGCGTCGTCTCTGTCTGGCCAAAGCCCTCCATCAGGGTCAGCCCGGTTTTCGCCCGGAATTTCTCATATATTTCGGGATTCAGCGCCTCTCCCGCCGTGGTAACATTCTGCAGGGAGGACAGATCGTACTGATCCAGCTTCAGGTGAACCATTACACGGTAAACCGTGGGCGGTGCGCAAAACGTTGTGATCCGGTATCTCTCGATCATGCGCAGAATCTCTTTCGCATCAAAATCGTCGAAATCATAAGTAAACACAGCGGCCTCACAGAGCCACTGGCCATATATCTTCCCCCAGAGCGCCTTGCCCCACCCGGTATCGGAGATGGCAAAATGGATTCCCTCCGGATCCACCTGATGCCAGTATTTCGCTGTAACATAGTGTCCCAGAGGATACTTAAAATTATGTGTGGTGATCTTCGGATACGAAGTAGTGCCGGAGGTAAAAAACATGATCGAGGGATCGTCTCCATGGATCGCCTGCTCGCCTCTCGGCCGCTTGAAATGACTGGAAAAATATTTTACTTCCTTATTAAAACTGTGCCATCCCTTTCGGCTGGCCCCCACCATGATCTTCACCTTGAGATTCCGGTAACTCCTTGTGGCCTTATCCACCTCCCGGGAAACGGGGCCGTCCGCGGTACACAGGATGGCATCCACTTTTCCGGTCTTAAATCGGTACTCAAAATCTGATTTCAGCAGAAGATTTGTCGCCGGGATCACGACGGCGCCGATCTTGTGAAGTGCAAGGATCGCAAACCAGAACTGGTAGTGGCGCTTTAGAACCAGCATGACATGGTCACCCTTGCGGATTCCCAGATACTGCAGGTAGTTTGCCACCTTGGACGAATACCTCGACATCTCATAGAAAGTAAAAGCACGTTCCTTCCCCTCTTTGGATATATGGATCATAGCTGTCTTATCCGGACATTTCTTCGCCAGTTTATCGACAACATCATAGGCAAAATTAAAATTTTCGTCGTTGGTAAATGATATGTTTTTCAGCACTCCGTTTTCGTCTTCTTCCACTTGGACAAATGGTGCAGCCACGGCATCTTTTTTAAGGCTCATGAATGTCATCCTTTCCTTATATTCTGTACTGTTTTCATGTATGTGGTTTTTAAAACCACTTCTTAAGGTAAAGATTACATCAGGCAAATCGGTTTGTCAACTGTTTTTATTGAATTTCCGGCGTTTTTATGCTAGAATGGTTCTACGTGTAATTATAAACCGCTAATATGGAGGATAAATATCATGTTCAAAATTGTTGGAAAGAAATCCTTGAATCCTACTGTTTCCCAAATGACAGTAGAAGCGCCTCTGATCGCCAGAAAGGCGGAGCCGGGACAGTTCATTATTTTCCGCGCAAAGGAAGACAGCGAAAGAATTCCTTTGACAATTGCGGATTTTGACCGTAAGGCCGGAACCGTTACCATCATATACCAGATCGTCGGCGCAGGAACAATGGAATTGGATACATTAAATGAGGGAGAATATATTCATGATTTCGTCGGCCCGCTGGGCGAGCCAACTCATACAGAAGGGCTGAAGAAGGTGGCTGTCGTGGGCGGCGGCGTGGGCTGTGCCATCGCTTATCCCGTGACGAAAAAGCTGCATGAGCAGGGTGCGGAGGTTCATGCCATTGTCGGATTCCGCAGCCAGGATCTGGTGATCCTGGAGGATGAATTCCGGGCGGCCAGCAGCAAACTCGTTATGATGACAGACGACGGCAGCTATGGTGAGAAGGGACTTGTGACAGATGCCCTGGAAAGGCTTATCAATGACGGGAATGAATATGATGAGGTCATCGCCATCGGTCCTCTCATTATGATGAAGTTCGTCTGTCTCACTACGAAGAAATATAATATAAAGACAGTTGTCAGCATGAATCCCATTATGGTGGATGGCACCGGTATGTGCGGCGGATGCCGACTGACGGTGGGCGGTGAGACGAAATTTGCCTGTGTGGACGGGCCGGATTTCGACGGTCACCTGGTTGATTTTGATGAGGCAATGCACCGCGGAACGATGTACAAGGAATTTGAGACGCACGCCAGAGAAGAGTCCTGCAGACTGCTGAAGGAGGGAAAATAATGCCAGAGAAGAACATGGATATGAAGAAATGTCCGATGCCTGTCCAGGATCCGGACGTGAGAAATAAAAATTTTGAAGAGGTGGCCCTTGGCTACACCTATGATATGGCAGTGAACGAGGCCCGCCGCTGCCTGAACTGCAAAAATAAACCCTGTGTCGGCGCCTGTCCGGTACAGATTGATATACCTGCCTTTATTGAGCGAGTGGCGGAGGAAGATATGGAGGGGGCTTTCGATGTTCTCTCACAATCCACCTCCCTTCCCGCTGTGTGCGGACGTGTCTGCCCACAGGAAACCCAGTGCGAGGGAAAATGCGTCCGGGGCATCAAAGGCGAACCCGTTGGGATCGGACGTCTGGAGCGGTTTGTGGCGGACTATCACAGGGAGCACTGCAGTGACGCCCCTGTGATGCCGGAGCCAAACGGCCACAAGGTTGCTGTGATCGGAGCCGGCCCCAGCGGCCTTACCGTAGCGGGAGATCTGGCCAAGATGGGATATAAGGTTACCATCTTCGAGGCACTGCATCTCGCCGGCGGCGTACTTGTCTACGGCATCCCTGAATTCCGTCTGCCAAAGGCCATCGTGCAGAAGGAGATCGACAATCTGAAAGCCATCGGCGTGGACATAGAGACCAATATGGTCATCGGCAAAGTACTTACCATCGATGAGATCTTTGAGATGGGAAATGAGGCGATCTTCGTGGGTTCCGGCGCGGGACTCCCCCGCTTTATGAATATTCCCGGCGAGAGCCTGAAAGGCGTATATTCCGCCAATGAATTCCTGACCCGAATCAATCTGATGAAGGCATATCAGGACGGAAGCAAGACCCCGATCCAACACGCGCGGAAGGTGGCTGTGGTAGGCGGCGGAAATGTTGCCATGGATGCTGCCCGCAGCGCTAAGCGCCTCGGCGCAGAGGAAGTATATATTGTATATCGCCGCAGCATGGATGAGCTCCCGGCCCGGAAGGAAGAAGTGGAACATGCGGAGGAAGAGGGCATTATCTTCAAAACCCTGAACAATCCGGTGGAGATTCTGGGAAATGACCAGGGCATGGTAAACGGCATGCGATGCATCGAGATGGAGCTGGGCGAACCGGATGAAAGCGGCCGCCGCCGTCCGGTAGAGAAGCCGGGAAGTGAATTTGTCCTGGATGTGGACTGTGCCATTATGGCCATAGGCACCAGCCCGAATCCTCTGATCCGCTCCACCACACCAGGGCTGGAGGCGAATAACCGCGGCTGCCTGATCACAAAGGATGACTCCGGTCTGACCACCCGTGACAATGTATACGCCGGGGGCGATGCCGTGACGGGAGCTGCCACCGTAATCCTTGCCATGGGCGCAGGAAAAGCCGCCGCCAAAGCAATTGATGAGGTATTGTCAGGAAAGAATGACTGACCGGCAAGGGCTGTCATTTCACACAAAACGGACTATATTATAACAAAAAGGGCGTCCCGCCTACTATTTCATGTATTGCGGGACGCCCTCTTCTTTATTCTCTATTCATTTATGCCGCCGGCTTGTACTTTGTCATCACTCTGATGAATCTCAATTTCCGCGGCGCCGTGGCGGTCTGCCGCTGCCACGGTATACTGCATTGTCCTTTCTGTATTTCCATCACTATATCTGTATGGATAATATCCCAGCTCACCCTTATCTCCATCCGGTTCTGTAAATCCATAAGATATCTTTCCGTCTACAACCTTCCTGGTAAAATAATACTCCGAAGGCTGTGAGAAGGAGAGGAGAATCATATGATTCCAGCCCGATTTAGAGCCCTCTTTCATTACCAGCTCACACTTCTCCACCTTATCTCCCTGTACAGCCGGTGCCGCTATTTCTACCGTTGCAGCATTACCGGCGGCTGCTTTCACTCCATTGCAGAACAGCCCCTCCTGGATATCTCTGACCTTTAACACTGCCGCATATGTGGAACCATTATCAAATTCCACTTCAAATACCATTTTATTGGCGGCATTTGTATTATGCAGAGCCGCAAATACATAGGAGATCAAAAGCTTATTATCTTTAAACTCATAATCTGGCAGCTCCAGAAAAGCATTCTTGCCAATACTAACCTTGATGGAATCGCTGCTGAGTGGCTCCTCGTCATACAGGACGCGTTCAACCTGTGGCGTTGTCTGAGCAGCGCCGCTATTCCGGGCAGGCATTTCAAAGGGAATGGCAAAATAACATATATCCATCTTTTCCGGCTCAACGGAAATCACGTCCCCATCTCCGCGCTTATTATAATACTCACCAGCAAAGCCCTTTGCCTTTGTTTTCCACTGGGTGGTAACATCGGTTTGCTGGAATGCCTTCCTTGCCTTCACCGTGAAGGTAAGGATTTCTTCTTTTGTAACATTGACCTTGATCTGTGTCGTTTTCTCAGTTTCAGAATTTCCCCAGACAACGATGCCGCCGTCCTTTGTCTGGGTCACGTCCGCCACACTGGTATCCATGGAAAATATACTGTAGAATACGTCCGTATAACTCATCGAATCGCCGTACTGATCCGTGGCTTTTACCTGGCAGAAGCTGCTTCCACTTACAGGGAGAGTCGTATTTGTAATATCCTCTTCCGGCTGCTCTCTCTGTACGATCTTATATGTTCCTGCCTTTGCCTTAGGCGCCTGGCAGCTTACCGGAATATCTATGCTGGCATGTATATTCTTCTTTGTCCAGTCCAAATCCACCGTCACTGTACCAGTTGTACTGGATCCTGATTTCATTACCTTGATCTTGCCATAACCCTTGTCAGGCACCAAAACACCTACACCCTCACCGGAGGCACTCCAGTTCAGCTGGTCCGTATCAATGGAGGTGTCGTTGAGCAGGATCTCTTTTCCAGACACATCATATGCTTTCAGGTTCAACTTCAGAATACTGCCCTCTGATCCCTCATCAAACCGGATATAGTCCACCTCTTTCACATTATGTGAACTGTCTCCACTCTTAATCTCACTGTCAATAGAAAGGGAGTCCACCATCTCTTCCGCGCTTCCTGCTGTCAGGGTATAGCTGGCCTTAACGGATGCCGACTCTAAATCATTGCCGACATAGGCAGTCACAATATATACGCCATCCTCCGTTGGCGTATAGGCAATCTTTGTTTTCCCACCAGATACGCTGCCGCTGCCAACTGTCACATTATCCTTTTCCACCAGGAATTCCAACTTCTCTGACCCAGTCAAAGCCCATTCCTCTCCGTACTGATCCTTGGGGATAACCGTATTCACAACCTCACTTCCCGTGGCGGAAATAATGGTTTGCTTTTCAAAACTGAGACTGTGTAATTTCGACTTCTCCTGAATAAGTATGGAGAGCTGGCCTGACTCAAAGCCCTCATATTCCTTCTTACTTCCAAAGGAAATCCTCACGGTTCCCGCGTCAGCATTTGTGAGTGAATTTCTTAATTCAAGCCGGATTGCTTTTACCACTTTCCCATTATCTTCTAGCACATCTGGATCCAACAACTGATACCCGCCGTTTCCATCTGCTGCTAAATAGGTAAGCTTCAATTTAGGAGATGCCGGCATGGCGGCTCCATTATACAGGCAGTCCAGTTCCTTAGTAATATCTGCCAGTGTCAGTTCCATCTCACCGCCGTGCTGGTTTTCGAAGGATACGGGTATATCAGCGTACTGTCCCGCCCTGCCTATGATCAGCTCCGCCGTCTTTTCGGAAAAGATAACCTTATTTACACGGGCTTTTGCTGTTACTCCCACATTTACACTGGCGGTAATATTATTATAGGTAAGGATAATAGTTGCTCTCCCCTCCTTCACGCCAGTGAGAGAGAGCTTTCCTCCCGCGGCCTGGACATTGCTGACAGTGGTCTTGCTGCTCCCGGCAGCCGGTTCCGCCACCAAACTGCCCCCCGCAATAGCCGTGATGTCCTCGCCATAGCGGTTCAGCAGCTGATATGTGGTAGAAATCTGTTCCTGCACCGGCACCTGCCTGTCTCCAAAGGGTTCAATCTGGATGGCATCCACCACTGGTATCGGAGAGGATTCATATGTCACCACCGAAGATTCAATGCCGGACTCCTCATGATAGAGCCGGAATTTCACCGGGGTATCCAGTCCGTCATTCTTTGTTTTAATACTCACATAGATCTCACCGGTGATGCTGTCGTCAAAGCAGTAGACATCCCTCTCCGGATCCTCGATCCGCTCCTCTCCCTGAAGGATCTTACATCTCAGATCCTTCGCCGTAATCCCGGTGCCCGCCGGAGACAGGGATACCTTCGCCTCCCCGGCCTGCCTGTTATATCCGCTGGCCAGCTCCCCCACTGTGATCCGTTCCAGCTCCGTGGCATGGATCACAACCGTGATATCCTTTCTCAGGCTGTCATCCGACGCCAGATATGCCGTAATCGTTACGCGGCCGCCCTTCCTTGCCTTCACTCTCACCGCCGTGCCGGAATCCGCAATACAGGTCTTTTTGCTGCCGGATTCCCCTGTATCGATAAATTCTACCACATCCCTATTGTCCTTTGTCTCATTGATCACATAGACCACCTTGGATTCCACACTGCTCCCAAATTTATTCGAGACCTCGGAACTCAGGTTGAATACATTATCCGTGTCCCTGACGCTCAGGGTGAATTCCGGCTCGGAACTGCTTCCCCCGCTCTCCATTGCAGGGGAGGATACATTGATCCGGTCAATACCGGCGGGCTTATCGAAATCCTCTGGACTCACCACCTCAACACTGATTTCCTGGCGCAGACCAAGCGATTCACTGCTCAGGGTGAGCCTGATTTTCTTTCCCTCCGGCAGCATACCGACTGCGCCAGAGAGCACGATGCGCCTATTCTGTTCCTGCACATCTGCCTCCAGCGGCATTCCGCTGTCTGCCGCCGCGGCCTCCGCTTCCAGATCTCCGATGACATCTGGCATTTCTTCCCCGTACTGATCCACAATGGCATAGCGGATGGCAGTCTCGCTCTTCCCTGCCGGCACTTCCTTTACCGGGAAGATAAATTCCTTCGGCTGGCTGTTCTCCTTCATAACGGATACCTTTCCGCCATTCGCCAGTTCATTTCCCACATGATCCGTAAGGCCGCTGACCGCAAGGTTATAAATGGCCGCCGGCAGCGGGGTGTCATGAAGCAATGCCAGTTTCTTTCCATCCTCACTCAGTTCCGGCGTAAAGGAAACCGGTTCTGCCTCCAGCAGATCTGCCAGCCCGGCAGGGCTGTCCGGGGATGCAACGGATGCCTCCACTTCGGGAGTCCCCTCCATGGGCTCGTCAAAATAAATGGTGATGGTCTTATAATCCGTGATCACGGCGCCCTCAACGGCGGGGGCTGTCGTATCCACGATGACTGTACAGGGAGCGGACTTGACCTTCCCTGCCATAGCGGTGATGTGGGCCACGCCTTCTTTTTTCGCCGTAACCATTCCATCCTTATCCACGGCAGCTGCCGTTTTATTGTCACTGATCCAGCTGACGGCCTGATCCTCCAGCTCATTACCCTGGCTGTCCGTCACTACAGCAGTAAGAGTCTCCGTATTTTCACCCTCCTCCGTGCTGGCAAAGAGCAGTTCCGGTCTGTCAATCTCCACCTTAGATACCTTCGAAGCCGGATCCTTTGATGCCGGGGGATTCGTTTTGCCGGGCGGCGTCGGCTTTGGCACCGGTTTCGGCGTATTCCCTGGAGTTGTGGAGGTATTGCCGCCCGAACCCGCCTTCTTTGAAGTGATCTTGCACTTCAGCTTCAGCGTGCGCACCATCCACTTCCCTTTCGGCACATAGCGCACCGTGGCCGAAACGGTCGCCGTACCCTTCTTCTTCGCCGTCAGCTTAACCGATGTCTTTTTCTTCTTACTAATGGCCACCACGCTCTTCCTGCTTGTCTTCCACGTGGTCTTTTTGATCGCTGCCTTATTGGTCTTCAGCTTTAATGTGTATGTCTTCTTCTCTTTCTTATTGTAATATAATGTCTTCTTCTTTACTGCCAGTTTAGGTTTGGCAAATCCTGCCGCCTTCGCAGCGGGAGCCGCAGCAGAGACAGATAGGCACAAAACAGCTGCCATTGCAAACGCTGTCCCGCGCCTGGCTCTTCTCCATGCCCTGCCGGTTTTATCCTGCCTTCTCATCCTGATTCCTCCTCACATTTAGATTAAATAATGTTTTATCATTATAGCCCGACTATTTTTAATAGTCATTCTTTATAACAATATTTCACAAAAATCCCGGCTTATAAAAAGCCGGGATAAGAGGATGCCCCTCTCCATGACGTTAATCAATCATAGTTTTGGGACACCCTCCTGGAATCAGGAAATTCTATTTATCAGGGATATTTCACCAGTTCATCGGCCAGTGCGGCGAATTCTGCAAGTCCCAGCTTCTCCCCCCGGACGGCAGGGTCCAGGCCGGCCGCCCGGATGGCCGCTGCGACCTCCTCCTTGCTGAGCTTCAGTACTCCGCCGTTGACCAGACCGTTTAGCAGGGTTTTCCGCCGCTGGTTAAAGGACGCCCGGATCAGCCGGAACATCAGTCTCTCATCCCTTACCTCCAACGGTGTCCGTCCCAGGCAGTCCAGCCGGATCACCGCACTGCCCACACTGGGCCGCGGCATAAAGCAGTTGGGCGGGACATTGGCCGCCAGATACGGCGCCGCATAGTACTGAACCGCCAGGGAAAGAGCGCCGTATGCTTTCGTCCCCGGCCCCGCCTGCATCCGCTCCGCCACTTCCCGCTGTACCATAACCGTCACGTTGGCCAGCGGGACATGGCTTTCAAACAGCTCCATTATAATAGGGGTGGTGATATAATAGGGAAGATTTGCCACTACCTTAATGGGCCGGCCGCCGTTATAGCGGTCAGCGATGGCCTGGATGTCCTGCTTCAGTATATCGCCGTGTACGATCTCCACATTGTCGTATCCCGCAAGCGTTTCCTTCAGGATAGGGATCAGGTTCGGATCAATCTCCACCGCCAGCACACGGCCTGCCCCCTCGCAGAGATACTGGGTCAGCGTCCCGATGCCAGGGCCGATCTCTAATATAAAGTCTCCGTTCTGGACGCCGGCGGCCTCCACTATCTTTTCCAGAACATGTGTATCGATCAGAAAGTTTTGTCCAAATTTCTTTCTGAAATGAAAATCGTGTTTCTGCAGGATCTGTATCGTTTCCTGTGGATTTCCCAATTTTGCCATAGCCTGTTATCCCTCCTCTTCCTCTACCCTGTGAAATTTTTCAATATAACCGTCCACTGACAGGATCACCTGTTCTCCCGTCTCCGGCCGCTGATAGGTATCTCCGCTGTCTGCCTTCCGGTGTACCGCCTCCGGATCCGCAATGACATCGTTCGCCGCCTCCAGATATTTTTCCTCCGACACATAGCCCATGTCTCTGCCGTACTCCTGATAATTCTCCACCAGCAGGTCAAAGCTTCTGAAAATATATGTTTTCGTCCGGACGGCGGACTGTGTAACGGCATGATCCCCTATCCCCGGCGGATCCACCCCATCCACGGGAAAGAACGATCTCGCCACCATGTAGACTGCCGCCATCAGCACAATAGAAAAAATCCCAGGCATTCCCCGCCCAAAACCAGCCCCTCTCCTGCCGAACCGCCAGCCCCCCGCCCCTTTGGGAACCACCGGGGCATTGCGCCGGATACGCTCCTGGCGCCGGCAGGAATAGCACATATCCGGCACCGCCAGTCCCCTCTCCTCATAGAACCCCAGTTCCGCCTCGGATATGTCAAAATTCTTTCCGCAGCGAATGCACGTCTTTATCACAGATTTCTTCCCCCTTCCAGCGATTGCGGCCTCTGTTTCAGCCGTCGTACTCTCTTATCATAATAAAAAACAAAAAATTTATCAACTTTAATTGATTTTTTCTGAAAAGCTGTTATAATAGGGAATATAGGCTGAGTTTTTCGCAGGATTAGTACATCGGTAGTATGTTAGCTTCCCAAGCTGAAGAGGCGGGTTCGACTCCCGTATCCTGCTTATCTGTGTCTTTCCATTCAAACCATCTCTTTGGTTTCTATTAAGGGAGGGATCGCGCTGTGTTCGATGAAGAATTGCTGCGACAGGCATTACGTGAGGAATACAAACGGGAACAGGACACACTTCCCTCATCCGAAGAATTGAAGGAAATAATTCAAGTATCCCCGGAATTTCATGAAAAGATGGCGCGGCTGATCAAGAGACACCGGATAAAGACGCGCTTCTATAAAATTGCAAAGAACACGGCTGCATGTCTGATCATCATTACCTGCAGCTTTCTTCTTCTGTTCGCCATTAATGAGGACGTGCGCGCCACATGCCTTCAGTGGATCAGAACCATGACTGGCAGCGGCATGACCGGTTATGAGTCGGCGGCTGTCCCCGTGGAGCCACAACAGATTGTTGGTCTGACTCTGGGATATGTGCCAGAGGGATACGTGGCCAAAAGCTCAGAGACCAATGAATTTACCGGAAATATACTATACACCAGGGGTAGTGACCAAATAGAGTTTTATTATACCCGGTCCGACAGCGCACACACCGCCATTGACAATGAGGATCGAACGGCAGCCCAACTGGAGCTGGCCAACGGTACTCTCTGTGACCTGTACAAAGGAAAGGAATCTGATTCCCTGATATGGCAGAGGGGAAATTACAACTGTGTGCTCACGGTTTCTAATCTGGCAGAAGATGAGCTGAAGCAGATTGCTGATAAGATAGACGTAGTGGTTTCTTAAATCAATAAGGATATTACTTAGGAGGTTTTTATGACGTACATGAAGAAAGTTACCGTATTACTTTTGGCGCTGGCACTTCTTATCCAGCCCCTTTCCGGTACAGTGAGCCGGGCTGCCGCCAACGGCGGCATATCTACCCTGGCTGACAATACCAGTACTATTTCCGTTGCTTTGGACATTGACACCGACGGCGTAACCAGATGCCACGGATATGTCAAGGGCTATCCAGGAACAACGAAGATTGCCGGAACCCTGAAACTAATGAAGGGAACTACAGCAGTTAAGAGTTGGACCGTATCCACCACTTCCGAGACATTAAATGTTACCAAAACCTGTTATGTACTCACCAGAGGTACATATAAGCTGGTACTGACTGTCAAGGTTACAAGAAACGGGAAGACAGAGACGATATCCATCAGCAAATCCCAGACTTATTAAAAAAATTGCCACAAACGGGCAGGGCCAGGATCCCTGCCTTTTTTATTTGCCATACGATATACCCGGTCATTCAATTGGAAAACCGTCCATTTTTCACAAAGGGATTGATTGTTTGATTTTTTCTGCTATAATGTAGTTATAAAAGACGCTGAGATTTGATAATATATCGTTTTTACAAATAGTACACAAAGAATACACAGGCTCATTTTCTTTTTGATTTTTTTTGCTTTTTGAGAGGAGGCTACCAGTTGATCCACGCTAGCAAACTCTGGTACCAGTGCATCAACGCGGGGGGCATTGATATTCGCCGCCCTGCCGGCACCGGAGATTACCTTTTCTTATTCTTCCGCTGTGCTGCGGAGGTAAATCTGAACGGTGCCTATGAACCGGTGCCGGAAAACACCTTTCTTCTATATGAGAAAGGTGCCCCGCAGTTTTACCGGAAAACCGACGGGAGTTTCAACAATGACTGGATTCACTTTGATTTTGACTGCTATCAGGATTTTTTCGAAAAACTTGGCATTCCTTTTCAAACGCCGGTGCATCTGACAAACCCGGAGGTGATCACGGATCTGACGGCAGATCTTTTTATTGAATTCTTTGAGGCGGGAGAACACCACTTACAGATCATGGATCAAAAGTTACGGACTCTCTTCTATAAATTCAGTGACCTGTACCGCTTTTCCCAGATCAGCAGTGACGGATCCGCCAAATACCAGCGCACTCTTAAAAAACTTCGGGAGTTGATGAAACAGCGCATCTATCTTCCTGAAAATGCAGAGGAGCTTGCCGCCACGCTGGGCATCAGCACCTCCTATCTGCAGCATATATACAAGGATTATTTTCATGTGACCCTGCAGCAGGATATTATAGAGGGGCGGGTACACCGCGCCTGCCGCCTGCTGGAGAGCACAAGCTATACCATCGGAGAGATCGGGATCCTGTGCGGGTACAATAACGCCGAGCATTTCTCCCGTCAGTTTAAGAAACTGACGGGATACACTCCCATGAAATACCGCCGGAACCATGAGATCACTTCAGGAAAGGAGAACATAGAGAATGAAGAAGGTTCGAATTGAACTGCAGGGTATCAGCAAGAGCTATTACTCAGAGACAGCAGTGACCCAGGCCCTGCGCAAGGTCAGTCTTTCCTTTGCCATGGGGGAATTCGTGGCGATAACCGGCGAGAGCGGAAGCGGTAAATCAACTCTGCTGAATATTATCGGCGGTATGGATTCCTTCGATGAGGGAGAAATGATCGTGGACGGGGAACCCACCTTCCAGTATGACGACGAGGACTGGGAGACGTACCGCCGCACAAAGATTGGCTATGTATTTCAGGATTACAGCCTCATCGGTCATTACACCGCCCTGGACAATGTTGTCAGCGCTCTTCTGATCATGGGACAGGATCCGGAAGAGGCCCGGAAAACCGCTGCGGATTACCTGAAACAGGTAGGTCTGGAGGAATATGGGACGCACCGGGCCTCAGAGCTCTCCAGCGGACAGAAGCAGCGTCTGTCCATCGCCCGCGCCCTGGCCAAGAACACAGGGATCATCGTGGCTGACGAGCCCACTGGCAATCTGGACAGTGAGACGGGACAGCAGATCATCCGGCTTCTGCAGGAACTCTCGAAGGACCGTCTGGTGATCATGGTGACACACAACTACGATCAGGCGGAAGCCTATGTCACCCGGAAGATACGACTGCACGACGGCCAGATCATCTCGGATGTCACGGCAGAGACAGAAGACGCCATGCCGGATCCGGTGCCAGATCCAGCCGCCCCGGCAGAAGATATCGGAACGGAGAAAAAACCTGGCAGAAAGTCCCTGACCTCCAATCAGACAGCCTCCATCTTCGCCCGGTGGAACCAGAGAACGCAGCGGGGACGCGCCATACTGTTTACCTCTTTTCTTCTGGTGATTGCCGCCGCCTCCTTCCTCTTCATCGGTGAACTCTTTGTATACCGGGACGATACTACGACAAAGAACTACACACAGGCCGGTTTCTACCACGAGGACGATAAGCGTATCGTCGTGAAGAGACAGGATGGAAAGGATATTACGGATGAAGATGTGAAGAAGCTCTCCTCCGTCCGTTATGTGGAGACGGTGGATTCCTGTGACATCGCCAATGATATCAATTTTTATATAGAGGAAGGAAAAGATTATGAATACGCCTTCGGCAATGAGGCGAAGCGGAGCCGGTACGGTAAGGGTGCCGGGGAAGGGGAGATCAAACGGGTTTCCTTTCTGAATGAGAAACGCTTTATGATGTCCACCGACGCCATTTCGGAAGCCGATCTCGCCTATGGCCGTCTGCCCCAGGCGAGAAATGAGATCGTCCTTTATGCGGCAGACGACTCCCTGCTGGAGAAAACTATGCCATGCTACTTTGTATTTCACAATGTATGGGCGGAAAATCACTACTACCAGACCAATGTAACTGTCACCGGTATTCTGAAGAACCCCACCGGACAGGTATATTTTTCCCGGGAGCTCTGCCGGATGCTCTCCATGAGCCTGACGGACAACAGTGTGTTCCGCATCATATACGGCGACCGGATCCGGCATGAGATCACGCCGGTCATGAGTGATTCCCTCACCGGCAACGAGGTCCGCCTCTCTTCCACCATGGCAGAAGAATATCTCCTTGCCGGAGAATTCCCCTGTACCATTGAAGAATATGATCCGGCGGGTAAGCCCACAGGGAAGGTGGTGACGGATACCGTATATATCAAAGATCCTCACTCTGCCGACGGACTGCACAGCTCCACGCCAAATCTGCTGGAGGTGAGCGGGGAATTTTATAACCAGCACTTCCGGCTCACCAGTTCCCAGGCCTCTGTCTACATTTCCAGCTATGCCAAGACAGACCAGGTACTAAAGAAGCTGGACCGGCTCGGATACGAGGGCATGAGCAGCTACCGCATCAGCACCATCGATTACAATGAGGAGCGGACGACCCAGCGGCTGACCATTATCGGCATCTCTGCCCTGGGACTTGTGATCCTGCTTCTCGCCGAGGTTCTGATCCTCCGCTCCCTGATGAAGATCCGGATCAAGGACTATTTCGTGCTGAAATTCATCGGCATGAAGATGCAGGTTATCCGCAGGATCAGTTATTTTGAGATGCTTACCTACACGGCCATATCCGCAGCGATCACTATCGCACTGATGTGGGTGCTCCGGCTGTGCGGCATCCCGGCAATCCAGGAGGTCATGTGGTATTATGAGATCAGCTCCTATGCGCTCTTTCTCCTGTACAATTTCCTATTGACCCTGCTGACGGTACTCTTCTTTAACCGCTTACTGAAAGGAAGGTTGAACGCATGATCCAGATTAAGAATCTACATAAATATTATAATCAGGGGAAGAAGAATGAACAGCATGTACTAAATGATATTACCCTGGAATTCCCCCGGACGGGCCTTGTATGTATTCTGGGGGAGAGCGGTTCCGGCAAGACCACCCTCCTGAATACGGTGGGCGGGCTGGACACCTTCTCCGGCGGGTCCATCTCCATCGATGGGCGGACGCTTTCCAAATATAATCCGAAACTGATGGAACCCATCCGCAACGACCATTTTGATTATATTTTCCAGAACTATTATCTCCTGAAGGATTATTCCGTCTCCTACAATATTAAGCTGGCACTGAACCGCTACAATATCTCTGAGGAGGAAAAGGAGGAACGGGTCGATTACGTTCTTCATACTCTGGGAATGGAGAAATACAAGAAGAAAACCGTCTCCAAGCTCTCCGGCGGACAGCAGCAGCGTGTTTCCATCGCCCGGGCTCTTGTGAAATCCCCGGACGTCATATTTGCCGACGAGCCCACCGGAAACCTAGACGAGGAAAATACGATACGCACCATGAGTATCCTGAAAAATATTTCCAGGGAATGTCTGGTTCTGCTGGTCACTCATGAGAAGAGGATCGCACATTTCTTCGGAGACCGGATCATCGAGGTCTGCGACGGCAGGATCGTAAGGGATGAACCGAATACTTCCGCTGATTCCTATGAGCGCAGCGACGATTCCAATATCTATCTGAAGGAACTGGAAAAGGAGACGGTCTCCGGCGGTCTGGCAGACTTTCACATCTACCACCAGAAGGATTACACGCCGGGAAAAATCCAGCTGACACTGGCATGGAAGGATAATAAACTGTACATTCAGAATAATATGCCTTTTGACATACTGATGGAGGGCGTAGAGAACGGCGTGGAAATGCTGGACGAGGAACGCCCCACTCTGGATCTGAATGAGGTGGACAGTTTTTCCTACGAGCTCCCCAAGCTGAAGAGCAAGGGATCGGCCAAGCTCTCCGCCAGGGAGATATCCCGCATTGCTGTGGAAAATCTGCAGATGATGGGGAAACGACAGGCATTTATCATTACGATCCTGCTTGTCACGGCGGTACTCCTCTCTGTCACCCTGGCACAGTTTATCAATATCCACACGATAGATGAGTCCTCTATCGTCACCACGGATTCGCATTATGTATATATTGATTTCTCAGGCACTTCCTCCCGGCACTCCTATGAATCCACGGAACAGCTCAGTGAATTTATAAGGAAGGATCTTTCCGGAGGGGATCTGGGAGAACCCTTCTTTATCCCAAAGATCAATGTATACCTCACCGGTGACGGATTCCGGCAGCTGACAAATCTGACACAGCTTGTCCAGGATTATTCCTTTACATCTGTGTCCCACTTAAAGGAGTCTGACCTGATCTGCGGCGAGATGCCAAAAAAGAGGAATGAAGTGGTTATGGACGCCCTGCTGGCACAGCGGCTCATTGATACAAAGGCATCCGTCTCCACCCTTCATCCGACGCCGGAATCCTATCTGGGCATGAGACTTGCATTGGCGGCCGTTGACCAGGATTTCAACATTGTGGGCATCAGCAATACGAATCAGCCCGTCATATACGCCGGACAGAATCTTATGCTGGGAGTCAGCACGAAGGGATACCCCATCGCCAGCGTAAAAGAACTTCAGGTGGAGCTGCCGGGCAAGTACGACGATCTGACCCTGAAGGATAATGAGATCCTTGTGCGCCAGGGCCTGTATGATTCCATGGAGATGGAAAACCGGAAATCCCTGACCATCGGGGACGACCATGATCACAAATACAAGATCACTGGAACCTTTCCCGACACCTTCGATGTCAACTATGTCATGTCCGACAAGGGCTGCCTGAATGTGCGCAATCAGATGATCCTGGACAGCATGGAAACCTATATCTACGCCGCGGATCCAGATGCCGTGCTGAAAACACTAAACAGCGGTGATCTCGATATCGGATTTTCCTATAAAATGGAGGCGTCGATCCCTGTCCGGGAACAGGTCAAGGCATACCGCGAGGCGCATTCCACAGATGTGGACGCAAGACAGCTGATCCCGCTGGCCGTGGCAGTAATTTCCCTGATCATGATATACTTCACCATTAAGTCCAACGCCTCCTCCCGCAGCGAGGAGCTCACCGTATATCGTCTCATCGGAATATCCCGGGGCAGCATTCTGAAAGCCTATATGCTGGAAATGATACTGGTAACCTCCTACACATCCCTGCCGGCGGTGCTGCTGACCAGCGGCGTCATCCAGTTTATCCGGTCCATACCATCCCTGGAGATCAATATGATCTTCCCATGGTGGTCTGCCCTGATCCTGCTGGCAGGCATCTATGCGGTACACGCCCTGATCAGTATCCTTCCAGTCTACGGCATCCTGTCGAAACCGCCGGCTACCCTGGCGGTAAAAGAATAAGAAGAGGTAATTTATCATGGATGTTTTAAAATTTGGTTTCCGTTACTGGAAACGCAATCTGGGATTCTCAGTGATCACACAGATTATGAGTTTCACCGCATTGGGAGCAGATCTTCTGCTCCCAATGCTCACTGCCCTTTTTATCGACTATATCATTAAGGACAGTCCTGTAAAAAATGACAATGTATTTTCCTTCCTTCTGGACGGATCCTGGGGACAGGTGCACACAATGGAGCTGTTCTGGCATCTGGCTGTGGTCTTCCTGGGCCTGCTGTTCCTAAAGCTTATCCTGGTGTACAGTAAGAATGTGATAAACCAGAGGCTGGGGCTGAATCTGGAGACGGATCTCCGGCTCGCCACCTTCCACAAGCTGATGGAGCTGGACAGCGCTACGATTTCCGAGTACAATACAGGGGAGCTTCTGACCACTGTCAACTCCGATACGATCATGTTCAAGGAAATGTTCTGCCGCATCATACCAAACATCCTGGACAGCGCCTTTGTTCTTGTCATCGCCATTATCCTGCTGGCAAGCATCAACGCCTGGCTTCTGATGATCCCGGTGCTGATGATACCGGTCTTTGCCTTTGCCCTGATGCGTTTTAAGAAGCTGGCCCGGCTGAATTTCCGCAATATCCGCTCCTGTAACAGCGATATGAACCTGAAGGTACAGGAAAATATCGAAGCCGTGCGCCTGGTCCGCTCCTTCACAAATGAAGAAAAGGAGCTGGAAAAATTCAATGAGGCCAACCAGAACCTCCGGGATTCCTATATAAAACAGGTGAAGCTCTCCGCTTCCTTTGAGGCGGCTTTCAGCGCCATCAAGCAATTTGCCTATATCGGCAGCATTGCCGTCAGCGCCATTCTCGTTATGAACGGCCAGATCCGGGTGGGGTATCTCGCGTCCTGTGCCGCCTATATTCTAAAGATCATGGATTACATCACTATGATCAATAATATGATGTTCCAGATGCAGCAGCAAATTGTGTCCGGCTATAAAATGATGCACTTTATGGAGTGTGAGAGCCGGATTCCGGACGGTACGGAACCCGTGGCAAAAGACAGCGCCCCACACATCCGTTTCCAAAATGCCTCCCTGAAGATACTGGATAAACCAGTGCTTCAGAACATCGACCTGGATATCCCATACGGCAGGAAGATTGGCATCGTGGGCGGCACGGGAAGCGGAAAGAGCACACTTCTGGAAGCTCTGATCCGGATCCACGATGTATCTGAGGGAGAGATCCTGCTGAACGGCAGAAATATAAAGGAGTATTCCCTGAAATCCCTGCGGAGCCAGTTTGCCTATGTGTATCAGGATGTATTTCTCTTCTCGAATACCATTGATTCCAATATCTCATATGCTGATCCGGAAGCGGAAGAAGAAGCCGTGATCCGCGCGGCAGAACATGCCCAGGCGCACGACTTTATCACGAAACTGGAAGAGGGATATGACACCATCGTAGGCGAACGTGGACTGGGCATCTCCGGCGGACAGAAGCAGCGTGTCTCCATTGCCCGTGCCCTTGTGAAGGATGCGCCGGTGCTGGTACTGGACGACTCTACCTCCGCCCTGGATGTAGATACGGAAAAAAGGCTGCTTGAGGCGATAAACCAGCACTACTCCGACAAAACCCTTCTTATCTCCGCCCACCGCATGTCTTCGGTGGTTGACTGTGACGAGATTCTCTATCTGCTGGACGGCAGGATAGCAGAGCGGGGAACATTTGAAGAATTGATGGAACAGAACGGGCATTTTGCGTCGGTATACAATATTCAGGAGGCGCAGAAGAAATCCGTGATCGACTTTGACCAGCTGGCAGAGGGAGGTGCAAGATAACATGGCAAAAAGAAATACATATTTTCAAGACGAAGTAATAGAACGAAAGATTGATATGAAACAGTTCGGGAAGATTCTGCGCTATATTCTGCCCTATCGGAAGATATTTTTCTTTGTGTGCGCCCTGATGGTGCTCTCCTCCATTGTCTCTATGATCGCACCGCTTCTGCTGAAGATGGTGATCGATGAAGTTGTGGTGACAGAGGAATACCGCACGCTGGTTCTTGTTATCGCCGGCATGATCGTACTGGCCGGAATCGAGATTGGCGTCACCTATATCCACCAGCGCCTGATGGGTACTCTGGGACACAATATTATCGCCACGGTCCGAAAGGATATTTTCTACAAGCTGCAGCAGCTTTCCTTTGAATATTTTGATTCCAAGCCCGATGGTAAGATCGTGGTAAGGGTGACGGAATATATCAATGACCTGGCCAACTTCTTTACCAATTATGTCCTGCTCCTGCTGACCTATATTGCCAAGATCATTATCGTCACCTTCTTTATGCTGGGACTGAGCCCGCAGCTCACCGGGATCGTCTTTCTCACGGTGATCCCCATGATGATCTGTGTCTTTACCCTGCGCTACTTTGTCCGCAGGCTCTTTGGGGCCCACCGGGCGAAGATCTCCAACCGGACCGCATTCCTCATCGAGACCATCATGGGAGAAAAGATTGTTAAGAATTATAACCATGCGGAGAGCAGCGAAGAAATTTATTCTCATATCCACGGCCTGAGTCTGACGCAGTGGATGAAGATCGTCATCCGCAATGAATGGAACACACCCATCGTGGAAACCTTCTGGAATATCGGCACCCTGTGCCTGTACGGGCTGAGCCTGTCCATGATCCTGGCGGGGAATAACCTGATCAATGCCGGCACGGTATTTGCCTTTACCAACTATATGACACTGTTTAGCGGCCCCCTGACCCAGATCGCCTTTATCGTTCAGCAGATGGCACAGGTCAGCTCAAACCTGGAACAGGTTTTTGACACCATTAACTGCCCGGTTGACATAAAGGATCCGGAAAATCCCGTGGAACTGGCAAATGTCCGGGGCAAGATTGATTTCCATAACGTAACCTTCGCCTATGATCCAGATAACAATATCCTGGAACATTTCGACCTCCACGTGTCGCCGGGAGAGACTATCGCACTGGTTGGTCCCACCGGCGCCGGCAAGACAACCGTTATCAATATGCTCACCCGGTTCTATGACGTGTCGGAGGGCAGCGTCCGGGTGGACGACGTGGACGTGAGAGACGTCTCCCTCCGCTCCCTCCGGCGGGAAGTGGGTGTCCTGATGCAGGATCCCTTTATCTTCCGGGGGACGGTGATGGAAAATATCCGGTATGGACGGCTGGACGCCACCGATGAAGAATGCATCGCGGCGGCAAAAACCATTTTCGCCCATGATTTTATTTCCCGTCTCTATGACGGATACGACCATGTACTAGAGGAGCGGGGAGCCGGTCTGTCCGCCGGAGAAAAACAGCTTCTCTCCTTTGCCCGGATCATCCTAAAGAACCCCTCAGTGATCATACTGGACGAGGCCACCAGCTCCATTGACACGGAGACGGAAAATCTCATTAAACAGGCGCTGGATGTGATACTGGAAGGCAAGACCGCATTTATCGTTGCCCACCGGCTCTCCACCATCCGCAACGCAGACCGGATCCTATATATCCAGAATAAGGGAATTGCCGAATCCGGCACCCACGAGGAGCTGATGGCAAAGAAGGGGCTGTACTATCAGTTAAATTAGTGTTACTTTACGCCCCATACCGTTACGTTATCACCCAGAAGACTGAAAGTCATACGCATTTTCCGGTCTATAGATTCATCCTGCTGTTTGAGGAATACTCCCTTATAGGTTACGCCGTTCAGTTTCATCTCGGCATGACAGCCATTGGTAAATTTCCATGTGCCGGTATAATCTCCCGCCACCGTGCCGTCCTTTTTGAGGATCACCTTTTCCGCCCCCTGGTGGGAATAGGTCACGGTGCATCTCAGGGAGGTGGTGCGGTGTCCCACCACCATCTCCTTCTGAAGTTCTACTTCCTTTGTTGTAACCTCCTGACTGCCCACAATGCCAAGCTGCTTACCACCCACCACATTGTAATATTTTGTCGGTTCGTGGAAAATAAAGTCATATTCCCCCACCACATCATCCTGCTGATATGCCGTATCTGGAAGCATCTCGCCGGAATATTCGTAGGGCGCCGCCACCAGCCAGCCATCCTCATTGACAAACATCTGGTGGACGCGGACCTGATGGAGCTCCACCGTCCCCGCCTCCGACTGGAACCGGGTATGGTACACCAAATACATCCTGCCGTCATCATCCGTAAAGGCGGAATTGTGTCCCTGGGATACCTGCACCTTTTCAATTCCCGGCATCTGGTAGCTGCCAAATATCTTAACGCCCTTGGTGCTCCCCTTCATATCCTCAGAGCGCTGACAGATCGGCGTATTTCCCGCCTGATCCACATAGGGGCCCGATATATTTTCAGAGCGGTAGATGCGCATCTGATAGCCGCCCTTGGCCGCAAAGCCGGCATAGGAGACAAAGAAATAGTAATATTTGCCGGAACGTATTATATACGGCGCCTCCCCGGAATTATAATGCCCTCCTGCTATCTTCGTCCCGAGATAGGCATCCGACACGTCTTCCTGCGTCTCATATTTTGTCTCATAATCCCTCAGCCCCGTATTTGTATCCAGCTTCAGCATGTAGATTCCTGCGGACCAGGATCCGTATGTCATATAAAGATTCCCCTTGTCGTCATAACACACATTGGGATCGATGGCATTGATACAGGAGTTCGAAGTGGATTTGTAGCGGGACAGGTCGGCGCCCTCCCCCAGCACCCTGTACACATCCGTCTTTGACAGATTCTCCGGCGGCGTCTTGGCATTGTTCATACCGGAGTACACCACGATACCCTGATATTCATACGGTCCCTCGATCTTATCCGCCGTAAGAAGACAGATGGAGGAACACCAGTTATCGCCGTCGATACTCATATACATGCACCATTTCTTCATTGTATCGTTCCAGATCACATCCGGCGCCCACATACGGCCCCGGAGGCCGCCAGCGGAAGGCGGCGTGGCATATTCCGCCCACTCCCATGGCTCGGCAAACAGCGTCTGATAATCATCTGTTATATTGGTGGTAAATTTCTCCCAGCGAATCAGATCCTTTGATCTGGCAAAATCCAGATGAGAGCCGAAAACATAATAGGTTCCCGTCTCGGGATCCTTGACGATGGAGGGATCATGCACAGAAACCCTGGGCAGATAATCCTCATTCACCACCCCTCCCTCTTTTGACTCCGCCCGGGACGGCACCGCCGCATCGGACAGACAGGCAGACAGAAGCGCCAGAACCAAAAGCATGGATATCCCTGCCTGAGGCGGCTTCGTCCCCTTCCCTCCGGAGGATTTCTTCCGGATAAAAAGGAATACTGCCGCCAGTATGACCACAGCCGCAGCCGCCATCAGTGCAATGACTGGCGGGGTAAAATAGCTGGCCATCACAAGATCACCATTCTTGTCCCTGCTGACCGCCGCCTCAATCTGGAATTCCTTCGTCTCTCCCGCCGCCAGCTTCTCTATTTCCTGTGTCTGTTTGCCGGATGTCACAGTAAAATTCGTTGGCATTTTGTATGTCACACCCACATCCGTCACATCATATTCATTCGTATTGGTGACAGACACAGTGACTACGGCATTGTCTCCGTCCGCATAATATTTTTTGTCCACCGACGTGGTAACCCGAATCCCTCCTGTGTCAGAAGAATCCTTCAGCGGCTCTTCTTCCGCCTGCGTCTCCCTCTTTTCCGCCAATGCCGATTCCCATGTCACACCGGCACCTGCCATCAGCATCGCAAGGAATACTATCATCACTGCCGGCAGCCAGACCATGCTTTTTTTCCGTTCCATAACAACTACCTCCATATTCTCAATCTATGTGTGTCCAGTGAACTATTCTTCCACCCACGGATGGGGTTTCGAATAATAGTACCCCTGGGAATGGGCGACTCCGATGTCCATCATAATATCCTGGATCTGCTGGTTTTCGACATATTCCGCAATAACCTCCTGCTGATTTCCCACACACCAGTTGTTGATAAAGCGGATAAAATCCAGACAGTGTGGATCCTCCGTAATGGTTCGGATAATTGCTCCGTCTATCTTAATATAATCCGCCTGGATCTTCAGTACATGGAGCAGATTTGAGAATCCGCTGCCGAAGTCGTCGATGGCCACCTTGCCGCCATATTCATGAATGCGGTCGGCAAATTCCTTAATATAGGCGTAGTCCATAATCTCCTCGCTCTCCACGATCTCAAAGACAAAATTCTCTGGATGCGGTACCGTCTGCATACTTTCAAATATCATGCGGAGCATCTTGCGGTCGTAGATATCCTGGACATTGAGATTAATGGTGACCCGGATATCCTTGTCCCGGAACATCTCTATCACCGTCTCCACCATAAGCTCCGAAAGGCTCTCGTACAGGTCATACTCCTTCGCCACTGGCAGGAACTGATCTGGGAAATAAAGCTTCCCGTCCTCATCAAAGATGCGCATAAGAGATTCGTACATCCTCTTCCGATCCCCTCTGTTGTTGTGGATCTCCTGAAAATACGGCCGCACTCTTTTGTGCTGCAGCGCATCCCGGATAATATGCAGCATACGGATCTCCTCCAGTTCCTTTCTGGCGATATCTCCAATCTCATCAAACTGTGCAATGGGAACTCTCCGGGCCCTTGCATAACGCATGGTTGCCTCCAGCCGGCTCATGGTATCCTCTTTTCCATACACGACGGCTACGGTACAGGAGAGATCCACCTCCTCGCAGCGGATGCCTGCCAGGAAATCCCGGATCTTCTCTACTATCTCGATAAACTCTGTCTTTGCCACCGCCGTATCCGCCGCCAGCATAAAGGACGCATCCTCATAGCTGTACAGATAGATGCCTTTGGGGAGATAGTACGTCCGAATCTTTTCATAGCTTTCCCTGAGAATCGTATAGGTCTTGGTGATCCCCGCAAACAGCCGGAGCATCCGTTCGTTGTTCAGACAGAACACCGCAGCCTTGTCCAGTTCCGCCTGCTCCTGGTCATACAAATACCGGAGCTGGTTATCCACTCCCAACATCTGATTATAAAACATGGCGTCCTGGATCTTCCTCTGCTGATCCTGCAGTTCCTCATTCAGATGCCGGTTCGCATTAACCAGAAGATAGTTCAGCATCTGCGGATTGTCCTCCTGCAGCTCAGACATATTTTTCAATTCCCGTTCCCGCAGGATAACACGCGCCTCCGGATCCTCTGACAGCGCCGTGGTAACAAATGTATAGTTGGCGTAGACATTAGCCCCGCCGGCATTGGAAACCTCCCCTGACAGCAGCGCCCCGCTGATATTGGTCGTATAAAAATTTTCAATCTCCCAGTTGGCGCAGTTATGTAAAAAATTAACTCTGGACTGACAGTCATAGGCGAAGATAACCTCTACCGGTGCCGTCCCGATATTTCGAAACAGCTCCTGCACCTGGTCATAAATCTTCTGCGGATGAAAATAGCCCAGAGACACATAACTCCCGTTTTTTAATTCACCATAGGATTTCAGAACGTAATGTCTGTCCTCCTCTTTCCCGCCAGTCTGCCCAGAGTCCTCCGAATAATCCACATAATAGGCAATGCCGCGTTCATCCCGTTTTACCACCGGGAAGATATGGGAAATGGCCGGATTCTCCTGCAGGGCCTCCCCGCCCAGAAGATTTGCATACCACTCTGCGCCGTCTTCCCCGTCAATCTTATCAATATAGCAGCCGCGGCTGACAATGGGACATTTCCTTCCCACCGGCTCCACGCCGCAGACATAATCACCATAAATATGCAGTTCATCAGAGGAGATCAGCGCCATAACCACATCCGTTCCGGAGGTTTCCGTCCCCTCCAGGACATAGGCCAGATCCTCCCGGCCATTCCCCTGCTCGTCTTCCAGATAGGCAGCTCCCCCAAGCATCCTTACTGGAATACCCGTCTCATTGACGGTTTCCACAAAATCCTCGATCTTACTGTATGGAAGCGGAAAAAAGATCAATAAAAAGCCGCCCCGGTCAAAGAGTACATTTCCCACTACCTCTTCTGCCAGCGCAGCTCCTTCTTTCCACCCGCCCTCTTCCGTCAGGCAGCTCACCCGGGCGGTCCTCACCTCTGCCCGCTCCGGTACTGTTATGGAGATCAGACATGCCTCCGGATAAAGCCTTCCATCACTTATCACCTGCATCGTACTACATCCGATGATCTCCGCCCCTGGAAGAAGTTCACGAACCTCCCCCGCCAGCTCCTGCATCTGCTCCTTTGTATGGACTGCACTGTGAATCCTGACCAGCATCCTGTCCGCCCGCTTAATAGAAACATCACCCAAAAATTCCCGAAAAGTCTTTATATCAGAATATAAATGATTGTACGTCCTCATGCTGCCATCGCCTCCTCTCTCGTTCTCTATCCCAATAGCTAAAGATTATAGAATTATTTTATCACAATGCGATCGGTTTTGGCAAATACTATTGACTTTTTGTGCATCTCTGACTATAATAAATCGTGCGATGTAAAACAGACGTTTTAGAAGGAGAAAGGAAGAGAAGCTATGCCGCCAAAAGCAAAATTTACAAAAGAAGAAATTACAGAAGCTGCATTAAATATTGTCCAGACAAATGGATTTGAAGCCTTAACCGCCAGAGAATTGGGAACACGCCTTGGCAGCTCAGCAAGACCGATTTTTACTGTATTTAAAAATATGGGCGAGGTGCAGCAGGCTGTGATTCAATCTGCCAAAACGGTGTATAAAGAATATGTCAATAAAGGGTTAAAGGAGGAACACCCCTTTAAGGGTGTAGGAACACAATACATTCTCTTTTCTGTTAATGAGCCAAAGCTTTTTCAGCTTCTATTTATGACAGAACAATCGCAAAAACCTGATTTATCGGGCGTACTTCCATTGATAGAGGAAAGCTATGAGGAAATTCTCTTATCCCTTCAAGACGAGTACGAAATCAATGAGCATCTGGCTGAAAAGCTATATCATCACCTTTGGATCTATACGCACGGCATTGCAACGCTTTGTGCCACCAAAATGTGCTGCTTTACAGGCGTTGAAATTAGCTCGATGATTACAGAGGTATTTATGAGTCTTTTGAAAAATATAAAGGAGTGCGGAATATGATTAA
Source organism: Eubacteriaceae bacterium (assembly GCA_910574015.1). Lineage (GTDB taxonomy): Bacteria > Bacillota > Clostridia > Lachnospirales > Lachnospiraceae > Eubacterium_F. The sequence goes on along the minus strand of CAJSYQ010000030.1, from coordinate 17,093 downwards.
AGTTAATGATATTATAAAATCCTACGGAAACGGAGAAAGTCGGCTCCAGGTATTGCAGGGCATCCATTTGGAAATTAACGATGGGGATTTTGTAGTGATACTCGGTGCATCGGGTTCTGGGAAGTCAACTCTTCTGCATGTGATTTCAGGACTGGAACGACCGGACAGCGGCGAAGTATTTTATGACAGTACAGATATTACAGTACTTTCTGACAATGAATTAACTGCGTTCCGCAAAGAAAATATCGGATTTATTTTCCAACAGTATTACCTGCTCCCCAATATGGATGTTGACAGGAATGTGAAAATGGGTGCGGATCTAGCTGGCAATAAAAACTACAGGGAAGTTATCAAATCCGTCGGACTTGGCGAAAAACTACATAAATACCCAAATGAACTTTCCGGCGGCGAACAGCAGAGGATTTCCGTTGCAAGAGCATTGGCGAAAAAGCCCGGGGTATTGTTCCTTGATGAACCTACTGGCGCATTAGATGAGCAGACAGGCCGACAGGTACTGGATTATATCTACAGGTTGAAAAATAAGTATGGCTTTACGATGGTGATGGTAACACACAATTTGAATATTGCAGAAATGGCTAAAACGGTCATTAAAATGAATAGCGGTAAAATATCGGATATTTATCAAAATGAAGTGCAAAAAACAGCTTATGAGATTGGATGGTGATAATTATGCTTATTGGAATAAAAAACGCTTCAAAGCTCATTGGCATTTCTATTATCTCCTGCTGCGCTGTACTCGTATGTACCATGTTCTTAAACTTCTATTTGGATCTTCGGTCTATTGAGAGTGAAATAACATCTGAATCATCTATGATTTTTTATAACGCTCAGGTATCTACAGCAAAGGTCGTCTGTCTTGTAAGCGGGGGCTGCCTGTTAATAACCTCAGTTGTTATGCTAATATTTTATAGTAAGCACTACATTGATTCCCACAAAAAGGAGCTTGGTATATTAAAGGCGTTAGGTTATTCAAATCTGAAAATTGCAAAAAACTTTTGGGTATTTGGAATCAGTGCGTTTATTGGAACGGCAGCTGGGTTTGGCGGGGCATTTCTTCTGATGCCAAGGTTTTATGCCTTACAAAATAAAGATAAAATTCTCCCAGAGACAGGGATACATTTTCATCCAGCCATTCTGCTTTATTTTGTTATATTACCGACAGTTGGTTTTTCCCTGCTTGCGATCGTCTATGCCTGGTATAAGCTGAAAGGGCCGGTAATATTGCTTCTGAAAGAGAACCTGCAGGTCTCTTCTAAAATATCCAAACACAGAATTAATCATGAAGGAGCTGTTCCATTTGCAGAGGACTTAAAAAGAAGCACTTTAAGATCTAAAAAAGCGCTTGTATTTTTCATTATTTTTGCTTCGTTTTGTTTCTCTGCTATGACGCAGATGTCCTTCAGCATGAAAGACTTCTCCAGTGAAATGATGGGGGTAATGATGCTCATAATCGGTCTCGTCCTGGCATTTACTACATTATTTCTTGCCATTACGACAGTGATAAACGGTAATACAAAAACTATCGCCATGATGAAGGTATTTGGTTATTCACAGAAAGAATGCTGCAGGGCAATTCTCGGCGGATACAGACCATTGTCTTATATCGGTTTCGTAATGGGAACAGTATATCAGTACGCGTTGCTTCGAATTATGGCTGATATTGTATTTCGGGATCTGGAGGGGGTTCCTTCCTATCAGTTTGATTTTCCTGTTATGATTGTTTCGCTTGTTGTTTTCATCCTAGTTTATGAAAGCCTGATGTTTGCATATTCTGACAAAATCCGAAAGCTTTCAGTGAAGAAAATCATGATGGAATGACAGGGAAATCGGCGAGGATTTGACAAGGTGTTTTCTTTCTATTGCTGCATTCTTCTTGCTTTTCACAAAAAAATAAATTAGAATAGAATGGAATACACGATGAAGGAAAATTTATATGACATTGTTGATAAACTATGTGACATTTATATTAGATTTTTTGTACATTTATATTATCATAAACTCCCTACTGGAAAATAAGCTCAGCGTTACGTTAAGAAAAATGTTGTGCCTATCCATACCCTGCATTTTTTTTGTCTGCCTTCTGAATCTCTCAGTCCAGCATATTCTGCTGTCCGCAGTCATTACTATTTTGTGCCATCTCATCTTATTATTTATCATCCTTCGCATCCCCTTTAGGGAACTGCTTGTAATCTTCACAGTAACATATATCCTTACCGGGATAATAAAATCATTGTGTCTTTTCCTTTTTGACCTTTTGGGGCCTATACGAATGAACGGCCTTGACACATTAATTGCAAATTTTATACTTGTACTGATATCCTGTCTATTTTACCCTTTTCTTCCCCCATTTCCTCTTTCTAATCAAAAAAGGGAACTAGAAGCCTACAAAGCCTATCTCCCTGTTTTAGATGAACTTATTAACTGTATCCGGATGCGTCAACATGATTTTCATAATCATCTTCAATCAATACAAATGCTGCCCCTGAACTATCCCGATTATGAATCCCTTTCAAATGCACTTTTGAATTACATCGGTCAACTTATCCCGGATCCTCGCCAGCTGGATTTACTGAAACTAAATTATCATCTTGTCTCCGGACTCCTGATCAATAAATATACCCAGGCAGAAAACCGAAATCAAATTTTCTATATTGAAATAAAACAATATTCCCTCTCCACCAGGATCCCTGAGTATATCCTGGTGGAAATCCTGGGCATCCTCATCGATAATGCACTGGAGGCCTGCCCTGAACAGGGCTGTATTAACCTATTGCTGGATACAACGGGAAACAAGATACACTGTATAATTAAAAATGACTGTTTAAACATCTCTGAAATACATCTGCCTTCTCTTTTTGACAAGGGCTATACAACAAAGGTCAAATCTTCCGCTGACCATGGAATTGGTTTATATAAGCTCAAAAAATTAGTTGATTCATATAACGGAGTTATCTTCGTAACAGTCTCTGAAGAAAATAACGGGGGAACGCTTCAATTTGAATTATTCCTGTAATTTGTTCTTTTTTATCAGATATACAAATGCTTTCTCAATTTCTGCAGAATCAGAAATTAACAATGTTTGAAGCTGTTTTCTCTCCTCCTCCGTAAGATCCGGTTTCTTTCCCACATCACAAAATAACCTTGAATTCTCTCCATTTCTCAAAAAATCCTTTAGGAATGCCTCCCCAAATATACCATAAGTTCTTATTTTTTCTACTTTATCGTTACCTGCCATGTCTTTATTGGAAACAAGCACTGATAATTCTTCGGGAATCATCGAAATATAGCCTTTCCATAATTGAAAAAATTGTATCCCCGATTCCCAACTTCCCAAATCACATCTGGTAATTTTCTCTATAAGCAGACCGGATATATAAGAATTTAGCCCTACTGTTGATTGCTCTTCTCCCAGCACCTCTACCGCATCAAATCCTAATGCCGCTATATTGTCAAAGCATTCCTCATCAATATAGTCAAATGGGTTGGAACTTGTCTGATCCTCCACTCCTTTCTTCATTTCTTCCGCATTCTCTTTAATAATTTCTTCGACTGATTTACCCGTTAATACTTGACCTGTAGCCGCTGGCAAATTTGTGGTTACTGTCAAATCTGTTGGTGGTTTTCTTCCGATGAGATACACAAGACTAACTAATAGTACCAAGAATAATAGAACTAAAAATAAACTTATAACTAAAATTTTTTTTCTCATATCAATGATCTCCTCTATATTATTTATAACAGATTAACGCAAGTTTTCCATATCCCGAATCAAAATTATAAGGATCCGTAGAAGCAGTGCCATACAGAGCTCCGTTTCCCCATTTTGACAAAGTCGCAGCTCCGCTGACTTTTTTTCCATCTAATGTATACTTCCTTGCAAAATGCTTTACGTGTCCACTCTGTGCATATACATAAAATATCTTTTTCCCTGTCGCTTTATTCCCATCTGTAGTATATTTATATCCTCGTTTAGATATATACTTTTTAAATTCATCTAAAGTAGGTCCAATCTGTCCCCAATTTTTCTCCCAAACCCATGACTGCACGCCATTTCGCCCAAGTGCATAGGCAAGACAGTTATAATCTGTGTATCCTCTTTTATAGAAAGATGCACAGTTTGATTTAACATTTTTGCAGTGTGTACACAGTTTTACTCCGTATTGTCTTGCATGTCGACCTGAGCAAAAAGCAGAGTCTGTCATTTTAGAATCTTTCGCCGTATCCTCACATGAAGAGCATCTGTATACTGCCCAAAATTCCTTGTAGCATTCCATTGCCTCGGCTACATTTACATTTACTAATAATGAGAGAGCAGACACAACTACAACTAAAACCCTATATATCCTTGTTCTTTTCAACTCCTGTTCCTCCTCCGCATCTACTTTCAAACCATCCCAGTTTCCCAGTAAGTCTATCCGGAAACAACTTCTCCCCTCTAAAGACAAATTCATACCGGATTCCATCTTTCATTCTCTCGTCCAGCAATCTCATATAATGATCCGCAAACATCCTCTCCTCATAATCACTGTCAAGAATAATATGCAGCCGGACAAGGTCTCTCCGTTCCTGAATGGCACGAAACTGAAGAACCATCACATCCTCTGCCCCATTTAGATATTCTACCGGTTTCAGCAGTCCATCCGGCTGGATACAATCTCCATCCGGCATATAAAGCAAATCATTCTTTCTTGCTTTACAGAGCTGCAAAAACCGAACTTCTTTCTGTTTGTACTGCTTTCGTATAATCCTTCCCCTGTCACCCAGTCCATAACGGATAACAGGCATAGCATGATTGTGAAGCGATGTCACATAAATATTTCCTTCTGTACCATCCTCTACACTCTTTCCTGAATCATCCAATATCTCCAGATAAGTTGAGGATTCAAACAGCCGATACAGTCCCTCCTCCTCTTCATATCCGATGGAGCTTACTTCCATCGTTCCATAATGGCTCCTGACTGTACAGGAAAAAATCTGTTCCAGCCGCTCTATCTGCGATTCCAGAATCATCTCCCCTGTTACCTCAATATATCGCAGAGAGGAAAGCAGCGGCATTTTCTTCTTTTCCACCAGATTACAGAATAGCATCGCCATGCCCGGATGGAGAAGAAGCCATCTGGGAGAATACTCCTGCATCATCCCGTATATTTCCTCTAGTCTTCGCTCTGTCATGCCTGACTTTGAAAAGATCAGAGAATTCTCTTCCTGAATACAATCCACATCCCGCGGAAGCACTGTATTAAAAAAACATACCCTGTCCTTTGGATGCACCTTCGCTACCTTCCATCGTTCCATCCAAAGAGGCAGGAGTGAGGCGAGATAGTCTCCCTTGTCCCAATAAGTACTAAGACAAATACCTGATGTCCCAGAGGTATGTGTCCTAAGCAGACGGTCTGTCGCATACTTTCCCATATGCTCTTTAGAAATCGCCCTGGTCCCTGCAAATACCAAATCCTTCTTCTCAATACATGGAATCTCCTCCCAGTTTCCCTGTTCCGCTACCTGATCTATAGCTATCCTCCCACTCCACCGGTCATGGTATAGAGCCGTATTCTTATACGCATATACCGCCATCTGCATTTTCCTATCCATCATTTGTCCCCTCCCCATTTTCCAGGAACTGTGCCAGATAGCCGATCATCTCACCCACTGTCCTCATATGCTGGCTCAGCGTATCAAATTCATCTATATTGCAGCCAAATTTCTCTTCTATGCGCAGGACATAGTCAACAATATCAATTGAATCCATCCCCAGATCCTCTATTGGATCCGCTGCCCTGTCAGGCTCCTCCTCTAACTCAAGAACCTCCTGCAATAGAAACATTAATTTTTTCTCCATGGTAACCCCATTTCTTTAGCCAACTTTCATTTAGTACCAAAACAATCAGCTTTTCTCCAGACTTCTCAACTGCGGTCCAAAATAATATATTTCAAAGCTCCACAAGTTTGCCTTCCCATAGTCTGCGTCTGGCCCATAGTAACATTTATATTTTTTCCCCTGGTATGCTAACGCACCTGTTATAGATAGTTCTCCCCTAATGCATTCTTCACTTCCTACAAGAATTTCTTCTCCATTTTCCAGAATTAAGATAATCCCCCCCATTCCATAACCCTTCTCATTCGGCTCATCGGCATATTTTTTTATCTCATTATACTCCGCCAGCATTGCATAAATATATGAGATCCCATATTTCGAGGTAATGCGGAAAAGAGGATCTATACCATATACCTCTATCCCTTTTACTTTCTTATAAAGCTCTTCCGTAAAAAAATTATTATTAAACCGGAGAGGAATTGCTTCATCTTCCTCCTTTGGCATCACGTTGATCTTACACGTATGGGTAAATTCTTTCAGCCTGACGGTAATCAGTGCCTCCCCCTGGGAGATTGCTTTGACGACTCCATCTTTCACAGTTGCAACCTCTTCATTTGAACTTTTCCATACTGCAGCCTTCCTTAACACATTCCAAAAAGCATATGGATCTTCTACCTTATTCCATTTGGAATATTCATCCGGCTGAAACCTGAGGCTGAACTGTAAGCCTTCTTTTAAATACATGTTTGACCGGTTCAACTGAAGGTTCTCATACGGAATCTTCACTACAGATTCATCTGTTTCCTGATAATCGCCTTCATCCACATCTGCTATCATTTGAAAATATGCTTCCATATCAAGCATTTTATCTATCTCATCTGTCTCGTCCGTCACATCTTTATGGACAGTCACATCCCTTTTAACAGAATCCGTGCGGTCTGACTTCCATCCCATAAACCATACCGCCAAAAGAACTACGGCAAATAGGATTGCCACACATAAGACTGCAATATACTTTTTCCTCATTTATAAATACCTCCCATATAGTCAATCCTGAATACACTACAGAATATATTGTTATTTATAAGACAATACTTTTCTGCAATATCTGCTTATGGTATACTGCCATCCGGCTATTGTCGTTTTAACCAAGGCTACAACTGCTACAATTTTTTTGCTGTTACGATTAACCAAAGGAAAATAAATACATTTCTCCTGTGTATCACCCTCCACATCATAGATAACAAAAGGATTTGCCAATGCCAAATTTTCCACTTCTTGTTTTACAATACCAAATTCTTTCTCACACGAAACAAGCACCTGTTGAATATCTTCCCATTCATCCTCCATATATTGTGCTGCATCTGTTGTTAGCTCCTCTTGAACAAATTCCTGCAATCCTTCTTCCTGTGCACGGATGACAACTACTGCTTGTGGACTCAAAATATATTGCACAATCATCCCCAGACTAAACAGGCTACAAATCAATTTCTTTCTCATCATTACCAAATCCTCCACTTTTTTAAATGAAATATTCCAATATTTTCCCATTATCCCCTGACTCTCTTATAACAATTTACCGATCCATTGTCAATAGGTTCTGCACAAGCCGCACATATATGGACTGAACGACGATTTTTGAGGAGTATTTTTTTACAACAAAATATGTTACAATGATTTTAGCAGATCGATAAATAAGCCTTGATCATTATTCTGTTGCCACATCAGAGGAGGATTTTTATGTATTCAGTTTTGATTTTGGAAGATGAAAAAATACAGAGAAACGCAATTGAACTGATTTTAAAAAACAGTTATCCGGAGTGGAATGTATCCTGTGCTGCCTCTTATCATGATGCAGTATCGCTTCTTGACACAGATAACTATGACCTTTTTCTTCTGGATATTATTTTATCCCATGAGGAAAATGCCCTCTCCGGACTTGATTTTGGTCTTATGATCCGCGATCATCCCCAGTACAAAAATACTCCTATTATTTTTCTGACTATCCTTACCGATGAAATATATCCGGCAGTACAGAAACTACACTGCTATTCCTATCTGACGAAACCTTATTCTGAAAATGATCTGCTGGAAGCTCTGGCACATTTCACATCATCACATCCCTCCAAAGAGCCGATGATTACGTTCCCCTACAAGAAAAACGTATCTTATAATCTGCATCCTTCCCAGATCAATTATATTGAAGCACAGCACAAAAATTTACTGATCCACATATATGGCACTACCATCATCAGCCATATGTCTTTACAGGCTGTGATAACCAAGCTTCCCCCTGTTTTTCTGCGGATTCACAAAAGCTATATTGTAAATCTGCAAAAAATCACTTCGTATGACAGAACAAAACAGACCATAGAAATCGATGCGTCCCACCAAATCCCACTGGGACGCACCTATAAAAAGAAATTTGAAACTATATTTTTCAGTTCTTCTGTATAGTCCTTCTGAAATTTGAACCCCTTACTCTCTGCCAACATGGAATACACGGAAGACATTTCAGACTTTCCTTCCAGTTCATCCGAATTTATCCCTCCAGCTCTGTCAGGTATCTTGCCACATGAACACCGCTTGCCGATGCATTTTTCATAGGCTCCATCAAAAAATAATTCCATATTCTCTAAACTAGGAATCGCAAATGGCTGCTTTCATTCTATCTCACCTCTCTTTACCAAATTGACCACTTGTTCAAGACTCATTTCTCCCATGTCCTGTTTATCAAGCTCTGCGTCTCTTTGTCTTACGGATACAGACATATTGTTTTTCTCGTTTTCACCTACGATAATCATATATGGCACCTTATCCATGCGTGCTTCACGAATTTTATATCCAAGTTTCTCACTTCTAACATCCACTTCCACCCGGATATCATTTCCTTCCAAAAATCCTTCAACTTTCTTAGCATAATCATTATATTTATCTGAAATTGGAAGAACCTTAACCTGTACAGGTGCAATCCACACAGGAAATTTCCCCGCATAATGTTCTATTAAAATGCCAATAAAACGTTCTATCGATCCAAATACAACTCTATGCAACATAATCGGACGATGTTTCTCTCCATCTGCCCCAATATAGTCAATATCAAATCTTTGCGGAAGCTGGAAATCAAGCTGTATTGTTCCGCATTGCCACGTTCTGCCTATGGAATCTTTTAAATGAAAATCGAGTTTCGGTCCATAGAATGCACCATCTCCTTCATTTACTACATAAGATTTACCCATTCCCTGCACTGCTTTTTCTAAAGCTTCCGTAGCAAGCTGCCAATCTTCATCACTTCCTATGGAATGCTCTGGTCGCGTTGACAATTCAATTTCATATGAAAAACCAAACTTCTGGTAAACTTCATCAATAAGACGCATAACACCTTGTATCTCATCCATTGCCTGAGCTTTTCTCATAAGAATATGAGCGTCATCCTGTGTAAATGAACGTACTCTCATAAGACCATGTAAAGTTCCGGACTTTTCATTACGATGCACATGCCCTAATTCTCCCATTCGTATTGGAAGCTCCTTATATGACCTCGGTTCCAGTTTATACACTAGCATTCCACCTGGACAACTCATTGGTTTGATTGCATAATCATCATCTTCAACCTTAAGAGAGTACATGGTGTCTCTATAATAATCCCAATGACCAGATATCTCCCAAAGACTTCTTTCCAACATAATAGGCGTAGAAATTTCAACATATCCTTCTCTGCGATGGATTTTCCTCCAATAATCAATCAGCAGGTTCTTCAATATCATTCCTTTTGGCAGGAATACTGGTAATCCTGGTCCCTCATCAAAAATAGTAAATATTCCAAGTTCCTTTCCCAATTTTCTGTGGTCTCTTGCTTTTGCTTCTTCAACCATATGCAGATATTCATCTAATTGTGTCGCTTTTGGAAAAGATATACCATAGATTCTCGTTAACATTTGATTTTTTTCGTTACCTCTCCAATAGGCTCCAGCTACTGACAATAGTTTGATAGCTTTAATCTGGCACACATTAGAAATATGTGGTCCTGCACAAAACTCCTCATATTCTCCCTGCTTATAGAAGCTAATTTGCTCTGTATCATTCAGTTCTTGAATCAGTTCAATTTTATACTTTTCATCTGCATTCTCCATAAAGCTAAGAGCTTCTTCTTTTGACTTCTCATAGACTTGCAAGGATAGAGACTCCTTTACGATTTTTCGCATTTCTGCTTCGATTGTCTTTAAATGATCTTCTGAAAATGAAAATTCAAACTGAAAATCATAATAAAATCCATTTTGGATTGCCGGACCAATGGCACACTTTGTTTCTGGATATAAACGTTTTACAGCCTGTGCAAGCACATGTGCACTCGTATGCCAAAATGCCTTTTTGCCCTCCTGTTCTTCAAAGTTTACTTCTACAATTTCACCATTTTTTCGTAGAACCTTCATAATTTGTTGCTCCTTTCTCTTTTCAGCTTTAACTATTTGGCAACAACATAAGAAAAGCACCCATAAGACCATAATCACATAGTCTTAAGGGTGCAATTAGCACGGTTCCACCTTAACCTTTCACTTCAGATTCTATCAAATCCTATCCTTTAACGCAGGCATACGGTAACACTTACTCATTTCAGCATTACAGCTCTGGAATGGTTTTCGTCTAATTTCCACATAAATAGCTTCCACCAAGTACTATTCTCTCTGGATGCTTCCAACTAAACTACTTTTTTCCGTCTTCGCTTTTCTTATGTTATTGGTGGTACTTTATCACAACTTCTTTATTTTGTCAATGTTTTTCCCGTTCTTCTTATCTTCTTCTTATCTTTTGCAAGCACCCCAAAGTAACTGTTCCAAGACGTACAGGAACTTCTGGAACACAAATGGATGCGGCAGGGAGAAATCTCAGCCGCAAATTTTTTTGAAAAAGGTCTTGTTTGTGACGTAACGTAATGATGTATAATACATCATAGGAGGCAGGCAATTATGGCAAAACACAGAGCAATACCGCTTGGGTTTATGACGGTTGGAGAGGCTGCAAAGAAACTAGGAGTTACTGTCCGTACATTGCAATACTATGACAGGGAAGGCTTGTTATCTCCTTCCGCAGAGAGTGAAGGGGGACGAAGACTTTATACGGATAAAGATTTAGTTATGCTACATCAAATTATATCTTTGAAATCACTGGGTTTTTCTTTGGATGATATAAAGCATCGCTTAATTTCCTTAGAAACACCGACTGCTGTGGCGGCCGCCCTTACCGAACAGGCAGATAGCATACGAGAGAAAATAGAACAGCTGACAGCTTCTTTGACAGCCATCGAACAGTTAAAGGAAGAAGTGTTACAAATGCAGACAGTCAATTTTAAGAAGTATGCAGATATTATTGTCAATCTGCAAATGAAAAACGATTCCTACTATCTCATTAAGCGTTTTGATGATGATACGCTTGACCATATCCGTAATCGGTTTGATCAGGAAAGAGGTTTGAATTTTATGGATAGATTTAACCGTTTAAGTGATGAAATTATAGAACTTCAAAAGGCAGGCGTGTCCCCTGAAAGTGAGAAATGCCAACGAGTTGTAAAAGAGTATTGGGGATTGATTACGGAATTTACCAACGGCGATATGAGTTTGCTTCCGAAATTAGTGGAGGTCGGCAATATTGATACTGCTGCAAATGCTTGGGAAGAAAGACAGAAAATTGTAAACGACTATTTAGAGCCGGCTTTGCAAATCTACTTTTCAAGACTTGGAGAAAATCCCTTTGAGGGGGTGGAATGATGAATAGTGCAATACAAGTTCGTGGATTAAAGAAAAGCTATGACAGCAACATTGTTCTTGGCGGACTTGATTTAGAAATTGAAAAGGGAGAAGCTTTCGCTCTGCTCGGTGTAAATGGTGCAGGCAAAACGACAGCCCTTGAATGTATTGAGGGTTTGAGAAAATATGATAGCGGTACAATTACGGTAAACGGAAAAAAGGGTATTCAGTTGCAGTCTTCCTCTTTGCCTGCCCATATCAAACCAATGGAGGCTTTAAGATTATTTGCAAAATGGAACAGGGCAAAGACTGATTTCACTATGCTTAACGCTCTTGGCATTAAAGAAACCACGAAGAAACAGTACAGCCAACTATCCACAGGACAAAAAAGGCGGTTACATCTTGCCCTTGCACTTATTGGTGATCCAGATATTATTTTTCTTGATGAGCCGACTGCGGGGCTTGATACCCTGGGCAGGATTTCACTTCATGAGGAAATTCGTAAACTCAAGTCACAAGGGAAAACGATTGTTTTGGCGAGTCACGATATGGCAGAAGTGGAAAACTTATGTGACCGCATTGCAATTTTGAATAATGGGAATATTGCCTTTTGTGGCACAGCGGCAGAACTGACAGATAAGATTGGGGAAAAGTATATTATCCAAATCAAAACGCAGCAGGGGAACAGCACTTTCGAAACAGATAATGTTGAAGATACTTTGATTTCCCTGCTTAATGATCTGAAGCAAAAAGAAATTCATATATTGGATATTAAAGTTGACCGTGGTACACTTGAACAACATTTTATCGAAATGGCAAGGGGAGGGAAATAGAATGAACGGTTTTTTATATGGTGTAGCGTTACAGTGGAAATTGGATATACGAAGTAAGTCCCTCTTAGTTACATGCTATATCGTTCCGCTTATTTTCTTTCTTCTTATGGGCGGTATTTTTACTTCCATTATGCCCGAAATGAGAAGTACACTAATACAATCTATGATCGTAATGAGTGTTTCCATGGGGGCATTTATCGGATTACCGCCGTCCTTGACTGAAACTTACGGAAGTGACATAAAAAAAGTTTATAAAGCAAACGGAGTACCTATCTATTTAGGGCTTGTTACAATGTTCCTTTCAGCATTTGTTCATTTGATGATCACCTGTGTTGTGATCGTGCTGCTTGCCCCTATTCTATTTGAAGCAGCTTTGCCAATACAACTTCCGTTTTTCTTTCCTGCACTTGCTATATACATTACCACGTCGTTAAGCATTGGAAGTGTTTTAGGACTGACGGTAAAAAATCAAGCGAAACTGACGATGATAGCACAACTAGTGTTTCTGCCCTCAATTATGCTTTCGGGAATTATGTTTACCGTTGAGCTCCTACCCGATTTTTTGGAAACGATAGGACTAATTTTCCCGGCCTCCTGGGGATACCGATTGATGTTGGATAATGGGTTTTCATTTGAAAATCTATGGTATCTGATCTTTATCTTTTTTGCAGCGGTAATTTTATGTGGAATCGTTTTAAAAAAACAAAAAGAAAAATAGAAGAGCTTCAAAAGTATGTCTATGGAGAGCTTCTGTATATCCCAAAGACCTCCACAAAAAAAGAATGGGGAGCCGTCAATGGCTCACGGGTATTCTATCAAGAGAGAAACAAAGAAATTCAAAGACTTTTTCAATTAGGATTTTCCATAGATGCCTTGGCCGATCAATATGGCCTGGCACATAGCACCATTAAAAAATAGTGTACGGATAATGGAAAGACGCCTGTGTGATACAACACGGGCGTCTTTTGCAGTAAATTTGATTATAATCATTTTCTCTACTTGTGAGTCGGCAATAGATTTCATACAATGGTATTGCGGATATAGCAGTTCGGACAGAAAACGGAGCTGTTACGAAAATGTACACAGAACGGAGAGATGGCGAATGAAAAATATCACCACCAGGCAATTTAGTATATTGGGGGATTGTGGGAAAATTTATTAGTTTATGCTGGACATCTATGAGAGGGATGCCGGCAGGCGTAAACAGGGTGCTGTCCATTATACAAAAAAAAATCAAAAGTTGACAGAATGGTTGATTTTTCTGACTCATTCCAGTACACTTGTATTAAATACTGGTATTATAGTTGGTAGTACACTGGCGGCCCCATATCAATCCGTTAATTACTCCACAAAATAATCTTCCACCAATAAGGAAAGGTGCTTATTATGACAATTAGTAAACTAACAATTTTATTTTTAGTTGTCTTTATGTTCGTAACCCTCTTTACGTCCTGTAAAAATTCATCCGTGGCTCCCGTGCAGCAGCCTGACGAAGAATCAATTCGAAATCAGTTGCTCGAGGGAACAATAATAGAAGAAAATGATGTGGAAATCGATGGAAACCACTACAGCTGGATCAGATATTGTTTGGGGAATCAGGGAATTTGTCTGCTGGGCATTAAGACAGAGGATGAAGAATTGGTTATCCCAACCAGATTTCATAATTTCCGGATCAGTTCAATTGGTGTTCCAAGAGATGAATCCGATCCGGATTATGAAAAACATGAATTCGGTGGTCTAAACCAAAATCTAATGTGGAATACAAGAAGGGACAAGATTTTAAATAAAGTTATCGTTTCAGAAGGTATTAACAATATTTATGATTCCGGTTTTGCTTACCTGAAAGCGGATGAAGTAATATTGCCCGAAAGCCTGTCAACTGTGGACAGATACGCTTTTATGGGAAGTCAGGTAAAAAAGGTTGTGATAAAAGGCACGAACACTTCCTTAGGATATTGTTCCTTTACGGAATCCTTAGTCGAAGAGATCATATTTCCAGATGGATATAAAGGCCATCTGGAAACAAGCTGTTTGTGCAGGTCAGGAATTAGAAAGATCAATCTTCCGGGCAACATAATAAAGATAGATTATTTTTTTCAGAATTGCAAAAATCTAGAAGAAATAAACTTTTCGGCAAACCAAAAAGAACTTATCATTCCGCAATGTGCCTTTACGGGATGCAGCTCACTAAAAAGCCTGACGTTCCCTGCCTCAATGCAAAGTGTTACGATTCTGCCAAGCTTGTATGCTGATGATCAGAAAGAGGAAGGGGTTGAGACCCTCATTTTTCTGGGAAAAAATACCCGCCTTCATTGTATCAATGATAATGACGAAGAGATTCCTGACTATATTCCAGCTGGTAAAATTGTTGCTCCAAAGGACTCTCTGGCAATCCATAAAGCAAAAAACTCGAAAAAAATCTCAGCTTTTACTACTTTGGGAAAAAAACGGATTGCGGAGGATGTAGAATTTATGTACAATAATCCTGAGTTTTATAAAGAAAAAAAGCTTGTCACTCTAGTGCCAATGAAATACCAATACCTCTAGGAGCAAATGCCCGGACTGTCTGCAATGCATATGCGAAGAACATTATACCCAGTCTATTTTATGTAAGACGACATATATCCTTAATTCCTATCTCAAATCAACAATCCCAACATTTTGATTATCCGACAACCTAACTGCAAAAAATGCTTTATCTTTTAATTCTATAAAATTTATAGAAAATATCCTGTACTTAGCACTTGACATTTATTGAGCAATCGCTTAATATATATATTAAGCGATTGCTCAATAAAACAGATGCAATGTTGTTATAAAATGGGGGCGCAAAATGACTAAGAAAGAAGAACAATACGAAATGAGAAAATATCAAATCTTAGATATTTCGTTGAATCATTTCATACGATATGGATTTTATGGAACATCTACCAGAAAAATTGCAGAAGAAGCAGGAATTAGCTCGGGTTTAATGTTTCATTATTTCCCAAACAAATTGTCTTTGTACGAGGCATTGGTGGAAATAGGGTGTGAGAAATTAACAATTGCCTGTGGGGAGAATGAATTGCCACTGGTGTTTTTTGAAAAACAAGTTGAATGGTTCCTGGCTGTTGCCACCCAGAATAATTTTGCATCAAGAATGTTTGTTTTTATGGGAATGGCAGCAATAAATGCCAAGGATGTTTCAGAACGGGCTGCCCAAATGATAAAAGCACATGATCTTGAGGCAATGAGCGTTCCATATATAGAAAAAGGGCAGGAATTAGGTGTTATTCGAGAAGGAGATCCACTGACACTTTCCGTATTATTTTATAGTAGTATTCAGGGTTTTGCAGAAACCCTGGTTGCAAGAGACGATCTGAAATTGCCAGACAAAGAATGGTTTTTAGCAATATTGAAGAGAGGATGAGGGAAAAAATGAAAAAGAGAGATAGAGTTACACTCGCTATATTTATATTTGTAACAATTACTGCAGGAGGTTACGGATATTTGCTTGACCAGGTTCTTACGGAACAACCAGAAGGTAATTCACTGGGAATGGGATTATGGTTAGTACTTCCTTGTTTGACAGGTGTTATTTTGCAAATATTGAATAGGGATTTAAAACAAATTGGTTTAAGGGTTGGACGAAAAAATAATTTGAAATGGTATATTTTTTCAGTTGCTTTATTTCCATTCATAATGCTTGTTAGTATAATTGCAGCAAAAATTATGAACGGGTTGGTCATAAATGATGTTGCGTTAAGTGGATTATTTGGATTGATACTTGGCACATTTTTAGCCAACTGTCTGAAAAACATATTTGAAGAATTTGCATGGAGAGGGTGTCTGGTTCCTTTTTTAGAGAAAACAGGAATGAACGATTGGTTCTTATATTTGGTGAATGGTTTGATCTGGGGTTCCTGGCATATTACATATTATCTGTTTTTCTTGCCCGATGAATATTTTACCGAAACGAGCAGACCAATGATGGTAGTTACTGGAATTATTATTATGATATTTTGGTCGCCAGTATTTGTTGAATTACGGAGATTAACTAATTCGGTCTGGCCATGTGTTATCCTTCATTCCATGGAAGATGCAGTACCAACCCTGTTATTTGTCACAGCTGATGTGTTTCAGATGAAAGAAAGCTATTCCGTCATATTAGACCCAATTACCGGAATTCTTCCTGTAGCTCTGGTATTTGCATCGGGTTTGGCATTAAGGAAATACCGACGAAACAACAAAAGTTAATCTCTCTTTAAATACCCTTTATTCTAAATAACATATTATCATACAGATTATTTATTTGACTTCCCCCGCAGCATTTTCTCTACAAAATCAACAAATGCTCTGACTGTCTCAAATGCATAAAGGCTCTCTTCCGAATCCTCTGAATCGAATCCGAAGTTTTCTTCAGCCAAGACAAGTAGCTGTATTGTGGAAATCGAATCAAACTCCAGATCCTCAAAAAATCTGGTCTCCTCTGTTATATTAATATTAGATTCCCCCAAAATTTCTCTAATAAGATCAACAATATTTTCAAATAATTCGCTTTTCAATATATACACCACTTTACAACTTTTTGAAAAATAAAATAACGCACAAGACACTTTCTCATGTATAATAAGTTTGCACATCAAACTATACGAAAGAGAGTGATCTTGTACGTCAGACTTATTATACAACGAAAATAAT
>CAJSYQ010000029.1 GCA_910574015.1 Eubacteriaceae bacterium | reverse complement strand
CTGTCGTACAGGATCACTTTCTTTCGTATTTTTTTGTTTGCAAACTTATTATACATCAGAAAGTCCTGTATGACATTTTTTTATGGAAAAGTTGTAAAGTGGTGTTTATTACACAGAATCTTTTATTTAAATACGGAAAAGAGATTACCTTTACCGACGGGTTCTACATTGTGTGCTTTGCCGGCGCCTTTGGCGGCTTTGTCCACAAGATGAGCACATCCGGGATAGAACATCGGCTGCACCGGGAATCTATAGAAAAATACAATGAGACGATCCAGGATCTCCGGTTCCGCCAGCACAAGTTTTCCAATCAGATGAACGCCGTCTGCCTCTTGTCGGAAATTTATCATACCTATGATGAACTGGTACAGAAGCAGAGGGAGGAAATGGAAATCCTGCGTCGGTATCTGATGCCGAACCAGTTACTGGCCCTGGGAAATTCAATGGTTATCGCACATATTTATGGAAAAATCTGTGAGGCAGAGGGAAACGGCATCCCACTGGAGCTGCAGATCCGGTGCGGCTTAGAATTTGTCGGGGTGCCGGATATCTATCTGATCGAGATTATCGGCAACCTGCTGGATAACGCCATGGAAGAAGTGATGGAGAGGGGGCGAAAAGAGGAAATCATTTTCTCTGTATTCCGGGATCTGGATAAGTGCTGTATCACAGTCAGCAACGAGCATGACCGGATATCCTATGACAAATACAGTCATTTTTTTGATCCGGACTTCTCTTCCCGCGGGAAAGGGCGGGGTCTGGGACTTCCTTATATTAGAAAAATCGTGAAACGGTACGGCGGTACGATCCAGGTCGGCAACATAGCTCTGAAAAAGAAAAATTATTTTTCTGTCAGCGTCCATATCTGATTGATAAAGAGAATGTGTTATGATAAAATCAATATAGATACTGAATGAACGAGAAAGAAAGGGAGGAGCACCATGTATACCGTATCGTTACAGAAATTTGCCGAGAAGATGGATATTGAGAACCTGACCCCGGATATCGATATCGAAAACATCGAGATCTCACAGTCGGATATTAACCGCCCGGCACTGCAGCTGGCGGGATTTTTTGATTATTTCGATCATCACCGGATCCAGGTGATCGGACAGGTAGAGCATACCTTTATGGAGAAGCAGGGGGATGTGGTCAGCACAGAGATGATGGGGAAGATCATGTCTTACAAGGTTCCCTGCATCGTATTCTGCCGCGATCTTCCGGTGCCGGATAAATTTATAGAGCTCTCACAGGAATACGGGGTTCCAATCTTCCGGACCGGCGTGGCTACCTCATCCTTCTCAGCGGAGGTCACCCGCTGGCTGAAGGTGGAGCTGGCGCCCCGCATCAGCATCCACGGCGTCCTTGTGGATATCTATGGCGAGGGTGTGCTGATCACCGGCGAGAGCGGTATCGGCAAGAGCGAGGTGGCGCTGGAGCTGATGCACCGCGGACACCGTCTGGTGTCGGATGATGTAGTGGAGATCAAGAAGGTCAGCGACGAGACACTGATTGGCTCCGCGCCGGATATTACCAGACATTTTATTGAACTCCGCGGCATCGGAATCATTGACGCCAAGGCGCTCTTCGGAATCGAGAGTGTAAAAAATACCCAGTCCATCGACCTGGTGATCAAGCTGGAGGAGTGGAACAAGGATCAGGAATACGACCGCATGGGTCTGGAAGAGAATTATATCGAATATCTTGGCAATAAGGTTGTGTGCCATTCCATTCCCATCCGGCCCGGACGGAACGTGGCCATCATCTGTGAATCGGCGGCGGTGAATTTCCGTCAAAAGAAGATGGGATATAATGCGGCTCTTGAACTGTATAACCGTGTCACGAGTAACCTGGTAAATTCGTAAGCTCTGGCTGGGAGCAGATACTATTCACAAAAAAGGAGGCAGTTTGGAATGGCAGCATATTATGCAGGAGTAGACGTGGGAGGCACCCGGATAAAGATGGGGCTGTTCTCGGACAAAGGGGAGCTTCTGGAAAAGTGGGAGATTCCAACCAATACAGAGGATAACGGCGATCATATCCTTTCGGAGATCGTGGACAGTATAGAGGAAAGGCGCGCCATACATGGCGGCAACATCAAAGGAATTGGCGTCGGCATACCAGGTCCGATTACGGATGAGGGCGTGGTGCTTAAGTGCGCGAACTTTGGCTGGGGCGTCTTTAACGTGAAAAATGCAGTGGCGGATCTTACCGGTGTGGGAAATGTCCGGGTGAGCAATGATGCCAATGTGGCGGCCCTTGGCGAGATGTGGAAAGGCGGCGGCCGGGGATATGACAGCATTGTAATGGTTACACTGGGAACGGGCTGCGGCGGCGGCATTATTTATAAGGGAAAGGTACTGACGGGCAGCAGGGGCGCCGGCGGCGAGATTGGTCATATCAAGGTGGAGTGGGACGAGACGGAGCGCTGCGGCTGCGGCAATAAAGGATGTCTGGAGCAGTATGTATCCGCCACAGGCATTGTCCGGATGGCAAAGAAGGGGCTGAGGAAGGATTCCTGCCTTGCCAGCCGTGATAGTATTACGGCGAAGGATGTATTTGACGGTGCCAGAGCAGGGGACAGCTATTGTATGGAGATCGTGGAACGGTTTGGCATGTATCTGGGTACTGCCCTGAGCAATGTGGCCCATGTAATGGATCCAGAAGCCTTTGTGATCGGCGGCGGAGTGTCGGCAGCCGGTCAGATCATTCTGGATACCGCCCAGAAATATTATAAGGAAAATTCCATGTATGCCCTGCAGGGGACCCAGTTCCATCTGGCAGAGCTGGGGAACGATGCCGGTATATACGGCGCCGTGCGTATGGTATTATTTTAGGAGATAACTAGATGGAGGTATTGGATCAGACATGATAATCAGAGAACAGGAACCGCTTTCTGCGCACACTACATTCCGGATCGGAGGACCGGCGGCTTATTATCTGATCCCGGAGAACAGGGATGAGGTGCGGGACGCCTTAGTCTTTGCAGAAGAGAAGAAGCTTCCGTTTTATGTGCTGGGACGCGGCAGCAATATGCTGTTTGATGATGAGGGGTATGAGGGCGTCATTATTGAGATTGGAAGAGGTATGGAGCAGGTGTCCATGGAAGGGATGCCGGACGGAAGGGTCCGTGTCACGGCGCAGGCCGGCATCGCCATGAGTTCCCTTGCTGTGCAGCTGGCGGAGGCAGAGCTGACAGGCTTTGCATTTGCCGGCGGGATTCCGGGTACACTGGGCGGCGGCATCACCATGAATGCCGGAGCCTACGGAGGGGAGATCCGGGATTGCATCCTGGACGCCACAGTAATAACGGACTCCGGTGAGATACTGGTTCTTGCCAGGGAGCAGCTGGAACTGGGATACCGCACCAGTGTGATCCAGAAGAAGAATTACATTGTGCTGGAGGGAAACTTTGTCTTCACCAGAGGTAAGAAGGAAGAGATCATGGCAGAGATAAAGGAACTCAACCAGCGGCGCCGGGATAAGCAGCCTCTGGAATTTCCCAGTGCGGGAAGTACCTTTAAGAGACCAGAGGGGCATTTTGCCGGGAAACTGATCCAGGACGCGGGGCTCCGGGGATACCGGGTAGGTGACGCCCAGGTATCGGAAAAGCACAGCGGTTTTGTGATAAACCGGGGAAATGCTACGGCGGCGGAGGTGAGACAGCTGATTCAGGATGTCCAGGAGCGGGTTCAGGAGAAATTTCAGGTGAGGCTGGAGCCGGAGGTCAGGATCGTAACAATGGGAAATAAAGGATAGAGGATAGTGTGAAAAAGAATGACGATACATTCTTTTTCGCACGGCTGTTTGTGCCGAGAACGTTACAAATAAGCCCTTATTCCGCAAAAGAAAAACGGTGTTACAGTTTTTTTCTTGCGGTTCCTCGAACAAAATACGTTCTCGGAATGGGGATTGATATGAGATTTGTCATAGTGACAGGAATGAGCGGTGCGGGGCGCAGCTCTGTGATGAGAATATTGGAAGATGACGGGTACTTTTGTGTGGACAATCTGCCGGTGTCCCTGCTGCCTACCTTTGTACAGCTGACAGAGGATTCCAGTGAACAGATCGAGAGGGTGGCGCTGGGACTTGATATCCGGGGAGGGCACAATTCCCTGCGGGAGGCGGCCAGTGCGCTGCAGAAGCTGAAGGATGGGGGGTACACGCTGGAAATCCTCTTTCTGGAGGCTTCGACACAGGTTATTGTCAAGCGTTATAAGGAGACAAGACGCATGCATCCCCTTGCCCGGGGGGGCAGGATGGACAGTGCCATCGAGAGCGAGAGACAGCTGCTGATGGAGTTAAAGAGACAGGCCGATTATATTATTGATACGACGAAGCTGCTGATCCGTGATCTCAAGCAGGAGATCGACCGGATTTTTGTGGCGGATGAGAATTTCTGCAATTTTTATCTCACCTTTGTCTCTTTTGGATTTAAATACGGGATTCCGTCAGATGCAGACCTTGTGTTTGATGTGCGGTTCCTGCCAAATCCTTTTTACATCGACGCCTTAAAGCCGCTGACCGGCAATGACGGAGAGGTTTATGATTATGTGATGGGATCCGAGAAAGCGGTGAAATTTCAGGAGAAATTAAAGGATATGCTGGATTTCCTTATCCCGAATTATATCGTGGAGGGAAAGACGCAGCTTGTGATCGCCATAGGCTGTACCGGAGGGAAACATCGGAGCGTCACTCTTACCAATGCCATGTACAATGAATTCGAAAATACGGAATATGGATGCAAGAAAGAACATAGAGATATAGAGAAGGACCGGTTACGAAATATATGTCGTTCGCAGGAGAAGTAAAGCAGGAGCTGCTGGATCATACAGGCAGGACAAGACACTGCCAGATTGCAGAGCTGGCAGCATTTTTTTCGTATTTCGGTCAGGTTGTGCTGGAGGAAGACGGAAATTATATTTTAAAGTTTTTAACAGAGAACTTGACAGTTTGGAAAAAATGCTATATGTTATTTAAGAAAGCCTTTCATACTGTGCCAGACCTTTCCATCCGGGGGCATCATCAGTTTTTACTATATATATTGGATGATGAGGATGCCATGGCATTTATAAAGGCGATTCAGGTATCTGACGAAGATCCACTGGTGGCAGAGCCGCTGGTCAGCCGCACGTGCTGTAAGCGGGCGTTCCTGCGGGGAATATTCCTTGCCTGTGGCTCCATCACAGATCCCAACAGAGGCTATCATCTGGAACTTGCTGCAGGGGACCGTGACTGTGCGATCCGGATACAGGAGATTATAGGTGTTTTTGAACTCGAAGCAAAGATCATAGAGAGAAAAAGTGGTTATGTTGTGTATATGAAGGAAGGGGCGGCCATTGCAGACTTCCTGAATGTCATCGGCGCCCATTCGGCCCTGATGAATTTTGAAAATGTCCGCATTTTGAAAGAGATGCGCAATTCCATCAACAGACAGGTAAACTGCGAGACGGCAAATATCAAAAAGACAGTATCGGCGGCGGCACGCCAGATGGAGGACATACAGTATATACACGACAGGATCGGCTTTGGGAATCTTTCAGAGAATCTGTCCCAGATTGCCAGACTGAGGCTGGAAAATCCGGAAGTAACACTGAAGGAACTGGGGGAAATGCTTGAACCGCCCATCGGTAAGTCAGGGGTGAACCACCGATTGCGGAAGTTAAGCGAAATCGCTGAAGAATTGCGAAAGAAAAATCAGGGATTCTAGGTGCCGGTGTGAAGTGCACTGGCAGAGGATGGAGGAAAATCAAAATGATCAAAAAGAATATCGAAGTCGCAGCAGACAGGGAAGAGGCAAGAACCATCGCTGTACTGGTGCAGCTTGCCAGCCAGTATCAGAGCAGTATCAGTATCTGCCAGGAGAACCGGACGGTGAATGCCAAAAGCATTATGGGAATGATGACTCTTGGGCTGGCACCCGGCAAACAGCTGGAGCTTTCTGCCGACGGAGAGGATGAGACAGCTGCGATGGATACATTGGTTCAGTATTTAGTTCAGTGACAATGAATATGAGGACGGATGTCGTTCATAAGTAGAAAATAACAGGCGTCAGGGTTTTCCCTGAAGGGCTGTTATTTTTTCTTCCTGGCTCAACGGTGCCGCTTTGAATCCGCCGTAGAGCAGGGAAAGGCCGAGGAGGAAGGTGGAGCATGAATTTTACGCACTTACATGTACATACGGAATACAGCCTGCTGGACGGCTCCAGTAAGATCGGGGAACTGGTCGGCAGGGCGAAAGAACTGGGGATGGACAGCCTTGCCATTACGGATCACGGTGTGATGTACGGGGTGATCGATTTTTACCGGGCGGCGAAGGCGGCGGGGATCAATCCTGTGATTGGCTGTGAGGTGTATGTGGCGCCCGGCTCGCGGTTTGACCGGGAGAGCGGCGGGGAGAACGAGAGCCGGTACCATCATCTGGTGCTGCTGGCGGAGAACAATACGGGCTATGCCAATCTGATGAAGATCGTATCCAGGGGATTTACCGAAGGGTATTACTATAAACCAAGGGTGGATTACGAGGTGCTGCGGACCTATCACGAGGGGATCATTGCGCTGAGCGCCTGCCTGGCCGGCATTGTCCCGACGTTTCTGCGGCGCGGCCTGTACGATGAGGCGAAGGCGGCCGCTCTGGAGCTTCAGGATATATTTGGAGAGGGAAATTTCTTTCTGGAACTCCAGGATCATGGGATACCGGATCAGAAAACGGTGAATCAGGGGCTGATGCGTCTGAATCAGGAGCTTCACATTGACCTGGCCGCAACGAACGACGTTCATTACATCTATGAATCGGATGTGGAGGCTCATGATATCCTTCTCTGCATCCAGACCGGCAAGAAGGTGTCGGATGAAAACAGGATGCGGTATGAGGGAGGGCAGTTCTATCTAAAATCGGCGGAAGAGATGGCGGAGCTTTTTCCCTATGCCATGGAAGCCGTAGAAAACACCCACAAGATCGCAGAGCGGTGTCATGTGGAGATTGAATTTGGGAAATATAAGCTGCCGCACTTTGATGTGCCGCAGGGTTATACACCGGAATCCTATCTGCGGGAATTGTGCATGGCGGGACTCGGGAAACGATATGAGACTGTGACGGCGGAGCTGAAGGAACGCCTGGATTATGAACTGGACACCATCTCCTCCATGGGTTTTGTGGACTATTTTCTGATCGTATGGGATTTTATTAAATATGCGAAGGATCATGATATCCCGGTGGGACCGGGCCGCGGTTCTGCCGCCGGGAGCCTGGTTGCCTATTCCCTGAATATAACGGATATCATCGACCCTATCCACTATAACCTTCTCTTCGAGCGGTTTCTCAATCCGGAGCGGGTGACCATGCCGGATATTGACATCGACTTCTGTTATGAGAGAAGACAGGAGGTTATTGATTACGTTACGGAGAAATATGGGGAGAAGAGGGTGGTACAGATCGTCACCTTTGGTACCATGGCGGCCCGGATGGTGATCCGGGATGTGGGCCGGGTGCTGGACATGCCTTATGCCAGTGTGGATATGGTGGCAAAGATGATCCCCATGGAGCTTGGGATCACGATATCAAAGGCGCTGAAGATGAATCCGGAACTGAGAAGGATGTATGATTCGGACGATCAGACGAAGAAGCTCATCGATATGTCGCTCCGCCTGGAGGGGCTTCCCCGCCACACTTCCGTTCATGCGGCAGGAGTTGTCATTAGTCCCCGGGAGGTGGACGAATTTGTGCCGCTCTCCCGGGCGGCAGATGGCAGTATTACGACGCAGTATACTATGGTGACGCTGGAGGAACTGGGACTTCTTAAGATGGATTTTCTTGGACTTCGTACGCTGACGGTGATAAAAAATGCGATAGACGGAGCCTTTGATGTACACGATATCGACTATGGGGATCCGGAGGTGTATGAGATGATCAGCGCCGGCCATACAGAGGGCGTGTTTCAGCTGGAGAGTGCGGGTATGAAGAACTTTATGAAAGAGCTGAAGCCTCAGAACATGGAGGACATTATCGCCGGCATTTCCCTGTACCGTCCCGGCCCCATGGATTTTATTCCTAAATATATAAAGGGAAAAAATGATCAGGGGCACATCACCTATGACTGCCCTGAGCTGGAACCGATCCTGTCGCCCACCTACGGCTGCATCGTCTATCAGGAACAGGTTATGCAGATCGTGCGGGATCTTGCGGGGTACAGCTATGGCAGGAGCGATCTGGTGCGCCGAGCCATGTCCAAGAAAAAGGCATCGGTGATGGAGAAGGAGAAAAATAACTTTATCTACGGAAATGAGGAGGAGGGGGTGGAGGGCTGCATCCGCCGGGGAATTCCAGAGGAGGTGGCGAGAAAGATTTATGATGAGATGACGGATTTCGCCAAATATGCATTTAATAAATCCCATGCCGCCGCCTATGCGGTAGTCGCCTACCAGACTGCCTGGCTGAAATGCCATAAGCCGGTGGAATTTATGGCAGCCCTGATGACTTCCTTTATGGAGCACACCAGTAAGATCACCGAGTACATTATGAACTGCCGTCAGCTGGGGATCCGGATCCTGCCGCCGGATATCAATGAGGGGAATTACCGCTTTACCCCGTATCAGGGAAATATCCGGTATGGACTTGCCGCCATTAAAGGCGTGGGCCGTCCGGTTATCGAAGAAATCGTGGCGGAGCGGGAGTCCGGTGGACGATACCGCTCCCTGAAGGATTTCTGTATGCGGCTGTCCGGGGGAAAGGCAGTGAATAAGAGAACCATGGAGAGTTTTATTAAGTCCGGGGCCCTGGACAGCCTGCCGGGGACCCGCAGACAGAAAATGAGCATCTATATCAGCGTGATGGACGGCGTAAACCAGGAGCGGAAAAATACACTGTCCGGTCAGATGTCCCTCTTTGATTTTGCCGCGCCGGAGGAGCAGGAGGAATTGGATGTAGTGATGCCGGATGTGGGAGAATTCGATAAAGAGATGATTCTGGCTTTCGAAAAGGAAGTGCTGGGAGTCTATATCAGCGGTCATCCTCTGGAGGAATACGAAGAGCTGATGCGCCGCAGCGTAACCCGGACAACGGCGGATTTTATCCCGGCTGACGGAGAGGAGATGCCGAAGGTAAAAGACCAGGAGAGGGCTGTGATCGGCGGGATGATCGTTGCCAGGACAGTGAAGACCACCAGAACCAACAGCCTTATGGCATTTATCACCATCGAGGATATGTATGGCACGGCAGAGGTCATCGTATTTCCGAAGGATTACGAAAAAAACCGTCTTCTTTTGGAGGAGGACCGGAAGGTTTTTGTACAGGGCAGGGCCACGGTGGAGGAGGACAAGCCGGCAAAGCTGATCTGCTCACGGATCATTCCCTTTGATGAATTGGATCAGTCACTGTGGCTGCAGTTTGAGACGAAGGAGAGATACCGGGAAGAGGAGCCGTGGATCTTTGAGACCCTTGCCGGATACGACGGGAAAGATGAGGTCAACATTTATATCTCCGGCGACCGCGCCACAAAGAAACTGCCCGGCAGTCATTCCACCAAGGTCTGCCGGGAACTGCTGCAGAAACTCTATGACAGGTTCGGCCAGGAGAATGTGAAAGTGGTTCAAAAGAGTATTGAAAAAAATTTGTAAAAATAGTACAATTGAGGATGTACATGTTTATTTAGTAGCATTTGGAGGATATAAAGATGGCAAAAGAGATTAAGACAATCGGTGTACTGACCAGCGGCGGGGATGCTCCAGGCATGAATGCTGCGATCCGCGCAGTTGTGCGCGCGGGCATTGCCAGCGGGCTGAGTGTAAAGGGCATCCGAAGGGGATATGCTGGTCTGATGGAAGAAGATATTTTTGATATGGGGACTATGAGCGTAACGGATATTGTGCAGCGGGGTGGTACGATCCTGTTCACCTCCCGCTGTAAGAGGATGATGACGCCGGAGGGGCAGAAGCAGGCGGCAGATATCTGCCGTAATCATGGCATTGACGGCGTTGTCGTTATTGGCGGCGACGGTTCCTTCCGCGGCGCCCAGAAGTTGTCAGAGAATGGCATCAATACCATTGCCATTCCGGGAACGATCGATCTCGACATTGCTTGTACGGAATATACGATCGGTTTTGATACGGCGTGTAATACTGCCATGGAAGCCATTGACAAGGTGCGCGATACCTCGGCTTCTCATGAACGCTGCAGCATCATCGAGGTGATGGGGCGCACTGCCGGGCATATCGCATTGTGGTGTGGAATCTCCAATGGTTCCGAATATGTGCTGATACCAGAGCGCCACAAAGAGAGCGATGAACAGGCCATCATTGAGAAGATCCAGTCCAAACGCCGCATTGGAAAGAAGCACCACATTGTTGTGAATGCAGAGGGGGTAGGTAATTCCTACGAGATGGCGGAACGGATAGAGGCAGCGACTGGTATCGAGACCCGGGCAACTGTTATCGGACATATACAGAGAGGCGGAAATCCAACCTGCCGTGACCGTGTCTACGCGTCCGCCATGGGGGCGTTAGCTGTCGATCTTCTGCTGGAGGGCAAAACGAACCGTGTTGTCGCCTATACCGATGGAGAATTTTGCGATTATGATATTGATGAGGCGCTGGCCATGACGAAGGATATCGACCAACATCTCTACAGTATGACGAAGAGATTGTCGCGATAAAAAAACTGTCACGCCCGGCACATGTCTGGCGTGACAGTTTTTATTTTTCCCAGTACAAAGGAACCGTGAGGATGAAGCCTGCCGGCGTGCCGCTGGGTTATTCCTCGTCAGGAATCAGTGCATCCTCTTCCTTCATTTCTTCCTCCGGCTCATCCTCTTTCTCTTCCGGGGAGAGTGTAACATAATCTCTGTCGTCATCTTCGTCGTACAGATCATTGTCAAAATCGTCATCGTCATAATCGTCCAGATAATCCTTCATCAGGACGTTTTTCAGAAAATATAAAATTCCTCCCACTGCCGCGGCAACCGCGGTAAGTCCCAAGAGAAATTTAAGAAATTTTTTCATTGTCGTTCCATCCTTTCTATCCGTATGGTTATTATACCCGATACGTTATTATTTATTCTATTATAATAAGGGATTATGTATGAAAAGTAAAGAGGTTTTGGTAAATATGCCTTTATATTTTTGTAAAATACTCTCATTTTTGTGAATTTTATGATTGTAAAAATTTTATTAACGGTGTATAATCTTCGTATAACAAACAATAATTTATTTACTATGCGTGGAGGTTAATTATGGCAGCTACTAAAACAGCTAAGACAACAACTACACCAAAGGCACCTGCTCAGACGAAATTACCCGTAGAAGAGACAAAGAAGCCGGAAGCCGAAGTTAAGGCAGCGACGAAGAAAGAAGAGACGAAAAAAGAAGAAGTAAAGGAAACAGTAACAACAGAAGAAGTTCCTGCTGCAAACAAAACGGAAGAGGTTAAGCCAGCTGCAAGAAGAGGACGCAAGCCAGGAAGCACAAACAAAAAGACGGCGAGAAAGACGACCACAACCCGCAAGACGACAAAGAAGGAAAACGACGAAGGGAAGACAGAAGTATTTATTCAGTATGCCGGCCAGGAATTTTCTGAGAAAAGTATTATAGAGAAAGTCGAAGCAGCCTGGGTGGCAGAGGGCAAGAAAACATCCGCCATAAAAAAAGTTAAGCTGTATGTGAAGCCAGAAGAAGGAAAAGCGTATTATGTAATCAATGAAGGTCTCAAAAATGGATCTACTGGTGTTATAGATATGTAAATAAGATAATTAAGATTAATAAAAGCTGCCGCTATGCGGCAGCTTTTGCTACATGTATGGTGGGATTACCCAAAATTTTTTTCATCCTGCTTTTCACTGGCTCTCATCACGGCATTCTTTCCGTACCGGCTTCGTATGGAGTCGATGGCGGATTCCAGTCTCTGCTTTTTTTCTAATTTTTCATGATCAAATAGATTGAGCTGCTGCAGGGAATCCTTTGTGATCTTACTTGTCGATACCCCCAGCAGACGGACCGGGGAGCCGTCCCAGCATTCATCAAAAAGCCGGCATGCCTGTTGATAAAGTTCCGCAGGGGAATCTGTGGCGGTGGCAAGGGTGCACTGGTGACTGTACCGCATAAAGTCAGAATTTTTTATGGACACTGCTACGACCCTGGCACGGACGTGATCCTTTTGGAGACGTTTTCCCACAGAATCACACAGGCGGCGGAGGACATCTTTTGCTTCATGGGAATCTGTGACATCATGGGAAATGGTAGTGGAATTGCCATAGCCCTTGCTGTCCGGTGCCTGTGCCGCCACAGGAGATTCATCGATTCCATTTGCGTAGTTATATACCATGGCACCATGTTTTCCCAGATGGGAGCAGATGATAGCTTTATCGGAATGTGCCAGATCCCCAATGGTACGGATGCCGAGATTGTACAATTTCTGTTCGGTGGAGCGGCCTACGAAAAGCAGGCGGCGGATGGGAAGCGGCCACATCTTTTCCCGGATCTCATCAGGAAAGAGACTGTGAACCCGATCCGGTTTTTGGAAATCAGAGGCCATCTTTGCCAGCATCTTATTACAGGAGACGCCGATATTGACAGTAAAGCCCAGCCGGTCCCGGACGGCCTGGCGGAGCACTTCTGCAGCCAGGACCGGGTCGGATGTCATCTCCCGGGAGACACCGGTCATATCGACAAAAGCTTCGTCTATACTGAATTGCTCCACGGCAGGCGAATATTCCCGAAGCAGCTCCATGAGCTTCCGGGAATTTTCTTTATAGACCCAGCGCCGGGGCGGAACGATAACCAGATTCGGACATTTTTTCAGCGCCTCTCCGATGGTTTCGGCTGTCTGAACCCCGTAGGAGCGTGCCGGCATGGACTTGGCAAGTATGATCCCGTGACGGCTCTCTCTGTCTCCGCCGATGGCGGACGGGATTGTGCGAAGATCCAGGGACTCTCCCAGCTCCTGAATCCGGTACAGTGCTTCCCAGCTCAAATAGGCATTGTTGACATCAATGTGAAAGATGATCCGTTCCATGGTCTGACCCTCCATCCTGTTTTGTAGCTACAGTGTAACATAAGAAGGCATTTGTTGCAAACAGTACAGATCGCGCTGCACCACTTGCAATAAATCCTATTTTCATGTAAAATGATGTTCGTTGAGAGTAAAGAACATTCTAAATAAGCTGGTTAAGGAGGTTATTCCATTATGTATAAGATCAATGACAACTATTTAAAATTACCCGGCAGTTATCTTTTTTCCACCATCGCAAAAAAGGTGGCAGCTTTTAGGGAAGCCAACCCGGACAAGGATGTGATCAGCCTCGGCATCGGCGATGTGACACAGCCCCTGGCACCAGCGGTGATCCAGGCGCTGCACACAGCGGTGGATGAGATGGCAGAGGCGGAGACATTTCATGGGTACGCACCAGATCTGGGATATGAATTTCTCCGCAGTGCCATTGTGGAAAACGATTACAGGGCCCGCGGGGCGGATATCGTGCTGGATGAGGTATTTATCAGCGACGGAGCAAAAAGTGATTCGGGCAATATAGTAGATATCTTTTCGCAGGACAACATCATTGCTGTGACGGATCCGGTCTATCCGGTCTATGTGGACAGCAATGCCATGTCCGGCAAGACAGGGGAATATCAGAAAGACAGGGAGTGCTGGTCGAAGGTGGTCTATATGCCGTGTACGGCAGAAAATAATTTTGTGCCGCAGATTCCAGAGACAACACCAGATATCATTTATATCTGCTGTCCCAATAACCCGACAGGTACGACGCTGAAAAAGGAAGAACTGCAGAAATGGGTGGATTATGCCAATGAGAACCGCGGGGTGATCATCTATGATGCTGCCTATGAAGCCTATATTTCAGAGAGTGATGTCCCTCACAGCATCTATGAGTGCGACGGTGCGAAGACATGTGCCATTGAGATGAGGAGTTTTTCCAAAAATGCCGGCTTTACCGGAACACGCCTTGGCTTTACTGTAGTTCCTAAAGAACTGGTCTGTGACGGCGTCTCCCTGAACAGCCTGTGGGCAAGACGCCATGGCACGAAATTTAACGGTGCGCCGTATATTATCCAGAGGGCGGGGGAGGCTGTCTACAGTGAGGCTGGGAAAGCCCAGACCAGGGAGCAGATCGCCTATTATATGAATAATGCAAAGGAGATTCGGAATGCCTTGACGGATATGGGATACACAGTTTTTGGCGGCGTCAACGCTCCTTATATCTGGCTGAAGACACCGGATGGCATGAAATCCTGGGATTTCTTTGATCGACTGCTGGAACGCGCCTATGTAGTGGGAACGCCGGGCTCTGGCTTTGGCCCCAGCGGAGAGGGATATTTCCGTCTCACCGCTTTTGGTTCCGCGGAGAACACAAAGAAGGCATTGGATAGGATCAGAAACTTATAAGAAGAATACTAGGCGGCGGTGCTAATGCTGGTTAGCGCCGTCATATGATAAGGAGGGAGCAGTATGGGATTGAAACGGACTTTTCTATCGGCAGCAGCGGGACTGCTTGTACTGACTGCTGTTCTATTAACGGGGACATCGTCCCGGGCAGACTCTGTGGAGGTCAGACCGTATCTGGCATTTGGAGCCGATCTGACGGGCAGTCAGAAAAATGAGGTGATGAAGCTTCTTGGTGTCACGGCAAAGGAGCTGGCGGATTATGAAACGGTAGAGGTGACCAATGCCGAGGAACACAAATATCTGGATACTTATCTGGACAAGAGTGTGATCGGGACAAGGGCACTCTCCTCTGTCAAGATCGAAGAAGCGGATGCCGGGGCAGGAATTACTGTGGAGACTCACAATATCTCCTTTTGTACGGAAGAAATGTATACAAACGCTCTGGTGACAGCAGGAATCAGCGACGCCGTTGTGACGGTGGCAGGTCCTTTCGAGATATCTGGCACGGCGGCGCTGGTGGGCGCTATGAAAGCATACGGAACCATGACCGGGGAGGAGATTGACAGCGAGAGCGCAGACGCCGCTACCAATGAGTTGGTCCTCACGGGTCAGCTGGGAGAGAGCGTCGGAAGAGAAGAAGCGGCTCAGCTGGTGGCTCTCGTGAAGAATAAGGTATTGGAAGGAGATCTGTCATCGTCGGAGGAGATAACGGAAGCAGTAGAAGAGGCGTCGGAGGAGCTGAAGGTCTCACTGACTGAGGACCAGAAGGCAGAGCTGACAAAACTGATGCAGAAGATCGGCTCTCTGGATCTGGATATTGATAATCTGAAATCCCAGGCACAGGGGATTTATGACAAATTAAAGGATATGGACATCGATCTCAGCGAGGCAAAGGGCGTTCTGGCAAAGATTGGCGATTTCTTTAAAGAATTGTTTAAGGGTATCATGGATTTCTTTAAAGGACTATTTTAGTAGACAAGAGGAATGCAGGGGAATGGAAATAATTGAAGGAATTTATGCCAGCGCAGGGGTTTTCCTCTGCCGCAATTCGGAACACGGACTGGATCCCTATGCCGCGGCCCAGTTAAAGAATCTGTGCGATGATCCGGCATCAGAGGGGACTGTGATCCGGGTTATGCCGGATGTTCATCCCGGCAAGGTGTGCACCATCGGACTGACCATGACCACAGGGGAAAGGGTAATTCCCCATATTGTGGGGATCGATATTGGCTGTGGCATAACGCTGGCCAAGATAAAGGCGAAGAAGCTGGAGTTCCAGAAACTGGATAAGGTGATCCGGGAAAATGTTCCTTCTGGCTTTGGAGTCCGCAGGACTCCTCACCGGTTTGCCCCGGAATTTGATTTTGGAAGGCTGCGCTGTGCCGCCCATATTAATCGAAAAAAAGCGGAACTGAGCCTGGGGTCCCTGGGGGGCGGCAATCATTTTATCGAACTGGATAAGGACGGAGAGGGTAATATATATCTTGTCATCCACTCTGGCAGCCGGCATCTTGGGAAAGAGGTGACGGATCATTATGTGGATGAGGGAGCCGCCCGGCTGAAGAAGGCAGGTGTGGATATCCCATATCCCATGACGTATATTGAGGGGGATTTAAGGGAGGACTATTTCCACGATCTGCAGGCAGTACAGGAATATGCGGAATTGAGCCGCCGCATTATGGTGGATGAGATCATCCGTGGAATGAAGTGGAAGGTTCAGGAGGTGCGCTCCTGTATCCATAATTATATTGATTTCTCCCAGGAGCCGCCGATTCTTCGGAAGGGTGCGATTTCGGCCAGAGAGGGTCAGCCTGTGGTGATCCCGGTGAATATGCGCGACGGGATCATACTGGGCACAGGGCTTGGCAATTCGGAATGGAACTATTCGGCACCCCATGGCGCTGGACGGATCGCAAAGAGAGAGGACATTGCGGCAAATCATACACTGGCAGAATTTAAGTCTGTGATGAAGGGAATCTACTCTCCCTCCATCAGTAAGGCGACACTGGATGAGGCGCCCTTCGCCTACCGGAGTCTGGAGGAGATACAGGATGTGATACAGGAGACGGTTCGGATCGAGAAGGTGATCCGTCCGATATATAATTTTAAGGCGGAGTAAACAGAAAGGGATAGTGATCCGGCGAAAGGGGGAACGCGGTTGATCTTACAATTAAGCTCAGGCCAGGGACCAGCAGAGTGCGAGCTGGGCGTGGCACTGCTAATGGATGCACTGAAAATGGAATTCCCGGATATCGAAATCCTGTCCAGGCACAAGGGAAAGGAAAAGGGAAGTTACCGTTCCCTGCTCTTTTGTACCGAGGAGGATCTGTCCTTTCTGGAGGGAAGTGTACAGTGGATCTGCCAGAGTCCATACCGTCCTCATCATCCGAGGAAGAACTGGTATTTGGACGTCAGCGTGATTCCCGAGGTAGAAAACATTGATATCCCGGGGGAGATAAGGGCAGAAACCTTTCATTCTGGTGGAAAGGGCGGACAGAATGTGAATAAGGTGGAGACGGGCGTCCGGCTGATCCATGTTCCCAGCGGCACCACCGCGGTCTCGACGTCCCGGAGGAGCCAGCACGCCAACAAGAAGGAGGCGATGTCCAGACTCAATGCCATCCTGCAGGATCGGGCAGTCCATGCCAGGTCGAAGCAGACAAAAGAGGCATGGCAGGAGCATACAAAGATCGTCCGGGGAAATCCTGTCAGGATATACGAGGGAAAGAGATTTATCCGGAAAAGATAGAAAGAGGGGAATCTGGCATATGATAAAGGCAGTCATATTTGATATGTATGAGACACTGATCACACATTACGACAGTCCCTTATATTTCGGCCGGCAGATGGCGGCAGAGGCCGGGATTCCCGAATCCCGGTTCCGGCCTCTCTGGGATGCCTCGGAGAAGGACCGCACCATCGGGAAAATATCTCTGGAGGAAATATTGGAAAAGATCATGAGGAAGAATCGATGTTATTCCGAAAAACTCCTGGCCAGGATTACCGAAAAGCGGATGGAGGCCAAGCGGGAATGTTTTCGTCATCTTCATCCGGGGATACTTTCCATGCTGACTGCCCTAAAGGAACAAAAACTCCTCACCGGCCTTATCAGCAACTGTTATTCAGAAGAGGCCACCGCCATCCGGGAATCCGTTCTTCTTCCGTATTTTGATGCGGTGTATCTCTCCTGGGAGCAGGGTGTCAGAAAACCAGATCCGGAGATTTATAAACGGTGTATGGAGCACCTGTCGGTGAAACCGGAGGAGTGCCTCTATGTGGGAGACGGCGGAAGCGGCGAGCTGGAGGCGGCCAGGGACCTTGGGATAAAGGCGGTGCAGGCGGTCTGGTATCTGAGGAGGGGAAGCGGACAGCCTGCGGCACCCAAAGCAGATTTCCAGCAGTTTGGGACGCCGATGGATGTAGTGGGATTCTTGAAGGAGGTTTTATGAGATTTACATATTGTCCACACTGTGGAAATAAATTGGCAGAGAGGGAGATTGGAGACGAGGGATTGATCCCTTTCTGTGAGACATGTGATATTCCCTTATGGGATATGTTTACCACCAGCATTATTGCCGCTGTGATAAATGAGCAGAACGAAATCGCGCTGCTGAGGCAGAATTACGTTTCCACTTCAAAGTATGTCTGTGTAGCCGGTATCATGAAGATTGGTGAATCGGCAGAAGAAACCGCAGCTCGTGAAATCGCAGAAGAGCTGGGGCTGACAGTGACAGAATTAAAATATGTCAGCAGCTATCCCTATGATAAGAAGGAGATGCTGATGCTGGGATACAGGGCAATGGTGGAGAAAAAGGATTTTGTCCTGTCCGGGGAGGTAGATTCGGCGGAATGGGTCAGACTGGATCAGGCTCTGCAGCTTCTCCGGGAGGGAAGTATCGCATGGCAGCTGGTGCATCGAATAATAAATGGCTGATACATTTTGTTCCGGCCTTCGGCCGCGGGAATAGAATGGAGATAAGAAAGCGATACAGGAAATCTTGTTATGCAGAATCGAATATCTCTTGAACCAGAGGCGGTGGAGGTCTGTGATGCCAATGCCAAACCGCCTCTTATTTTTCAGCTGCCGCCCTGTAAAGGACGAAAAGTCCTGGAGGAGGCGCAGAGCACGCCGGTGCATATGTATCCGGCTGATGTCAGGGAGATTACCGTAAACACAGGAGAGTGGGGGGAGATTCCAGTCTATATCGTCTGTCCCGGGCATATTTCTTCACCGTCTAATGTAATCTTTTATATCCATGGCGCGGGATGGGTATTCGGCAGCTTCCACACCCATGAAAAGCTGGTGAGGGAACTGGCGGCCCGGACACATTCTGTCCTGGTGTTCCCGGTGTACAGTCGTTCACCGGAAGTCCGTTATCCCGTGGCCATCGAGCAGTGTTACCATGTGCTGTGCCGGCTTCCGGCCCTCCTGGCCAAAATGAACATTTCCATAAATCCGTGTACTCTCACGGTAGCGGGGGACAGTGTGGGCGGGAATATGGCCATTGCCATGACCATCATGGCCAAACAAAGAAAAGAACCTTATATTCAAAAGCAGCTCCTGTTTTATCCCGTTACCAATGCCTGTTTCGGGACCGCATCCTACCACCAGTTTGCCAGGGGGTATTATCTATACCGGGAGGGCATGATGTGGTTCTGGGATCAGTATACAGGCTCTTCCTGCGACAGAACGGAGATCACGGTCTCTCCCCTTCGGGCGGATATCAGCCAGTTGAGAGGGCTGCCGGCTGCCATGATCATCAATGGAGAGGCAGACGTCCTGCGGGATGAGGGGGAGGCATATGCCCGGAAGCTGCGGAAGGCGGGGGTGGATGTCACCGCACTGAGATTTCAGGGAATGATCCACGATTTTGTTATGCTGAATGCCCTGGATCAGACAAAGGCATGCCGGGCCGCGATGGACTCCGCCGCTGCATGGATCGATCGTAAGAATGAGGAGGAAGAACACCGAAATAGGAACAATAGGAGCAAATGTTCGGTATAATTGTTACTGGTGGGATTCGGGAAAAGGGAGTATGATTATATTAATATCTATAGATAGAAACGGGACAGCCAGGGAGGCTGTCCCTAATAAATAACAAAAGTATATTACGGTAATATGCGGAAAGGATTAAATATATGAATAAAAAAAGTAAAAAAATAACAAAAAGGATTGCGGCTGTCTGCGGTGCACTGGCCATCGGGGCGGTAAGTCTCTCTCCGGGTGCCATGGCAGCAGGAAATATTAAAGATACGGACTGGAAGTACAGTCTTGCAGTTTCAGGAACCGGACTTGCAGCAAAAGAGGGACGGGAAAAACTGGATGATACATCGGTATATATGAAATGCACAGGTGTTAGACCGCTGCAGTCAGGCAGCACCAGCGGAGTTTCATTTAGGGCGACAGCATATGGAGGAAATTCTGCAACTGGTTCATTCAGTAATATAGGCTATAACGGAAAAATATCTCCGACATATAGTATGTATAATGGGAAAGTACAATATATGACAAATTATATTCATGAAGCAGGAAAGCGCTATGCCAACATATATTGTCAGCCGGGAAATGGCGGTTATTTGGAATTCTCCGGCGTATGGAGTCCCGATAGTGTATAAAGGGGGAGTCTTATATGAAAAAAGCGATTCAATTGGAACTATACAGGGCATTTTACAATCCGGCTTTCTGGCTGGCGCTGGCGGCGGGGTGCGTGATCGCCGCCGCTCACTTTTTCCAGCAGGTGCTGCCGAATACATCCCATATATATAGTGGTGAGGAAATGGCCTATCCGGTAACCATTTTTAACAGCATCCTGCCCATGGATTATGTTGGTTTTTATGGCAATATATACTATTACTCCATACCGCTTTTATGTGTTCTGCCCTTTGGCGTATCTTATTTTCAGGATGTACATACCGGTTACCGGAAAAATATCTGTGTAAGGGTAGAAAAGAGGGCGTATCTCACTGGAAAATATCTGGCGGTTTTTTTGTCGGCAGGAGTGATTTGCATCGCACCGCTGATTTTGAACCTGATGCTGACAGCAGCTGTGATACCAGCTCTGGTGCCTCAGACAGGTACTAATTTATTTGCGGTGGCGGAGTTTTCTTTTATGTCGGAAATTTTTTATTCAAGCCCGTTTCTCTATCTGCTGCTTTACTTTCTGATGGATTTTGTTATGGCGGGAACGCTGGCCTGTGTGGCACTGGCAGCAGCCTGTTTTGCAAAAAATCCTTTTGCTGTTCTATTTGCTCCTTTTTTATTGTTCTTTCTGCTGCAGGCATTGAGCAGCTTTTCTGGTTATATTTGCTGGAATCCCTATAACATTATGAATCCCGCTGGATCTGCTTCGGTCTCATTGATTCATCCAGCTGTGGAAGCTAGTGTGTTTCTGCTGATTGGAGGCGGATGCCTGGCACTGGAGGGAGGCACAAGAGATGTCTTATAAGAAATATATCGGAGTGGTTATTCTATTAGCAGTGATAGGTTTGTGGGCATATTTAGTAATGGATGTCAACCGCCGCTATCCTAAACCTGAAAATATTCGTATACAACCAGGTGAAACTATAAGTTATCAGGGAATCAAAGTTATCCCGGGCGAGATGGAGATTTATGATTATCAGAGTTTGATTCGGCAATACCCACGGATGAAGACAATGGGTCGAAGTGTGGATGAGGAATTAATTTCGCATGACGAGTGTTATTTTATCGTTCCTTTAACTATTGAAAATATTATGGAAAGCCGTTGGGAATCTACAGGGACGAGCCTTGTATCCTGGGTCATCGAGACAGGGAGTACGTCAAATGGGATGGATTATTTCGCATTTAAGGAAATGAATCCGGAATATGATGGAATATTAGAGCCGGGAGAGAGTCAGAGTATAAGTCTGATATTTTCCATTATCGGTGATTATATCACTATGGATCAGGCTTTACAATGGGACAAGAAAATAGTATTTTCCTATTACCCCGATAAAAATTTTCTATATTATCAGGGACAGGATTCTGAAAAAATACAGCATGTATGAAGAGAGGAAAATGGTGCGGTATCATGGAAATAGTGGTAGAACATTATACAAAGATAATTAAGGGAATAACCATTCTGGATGATGTAAATCTTTCTCTGCATTCCGGGGTGTGCTATGGACTTCAGGGAAGAAATGGATCGGGAAAGACCATGCTTATGCGGGCAGTCTGCGGATTGATCCGGCCCACAAAGGGATGGGTGAAAATAGATGGAAAGAGGATTGGAAAGGATATATCATTTCCCCAAAGCGTAGGCGTCCTTATCGAGAACCCGTCATTTCTGCCCTATTATACAGGGAAGAGAAATCTTCAGCTGCTGGCCGCCATACAGGGGCATATCACAGACAAGGAGATTGGGGAGACACTTACCAGTGTGGGGCTGGATCCGGAGGATAAACGCAAATATAGGAAATACTCACTTGGTATGAAACAGAAGCTGGGCATAGCCGCCGCCTTTATGGAACAGCCGGAGCTTATCATTTTGGATGAGCCTATCAATGCCATTGATGCGGATGGAGTGGTTCTTGTGAAAGAAATGATCCGGCAGGCTAAGAGCAGAGGAGCCATTCTTATTGTGGCATGCCATGATAAAGAAGAATTGGAAGAGTTATCGGATGAAGTGATACATATATCAGGGGGCAGGGCGGTACAAAAGGGAGAGGTATCCTCACAGGGAACAGGTGATGAAAAATGGGCAATATAAGGAAGATTATTGACAGAATATGGGATGAGGTGGGGGCGCAGGCGGGAATGCTGTCAGGGATGTCAGTGCTGCTTATTCTGATCGAGACGATTGTGTATCTGATGCAGGCAGACAGAAGCCGGTTTGATCTCTGTATTCTGGATCCATTTGCCATCGTCTCCTATACTTCGGGAATCACACTGGTGCCTCTGGGGGCGCTTACAGGAGTGTTCTTGCTGCGTGAGGAATTTCAGGCGATGAGGGTAGTGCGTATGAAAAAGGTGTCATATATCTGGCTGGATGCATGTGTAAAAAATGTGGCAGCGGCGGCAGTGATATCTGCAGCAGGTACTCTCTGCTGCGGCATTCTGGGGAAGATAACCGCATCCGCTGCCTATACATGGAGCGGGACATCGAGTATATTCTTCTTTCTCACCGGCAGGACTCTTCCCGTGGTTTCTTACGGGAAAGTGTGCCTAATGTTTTTCACCGGGATTTTTTTTGCCGTCTGGGCTTCCGGGATGATTGTACTACTGGGATACTGGCTGTCTGGAACATATCTGTGGGGAATGACAGCAATTTTGATTTTCTGCGTGCTGGGAACCCTTTACCATTTTCCATATGATCTATACAGAGGGGTAAATTATTATATAGTATCCGAAACCTTTACATGGAAATACCAGGTGGTGCTGCCGGCGGCAGTTGTAATGTGCTGTGTGGGAACTGGATTTCTAGTGCAGCGGAGAGATTTTTTAATGAAGGAGAGACAGGCGGAATGAGAAGGATACTGGCGGCTTTCCGAGCCGATGTGGTGCAGGGTATACTGAAACGGTGGTATGTATATGCGCTGGCTGTTCTGGCAGCAGTTCTATTTGCCCTGGACAGCCGGATACAGTTAAAACCTATTATGGAACGGCCGGGGACACTGGATCTGCTGGCCTTTATGCTGCGAGGTGCGGAAAAATATATTCTCGGCCTTCAGCAAAACAGATTTGAACTGTCATATGGGTATCTGACGATTTTTGGCCTGCTTGGCCTTGCGTCAGGACAGTACGCTACCCGTGCGTGGAAGGAGAGAGGGAGGGTATATCTACTGT
Organism: Eubacteriaceae bacterium; assembly: GCA_910574015.1. Lineage (GTDB taxonomy): Bacteria > Bacillota > Clostridia > Lachnospirales > Lachnospiraceae > Eubacterium_F. Next base: position 25,000 of record CAJSYQ010000029.1, on the reverse strand, counting down.
ATTATGGAAGGAAGAGTATATGGTGGATCGGTAAGTGTATCTGGAATTTCTGTAATATTGTTCTGATTTACATACTCCTTTTTCTCTCTGTCTGGACGGTAGCGGCTGTGGGAGGGAATGCAGGGATGGAGATCGGCCCGGAACTTGAGGCAGCATCCTGGTGGAGTCTGCATCCGGACCGGGCAGCCTTGCTCTTATATATTATGGGATCGGGAATCATCACGATGACTGCACTCAGTCAGTTTCAAATGACGCTTCAGATATTGTTTGTTCCAGTGCTGGGGTTTCTGGTGTATATGGCGGTTCTCATTTCTTCTGTATATTGTCTTTCTCCGTTTCTTATGGGAAATAGTCTGATGCTTCTCCGAACGCAGTTGTGTACCCCGGATGGTGTATCATTCGGGCAGACTGTTGTGGTGGGAATCTGTGTGTGGGGGTTCTCTGTGGCAGCCGGGGCGTTGGGAATACGAAAAAAGGATGTATTGTAAAACAGAAAATTGGGTTCCATCCCCAGATTAATTGATATGAAATATATTTATCAAATCTCTTTCACCAAAAACATTTCCATGGGCTGTGTGCAGGCAGAAATATCCAATATAAGGCCGCCGCAGTCACGATAGCCGGCCCTGCGGTAGAAATGCTGGGCGGTTTCATTTACCTGGGTGGAGATTAATACCATGCCATAACCCTGCAGCTTCATGTCATTTTCCCAATATTCTAAAAGCTGTTTTCCATATCCCCTGCTCCGATATTGTTCATCTATATAAAGCATGGTGCAGAACGGGGTATTGTCCCAAAAGAGGTTGTATCTCAATAAACCTGCCGGTTCATCATCTGATAACAAAATATAACCCCTCTTTGTCTGCACTTTATTATTATATTCTGCTGTTGGCAGATGTTTGTCAAGCTTATACCAAAATTGTCTGTCAGAAGTTTTCATATATCGAATCTCGATCATATATAGCAGCCTCCGGATATGTAGAATCATTGTGCACTGCCATGCGGGCAGACAAATGTAACTATAGTTATACTATAGCGGGAGACTGACGTGGTGTCAAGAGAATGACGGCAGGGGGAGATATAAGGTAGTTATGGACTATGAACTTTGTTTCCGGAAAGGTTTCAGTGGAAGGGCACCTTGAGAAAAATTATCTAATATGCTATAATATCCCTAAATTTGGAAAGGTAATTCTTTCTATAGGAGGTTACAAAATTGAAGAGACGAATCTTGTCAGTTATTTTAGCAATGTTCTTATGCATTTCTTCCCATTCAGTGGCACAAGCACAGCAGAAGGAAGTGTCCGTATCCGGCCCGGTCACTCGTGATAGTACGGTTCCTACACCGACGGAAGTCTATGAGGCCATGACTGCGCTGCAGGATCGGGAGGAGTATAAGGAGGGAACGATCTGGACCAACGATGAGCCTTATTCGGATTCGAAGGGATATTACCATTGGAAGGGAGGAACTCTTGGCGGATATAGAATCAGTGCTGTGGGCTGCGTAGCCTTCGCTTTCATATTGAGTGATGAGGCTTTTGGCAGTCTGCCGGCCAGGATGTACGCGGCGGGTTCGTTTACATTCGATGATATAAAGGTAGGCGATATCCTGCGGGTAAACAACGATGCTCATACTGTGATCGTCCTGGAGGTGAGTGATGCAGGCGTATTGGTTGCCGAAGGAAACATAAGTACTGGGGACCATATAGGGAAGGTTCATTGGGGACGGGCAATATCTAAGGAAGAGGTGATGGGCAGCACCAGCCATTATATCACCCGCTATCCCGAAGGATATGTCTCACCGGATGATCCGGAAGCTAACGTATCCATTGCAAAAGGAACTCTGGAGGGAGGGCTTACCTGGAATCTGACAAAGGCGGGCACGCTGACCGTCTCCGGTGAGGGAGCTATGCCGGATTTCAGCAGTACCGGAGAACAGCCCTGGAACGAAAACAGCAGCCAAATCCGAAAGATCGTTATCGGAAATGGTGTAACGAATATTGGATCCTGTGCTTTTTGGAACTGCGGGGTCCTTAGTGCAGAGATTTCGTCCAGTGTGACAACGATCGGTAACAGTGCCTTCCGTGGTTCTTCCATCCTATCTGTGACCATTTCCCCCAGTGTGAAGACAATCGGTGACAGCGCGTTCCAGCAATGTCAAAATCTTAGTTCAGTGACTATTTCCCAAGGAGTGGAGACGATCGGCCAGAATGCTTTTCGCGCCTGCACAAGTCTCACCTCGATAGCTTTACCTGCCAGCATTGGTGAGGTGGGCTCTGCCGCCTTTTTTCAATGTACGGAACTGACCATTGCGACCTTTGCTCCTGGCAGCAGGCAGGTAAAGATGGGAGACAATATTTTTACCCAGTGTTATTATCTGATGCGTGTAACACTGCCGAAGAGCATAGACCGCATTGGCGAGGGTATGTTTCAGAATTGCCTGATGCTTGCGGGGCTGGAGATTCCGCAAGGCACAGAAAGTATTGAAGCATCGGCATTTGCTTCCTGCTCTGCCCTGACTGCAGTTATCATTCCAGAAAGTGTTACCTCAATAGGGTTTGCTGCATTCTCAGCCTGTTCTCTAACCAATATTTACTTTACCGGCACCGAGGAGCAGTGGAATAGTGTAAGTAAATTAGGCGATACGGCAGCGGCGCTGTCAGAAGTGGAAATGCATTATAACTACGTTCCCCCTGTCAGTCCCGGCCCGGATGATGGGGACGACAATGACAACGATAACAACGACGGCAATAAACCGGGAAATGGCGATAACCCGGGGAGCGGCGACAATCCAGGGAATAGTGATAAACCAGGAACCGGCGATAATCAGGGAAATGGCGGCAGTCCAGGAGACATAAGTGCAGGGGCCGGTGGTAGTCCGGGAAATGCCGGAGGTCAGATGCCGGAACAAAAACCATTGGCACAGGGCAAAACTTTTACGACAGGCAACAGTACTTATAAAGTTACGAAAGCTGGCGAAGAGGTGGAACTGACAACGACAACATCCACGGCAGCTAAGGTTATGATCAATACGGTTACAGGTACAGACGGTGTAAAGTATAAAGTGACATCGATTCGGTCAAAGGCGATGCAGAACAATAAGAAGATGACAAGTCTGATCATGGGAACAAATGTAAAGAAAATTGGAGCCGATGCTTTTTCGGGATGTACAAAGCTGACGACAGTTACCTTTGGTAAAAATACGGTCTCGATCGGCACAAGAGCATTTAAGGGCTGCGCTGCCTTAAAGAAGGCGGTTATCCTGCCCGACAGTGTAAGAACCATTGGAGCAGGTGCATTCTCCGGCTGCAAAAAGATTACGGCATTTACCATCGGCAAGACATCTAAATCTAAATTGACAACCATTGGAAAAGGGGCATTCAGCGGGTGCAGAAGGCTTGGCAAAGTAACAGTCAAATCAATAAAGCTTAGTTCTGTTGGAAAACAGGCATTTAAGGGCAGTAAGTCCGGTCTGAAGGTGAAAGTGCCGTCAAAGAAATGGAAGAAGTATAAGAAGATATTTAAAAAAGCAGGATTGAAAGATAAGCAGATTAAGAAATAATTATGAAATCAAGCTTATATATGTTTTACACAGAGCCGTACACGGCTCTATAAAGGGGTTGGCATCGTGAAACGACGGTTTACTTGATTGGAGGAATGATAAAATTGCTGATAAAAATTGGGGATTTTGATTGTACAGAATGCTGGGATGGTGTATTTTATAAAAAATTATCAAATTACCCGGACATTACCGAGTGGGAGATTCAGACCATTATAGATTTTGCAGATTATGAAGCTGAACATGGAAGAACTTGTGAGATTGAAGCGGAAGAGACCATTTTAAGTCAGATCAGGGAACATAGAGAAGCTCACAACAAAAAACGTATACTTGTACCAGCCAAAATAACAGAATGTATTGCCTGTCCAAAGTATAAAGGCTGTATGACGGATTTTGTGTGTCATACTTCCCCGATAGAAAACGCAATACAAATATTTGATTGCGGCAGTCTGCTTTCGGCTGTCCGGGCAAGGGGAAAATCCGCAAAAGAACTTAAATTGGAAGAAAGAAATGCAGCTAACGACCCTGAGGATTATTTTAATTATATTATGTTTGCCTGGGGAAACTGTCAGGCAGGCGACCGTTTAGTGATGGAACGTAAATTGGGAAGATTTCCAAATGAAGAGGATCTAAGTACAGACTTTACACCAGGGGTGCGATTTTTCTTTCAATATAATGATATCATTCATCACCCGGACGCAGTTTTTGACGGAGTTCTGCCTCTTAAAATAGAAAATGAAGTTATATTAAAGGATTGGGTTTATGCGATAATCGTTCCAACGATTTATGAAAATGTTATCGCTGAACATATTCCTGTAGATTATAAAGAAAAGGTTTATTTTGTCGAAAATGACTGCAGAGATATATGGGATTGGTCTGAAAAAGTGTATGAATTTGTAAAGAAGATTTAATCCGAGGAGATAACGTGGAAAAAGGCTCGAAATGCAGTTTAGTGCATTTTGGGGTCTTTTATTATTTCGAAAACTATAGAATATTAGTCCTTTCCGGTTGATAACATTCCAAAAATGGAATATACTATTCAGATGATGCTGGAATAATAACTAAGGATTTGTGTGCCTTACCATTGAAGGCAGTGAAAGAGGATATGATATGGATATGCTGATGTATATGATGATGATTGAAAAGACCAAGACCTATAATAAGATAACAAAGAAAGTGGTTGAGGAACATGTTGAGAATATTAGAAGGCTGGACGACGAGGGAAAGCTGGAAATATGCGGTGTGTTCAAAGGCTATCCGGGGATGGCAGGCATGTATATCTTGAAGACCGAAAGCCGTGAAGAGGCAGAGGAGATTTGCAAAAGGGAGCCTTTGGTTGTTGGAGGTTATGCAAAATATAAGCTGGTTGGCTTGCAGATTGCGAATAAAGAAAATAATTATCTGTTGTGACTTCATTATGGGATATAGCGATATAAGCGTTACACTGAACACATATACACATGTAAAACGAGGATGCCAAAAAAGAAATGCGGGAGATTTTTGAAGTAAAACCAAAACGGAAATCTGCCATGTAACTGTATTCGTTTATTTTACGGGCATTTGCCGTGAGGTACAAATTTTGAATTTACATCATTTTTTACTTCAAATTCACACAAATATATGATAATTTATGATAAGATATGAGGAAAATCAAGAAAGTGGAAAGGATAGGAAAACGCTTAAATGTGCCGAAAATACAGTGTTTTCAAAGGTTTTAAGGATATGATTAAAGTACTCTTTATCTGCCACGGCAGTATCCTCGTATAATCATAATTTCCCCTTATTTACGGGATTTAGAGATGTTTTAGATAAAAGTTTGGACCAAGTTTGTGCCAATTAATTAGACAAAAAAGTTGTGACATAGCAAAAAGTTAAAAGAGATTATAATAAGACTATCAATGTAAACTAAAATTGGTAGTCTTATTTTTATTGTCTCAAATTGTAGTCGTGTGATTGTTAATATGAGTTATGTGTATGTATTTTCACATCTGGACAGTGATCTGGCAAGGCTTATCCGGTTTAAGGAGGCGGTAACAGGAGGTGATGGAAGGTACGAGGTGGTCTGCTACCCACATCAGCTGGGGTTTCTCAGGGAATATCTTGGCGACAGGGTGGGTTACAAAACCATCGAAATGGAGCTGCTGGAGGCAGAGATGGTGCAGGCGGATTAGTTTTAGACTGGTCTAGCTGTGCAATGGGAAGGAGGGATGGCGCTTGCTCAAATAAATTAAAAATGTATTGCTATTGTACGCACATATTGGTATAATAAAAGCAGAAACAGGAAATCATACAGATCAAGAAAGGATGTGTGATACTATGGCAGCAAAAACTTCAAATTTATACGCAAGAATAGAGCCGGAGGTCAAGGAAGAGGCAGAAAGTATTTTGGCGACGCTTGGCATTTCGGCCTCAAATGCAATTAATATGTTTTATAAACAGATTATCTTAAACCGTGGGATTCCCTTTGAGGTAAAAATCCCCCCTGCTAGACCGATCAATATAGCAGAGCTTTCTGAGACGGAACTGGATGCGGAGCTGGAGAAAGGATATGCGGATATGAAGGAAGGAAAGACAAAGCCTGCGAAACAGGCATTTGCTGATATCCGCAGGGATTACGGGATATGATGTATGAGGTGGAAACCACTGACCAGGCAGAAACTGACTTGCGGGAAATCTATGAGTATATTGCTTTTGAACTGCTGTCACCGGACAATGCTTCCGGGCAGTTAGTCCGGCTGGAAGCACATATTGAAGGGCTTGGAGAATTTCCTGAAAAATTCCGGCGGTATGACAAAGAACCGTGGCATGGCAGGGGAATGAGAGTCATGCCAGTGGATAATTACCTGGTTTTTTATATTCCAGACGAGGCGGCAGCACTTGTGACGGTAATCCGGATTATGTATGCGGGCAGGAATGTGGATGCACAGCTGCAGGAGCATACGGTGCTGTAAACAGAATAGAACAAATGACATAAAGGTGTATGGAATCTGTCAAAATCCCATATGCCTTTTTTGTTGGAAGCAAAAAGTGGCAATGTGATGAAAAAAGCAATAACAGATGCCACAGAGAGGAGTTCATACATGGATAAACGCAAAAAAGCCAGAATCATTCTTTCTGTCATACTGGGAATCGGAGGACTGTTATATCTTGGCGGGATTTTGGGGCAGTTGATTGCAGGATATCAGGCATGGCTTGGCGGGGACGGCATATCCGGACAGGAGATGATGAAACCGCTAGACTGGAATTTACTGGTCTGTATCCGGCACGCCTTCACATTAAATGGTCTGAAGGGAATGGCTACAGCCATACTTCTTGGTACGGCAGTTGTCCTGTATGTGAAATTCCATGATAAGTTTGACGGCAATGAATTTCAGGACGGAAAATTTGTCTATGAGAGCCGTTTCTTAAAGGGCGCTGTCTTTGAAATTACCGCAGCTGAAGACATCGTAACGCAGGATAACCAGGGTACACTGTGGATGAAGACGGCATGGTAACAGTCCACCTTCCTCTGGGGAAATATCATGTAAAGGAAAAACAGACACTCTACGGTTATGTGCTTCCGGACAAAAGTTGGGATGTAGAGTTTACATGGGCTAATAAGGATGATGAATATGTCCTCAATGCAACGGATGCCACGGATGAAAATGGTGTACTCCGTATAGAAAACGCTCGTGCAAAGACACAGGTATCTCTGTTCAAATCTGATGCAGCGTCAAAGCAGGCAGTTGCAGGAGCTGAGTTTGGTATTTATACGAAACATGACATCTATGATGTGGATGGAGAAAAAATCGTGGATGCCGGCACCAGACTGGGAACGGTCACGAGAGACGCTGACGGCAGAGCCGTGTCCGACATCGACTTCCCTTTGATGAGTGAGGGTTATGTGGTACCAGAGACAGAATCCGGAGAGAGTACGGAGCCATCAGATGCACAGACACCTGCCACGGCAACACCGGAGCGGACAGTATCCATAATGCCTACAGTAAGCTCTCTGTCCAAAATGCAGACACTGGCACAGATGTGGAATCCATTCAGGACACTGGAAGTGGAGGCGGATAAGGACATAGAGGAAACTGACACAGAAGAAACCGATACACCGGATGCAGCAGGAACACTGGAGCCAGATGGAGAGACAGAAACTCTCGGACTGAACTCAGGGGATTATTACCTGAAGGAGCTGTCGGTACCCGGAAGTTATTATCTGAACGAAACAGAGTATCCGGTGCATCTTGAGTACAAGGATCAGGAAACAAAGGTGATTGCAGCAGATGTGGAAGCGGTAAATACCCAGACAAGCACAGTCATCAGCAAAACCTCAATTACAAACAGTGAGGAACTGCCGGGTTGTGAACTGCAGATTACAGATGCGACAGGAAGTGCCATTGTGAGCTGGGCATCCGGAGATAAGGACTCCATCAAACTGAAAGAAAAGCTGGAAGAACTGTATAGAAATATGATGAAGAAAAAATATATAATTTATCCAATTGATAAAAAGGGCAAGGGAAATTGTTTTGGAATTGCAAGATGTTAGTAGGAAGAAACTATAACATCTTGCAGTTTTTTTTAATTAGACAAAATATAAAAAGTGGATTATTATAAACCTATGAACAAAGTAGGTAAATATGATTTATATGATGCCGTGGCCGCTGGAATGGCATAGGCTCGCAAAGCTGAAGTTGTGGGTTCGAGTCCCACCGGTATCGTTTATAAAATATGGAAACGAGGTAGTCTTTATGTGTGAATTGTTTGGAGTGAATACTCCCGGAAAAATACAACTGAATCATTTGCTGGATGTGTTTTTTTCGCATGGAGACAGACATCCGCATGGATGGGGAATGGCATTTTTTGAAAATGGTACAGTACAGATGGAAAAGCAGGCGGTATCGTCCACAAAAAGCGCCAGACTGCGGGAATATAGAAGCAGAAAGATTATGTCAGACCGGATGATTGCCCATATCCGGCTGGCAACGAAGGGAAATATGGAGCATGAAAACTGCCATCCTTTTATCAAGAAGGATGAGATGGGACGGACATGGACGCTGGCACATAACGGAACCATATTTGAGGGAGAAATAATGGCTTTGCCCCGGTGCTTGATTATCAGTCCATCGAAGCCTATGCAGACAGCATGGAACAATATGTGCTGCAGGGACTGTTAAAGGCACCATCGGAACTATACTATCCGATACGCCTGAAACCGACGGGGGAAAACAAATTGGAGAACCTACGGAAGAATGGAGTGAACCATATTGAGCTGAGGATGTTTGACCTGAATCCGTTACGTGCAGAAGGGCTGGAAGTAAAAGATGTTCTGTTTGCACAGTTATTGATGGTATGGCTGATTTGCAGACCGGAGGAAGAACTGTCTGTCCGGCATCAGGTACACGCCGTACAGAATTTTAAGAATGCTGCGCATTATGATTTGAAAACGGTTAAAATCGCATTGCCGGACGGCAGGATTTGCTCGGCGGCGCAGGCAGCCATAAATATCATTGATGAGATGAAGAATTTTTTTGCCAGGATACAGATTGATGTGCAGGAAATTCTCGATTTTCAATACCAGAAATTCGAGAATGCGGATAATCGTTACGCATGGATAATCCGCAAACAGTTTCAGGGCGGGTTTGTAAAGAATGGCGTGAAACTGGCGAAAAAAAGGCAGGACGAATGTGTGCAAAAATGAATTTTGAGATAGGAGATGTGTGAAATGGCAAGAGAGATAGAAACAAGATGTCTGCATCTGGAGGAAGAGGAAGGGAGCAGTGATAATTACGGGGCAATCAGCTATCCGATTTATCAGACAGCTACCTATGCCCATCCGGGCGTAGGGAAAAGCACCGGTTATGATTATACCCGATTGCAGAATCCGACGAGGGAACATCTGGAGAAGACCGTGGCGTCCTTAGAAAGCGGAATCGATGCTTTGGCTTTATCGACTGGAATGGCTGCTATTACCTTGATGATGGAATTATTTGGACCGGGTGACCATCTGATTGTAGATTCCGATCTGTACGGGGGAAGCATCCGCCTGTTTCAGAATATTTCGGCAAAAAACGGAATTTCTTTTTCGAGTATTGACTGTTATAGGGAGAATGTGGAAACGTACATAAACGAAAAAACGAAGGCGGTTTACATTGAGACGCCGACCAACCCCATGATGAATGTAACGGATATTGCAGAGCTTGCCAAAATCACAAAGAAACATAATATTTTGCTGATTGTGGACAATACATTTCTTTCCCCCTATTTCCAGAATCCGCTGGAATTAGGCGCTGATATTGTGGTACACAGTGGCTCCAAATATTTGGGCGGCCACAATGATACCCTGGCAGGTTTTTTAGTGACAGACCGTGAGGATATTAGCGAGAGACTGCGTTTTCTGATTAAGACAACGGGGGCGGGACTGGCTCCATTTGACTGTTTCCTGATTCAGAGAGGTATCAAGACGCTGGGAATCCGGATGGAAAAGGCGCAGGAAAATGCGATACGGATTGCAGGCTGGCTGTCCGGGCAGAAGGCAGTCACGAAAGTGATTTATCCGGGGCTCGCAGAACATCCGGGACATAAGATTATGAAAAAACAGGCGAGAGGGTTCGGGGCAATGATTACTTTTCAGTTGGAGAGTAAGGACTTTGCGCTGGCAGTTTTAGAGAAGGTCAGGATGATTAAGTTTGCGGAAAGCCTTGGAGGCGTGGAGACGCTGGTTACCTATCCGGTTACCCAGACCCATGCCGATGTCCCGCCGGAGATACGGGAACGGAACGGCATTACGGACAGTACCCTGAGATTGTCGGTGGGGATAGAGAGCAGTAAGGACTTATTGGGAGAGCTGGAACAGGTGTTTCGGGAAATAGAAGAAAGTCATATAGAATGCTGAAACAATCTCTACATTGGATTTAAAAGGAAGGAAGAAAGAAATGGTAAAGAAGATAGTTACATTATTTATGGTAGTAGTGATGCTTGTATCGCTTACAGCGTGCGGAAGCAAACAGGGCAGTGCGGATAAGGCAGGAGATGGGAAAACAATTAAGATTGCATATCTGCCGATTACCCATTCCCTGGCGGTGCTTGCAGAGGCAGATGAACTTCAGGAAGAGGACGGCATAAAAATAGAACTTATAAAATATGGTTCTTGGCCGGAACTGTTGGACGCACTCAATTCCGGAAAGGTCGATGGGGCTTCTGTGCTGATCGAACTTGCCATGAAGTCAAAGCAGGAGGGAGTTGGCATGAAAGCTGTTGCTCTCGGCCATAAGGATGGAAATGTCCTGATTGTATCCAATAAAATTAAGGATGTCAGTGATTTAAGGGGAAAAACATTTGCGGTTCCACACCGCCAGTCTTCCCATAATATATTGCTAAATGATGCACTGGCAAAGGGAAACCTGACCATGGATGATATTAATGTCACGGAACTGGCCCCAACCGAAATGCCCTCTGCCCTGGCGAGCGGCACGATCGATGGTTACTGTGTGGCAGAATCCTTCGGGGCAATGGGCGTGTCTCTTGGCGTTGGCAAGGTGTTATATACATCGGAGGAACTTTGGGAAGATTCCCTCTGCTGCGGACTGGTGCTTACCGATGCTTTTATCGAAGTCCATCCGGATGAAGCAAAAAGTTTTGTGCAAAGTTACAAAGCAGCGGGTGCAGGACTGGACGAGGAAAAAGCGAAAAAAGTGGCGAAAGAGTACCTGAACCAGAAAGATGAGGTTTTGGATATTTCCCTGCAGTGGATTTCCTATAAAGATCTTGATATTACCAAGGATACTTACGATGTTCTGGTGGAAAAGGTAAAAAAGTATGGGCTTTCCGACAATCCACCGGATTATGGGGATTTTGTAAAAAGTGATTTTTGAGGAAAGGACTGGAGGGTCAGATGAAAAAGATTTTATCAGTTAAAAATGTGTTCGTTTCCATAGCGATACTCATAAGCATATGGGAACTGCTGTTTCTTTCAAGTGATTTTAGTGAAACCCTGTTTCCCTCACCGCTGCAGGCATGGCAGGCACTGCCGGAAATGTGCGGGGATGGGACACTTGTAACCAATATTGGAACGAGCATGTACCGTTTCCTTACAGGATATGTCAGTTCTGTTATAGCTGCCGTCTTTTTGGGATTGATGCTGGGAAGGATGCCTTGGATTTTTAAATATGTCAACCCGGCCGTACAGTTGCTGCGTCCCATATCCCCAACGGCATGGATGCCTTTCATCGTACTTTTGTTTGGCATAGGAGATATTCCGGCCGTAGTCATTATATTTATTGCTGCATTTTTTCCTGTTCTGCTTTCAACCGTTGCGGCGGTGAGGAATGTGGATCCGATCTATTTGAAAGTGTCACAAAATTTTGGTATTCGTCAGCCGGGACTTATGTGGAAAGTGATTTTCCCAGCGGCTTTTCCACAGATCGCAAACGGCATTCATCTTGCGATTGGAACAGCGTGGATATTCCTTGTGGCTGGTGAAATGGTAGGAGCGCAATCGGGGCTTGGATATCAGATTATTGATGCAAGAAATAATATAAGGGCTGACATATTACTGGCGACCATTCTGGTTATCGGTTTTATCGGTCTGATGCTGGATGCCGCCTTAAAATTATTGGAAAAACGTATCCTGAAAGCATGGGGAGGTGTGGAGTGATGGCATATATCGAAATCAAAAATGCGGGAAAGACCTTTGTGCAAGGAGGAAAGGAATTTACGGCGCTGGAAGAGGTAAACTTGACAATCGATAAGGGAGAGTTTATCTGCCTGCTTGGTCCTTCCGGTTGTGGTAAAAGTACGTTGCTTAATGCAATGGCGGGATTTGCACCGGTAAACCATGGGAGCATTCAGATTGCTGGAGAAGAGGTGTCCGGTCCATCGGTAAAACATGTGACGATCTTTCAGAATTACGGATTGCTGCCGTGGAGGACCGTGCAGAAAAATGTGGAGTTCGGTCTGGAAGCAAAAAGACTTTCCAAAGAAGAGAGGAAAGAGACGGCAGAAAAATATATCGAACTCGTGGGACTTTCGGAATTTAGCAGATCCTATCCGCGTCAGCTCTCGGGCGGTATGCAGCAGAGAGTGGCGATTGCGCGGGCACTGGCAGTAGATCCGGAGATCGTGTTCATGGATGAGCCGTTTGGCGCGTTGGATGCCATTACCCGGATGAAGCTCCAGGACGACATTCTGGAAATATGCCGGCGTGAGGAAAAAACGATCATATTTGTCACGCACGATATTGAAGAGGCAGTTTACCTGGCAGATAGAGTCGTCGTCATGACACCGAATCCCGGAAAGGTAAAGAGTGTGGCAGAAGTGCCGCTGCACCATTACCGCGACCGCACAAGCGGGGATTTTCTCTATGTGCGGGATAAGATTTTTGAACTGTTCAATCTCAAGGCAGACACTTATATCGAGTACAATATTTAGTATATCAAGACGGGAAAGGAGCTAGTGTGAAAAATACATTTTTCACACGCAAATTTGTGTCTGCGCACACTTGCCACAAATTTGTTATGCACAAAAAACGTGTGCAGAAATGAGGATTATTATGAACGAACACCAGAAAGAACATATTCATGTGCATACAGATACGCCAGCACATATACATTCCCATCGGAATCTGATCGGGTTTGATGAACACGGCGTGCCCACCGTGACGTTAAAAGCGGATCACCAGGACGGGGAAGAAGAGGATCCGCAGGCGTTTATCCGGGATTATATGGACGCAGTAAACGAGTACCGCAAGACATTTCCCGCCAAAGAGGATGTAGTCAGCCAGACACCGGATCCAGCGGTAAGGGAAATGCTCCTGCGCATGGAGCAACTGGGGATTGATACGGCATTCGACCGCTTTGACCAGCAGAAGCCACAGTGTAATTTTGGTCTTGCTGGTATCTGCTGTAAAATCTGTAATATGGGGCCGTGCCGCATCACAGCGAAGGCGCCCAAAGGGGTCTGTGGTGCGGATGCGGATCTGATTGTGGCGAGGAACCTGCTGCGGAGTGCAGCCGCCGGCGCAGCCCAGCACGGCATGCATGCGAGGGAGGTTATGCTTGCATTGAAATGGGCGGCGGAGGGCAGGCTGGATGTGCCGATCCTTGGCGAACAAAAAATAAGAAGCACAGCGGAGGCTTTCGGCATTAAACAGAAAAACCGCCAGTTAAAAAACGTGGCAAGAGATCTGGCAGACGTATTGCTGGAAGACTTGTCGAGGACGGTACCGGATGAATATAAAACTATCTCAGCCTGTGCCGCACAGGAACGGCGGGAGGTCTGGGAGACACTGGATATTCTGCCGGTCAGTGCATACCATGAGGTGTTCGAGGCGTATCACAAATCCGGCTGTGCAACGGACGGTGACTGGAAAAGCATTATGCAGCAGTTTTTGCGCTGCGGGCTTGCGTTTACCTTTTCCGGGGTGGTGGGAGCTTCTATTGCAACGGACAGCCTGTTTGGGGTAGGAGACAGGGTAACATCTAAGGTAAATATTGGCGCATTGGAAAAAGGATATGTTAATATTGCTGTGCATGGGCATCTCCCTTTACTTGTCAGTCAGATTGTGGAGGCGGGCAAACGTGAGGATATGATTGCACTGGCGAAGTCGGGAGGGGCAAAGGGAATACGTTTTTATGGTATATGCTGTTCCGGGCTTTCAGCAATGTATCGTTATAGTGGAGTGATTCCCCTGTCAAATGCAGTATCGGCGGAACTGGTACTGGGAACCGGAGCGTTGGATTTATGGGTTGCGGATATACAGGATGTGTTCCCATCCATTATGGAAGTGGCCAAATGTTTTAAAACGGTCGTTGTAACAACTAGTGAATCTGCGCGGCTTCCAGGGGCAGAGCGCTATGAGTATGACCACGTCCATGCCAATATTGGTGAGACGAAGGAACTGGCAGAAAAGATCGTGCGCCGTGCCATCGAAAGTTTTGGACAGAGAAAGGGCGTTCCAGTGTATATTCCATCCTATGAGGTAGAGGCTGAAGTCGGATTTTCCGTGGAGTATATACATAAGCGGTTCGGCAGTATGAAACCGCTGACGGAGGCCATCCGGGAGGGAGAGATCCTGGGCGTAGTAAATATGGTCGGCTGTAATAACCCTAAAGTCCTGTATGAAAAATGCATTGTGGACGTTGCGGATGTACTGTTGAAAAATAACGTACTCATACTGTCCAACGGCTGTGCTTCTTTTCCGCTGATGAAACTTGGATATTGCGCTGTCGCTGGGAAGAAGAGGGCGGGAGAGCGCCTGCGGGCGTTTTTGGAACCGGATCTGCCCCCGGTATGGCATGTGGGAGAATGTATTGACAACACCCGTTCCAGCGGCATTTTCGCCGGTATTGCAGAGGAATTGGGGCATAAGATGTTTGAGCTGCCGTTTGCGTTTTCGTCTCCGGAGTGGGGAAATGAAAAGGGGATTGATGCGGCGCTGGGATTCAGGCTGAATGGAATCAGTTCTTATCACTGTGTAGAGGCGCAGATACACGGTTCTAAAAATGTGATTGAGTTTTTGAAACATGGGACTTTGGAAACGCTTGGCTCATCGATGAACGTGGACACCGATCCGGCAGCGCTGGGGCAAAAAATAGTAGATGATTTTAAGGCAAAGCGCAAAGCACTTGGCTGGGAATGACAGGAGGCAGGGGGACATTGTTATGGAACGAAACTTAGATTTTGATACGGTCATCGACCGGAGAAATACGAAGTGTTTGAAATATGATTTTTCAAAGAAACGGGGCATGCCGGAGGATGTGCTGCCGATGTGGGTGGCGGATATGGATTTCAGAACTTCTTCCTATGTGGAGGATGCCCTTGCGGAATGGGCAGGTCACGGAATCTTTGGTTACAGCGAGGTGCAGACGCCCTATTTTGAGACAGTCCGGAAGTGGATGGAGGAACGGCATGGATGGGAGCCGCAGGAACAGTGGCTCATTAAGACGCCGGGGGTGGTGTTTGCGCTGGCGATGGCAGTCAGGGCATATACGGAGCCGGGAGATGGCGTGTTAATCCAGCAGCCGGTTTATTATCCTTTTTCAGAGGTAATCCGGGACAATGGCAGGAAAGTAATAAGCAGTGATTTATATCTGGGCGGGGACAATAAATATCATATAGATTTTGAAGATTTGGAGAAGAAAATCAAAGAGGAAAAGATCCGGCTGTTCCTGTTATGCAGCCCCCACAATCCGGTTGGCAGGGTGTGGACGGTGGAAGAACTGACCACACTGGGGGAACTCTGCATCCGTTACGGAGTGACGATCGTTAGTGATGAGATTCATCATGATTTTATTTTTCAGGGGGTGCATCATGTATTTGCCAGCTTGAAAAAAGAGTTTGAAGAAATCTGCGTAGTTTGTACCTCTCCCAGCAAGACATTTAATCTGGCGGGGATGATGCTGTCCAATATTTTTATCCCAAACCGGACGTTGCGGAAAAAATTCCGAAAGGAGTTGGATGCGGCAGGCATTAGCCAGCTTGGAATTATGGGACTGGTGGCATGTGAGGCGGCATATTCTAAAGGCGGGGAATGGTATCAGGCTATGATGTCTTATGTAAAGGACAATATTGCTTTTATCAGACAGTATGTAAAGGAACATTTGCCCGGTGTGGCTGTGGTGGATCAGGAGGCAACTTATCTGGTCTGGCTGGATTTCAGGGGATTGGGACTTGAGACAGAGGAACTCGACCGACGCATCATTCACAAGGCGAAATTATGGCTGGACAGCGGTAAGATTTTCGGAGAATATGGGAGGGGATTTCAGAGAATTAACGTGGCGTGTCCGAGAAGTGTTTTAATGGAAGCACTGCAGAGATTGAAAAAAATATGTGTAAACAGGTAATAGGGAATGCCTATTAAATACAATAGAAAAAAACTGGAAGAAGTAATATTGACAAAGAGTATGTGCATGGCTATAATATAAAACATATTAACATACTATTGAAGTAGGAAAGAAAGGAATGATCACCATGATGAAAAATATGGAAAATAACAGGAGAAGGTGTATGTGTTGTCATACGATGACAGGTAGAAATAAGATTTGTATTCCATGTACGGCTGACAGGTAGGATTGGATATTGTGAGGTGTTGCAGCTGTTGGAAGTATATGGCAGCTGTTTTTTGTGTAAAAAAAGGAGGATTGATTATGAGTGAAATAAAAGAAAATGCATTGGAACTGATTGGCAGGACACCGTTATTGAAATTGAACCGTTACAGTAAACAGGCAGAAGTGACAGATGCCGTAATTCTTGCGAAACTGGAGTATCTGAATCCGGCAGGCTCTGTGAAGGACCGTATTGCACTTGCCATGATAGAGGATGCAGAAAAGAAGGGAATCCTAAAAGAAGGGGCAACCATTATCGAACCCACCAGCGGAAATACGGGAATCGGTCTGGCAGCAGTTGCTGCGGCAAAGGGATACCGGGCGATTCTGACATTGCCGGATACGATGAGTGTGGAGAGAAGAAATCTTTTGAAAGCATATGGGGCTGAATTGGTTCTGACAGAAGGTGCAAAGGGTATGAAAGGCGCCATTGCCAAAGCGGAGGAGCTGCAGAAAGAGACCGATGGGGCGGTAATACTGGGTCAGTTTGTAAATCCGGCGAATCCGGCAGTACATAAGGAAACAACAGGACCGGAAATCTGGGAGCAGACGGATGGAAAAGTAGATATTTTTGTGGCAGGGGTTGGAACAGGCGGAACGATTACCGGTGTAGGGGAATACCTCAAGGAACAGAATCCGGATGTGAAAGTTGTGGCTGTAGAGCCAGCTGGAAGTCCGGTGTTGGGAAAAGGGACACCGGGGCCGCACAAGATTCAGGGGATCGGGGCAGGATTTGTACCGGATATCTTAAACACGGACATTTATGATGAAATTATTGCTGTCGAAAATGAAGATGCTTTTGCGGAAGGAAGGGCATTTGCAGTCAGCGAGGGCATATTGGTCGGGATTTCATCCGGTGCGGCATTAAAGGCGGCTGTTCTTTTAGCTGGTAGACCGGAAAATAAAGGGAAAACAATTGTGGTATTGCTTCCTGATTCCGGGGACAGATACCTGTCAACGCCATTGTTTGGGTAAAAAAAGGCAGATGCCGGTTCTGAAAAGAATTTAGAGGTAATTAAGGTTGGAGCCAGCATTACACCGCATGCGGAAATTTTGCGTTCGGCATCAGACGAACTGGAGAAACAGGGGTACAAATTGGAGGTGGTAGAATATAACGATTATATTATACCAAATACAGCGCTTGAGAGTGGGGAACTGGATGCAAATTATATTCAGCACCTGCCTTATTTGGAGGATTTCAATAAGGAAAATGGGACGCACATTGTAAGTGTTGCGGATATCCATTATGAACCCTTTGGTATTTATGCAGGAAAATCAGATAGTTTGGAAAATCTGAAAGAAGGAGCAGTTATTGCAGTTCCAAATGATACCACAAATGAGGCGAGGGCGCTGTTGCTTTTGCAGGATCAGGGACTGATAAAGTTGAAGGAAAATGCAGGCCTTACTGTGACAGTCAAAGATATTGCAGATAATCCAAAGAATTTTGAAATCAAGGAATTAGAGGCAGCGCAGGTTCCGAAAGCTTTACAGGATGTGGATGTTGCTGCAATCAATACGAATTATGCACTGGAAGCAAATTTGAAACTAAGCGATGCGCTAGCTTCGGAGGGAGCAGATTCTCTAGCAGCAAAGACATATATGTTATCCGTTGGAATTGGCAGGTGTTTCCAAAAACGATAGAATAAAGCGTGCCAGAGAACTCTTGAGGCTGGTAGATATGGAAGAAAAGGAAAAATCCTATCTATCCCAGTTGTCAGGAGGGCAGAAACAAAGGGTTGCTATCGCAAGGGCGTTGGCAACAAATCCGGAAGTTCTGCTCTGTGATGAGGCAACTAGTGCCCTGGATCCGATTACAACAAGGTCCATTCTGGCGCTATTAAAACGCATCAATGAAATGTTTGGGGTAACAATTATCATTATTTCACATGAAATGCGGGTAGTGGAGCAGGTGTGTGACAGGGTGGCCGTAATGAGCGAAGGAGTGATTGAGGAGGCCGGAGAGGTAAAGGAAGTATTTCTGAATCCAAAATCCCAGACAGCGCAGAGGCTGATATTGCCGGATAAAGATGAGGCAGGTTCGGATGCAGACAGGCACAGCATCCGGATTGCCTTTGACGGACAATTCTCGTTTGAACCGATTTTTGCGGAATTAGTATTGGAAAGTGGCATAAAACTTAATATTCTGGGAGCCAATACAGAAAACATCGGTGGAAAAGCGTTTGGCCAAATGCTGATAGAGATGCCGGAGGAACAGGGGAAACAAGTCATTGTGAAAGAAATGCTTAGAGAAAAAGGAATTCATTTCATGGAAGGGAGACATGCGGGATGAACCAACAGGTGATGGAGTTATTGGCTGGTGGAATAAAAGAGACATTATATATGACGCTGGTTTCTACCCTGATTGCTTATGTGATAGGTATGGCAACGATACTTGGATATTCTGCTATGGCGGGATTCGTCGGCGGGGGCGGACTGGGTGCGATTGCTATTAACTATGGGTATTATCGCTATCAGACAGATATTATGCTTGTTACGGTTGCATTTCTTGTGTTGATAGTCCAGCTTTTTCAGGAAGCGGGAACTTGGATTGTGGATCGGATTGATAAAAGAGGTGCATAGAAATTTTGAAAGGAGAAATGAAGATGATAAAGTTAAAAAGATGGATTGTATTAGGAGTGGCGTTTGCATTGGTTATGGGGCTGGCAGGCTGTGGTAAATCAACAGAGACCGGTAAAACGGCAGATAATGGAAATTCATCTGGCCAAGAGGGGAAAACCATTTACCGGACGCTGGAGGAAATTAAAAAAGATGGAACGATAAACATTGGTGTGTTTTCCGATAAAAACCCATTTGGCTATGTGGATGAAAATGGAGAGTATCAGGGATATGACGTTTATTTTGCAGACCGGCTGGCAAAAGATTTGGGTGTTAAGGCGAATTACGTTTCGACAGAGGCAGCGAACCGGATTGAGTATCTGCAGACCGGCAAGGTAGATATTATTCTGGCAAATTTTACCGTAACAGATGAGCGAAAAGAGGAAGTTGATTTTGCACTGCCATACATGAATGTGGCATTAGGCGTGGTCAGCAGAAACGACCATGTAGTCAAGAGCCTGGATAACTGGAATAAAGACGATAAAATTATTATCATTTCCGGAACGACTGCGGAGACATATTTGACAGAAAATTATCCGGATATCCCATTGCAGAAATTTGATTCCTATGCGACGGCAAAAGAGGCTTTTGAGAATGGAACCGGTGTGGCATGGGCAAATGATAATACGGAAGTGATTGCATTTTCCCTTCAGAATGACGGATATACCGTTGGCATTCCAAGTCTAGGGAGCAATGACACGATTGCACCTGCGGTGTCCAAAGGAAATACCACGTTGCTGGAATGGATTAACGAGGACATTAAGAAGCTGGGCGGGGAACAGTTCTTTCACAAGGACTATGATGAAACGCTGACGGAAACCTATGGTGATGAATACAAAGAAACGCTGGTTGTGGAAGGCGGCAAGTGTGAATAAACAAAAGTTTATTCACACAGCAAGTTTGTGCTGTGAACAGCGCAAACATTGGCGGATTAGCTGCTTCCGATGGTCGCAGCATGACCGCAAGAGTGCAGAGTAATTCCAGATGGGAGGTGCTATCGTGGATTTTTCATACATAGAACGTGTTTTGCCGTTATACGAACGTGCGGCTGTTTTAACAGTGCAGTTAGGAATAGAGGGGATTCTGTTGTCAATCGTTATCGGTCTGGTCTGTGCATTGATTTTGTATGAAAAAATTCCGGTGCTGCGGCGGCTTGTGATGATTTATATAGAGGTCAGCCGCAATACGCCTCTTCTGGTTCAGTTATTTTTCATTTACTATGGACTGCCCAAAATAGGAATTGTCCTGACACCGGAAGTCTGTGGTGTGGCAGGTCTGGCTTTTCTGGGCGGGAGTTATATGGCGGAGGCGTTCCGGAGCGGTCTGGACAGCGTGGAGGATATTCAGCGGGAGAGTGCATACAGCCTGGGGATGAACAGGATGCAGGCAATGCGCTATGTTATATTGCCACAGGCGGTTTCTACGAGCATTCCGGCATTTCTGGCGAACATCATTTTCCTGCTCAAAGAAACCAGTGTATTTTCGGCAATCAGTCTGATGGATTTAATGTTTACAGCAAAGGATTTGATTGGCCTTTATTATAAGACAACAGAAAGTCTGGCATTGCTGGTGGCATTTTATCTGATGATTTTACTGCCGGTTTCCATCGTGGGTGCCGTAGTGGAGAGGAGGGTGCGCTATGCCGGATTTGGGGCTTGAAGTTCTTCTGAAAGGAAATAATCTGGGACGGCTGTTTTGCGGTCTCTGGATTGCGGTAGAAATCAGTCTTCTGTCCATTGCAATCAGTATTCCTTTGGGGATTCTCTTGGGAATCCTGATGACAAGAAAGAACAGGCTGATCTGGTTCCTGACAAAATGTTATCTGGAATTTATCCGGATTATGCCGCAACTGGTACTTTTATTCCTTGTGTTTTTTGGGACTACCAGAAGCATGGGCTGGAATCTGCCGGGGGAGACAGCGGCTGTCATTGTATTTGTTATGTGGGGGACTGCCGAAATGGGTGATTTAGTTCGAAGTGCACTTCTCAGTATTCCCAGACATCAGTATGAGAGCAGTGAAGCATTGGGGTTAAGCAGGGGACAGACATATCTTTATATTATTTTACCGCAGACGCTGCGCAGGCTGATTCCGGTATCCATCAATCTGATTACCCGTATGATAAAGACTACCAGTCTGATATTACTGATTGGTGTTGTGGAGATATTAAAGGTGGGGCAGCAGATTATTGAGGCAAACCGTATGTCAAGTCCAAATGCGGCTTTTGGCGTTTTTTTGGTGATTTTCATCTTATATTTTATCATCTGCTGGTCTGTCAGCATGACAGCCCGATATTTGGAAAAGAAATGGAGTTAGCGTATGTCAGATACTGTATTAGAGATTAGGAATCTTGTAAAAAAATTTGACGGACACACCATACTGGATGGCCTGAACCTGAATGTTCTGGAGGGGGAGGTGGTTGTAATTCTGGGACCAAGCGGCTGTGGGAAAAGTACATTATTAAGGTGTATCAATGGTCTGGAGGAGATTCAGTCCGGGAGCATCTGCGTTCATGGGAAAGAGATGTCTGGTTCGAGAGAAAGCGTCAGCTTATTAAGACAGAAAGTGGGCATGGTTTTTCAGAGTTATGACCTTTTTCCACATCTCAGTGTGCTTGGAAATATCATGCTGTCACCAGTCAAGGTGCAAAAGAGAAAAAAGGATGAAGTAAAAGAGGAAGCACGGGAGCTGCTAAAAAAGGTGGGCTTGTCGGATAAGGCAGACAGTTACCCAAGGCAGCTGTCAGGTGGACAGAAACAGAGGGCAGCGATTGTACGCGCCCTGATTCTGCATCCGGAAATTCTGCTGTTTGATGAGGTGACCGCCGCACTTGACCCGGAGATGGTCAGGGAGGTGCTGGATGTCATTCTGGCATTGGCAAGACAGGGAAAAACGATGCTGATTGTCACACATGAGATGCAGTTTGCAAAAGCGGTGGCAGACCGGATCGTGTTTATTGATGAGGGTAAAATTGCAGAAGAGGGAACGGCACAAGAATTTTTTGAACATCCCCGGACAGAACGGGCAAAAAAATTCTTACATGTGTTTTCTTTCGAGGATATCCGGTAGGCGGTGTATTTATGTTTCTGCCAGGTCTGCAAGCGTGATGCCATAGAAAAACTCATGCGTCAGCGTATCAAATTTTTTCCACATGGCAATGGTGGGGCAGATGGGTTTCCTGTCACAGGGTTCTGCTTCCGGCAGCAGGCAGGATACAGGCGCAAGCTGTTCCTCCACAGCTTCCAGTATCTCACCAACGGAATAGTCGGCAGCGCTGCGTAAAAGCCGGTAGCCGCCGCCTTTGCCCCTGAGTCCATGAATTAGTTTTTGTTTTACCAGCTGCTTTATAATAATTTCCATATATTTTTCAGATATGCCCTGTCTTTTGGAAATATCCTTTAACGGGGTATATTTGTCTGCATCCTGCATGGCAAGGTCGATCATCAGACGCAGGGCATATCGTCCTTTTGTTGAAATCATAGGTTTCCTCCTTTTTCTCAAAGTATAACGTACTTATGGGAGAAAATCAATACATATAAACCTATCGGGCTAATATGTTTTGTGGCAGAAAAAATGATGGGCAGGATTTGTGAAAAAATATGGATGATATGTACGGATTATTCCGTGATACCAAGAAGGAAGGGATGGATGATATGACACTGACACAATTAAAATATGCGGTATGTGCGGCCGGAGAAAATTCAATGAATGATGCCGCAAAAAAGCTGTATATTTCACAGCCCAGCCTGTCAGGTGCGGTCGCCGGTCTGGAAAAGGAATTGGAGATACCAATTTTTAACAAGTCGAAAACAGGTATTTCATTGACAAGGGAGGGAGAGGAATTTATAGGCTATGCAAGGCAGGTGTTAGAACAGTATGAATTACTGGAAGCAAAATATATTACCAAAAAGGAAACGAAACAAAAATTCAGCGTTTCCATGCAGCATTATACATTTGCGGTTCAGGCATTTATTGAAACCATCAAACAGTATGGGATGCATGATTATGAATTTGAAATCTATGAAGAGAAAACCCATAGGGTAATTGAAAATGTAAGGAACTGCAAATCAGAACTGGGGATTTTGTATTTAAACGATTTTAACAGACAGGTATTACAAAAAATATTTGCGGAATACCGTTTGGAATTTCATCCGATATTTGACTGTGGTTTGTATGTTTATATGGCAAAAACGCATCCTCTGGCGGGAAAGAAGCGGATTGAACTGGAGGAACTGATGGAGTACCCCTGCCTTTCTTTTTCGCAGGGAGAGCATAATTCCTTTTATTTTGCGGAGGAGGTTTTAAGTACGGTACCCTATAAGAAATTGATAAAAGCCAGTGACAGGGCGACCCTTTTAAATTTAATGATAGGCATTCAGGGTTTTACGATTTGCTCCGGCATTATCTGTGAAGATCTGAATGGTGCGGATTATGTTGCGGTACGCTTAAATTCCGATGAAAAGATGACCATTGGCTATCTTACAAGAAAAGATATACCTATCAGTAAAATCGGAACCGATTATCTGGCAGCATTAGAAAAATTTAAAGATAAAGTGATGCTGTAAGATAATATAGAATTAAAAGAACTGTGTGCGGCAAAGGATTTAGCAGTAAGGAGCAGTAGATGATAGATCAGAATATAAGGAATGAAATTATACAATTAAAGAAAGAGAAAGATGTGGCGATATTGGCACATTACTATGTGGATGGGGAAGTGCAGGAAATAGCAGATTATGTTGGCGATTCATATTATCTTGCAGAAAAGGCAACGAGGATAACACAGGACAATATATTATTCTGTGGTGTTGTATTTATGGGTGAAAGTGCAAAGATTTTAAATCCACAAAAGAAAGTATATATGGCAGATGACAGTGCTGATTGCCCAATGGCCCATATGGCGGATATAGAAAAAATAGAGGAAGTCAGAAGGGAATATAACGATGTTGCAGTTGTCTGCTATGTAAATTCTACAACAAAACTGAAGGCTGCGTCTGATGTATGTGTAACTTCCTCCAATGCTTTAAGAATTGTAAGAGCATTGCCAAATAAATATATTTATTTTATTCCTGATTATAATCTGGCTCATTATATTTCCAAACAGGTGCCGGAAAAAGAGTTTATCTTTAATGATGGTTTTTGTCATGTACATAAAAGCATTCATGGCGCTGATATAAGAACGGCTAAACAAATTCATCCGGATGCACTGGTATTGGCACATCCGGAGTGTATAGAAGATGTTTTGGAACTTGCTGATTTTATTGGCAGCACATCACAGATAATAGATTTTGTGGAACAATCCAAATTCAATACTTTTATTATATGTACGGAAATTGGTGTTTTTTATGAACTCATGCAGAAGAATCCTGATAAAAAGTTTTATACTGTTGGACATCGGCAATTTTGTCCGAACATGAAAAAGGTACGGATAGAAAAAGTATTATATAAACTGAAAATAGATAATTGCGAAACAAGTTCGCAATCTTGATTCCAACAGAGAAAAAATCTGGTCATGCCGGATTTTCAGGAGGTGGATGTGGATAACCAGATTTTAAGACATGAAAACAAAACAGATAAGGATATCTGCCTGTGAAATGGTGTGTGGTATTTGAGGTTATGCAATTAGAGGTTTTAGACTGCGGATATATTGATGCTTGTGCAGTTTGTCAGCCACCATTACAGTAATAAGCTGGGTAATTCCGGCGAGAAGCAGGTCGGCATGAAGCGTTTTCTCATTCTGAGTTTTAC
>CAJSYQ010000028.1 GCA_910574015.1 Eubacteriaceae bacterium | reverse complement strand
GGAGTTTCGGTTTGCTCTAAGCGAACAGATTCGCCAGCAGGTATTTTATGCCATTTTCGTAGAAAAAGTCGAAACCAGTATAAAATCAAATGCCCTAATAAATGCCTTAAAACAGCTAATTAAGAAACAGGGGCATCATTTATAAAGTTGTAAAGTAGTGTTAATATTTTTAACCTCTCGAATTTAGGCACTTCCTGTCTTATCAAATCAGCATTGGTATCTTCCAAATTAATAAGCACAACTAATTCCTCTGCCGAAGCAAAATCTCTGATATTAGGTGATTTTCCGCTTATTCCCTTTTCGTTTCTCCATTGCGCCGCCGTCTTGCCAAACAACGCCATATTAAGAATATCTGCTTCAGATGCGTATGTATATGCCATTTCCTGCGGGGATAATGTTGGTGTTATCAGAAATTCTTTTACTGCATCTGTATGAATGCGGTAATTTATTTTAGAAAGTTCCCTCTTGGCATCCCAACCAATCGATAATCGGTTTGCTTCATCTTTCTTTAACCGCTGATAATCCTTGATAATATAGAGTTTAAATTCTGGTGAAATCCAAGACGCAAACTCAAAGGCTATATCTGTATGGGCATATGTACCGCCGTATCGTCCTGATTTCGATACGATACCAATTGCATCTGTTGCTTTTATCCACTGTTGCGGTGTCAATGTAAATGCATTATCTCCCGACTCCGCTTTAAACCTATCGAATTCGATAGGTTTAAAATTGGGATTATGAATCTGTTCCCACAAACCCAAAAATGAAATTGTGGAATGATTACGCATCCAGTTCGCAACCACGATAAAAGCATTGTCTGGATTTTTATATTTGGCAATATCCGTTAAAGAAATATAAGCTTCTTCATTTACGACATCACCCATTACTCTGATTTCTGTTCCATTGGCATCTATTTTCATATTTTTCATTATCTCCAACCACTTTCTTTAGCACAGATTATCCCTTATATGACAGCATATATAACAGACACTCTTACAGCAATTTTTCTGGATTGTGTTCCAATTCTATTATCACTTTTATCTCCGCTTTAGCCTTATACGGAATATTGTTATTATTCTCAATAATCTTTTTTAAGACTTCCTTTACTGTTTTTTCATCTAAATTATCAGCCATTTACACATGCCCTCCTCATCACACTACAACCGACAAACCATGATATATTCTTCTTCATTTTCGTCAATAACTTCAAAACCCACTTTCTGATACATACGAACCGCATAATTTACCTTCTGTACAGAAAGGGATGTCTGCTCATAGCCTTTCTTCTTTAAAAGTTCAAGCATATCCCTCATAAGTGCCGTACCAATGCCCATATTTCTGTATTCCTCATACAGTGAAATAGCAAATGAGGGCGTTTCATTATCAATATGCCCATAATCATTCATAATACGCACCCATACTGCGCCTACAATCTTCCCTTTTACTTCTGCAACTAAGCTCCAATCATCTTCTTTCCCAAAATCCTCAATATATACTTGCAGCTTTGGCTGCTCAATTATAGATTTTGGCGGCTTGTCCATGCCCTCTGGAATAAAAATTGCTTCATACAGAAAATCAGATAATATTGGATATTCATTTTTTCTGATTTCTCGAATTTTATAATCCATATTTATGCAAAACCTCACATATGTTAATTTAGCAAACAGAATTTAATGCTTTTTAAGCTCTGCAATAGCAGCATAATGCAAAATATCAAATTCACTCGACGCAATTTGTTCAAGGAGCGTCATATGCTCTTGTTCCCACAGCGAAATCTCTTTCTGGGTAAGTGAAGCACCGATTCCACGGCAAGCCTTCATTCTTCCATTCCAGCTTTCGCGGGTAAACGGTATTCTTAGAGTAAATTCTTCATGATATACAAGCGCAAAGTTTTCTTTATAACAATCTGGTATGTCTATTGGATGTTTCGTTTCTCCTGCGCCGCTCCAATTTGGATTATATTTTAATACGAGTTTTTCACTGGCTCCTGCAATCTCATCCTCAAACGGCAGCCATGCCATGTATAAAACAAGAATACTTCCCCCTTGTTTCAGCATCCGATAAAACTTAGGCATAACAGCTTCATGGTCAAAATACCAAAAACACTGACAGGCTGTAATTACATCAAAAGAATTATCCGAAAAACTTATATCCTCTGTTGATACAACATGATAATCTATATCCATACCCTTTGAGAGAATTTTCGCTTGTTCAATTTGATTTTTTGAAATATCCGCAGCCGTCCACTTCGCCCCATACGGGTACATATTTCTAGGAAGAACGCCCGTTCCTGTTCCAATATCAAGGACAGATTGTCCGTCCAAGCATAATTTACGGTCAACAATTCTTTGATAAAACTCTTGCGGATAAATGTCACGGAATTTCGCATAATCGAAAGAGGTTTTCCCCCAGTCAAAGGGCTTTCCGCTATCTATATCTTTGTTAATAATCTTCATATCATTATCCTCAATCCCGACTTTTCTTTGTATGCAGCTTTCCGATAAACAAAATGTTATTACTTTCTGCATATTGTATTTCCTAAAATAATAATTACTGCGACATCAACCAAAACAATACCCAATGCAATATACGCAAAAAATGCTGGTAGAATATTTTCCAACAATCCCATTGTTAATATGAGAAGTGTTATAACAAACATTCCGATTCCCATTGTTCTGCATAGTTTCTTTTCATTATACTTTTCTTTTTCTTCTTTTGAAGCTGTATTATATCCAGAAATAAACCAGCTTCCATGTCCCAAAAGCAAAACTATGGAAAGTACCGCAAATATTATAAAAACAATCCATAATATCCAGTCTGGTCCTGTTGATAAATCTGCCAATTTCATTTATATGACACCTCCACAACTCCTAATTTCTCATTCTAATTTTTTTAAGTATACACGAATTTGTAAGATTTTTCAATTCCCCGAACTATTTTTGCTTAATTGAACGGCACTCCCACATATTGCAGGAGTGCCACCCACAACTTATGAATAGATTATCTCGCCCTCCACAATCTCCCTCACACAAGCCCGAATATTATTCATTCTCTGAACCCATAATATCTGCTTTTCTGCCTTTAATCGTTCCGTTACCCCCTGTCTGTCGGCATATTCCTTTACCAGCCGAGAAAACATATCCTCTGCCTGTTCATCCACACTTACCAGATATTCATTCAGCCCGCCGCTTGTCAGCAGATTGAGATAAATGAACTGCTTATGCTCTTTGAGATACTGCAAATGCCTTTGCCCCCATAAGCCTATCGGCTTTTCTTTTTCGGGAGGTAATGCAAGCTCTGGGAGGTAATAGTCGCCGCTTTACATGAGTTAAAGACAGTGTTTCGGGGAAGTGCCATAATCGGCACATTCCCCATGCCTATTTAATCAATTTTTCCTACAAAACGATAGTAAATCTCAATGTCCCTCACTGTCCTACCGTTCCCGTCTTTCCATGACTGGTGGACTACGATTTTCTCAATCAGTTCATTCAAGAGCGGGGCGGTAAGCTCGTCAATGGCACTGTATTTCTGGATTAAGTCAATCCAGCGTTTTGCATCGTCCGTTTCCTCTTTCGTTTCTTCAAGCCTTGCAGAGATGGTCTTGACCGTTTCATCAAGCTGTTGCTGCTCCGTGCGGTATTTGACGGAGAGCATGGAATAATTTTCTTCGTCAAGAAGCCCTTTTACCCTGTCCTCGTACATCTTCGCAAAAAGGCTGTTCAGCTCCTGCCTGCGTTTCTGTGCCTTTTTCAGCTCTTTTTCGGCACGGGCATTCTCGGACTGCCGCTGTTTCTCGCTGCCTTGCAGCAGCCGTTCCAGAATGGCGTCCTCATTCTCTTTCACCGCCATCAGCCAGTATTGTAACCTTCCGAGAACAAACGCATACAAAATCTTGTAAGGCGTGTAATGGAGCGTGCAGAAGTTCCTGCCATACGCCGCATACTGGGTACAGCGGTAAAAACGCCCCTTGTCCTTTGTGTTTGCCGAGCCGAGCGTCCATCCGCATTCCCCGCACCTTATAAGCCCTGCGAATATCTGCGACTCATCGTCTTTACGGCTCCGTCGCCTTGAATTTACATGCGTCTGCACCAAATCCCACAAATCCTGCGTGACAATCGGCTCATGCGTATTTTCCACCACGAACCACTCATCCTCGCTATGCTTGATATTCTTTTTGGATTTATAGGACATCTTTGTCAGCTT
This sequence comes from Eubacteriaceae bacterium, assembly GCA_910574015.1. Taxonomy (GTDB): domain Bacteria; phylum Bacillota; class Clostridia; order Lachnospirales; family Lachnospiraceae; genus Eubacterium_F. The sequence goes on along the minus strand of CAJSYQ010000028.1, from coordinate 45,369 downwards.
GTAATGGACGGTATGCCCAAGGTATATCTGGTTGGCGAGGATATTGCTGACGGTCTGTATGCACCAGCGGTATTTTACTTCTTCAGGCTTCCCCTCAAACATGGACGCCTTATACCCGTTCCGTTTATAAAGCCACCATGTTGGGACTGGCACTTTATCTTTGGCGAGGGCGTGGCAGATTTTCTTTGCCCCATACCCATGTGCCGCAAGCTCAAAAATACGCTCCACAATCCACTTCGTTTCCTCATCAATAATGAGCCTGTTCTTTTCCGTCGGATGCAGCTTATACCCTAAAGGCGTGACTGGGGCGATGTATTCCCCATTTTTAAACTTGGCTTTCATCGCATTTTTTACCTTGCGGCTCGTTTCCTTTGCCTGCCATTCGTTGACGATATTCTTGAATGGGGCGATGTCGTTGTCCTCCCTTATTGATATTGTCAATATTGGTTGACACTTTTTTTACAAGGATATCAATGCCTAAGCAGCAGCATCCAGAGATTCATAGTATCTCTGTCGTTTGACCATAGGAGGGAGCCCCTTATTGGCGGAGCATATCCTCCTGTTGTTCCAATATCCGATGAAATATCTAAAGATGAGGGTCTTCACTTCTTCCACTGTCATTTTCTTTGTAGGATGCCTCCCATAGAGGAGTTCCTCTTTCATCCGCGCCCACATGCTCTCGCATCGTGCGTTGTCATGGCAGCGTCCCCCGGCGCTGTTCATACTTTGAAGAATGCCGTATTTTGCAGCCGCCCTGCGATAGGTTTCGCTGGTGTACTGTGTTCCGCGGTCTGAGTGGATAACGGCTCCCCTAAGCGCTGGATAGGCGCGGACGGCGTTGTCAAGCGTCCGCTCACATAATGCCGCTTTCATGCTGGTATCCATTGCCAGTCCCAGGACTGCAGCATCAAAACAATCAAATATGGCGGATACATACAGCTTTCCGTCTCTTGCGCTGATTTCAGTTATATCTGTAACGCATTTTTTTAACGGCTCTTTGGATGAAAAATCCCGTTTCAGCAGATCGTCGGATTTTCGCGCCTCGCGGTCCGCTTTAGTAATTCCGTTGGGTTTGCGTTTCGGATGGTGGATGAGTCCGATTTTCTTCATGACGCGGTAAACCGTCCTCTCGCCGGGAATACGGATGCCTTCCGGTTGTTTTAAGAGAAGCGCCTGATACATGCGGATCCGTCCATAAGTATCATTACATTCATCTTCTGATGCGATTGCCCGCATGGCATCGGCTAAATCCTGATATTTCCACGAACGGTCTTTGTTTGCCAGATATTTATAAAATCCCTGCCGCGTCACTTTCAGCATCCGGCAGTAGAAAGAAATTTTTCCCTTTATCGCGCCGTCCTCGGTTTTTATGGCAAGAAACATCATTCTCTGCCTTTTGCAGACTTCCGACGGCTGGCGGCGAAAAAAGCGCTTGCTTCCTCAAGGAATTCATTTTCTTCTTTCAGGCGGCGTATTTCTTTTTCCTGCTCTTTGACCTGTCTGCGCAGGATTGACAATTCCTCTGCGAGACTCATTGCCGTCTGTGGCGTGTGCGAGCCGGAGCCAACATCCAGCCGTCCCTCCCTTACCGCTTTCGTCCATGCATACATGGTGTTTTCAGGGATGCCCAGTTCAGAAGCCGCTTTTGCGCCGCCAAGTTCCTTTGCCAGCTTTACGGCCTGAATCTTGTATTCCATGTCGTATTTCCGTTGTTTTTTTGCCATTTTAGTTGCCTCCTTATTTCTCTTTGATTATACATCAAATCCTTGTGTATTAGGTGTCAACTAAAATGATACAACATCATATCGTGTCAACGCCGTCATGGATTGCGATGTACCTTACGCCCTTGCTCGGAAAATAAAGCTCCGTGTACTGCCCCGTGAGGATATAGTTCCTGCCAAGCCTTGACAAATCCTTTGTGACAACGCAGTTGATTTTCCCGTCCTCTATGTCCTCAATCATGCGTTTGAAGCTTGGTCTTTCAAAATTTGTACCCGAAAATCCATCGTCCACATACTCGTTAACGACTAAAAATCCCTGTTCATTTGCGTAATCCCTGAGTATTTGTTTCTGCGTGGAAATGCTTGCGCTTTCCCCTTCCAGCTCGTCATCACGGCTTAAACGCATATATAACGCTGTATTGTATTGCTGCTGTTTCACTTGTTTTAACCTCCTGTCTTTGGAAACAGCCCGCCACAATACACTGCTTGCATGAATCTATTATAGCATGGGGCAGGCCGTTTTTCCATCATTGCAACAATATTCTTCTTATGGTTTTTTCATCTCGTACCGCATGACATTCTCCGCAAGCGTTTCCACGGTCTGTTTTTTCCCGCTGAAATGCTCTGTAAGATGGACAATGTTTTTGCCGCAGACAAAAGAAGTCTGCCCATCCTTTTCTATGAAATACCCTGTTGGGATTCCTTTCTCTTTTGGCTGGATTCCTGACTTAATTATTCTGTCAAATAGCTGTTTTACCGTAATGATTCCTCCCTCCTGCGGTCTGTTTTAACTGGCTGTTTCTGTTGGTTTAACCGCTGGTTTTCAATCGTATCGTGGATTTGGTCTAAGCAGTTGTCGATATGGGCAGAGCGTTTTTCAATCCCGTCTGCATATTTCAGCCGTTTCCTAAGCTCTGTTATCTGCTCCGTCACGCCCTGCTTTTCGGCTCGGAGTGTTTCTTTTTCGGCTGGTGTGGCACGGCGTACCTTGTTCCGCAAGTGCTGGCGGTAGTCAATCAGTTTATTCATTTCGGTCTGGTTTTTCTCCCTGTCGGCGTGTAAGTCGGAAAGGGTAGAGATGTTATGCTTTGACATATACCTTACCTGTGCGGTAATCTCGTCCAGTTTCCGAAGCTCCTCTTTCATCAGCGGGCTTGCCGGCTTGTAGTCTGTGCCTTTGGGGAATATCCCCAGCTGATAGCACCAGTGGTAATACAACGCTAAAATCCCTGTGGTTTTCTGATGCGGTTTCCATGCGTTTTTATACTGCTCTGGCATATGCGGGGAGTAGGAAATCCTTGCTTTGTAGTTTCCATATCGGGAAGCCCCGCCTAAACATGACCGTATGAAATCGGGAGTCAGCCGTTCGTCAAGCGTGTCTAACCTTGTGAAATGCCTGTACTGCGGCAGCTTCATTTTCCAATGGCTGCCCGAAAAATCAATCTCATATCCTTTATCGGTAAGGTATTTCATCATGTGCTGTAAATCCCTGCTCCCGTTGATTGCTTCCCTTAAATCCTCCCGATAGACGTTGTACCGTGTCGGCTTTCCGCTTTTTTCGTCCAGATACAGCGGTCTTGCAGGGGCTTTCTTGGGGTTTTCAATCACCGATAAACTGTACTCTCGGCATAAGCGGTCGGACACCTCCCTTAGCCGTTTCTGTTCGGATTTTGAGTAATTATATTTGCTCCCATCCAGATAAGAAACGGAGTTAAAACAGAAATGATTATGGAGATGTCCTTTGTCAAGGTGGGTGGCAACGATTATCTGGTATTTATCGCCCCACATTTCCCTTGCCAGTTTTAATCCGATTTCGTGGCACTGTTCGGGCGTTACCTCGTCTGGCTTGAAGCTCTGGTAGCCGTGCCATGCGATATATCCGCCTGTCTTTTGGTACTGCTTCTTTGTCAAAATCATCTGCTGTAATGCGGTTTCTTTCAAACAGTTGATAGCGGAAACATACTCGCCCTCATTTGTTTTTGACGGATTTTTCACATAGGAGAACACGTCAAAGAAGTCCTGCATATCTTCATTCGGCACGGTCTTTTCTGGATTTTTCTATATAGTCAATCACGTCTTTTATGCTCCCTTTGACATGCCATAGGCTCGTTACCGCCATATCAGACCGCCCCCTGTTCTGTCAATTCTTCTATGCTGAACCGTTGTGGGAGAGTTGTTTTCTGTTGCAGTTCTAAGATAAAATCCTCAATCTCCTTACAGATTTCAGTGGCGGTTGGATAGTATGGGACACACTTTTTGAAAGCGTCATGCACTTCATAGAGCTTGTTTAACAGTTCCCAAAACTCGGTTTTTGGCTTCGGCTGCGGGGCGTTTCCCTTGCATAACTGGCGCATAAATTCGGCAGCGGACAGACCGCAAGCGGCGGCGCACTGCTTTAATTTTTCATGTTCTCCCTCGTTCAATCGGACGGTAATCGGGACATTCCGCACGCCCTTTTCTGATTCTTCTTTGCTCATTTTCCTTAATCCTCCAGTCTTAAATTCCTTTCTTCGGGGTATTCAGGGGCTGTCCCCTGAGTTAGTCCATGCCTGCAAGCGGCATGGATTGGGATTGTGGCTGACACAATCCGATGCTCGCTATCTCTGTGGACAATGCCACAGAGCATTTTTCCTGTGCAGCGGTATTCTTAACGCCTGTCTTACCCTCCGAAAAGAAAATCCTATGTCCCTGCACCTCCGTTCTGGATTTGATTTCTCTTGACTTTTGGATAAATGAAAAAGCCGCCACACCGCACCACGAATGACAGGAGTGTTTTCTCCTGCTCGGATTCGCAATGCTATGTAACGGCTTTGAAATTCAAAACCATGCTACCATACACCAGCCGAAAAGGGCAGCATAAATTCGGCAGCGGTCAGCCTTGTCCATTGGCTGACATTCCGTTCTTCCATCTATGTGCTATTTCATTTTCAATCTTCCAATTCCCTCACGGGTATTTCAGAATATCATAGCGGCTGTACCCATGTCAAGATTTTGGGCAAACTTTTTAGTATTCCCTGTGGACAGGAATTTTATACATCAATTTTATAATTTGGCGGGGGAATTTTATCCCCCACCCAATAGCCCGTCAAAAAGCTGTCTTTATTAGTTGGTTATAAAATCTTCCGCAACTTTTTCCGCAGATGGTCTAATCGTGCATAAATAGCCCCTGTTGTCAATCCAACAAGCGGTGCAATTTCCTTTGTGGAATAGCCCTGCATTTTCAGCAGGATGATTTGCAGGGTACGCCTGTCCACCGTAAGCAATGCCCGATACAGAGTTTCGTCCTCAATCTCATCCAGTAAATCAGCAACGGTCTTTACCTCGGCATTCCGCTCCCTGTCTGCCATTCCCTCAAGGTATTCGCCAAAGTCGCTTGTCCAATGGTAAAACCGCCTGTTGGAATTGAAGTCTGCCCTGTCGTCTGTGCGGATTTGTTCAATGGTGGTTTCATCAACTCCATGCTCCCGTAATATTTTTTCCTCGGCTTCTTTCCAGATAAGCCATTTCCTGTTCTCCCGTCCGTTGTTGTATGCCATTCTTTTTTCCTCCAATCTGAAATTTTTGAAAATGCTAAAAACCAGATTGGATAGGAGGCGAACGGCAGCCAACAGCAGAAACAGCCCTGCGGCACATTCCGATAAAAAACGACAAAAGAAAAACCGCAAAGGCTCGGTGACCTCTACGGTTATAGGAGATACATATTCTGTTAAGTGGAGATTATACTTCTGGTTGCATGGCAAGAAGTAGCGTTGCATGGGCAGGGATTTTTTTAACTGGCTTCCTGCTATTCCCCGATATGCTATGTACGGATAAATTCTGTGTTGCATGAGCAGATAGATTACCGCCCGAAAAAAGAACATAAAAAACCCTCCAAACTTCAAAAACAGGTCTGGAGAGTGTCTGTTAAGTTTTTTAGGGCATAGCAATACCGCCCACCACACGCCGTTTTTTTATATGGTGAACATCCATGCTATGAATGAAATGCAGGCAATAAGCAATAGCTATCCATCTTCTTTTTATCCTCAACACAAATTTGTTTTTTTGCAGATAGCTGTTGCTTAAATTGCCACATTAATTTTTTATCCATTGATTCAAGTTTGGTAAAATTCTTTATGTATATTTTTATTGTTTTTCTTTTTTGCTGACATGATAAAAATAAATTGCGCGGATTAATAGCCCTCCAAACCAGCCGATTGGAGCGGCTATCCAAATTCCATTATAACCAAGCTTTGTGCCAGACAAAATAATAGCGACAGGCACTTGAAGACAGCACAGGGAACATATGGAAGCAATCATCGGCACAAATGATTTTCCATACCCCAAAAGCAATCCGTTTAATACCTGCATGGCTGCAAAGATAATATAAAAAGCAGGCACAATCTTCAGATAGCTGTTGCCAATATCTAAAACAGACGTATCCCTATTGAATATTGATATAAATACAGACGGAAACAATACAATGACAACAGAAATACACGCTGATACTGCAATCCCCATAACCAATGCGTATTTCCCGCCTTTCAATACCCTGTCTTTCCTTTTTGCCCCTAAATTCTGGGCAGTAAAATTAGTCATAGCCTGCCCTAAGTTCAAGGCGGGCATTTCTGCAAAAGCATCTACCTTAGATGCGGCAGTATATGCCGCCATGCAATCCGTGCCAAACCCATTAATCAGAAACTGCAATGACATAAATCCCACACTCACAAATACTTGCTGTATCATGGCGGGCGTACCTATCTTCAAGCTCTTTTTTAATTCTGCCTTGTCAAACTGTAAATGCAATACATTAATAAACAAGCTGCGATAATGTATTTTCATATATACCATACAAACGATAAATGACAAAAGCTGCGATAACACAGTCGCAAATGCCGCCCCTGCCACACCCATTCCGAATGCCTTAATGAACAATATATCAAGCACAATATTCAGAAGCGCTGCCACTATCAGAATATATGTAGGTGTTTTTGAATCCCCCATCCCGCGAAGAATATTTGTAAGCGCGTTATATGCAAACGTGGGGATAACGCCGATAAACATAATTTTAAGATATATGTCAGCCGCTTCAAGCAAAGCGGACGGCACTCGGAAGACAAGCAGAATCTGATAGGAAAAACATATGCCCAAAGCAGCAATTATCAAACTGAGGCAAAAGCAGAAAGCAAATCCCGTATCCATAACTTTTTTCGCAGATTCCATGTCCTTACTGCCAAAATAACGTGAAACCAATATGCTTGCCCCCATTGAAATGCCCATAGAAAGGGCAATCAGCAGATAGTGTATCTGAAAACTGAACCCTACCGCCGCCAGACATTCTTTCCCCAAAAAATTACCTACAATAACCGTATCCGCAAGATTATATAGTTGCTGGAATAGATTGCCGACCAAAATTGGCAGTGAAAATAAAAATATTGTCTTTAACTCATGTTCTCTCGTTAAATCCTTCATTTCGTAACCTCTTTCCTACTAAAATAAAATTTATTCCTTTTTGTTGCATGGTATTGTTTGCACACAATACATACAATATAGATTATATTCTTGACTTTGTATGTTTTCAATGCTAATATTGTATGTAAGACAATTTTGAGCAGGGAGGGAAAAAGCTTGCCAGTTAATTCTTTTGAAAATTACCCAATGCCATGGATACCCGATAAAGAAAAATTAAAATCACCAATTTATATATCTATTGCGGAACTTTTGGAACAGGATATCCAAAGCGGCAAACTGGCTGGAAATACAAAACTGCCGCCCCAAAGGGAATTAGCAGACTTTCTTGATTTGAACCTAAGCACAATAACCCGTGCATTCAAGATTTGTGAAAATAAGGGGCTAATCTATGCCAATATAGGGCAAGGCACATTTGTATCCCCAAATGCCGCCATCCCTTTTTTACATAAGGCAAATAACGGGTGCGTAGAACTGGGCATAATCAGACCTTTTTACCAGTATAATAAGATTGTCGCTGATATTGCGCAAAAAACCATACAACGCAATACTTCCCAGTATCTTTTTGAATTTGACAGCATATCGGAATCTTACAAGCACAAACAGACCGCCATAAAATGGCTGAAATCTTTCCATATAGAAACAGAGCCTGAAAACATCATGCTGACGGCAGGAACTCAAAATGCCCTGACGATTGTATTTTTGGCTCTTTTCCACTCTGGAGATAAAATCCTAACTGATTCTTACACTTATTCCAATTTTATCGGCTTAGCCAGACAGTTAAATGTCCAGTTGATATCAGTAGCCGCAGATGAGGATGGAATGATACCCGACCTAGTGGAAAAGCAGTGCAGGATAATGGATATAAAAGGAATCTTCCTAATGCCGTCCTGCAATAATCCGACAGGAACTGTCATGTCAATGGAACGAAAAAGGAAAATTGCCAGCCTCATACAGCAATACCATCTGATTTTAATGGAAGATGACGCTTATGGATTTATTGCAAATGATACAGGAGAACCGATTCAGACATTGATACCAGATAATACCATTTACCTGCACAGCCTGTCAAAATCACTTTCAGCAGGCTTAAGATGCGCATATATGGTTATCCCTGATTGCTTAAGACAAACCTTTCTTGAAACGGCTAATAATGTAAATTTGAAAATACCGCTGCTTAACGCAGAAATTATAAGCGAATTAATTGCAAGCGGCAATGCAGGCAGAATCATAGGGCAGAAAAAAAGACAGGCAAAAGAACGGAACAGGATATATAAAAAATACTTTCCAGACAGCATCTGCCCGAATGAATACAGCTTCTTCCAATGGCTGCCCCTGCCTGCCCATTATAACGGTTATCAGTTGGAAATGCAGGCAACAGACAATGGCATTCATATCTTCTGTTCTGACCGTTTTACCGTTGGCAAAGCTGAATCCACAGCTATAAGAATTGCAACCTGTTCCCCTGATTCCTTACAACAATTGGAAACAGGACTGAAAACCCTAAAACATTTGCTGGATAAGAATCAGCAATATATTTCACAAGCTAATTTCATAATATAGTTACTCCATTTGAAAGGCGGCAAAGAATTATATTCCCTGCCGCCAATTCTGATTATATAAAAATAATTTCTCCGTTCACAATTTCCCTCGCACAAGCCCTTATATTATTTATTTTGCCTGTCCACTCTATGGCATTTTCTTCCTTTAGTCGTTCCGTTATGTCCTGTGCCTGTTTCATGCTCTCTATAAGCCTTTCAAAGCGTTCCTGCGCCTGCCTGTCAATGACGGCTAGATAGGAGTTCAGTCTGCCACTTGTGAGAAGATTGGTGTATGTAACCTTGTGGTACTGTTTCAGATAATCCTGATGCCGCTGTCCCCATGTGCCTATCGGCTGTTCTTCTTCGTTGGGTAATATTAAATCTGGAATAAGATACCCATTTTCTTCGTGATATGTGCCGCCTAACTGTTCAAATATTGACTTCATATGCAAAAACTCCTTTTCTGTATGGTTTGGTTTCTGCGGGGCATCTGCAAGCAATGTGTCAGCAGGCTGTATGTATATACTATCTTTAAGTTAAGTAATCCCCTTGCTTTGCATACCAAAGACCATTATTTTCGTCATAAATCCTATTTTCCATAATGTTTCCTACCTTTCCTCTTTGTTGTTTTTAAAGTGCTTTCCACGCTGTTTTGATTGCTGTATCACTTTTGCCTGCCCTAAAAGATTGTCTATCTGCTTACTTCCAAATGCCTTTCGGAGTAGCTTATAATCTTTGTTTTCCACACGGAGGTTTTCATTTTCCCCCGCCAGTTTCTCATTGATTTTCCTCAACCCTTCATTTTCACGGTGGAGATTGCTATTTGTGGCATTCAGACGATAGTAGCTGTCCCACGCTTTAAAGCACCGTATAAGAGCCGTTCTAACAAGTGATTTCAGATTTTGCACTAAAGGCTCTGCCACTTTGTTTCTATATGACTTCGCAGACATGAATCCCTGCACCTCTGGCAACTGGTATTCAGGAGAAGAATCAAGCGCCTGTTCCAGAGTTTTTAGATTTTCCATGCCTTTGTCGTAATTCTCCACCCTGTCCGACAATACTTGAAATTCCTCTTTTTTCTCTGAAATCTGCCCTTCAAGTTGGATGACCTCTTTTTCCCGTTCCTGCTTTTTATAATCAAGGACAGACAAATGTTTCTCATGCGTGCCTTTATGCTCCCATTCAATGCCATGCCGCCCCATCACAGCGGCAAGGTTTTCTTTTTCGGACTGTACCCACTGGCTCCACTCCGTATCGCCACGGGAGCCGCCTTTGAATCCCTGCGCCGCCAACGCCTGTTTCAAAGATACCCTCGTATCAAGCCCGCGCTTACTGCCAGTCGTGAATGGGACAAAATCAATATGAAGATGCGGCGTTGCTTCATCCATATGGATATGAGCGGAAAATACATAGAGATTAGGGTTCCTCTCTTGGAATCCATGATAATATTCATCTAAAATCTTCCTTGCAAGCTGTCCGTTCTCACTTCCTGCACCCATATTTTCTTTATCCCCAATCTGCAAAATCAGTTCATGGAACGGCTTTTCCTGCTTTGAGTTCCGTATCTTCTCGTAATAATCGGCAATGCAGCGGTCTGCCCTTGTCTGTTTCTCGTTATATCTCTGTAACGCTTCATCGAATAGCTTATGATACACTTTCTTTATATTCTCATTGCAGTAATCTACATTAAGGTGTGAACGGTCACCATCCACATTTTCAGCCTTAAATTTGCGGCTGTTATGGTTGACCGAGCCTTTCCCAACCATTGCGCTAATCGTCCGTCTTATAAAATCACTCCCTTTCTTTTCGGCTGGTAGGCTTTGTTACTTTCCCGAAAGTAACGCAAAAGCACTTTTGTCAGCTGTGCCAACAAAAATGCAACCTGCAGGCAGGTTTTGCGCTCTCCGAGGGGCGAGGGCGGCTTTTTGTAAAAAGCCCCCTGCACCCCGCAAAAACTTTAATTTTGCTCACTCCCAACCGAAAAAGAACATTGCAAGATTGCACTTGTCCTAAACATATGCAATGTTGCAACCTTAACAGTTGCTCGCTTCTTTTTCTTCGGGAAGTTCCCAATACCACCCATTGCCTTCCTTTATTGACTTAACGCCGAGAGATTTTTTTGCTTCGTCAAGCACTCTTTTTGAGATGCCGATATTCTGTGCTTTCTTTAATATAAGCTGCTGTTGGCATTTCCCATCAGACAGGCAATCCATGATTAATTTCTCTGCTTGTTCGGATTTCTTTTCACGGCTAATGCCGTTTAATAAATCATCAATGGAAATATCATAATGACCTTTCCACACAAATCCAGTTTCTTTATTCAGTTCAAAAGCAATAGGCTCACCTTCAGGCGCAAGGGAAGATTTTTCATGCGCAACTACCCGCACTTCCTTGTTTTCCTTGAGCCTGCCGACAATGAGTACGCTTCGTGCCGTTGCTTGGAAGTCGATTGAGCCAAGCCCTCTGTAATTTGCTTTGCCGCCGTGTACTTTATTCAAGTGTCCGACAAGGATAACGGCGCATCCATGTTTTTCTGCTACCCGACCTAACTGCGAAAGGACATTGCGGACTTCGTTTGCCCTGTTCATATCAACTTGAGCGCCGATATACGCTTGTACGGGGTCTAAAATAATTACCTTTGCGCCCGTTTCAATAATTGCCTGTTCAATTCTTTCATCAAGCATTGAGAGTACAGCTTCCGACTCGTCAATTACCTTGATTTGCGTACAGTCGGCATCCCCTGCAAGCAGACGGGGCTTAATTGTATCGCCAAGCCCATCCTCTGCGGTTTGGTAAATAATTTTTATCGGCTCACGCTCCGTATCATCACAAGGCAGTTTATCTCCCCTTGATAAGATAGAAGCTAACTGTAAAATCATCATTGTTTTTCCGTCGCCGGGGTCGCCGTGGACAATGGTTATCTTTCCGTAAGGAATATACGGATACCAAAGCCACTCGACCTCAGTAGCAAGTATTTCGTCCATATTCAAAATTTTAAGCTCAGCCATTGCAGCCACCGCCTTTTTCTACGAAAATATTGAATTTTGCGGCTTTTAGGGTTATACTATTACTACTACATTTTTGAATTGGCTGCTCCGTATCTGCGCCAACAGATACAACATGGGCAGCCGTTTCTTTTTTATTCGCCATCTTCACTCTCTCCTTTCAGACCGCCGAGGATAACGGCAATCAGCTCGATTGTGTCAAGCAGTTCTTCATTTACACCCTCACCCGCTTCAATCCTCTGCAATTCTGCAAGGACGGCGGCAAGTTCATTGCGGAGCGCCTTATATACCCTCGGATTGCCCTGCACGACCACGTCTTGGCATAAGAGCCGCCTTGTGATATAGTCCTGCTTGGTAAGCCCCGAAAGCCGCACCGCTTTGTCAATCCGCTCATTTTCTTCGGGAGATACCCGAAAGGCGACGGTCTTGTTCCTCCAACGGTTGCAGTTGTCTAAATTCTTTGCCGACATATCAAAAACCCCCTTTCCCTAAATCGTCCAGCCTGTCTGCCATTTCCGTCTGCTTTGACGGAAACAGGTGAGCATATCTATAAGTGATTTCTATGCTCTCATGCCCTACACGGTCAGCAATCGCCACCGCCGAGAAACCCATGTCAATCAATAAACTGATGTGGCTATGCCGCAAATCGTGAATCCGTATACGTTTTACTCCTGCGGCTTTTGCGCCCCTGTCCATCTCGTGATGGAGATAGCTTTTTGTTACCGTGAAAATGCGGTCTTTCTTCTTTAAGCCGTACAACATACCGATATATTCCTGCATTTCCTCGCAGAGAAACTTCGGCATTTTGATTGTGCGGTTGCTCTTTTTCGTTTTCGGAGAGGTAATCACGTCCTCCCCATGCAGGCGTTGGTAGGATTTGTTAATCGTGACCGTTTCCTTATCAAAATTGAAATCAGCGGCAGTCAAAGCTAATAATTCGCCTTCTCGGATTCCGCACCAGTAAAGCATCTGGAACGCATAATAGGAAACTGGCTTGTCCATCATTTCATCTGCAAACCTCTTATATTCTTCTTTCGTCCAGAACAGCATTTCCTTGTGTTCCTCGCTCCCCATGTTCCCCGCCTTTGCCGCAGGATTGGAGCGGAGGTCGTAATAGCGTACCGCATGGTTGAAGATAGCGGAAAGCTGGTTGTGGACAGTTTTCAGATACGTCTGCGAATAGGGATTGCGTTTTTCATCACGGTAGGCAAGCAGCTCATTCTGCCATGTAATGATTTCCTTTGTGCCAATCTCGCTAATTTTCATCTTTCCAAAATACGGAAGAATCTTCGTCCGAATGATATGCTCCTTTGTCAGCCAAGTGTTCTCTTTCAGTCGGTTCTTTACATCATTCGCATAAAGCTCTGTAAAGGCTTCAAAGTCCATGTCAAGGTCAGCAGAATTTTGTAACTGGAATTTTCGCTCCCACTCCTGCGCTTCCCTCTTTGTGGCAAACCCACGCTTGCATTTCTGCTTGCGTTCCCCTTTCCAGTTCACATACCGAGCCATCACATACCATGTGCCGTTGCCCTCATTCTTAAATACTGGCATTTACTCCATCTCCTTTCCCTGTTTTTCTCCTGCCCCGTAAAATCTTTCTTGAAAATACTGGCGGTTGACACGCCCTGCAATCGTGATAAACCCTTTTTCTTTCAGCTCATCATTTAACTTTTTGATGAGCTTGTAGGCGTAAGGCTTCGATATGGAAAGCTCCTGCGCCACCTCGTCCACACGGATAAATTTGTTGTCCATATAACCTCTCCTTTCTTGTTAAGCGTTTTTGCTTAATTCATAATACTAAACATTTTTGCTACTGTCAATAGGTTTACAAGAAAATATTAAACTTTTTTGTTTCGTTTACGCTTGACTTTCTCTAAACATATATGCTATACTCCTTATAAACATAGGAACAAGGAGTGAAATATTATGGCGATTGGCGAAAGAATACATTTTTTCCGCATCATGCGGGGCATGACGCAAAAATACCTCGGTATGCTTGTCGGATTTCCCGAAAAATCAGCGGATGTGCGTCTGGCACAGTACGAAACTGGCTCACGCAAGCCAAAGGCAGACTTAACGGCTACACTGGCGCAGGCTCTTGACGTTGCGCCGCAAGCACTGGACATACCCAACATTGACAGCTACATCGGGCTTATGCACACCTTATTTACCCTTGAGGACATTTACGGTCTTACTGTCAGTGAATCAGACGGTGAAATCTGCTTAAAAGTCAGCAAAGACAAAAATAAGGATGCCGCCGAACTGCTGAAAATGCTCTGCGCTTGGAAAGAGCAGGCGGACAAACTCTCTGATGAGGAAATCAGCAGGGAAGATTACGACCAGTGGCGGTACAATTATCCGAAGTTTGACACCACGCAGCATTGGGCGAAAGTCCCCTCTGAGGAATTGAGCGATACCTTAGCCAAAGCGTTCAAGGACAAACTGAAAACCGATTGACAAGCACGAAAAAAACGCCCTCAGCCATGAGTTCCTACCCACAGCTAAGGGCGTTATAATATGGATTTATGCCAGCCGTCCAAACCTCTTGCAAATCATTCTCCCACCAACAAACCACTTGACAGTAAGAATAATCGCATTCAAACAACTGTTATCAATTTGTTATCAAAAGACCTTTCCAAAGCTCGCAAACCCGCATAAACACTGGATTTACTAAGCATTTTTGTTTATTCGAACTCTATCGTCCCCGGTGGTTTACTCGTCAGATCATACATTACCCGATTAACTCCCTTCACCTCATTTATGATCCGGTTCATCACCTTCTGCAACACCTCAAATGGAATCTCCGAGCACTCTGCTGTCATAAAATCCGTAGTATTCACGGCGCGTAGTGCCACAGCATAATCATAAGTCCTCTCATCCCCCATCACTCCCACTGAGCGCATATTCGTGAGTGCCGCGAAATACTGTCCAAGTCCTTCAATACCTGCATTTGCAATTTCTTCCCGATAGATAGCATCGGCATCCTGGACGATGCGCACCCTCTCAGCGGTTACTTCTCCAATGATCCGGATCCCAAGGCCTGGACCAGGGAAAGGCTGGCGGCTCACGAGATTCTCCGGTATCCCAAGCTCCCTGCCGGCCTTTCGCACCTCGTCCTTAAAGAGAAGGCGGAGCGGCTCGATGATCTCCTTAAAGTCCACGCAGTCTGGAAGACCGCCTACATTGTGGTGAGACTTGATCACGGCGGATTTGCCAAGGCCGGATTCAATCACATCTGGATAAATCGTTCCCTGCACAAGAAAATCCACAGCGCCGATCTTCTTTGCCTCCTCCTCAAAAACACGGATAAACTCTTCCCCGATTATCTTTCGCTTCTGCTCCGGCTCCGCGATGCCGGCAAGTCTTCTGTAAAAACGATCCTGCGCGTTGACCCGGATGAAATTCAGATCATAGGGACCATCCGGGCCGAAAACGGCTTCCACCTCGTCACCCTCATCTTTACGGAGCAGACCATGATCTACAAACACACAGGTGAGCTGCTTTCCAATTGCTTTTGAGAGAAGAACTGCCGCCACAGAAGAATCTACCCCTCCGGAAAGCGCACACAGGACTTTCCCATCACCCACCTTCTGTCGGACAGAAGTAATGGTATCATCTACGAAAGAGGACATCTGCCAGTCACCCCGGCAGCCGCATACCTTGTATACAAAATTATACAGCATCTTCATTCCCTCAGCAGTATGCATCACCTCCGGATGAAATTGTGTGGCATACAATTTCCTTTTCGGGTCTTCCATGGACGCAACCGGACATACCGGCGTTGTGGCTGTTACAGTAAAGCCTTCCGGAGCGGAAGCGATATAATCGGTGTGGCTCATCCAACAGATAGTCTTCGTCTCTACATCACCAAATAGAAGGGAACCGTGATCCACTTCCACCTCCGTTTTGCCATATTCACTGACCGGGGCATTCTCCACTGTGCCATCCAGCATATACGCCATAAGCTGTGAACCGTAGCAGATGCCAAGGATGGGAATTCCCAGATCAAATATCTCTTTTCCGCAGCGTGGCGAATCATCTTTATAGACACTGTTTGGTCCGCCTGTAAAGATAATTCCCTTCGGATCCATTTCCCGGATTCGGTCCAGGCTCAAAGTATGGGGATGGACTTCACAATATACATTGCACTCCCGGACACGTCTGGCAATCAACTGGTTATACTGGCCTCCAAAGTCAAGTACGATCACTAGTTCTTTTTTCATGGTTTCCTCCATTCATACTGATGATTTTATGTATAGACTATATTAGTCAAAGTACCCTTTAAATTTTACCTCATGTCTGCCTTTGGGAAAAATATGCCGGTACAATTCAATGAAATAATCGTCTGTGACACTTGCAAGAAAATCTGTAACAATCTGGTTTGGCTCCTGATCTTCATATGGCTCATATTCTGTACTGATGTAGCGGTTATTGTTTTTCACATACATAATGTGATGGCGGTACAGAATGCTGTTCTTGTCACCGCACTCTGCCTGATGCAGAAATTCTTCATAGAGCTCGTAAAACATAGGACGGATTTCATTTTCATATAATGCATTTAATTCGCTGTTATTATAGATCATCTCATAATTCTCTCTTTTGGCACTGCGCAGAGCTTCGAAGTATTCCTCATCCATCTTGAGATACGGCATCCCATAACTGTTCTCTATTATATTTACACTGAAATTGTTAATAATCTCGGCATTGGAAGCTCCAATTACGCCTCCGGTAAAGGCTTCCTCCTGTAAGGCGCCAAGTCTCACAGCATCCTGCCTGTCCTTGCCAAGGTAGGCAATGATGTCACAGATCCGCACGACACAGCCCTCCAGTGTACAGGGGACCAGTTCTCCAATACAAGTCGCATCCAGACAGCACTGTTCTACCTTTTGATCAAATTCCTCAAAATCAGTTAAATGACAGGGACGATACTCCCGCAGTTCTAATTCCCCATTGTGGCACAGGATCCCATCCAGTGTCTGAAGACTGATATTCCGGTGAATGATCCCATCCAGTACACGGACACTATGTACATTATGGCAAAAATATCTGCCGGTGTGCTTATGATACAATTCATTTAAAATGCGTTCTCCCGCATGTCCAAAGGGAGTGTGGCCGATATCATGCCCCAGAGCGACAGCCTCGATCAGACTTTCATTCAGGCCAAGGATTGCACCGATATTTCTGGCGATCCGGGAGACCAGCTGCACGTGAAGGGACCGCCGGGATATATCATCGTTCTGATAAAAAGAAAACACCTGAGTTTTATCTGAATACCGGTTATAATAAGGAATATGCATAATCTTCTCTGTATCCCGCACAAATGCAGGGCGCCACAAAACCGGTCTGTCATGTTCCATGCTGCGGCGCACAATATCTTCGTCCCGGCATGCATAAGGATTCTGCCAGTGCACAGTTCTATCAGACTCTATCCTTTCCTGGAGCTGATTCGAAAGAGAATGATACTCCGCCACGATTTCCCTCCATTCCTGTAACTAACACAGAATTATTTTCCCCGTACTTCCAGTTCCGTATCCCTCTCCATGCCCGCAAGCCTCCGGGATATGGAGATCGTCACATACAGATCCGTGATTCCGCTGAATATCAACGCTGCGCCCAAAAGATAGACCAGCAGCTCCTTCCCAAAGGGATCCACCAGAAGTACGATTCCAAATATAATGTTAAAGATCGCCATACAGAACGCCACATACCAGGTTCCGTGTCCCAGACGCAGCATGTCCACTGAATTCTGCATCTTAAGTATTCCACTGATCGTGACAAGGAAACCCAGAACCACCGGAATCAGAGCGATCAGCTGGTCGACTTTGATGATCACCAGAATCCCTCCCAGGACAGCGCTGAGTCCCACCACCAGATCATACCGGTAAAGCATGCCGGATATATCCTTTCTCAGATAACTGATGAGTGAGATCACACCGATTATCATCAGCATGGCTGCCAGCATATAACAACTGGTCCGCATAACCTCATCCGGCCACATAATAATGATCACGCCAAGAACGATAAAAAGAACTGCCAGTGTGACAAGATTCCATTTAATCTGTTTAAGCATCTTTTATTCTCCTTTTTGCTGTATGCCATATATATACTCTTCCATCAGTATACTCATTTTATATCAGAAAGTCAATGATCCTGCCTGCGGCAGAAGGGATCACAAAAATGCCTGTGCCTTTTTCTTCCATCTGCCCTTCATATAAAAGATTGTCGTGATTAGAGCACCGATCAGCCAGGAACACAAAAGGGAGATAAAGATGCACTCCTGCCTGCCGTTGGGAAGCTCCGCGCTTCTGGTGAGCCAGGCAATGCCATATGCCACCGGGACACGAACGACCACCGTAGTAAACAGCGAAATCCACATCGGTGTCATTGTATCACCGGCTCCCCGCATAACACCGGATAGGCTCTGGGTAACCGCCATAGCTACATACCCTGCCGCAATGATCCCCATCATATCCCTGCTCAGATCAACCAATTCCATTGTATTCGTAAAGATACCCATCAACGGTTTGCCAAAAATAAGTATCAGGGCTGTGAGGGTCGCCGTGGTCAGAACGGCAACCAGCGTTCCCTGTTTGGCTCCCCTGATCACACGTTCATATTTCCGCGCGCCCACATTTTGTCCGGCGTATGTAGTCATGGCAGAACCAAAAGAAAAGTTGGGCAGCATGGCAAAACCGTCCACACGCATCACGATAACATTTGCTGAGATAAACATTTCCCCAAAACTGTTAGTCAGCGACTGAACAACGATCATCGCCATGGAAAAGATGGCCTGGGTCAGTCCGGAAGGAAGTCCCAGCTTAATGATCTTACCGGAGAATTTTTTATTATACTTCATATAATGAAGCTTCAGGTCAAAAATATCCGTCAGCTTCGCCATGCGGATAAAGCAGAGAACTGCTGAGACAGCCTGTGCAATAATAGTTGCCCAGGCAACACCACTTACCCCCATGCCAAGTTTTGCCACAAAGAGCAGATCCAGAATTATATTCAGCACAGTAGATACGAGCAGATACACGAGAGCCGAAAAGGCATCTCCCAGTCCGCGGAGCACACCGCTCAGTATATTGTAATAGGCACAGCCCACAAAGCCAAGAAACATGATCATAAGATAAGAATAACACCAGTCAATGATGCTGGCCGGGGTATTCAGCATAACTAGCAGCGGACGTACCAGCACCACGGAGAGCAGCATGATAATTCCCGTGGCGATGGCAGTCAGCAGAATGCAGTTCCCCACGGTATAGGACAATTCTTCTCTCTGCTTCGCACCAAAATATTGCGCCACCATAATACTTCCCCCCATACTGATCCCGATAAACAGTACCAGCAGAAGATTCAGAATTGGCGCGGCGCTCCCTACTGCAGCCAGTGCATTATCGCCTACATACTGCCCCACTACAATGCTGTCCACCGTATTATACAGCTGTTGGGCAATATTTCCGATGAGCATGGGAACGGTAAACTGCACAATCTGTTTCCACGGTTCGCCCACTGTCATGTCCGTAGCCTGAAATAATTTCTTTATTTGTTCCAATTAAAATCCACCTCTTTTCAGCAAAGCTGTCTCTACTGTATGACAATTAAAATTAAAAGTCAAGTACCTTTCCATTGACACAGGGAGAAAAATTTTCTATACTAACAGATACAGCAATAAACGTTGTACCATACAGATACGGGCCAAAAAACACCACATACAATGGCTCACTGCGTACGCGGGAAAAATTGGAGGCAGTACAATGAAAAAGACTACTATACTAAATCTGGAGCAGGTAAAAGAAATTGAAAAAACCTGTCCGACACCATTTCATATTTATGATGAGAAGGCGATCCGCAAAAATGCCCGGGCATTAAAAGAAGCCTTCTCATGGAACAAAAACTACCGGGAATATTTTGCTGTAAAAGCGACCCCAAACCCCTTTATCCTGAAAATCCTTCAGGAAGAGGGATGCGGCGTGGATTGCTCCTCATTCACTGAATTGATCCTTTCGGAAGCTCTTGGATTCTCTGGATCGGATATTATGTTTTCATCCAATGTCACTCCCATGGAGGAATACCGAAAAGCAAGCGCACTGGGCGCATATATCAATCTGGATGATTACACCCATATTGATTATCTGGCAGAAGGTCCCGGCATCCCGGAGACCATCTGCTGCCGGTATAATCCCGGAGGTGTATTTGAGCTCGGCACAGATATAATGGACAACCCGGGAGAATCCAAATATGGATTCACGAAAGACCAAATGGTGGCAGGCTTCCGCCGGCTGATGGAGCTGGGAGCAAAGAAATTCGGTATTCACTCCTTCCTTGCCAGCAACACAGTATCCAACGACTATTATCCTGCCCTCGCCGGAATTCTTTTTGAACTGGCAGTAGAATTAAAGGAAAAGACAGGCGCCGAAATTTCCTTTATTAACCTGTCCGGCGGAGTAGGGATTCCCTATACGCCGGATAAAGAGCCAAACGACATTAAGGTCATTGGCGAGGGCGTCCGTCAAAAATATGAGGAGATCCTCGTGCCTGCCGGCCTCGGACAAGTGGCCATCTTCACAGAACTTGGACGCTATATGCTGGGACCCTACGGCCAGCTCGTGACACAATGCATCCACCAGAAGCATATCTACAAAGAATATGCCGGCCTGAATACCTGTGCCTGTGACCTGATGCGCCCAGCCATGTACGGCTCTTACCACCATATCACCGTCCTTGGAAAAGAAGATGCCCCCTGTGACCACAAATATGACGTCACAGGATCCCTCTGTGAAAATAACGATAAATTTGCCGTTGACCGTATGCTCCCTAAAATCGATATCGGAGATTATCTGGTTATACACGATACCGGGGCGCATGGATACGCCATGGGATACAATTATAACGGAAAACTCAAATCCCCGGAACTTCTCCTGCAGGAGGACGGAAGTGTAAAAATGATCCGCCGGGGCGAGACACCGAAAGACTATTTTTCCACCTTCGATTTCTGTGATATCCTGGACAATATCGATTATAGTGTGAAATAAAGCTTAGCTGAAAAGCATGAATCTTAAAAACGGCTTTATCCTTTCCTGACGGAGGACCACTTTGTAAAGGTCCTCCGTCCATTTTTCTGCCGATATCCCCGGACCCGGAAATAATAAGCTCTCCCCGATAAACCTCCGATGGTTATGTTGTTCCTTCGGGTTCTCCTTTTCTTCGCTCCTTTCATGGACCGGACTGCCGCATACTGGAGCTCATATGCCCCTGCGCCGGCTGCCGGCGTCCATCTCACATACGCCCTCCGGCCCCTCTTCTGTCTCTTCAGCTTACGGATCCGCAATTTCCTCTGGGAAAATCTCGTTACCCGCCGATAGATCAAAGAGGGCTTCGATACCATTCTGGTAATAATAACAGGTTCTCTTTTACCTTCTCCTTCGGGCTTTGAGGCAGGCTCCGGGATTCCGGCACCAGGAGTCGGAATCGATACATCTGGAGTATTCCCCGTATCCGGCGGCACTCTTCTCTCCCTCACGGTTACCTGCCCGCACCGCGGCAGTGTCACAGGTTCGTTCAACCGCAGATCGGACGGCGTAAAAGTGACATCGTATGTCCTGGTGCCAATCTCTGGTATCCATTCCTGCTGTGTAAATGACCACTCCCCCTCCACTGACGCCTTCCAGTAAATCCGGTCCGCCGCCACTGCCGAGCAGGACAATGATTGTCCGCTCTCGATGTCCTCTCCCTGAAGGCACAAATCCCCTGTCTTCTCTATATATGGGATATGGCGGCGGAATCTGCCGCCCTCTTCCGTGATCAGCGTCCCGCTGCCTGACACCCGTGCTCTCGGGTCCGATGCATCCAGGATTCCCGTAATCTTCGCCGTTCCCTCCATCCACAGTTCTACACCCTTCAAAGTAAGACAGACACCCGCTGGTACGATCACCGTCACATTGTGAGGGAGGTAGATAAAACCTCCATAATCCTGTCCCATCACATTCTGATCCCCCTTCACCGTCAGAGTACCACCATATTTCTTACACATGTCGACTGCCTCCATTAGACGATCTGTCTCTCCCTTTTTTCCTCGTTCGGTTTCATAACAAAAAACGGCTGTCTTTGCCCCCGCTGACAGACTCCGGCAAAAACAAAGCGCCCCCGACAATACGCCAGCCAGCAATAGCAGTCCCATCCATCTCCCATTCCGTCTCCCCATACACGCTCCCCTTTCCCTTCTCTATATATTGTATGTAATTTCTAAACCTTGCAATATATATAGTATTTGTTTTCCAGTTTAACACAAACTAATTTGAAATGTCAATAGAAAAAACTCCAGACAGCTCCGGATCCGGAGTGTTTGGAGTTTCCTCTCTCTTCTATTTAATTATTGTCCTAACGGACCACTTCCATACGTTCCTTTCCACCCATATAAGGCCGAAGTACTTCAGGTATATTGACAGAGCCATCTTCCTTCAGATTATTCTCCAGGAAAGCGATCAGCATACGCGGCGGCGCCACTACGGTATTGTTCAAGGTATGGGCAAAATATTTGCCGCTCTCTCCCACGACCCGGATCTTCAGACGCCTTGCCTGGGCATCTCCCAGATTCGAACAGCTTCCCACTTCAAAATATTTCTTCTGGCGCGGAGACCAT
This sequence comes from Eubacteriaceae bacterium, assembly GCA_910574015.1. GTDB lineage: Bacteria > Bacillota > Clostridia > Lachnospirales > Lachnospiraceae > Eubacterium_F. Next base: position 23,015 of record CAJSYQ010000028.1, on the reverse strand, counting down.
GCCTCCACATCCACCGACTTCACCTTCAGATCTGCCAGATCACCGGAACAGCATTCCAGGGTGCGCACCGGTATCTCCAGAGAGCGGAATAGATCCACCGTATTCTGCCACAATCTGTCAAACCACATCTTACTCTCCTCCGGCCTGCAGACAACGATCATCTCCTGTTTCTCAAACTGATGGATCCGGTAGACACCACGTTCCTCAATGCCATGAGCCCCCTTCTCTTTGCGGAAACACGGGGAATAACTGGTCAGTGTCTTAGGCAGCTCCGTGTCCGGTATGATCTTGTCAATAAATTTGCCAATCATGGAATGCTCGCTTGTCCCGATCAGGTAAAGATCCTCTCCCTCAATCTTATACATCATGGCGTCCATCTCATCAAAGGACATCACCCCCGTCACAACATTGGAACGGATCATAAACGGCGGGACGCAGTAGGTAAAACCGCGGTTGATCATAAAGTCCCTGGCATAGGCGATGACAGCAGAGTGAAGCCGTGCGATATCGCCCATAAAATAATAGAATCCATTTCCCGCCACATCCCTCGCGGCATCCAGGTCAATACCGTCGAACCGTTCCATAATATCTGTGTGATAGGGAATCTCAAAATCCGGCACCACCGGTTCTCCGAAACGCTCTATCTCCACATTATCACTGTCATCCTTTCCGATGGGAACACTTGGATCAATAATATTCGGAATCACCATCATCCTCTCATTGATCTTCTCTGCCAGCTCCGCTTCTTTTTTCTCCAGCACCGCCAGCTCCTCCGCATAACCGGCAATCTCTGCTTTCAGTGCCTCTGCCTCTTCTTTCTTTCCCTGGCCCATCAGAGCCCCGATCTGTTTGGAATTCTTTTTTCTCAGGGCACGGAGGTCGTCCGCCTTCTGCTGCGTCTCACGGCGCTCCCGGTCAAACTCTATGACCTCGTCCACCATGGGAAGCTTTCGGTCCTGAAATTTATTTTTAATATTCTCCTTTACAATATCGGGGTTCTCCCGTAAAAATTTGATGTCTAACATAGCTCTCCTCCTGTATTTCATGTACCGATTATACAACACATCGATACCGGTTGCAAGGGCTCCGGGCCCTTTGCACTATATTTCAATGAAAATCCTCTTCCTTTAACAATACATTTTCATCAATATCCTGCGCCGCATACCTTCCGATCACTTCCTTCATCCGGTAGGCAGGGATACCCGTTCCCGGACGTTTGGACCAGATCATATCCTCTTCGATCCTCTGCCCCTTCTTGATGGGACATTTCGTCACAAGACTGCGGAACGCCCACATACGCGTCTGCTCCTCCTCCGGATGTACCTTTTTCTGGTTTCCCAGAGCGCTCTCAAGCTTACGGATTCCGTCCACCAGATGATAGAGATCATGAAAATCAATGGACACCGGCTGATCCGGCGCCTGCAGCTTTTTATCCAGGATCACATGCTTCTCTATAATATTGGCTCCCAGTGTGACAGCGCCAAAGGAAGTATACAGATCCGGCGTATGGTCCGAATGCCCGATCACCGTATCTGGAAAAAGCTTCTGCATCTCACTGATAAAATTCAGGTTAATATCCTCATAATTCGGAGGATATTCAGAAATACAATTGGTGAAGGCCAGCGGCACATCCGCCTGGGACAGGATGTCATATGTACGCCGAATCTCCTCCGGCGTAGACATACCAGTTGATATAATCATCGGTTTCCGGAGCCTTGCTATCCTGACCAGCGTTGGGATATCCGTCAACTCACCTGAGCCGATCTTAAAGGCATCAACCCCCAGTGCATCCAGCTCGTAAGCCGCCTTGAGACTGAACGGCGTGCAGAGATACTGAATGCCAATTCCCCTGCAGTAGTCCATCAGCTCCTTATGCTGTTTTAATGACAGCGCATGCTGCTTTAGAAAATCATACAGCGGCATATCAAACCGTTCCGCCGTCGATACATCTGGAAGCATCTCCTCATCCGGCAGATGATGCTGGAACTTAATGCAGTCAGCCCCAGCCAGCCTGGCAAGCCGGCACATTTCCTTGGCCGCATCTATATCACCCATATGATTGTCACTTGCCTCTGCAATTATGTATGCGGGATATTCAGAACCAATCCCTCTCTTCCCTATCCGTATCTCACTCATAGGCACACCCCCTGTCAGCCTTTATCAGTATTATATCGGCTTTTCCAAAAACGGTCAAGTGAGGAACTGATAATGCAGGTGCAGGCATAATGCCGGCGTTAGGTAGTCAGCACTTCAAATACCATATCCAAAATTTGACACCTGCCGGAATTTTTGATATCCTTTTTATATTGAATACTAGAGGAGGTATTTATTAATATGGAAACAATTGCAAACATTCTATCTGCTGTGGATGGCTTCGTCTGGGGTCCCGTCATGCTGGTGCTTCTTGTGGGCACAGGGATCTTTCTCACGATCCGCACCGGTTTTCTCGGCTGGCGCAATCTCCCCTATGCACTGCGCAGCGGTCTTGGCAGGGATGCCCGCACAACGAAAAGGGGAGAGGGGGATATCTCTCCCTTCTCTGCATTGACCACCGCTCTTGCCGCCACCATCGGTACTGGAAATATCGTCGGGGTTGCCACCGCCATGGTATCCGGGGGTCCCGGCGCCCTGATCTGGATGTGGCTCTCGGCCTTCTTTGGTCTCACATCCAAATTCAGCGAGTGTATGCTGGCCATTAAATACCGTGAAGTCAATGAAGCGGGAGAAATGTCCGGCGGCCCGATGTATACTATGAAACACGCTTTCAAAAATAAAAAGGCCGGCGCCGTCCTGGGATGGTTCTTCGCGCTGTTTGCCGTTTTCGCCTCTTTTGGTATCGGCAACCTGACTCAGGCAAATTCCATTGCCTCCGCCGTTCATTCCACCTTTGGCGTCCCTCTCTGGGTACTGGGGATTATTATCACAGCCCTGGCACTGATCATTATAGTAGGAGGCATCAAGTCCATCTCCCGGGTATCCCAGATCGTCGTACCGCTGATGGCCGTATTTTATATAATAGCCGGCCTGGTGGTAATTATGATCAATATTGAAAATGTACCGGCCGGTGTCATTATGATCGTGAAAATGGCTTTCAGCCCCCAGGCCGTGGGAGGCGGTTTATGCGGGAGCATTACGGCAGCCATGATGAACGCCATGCGGTACGGCGTCGCCCGCGGTGTATTCTCCAATGAAGCGGGGATGGGTTCCGCCGCCATTACCGCGGCAGCGGCCACAACCGACAGTCCGGTACGCCAGGGCTATATCAATATGACAGGAACTTTCTGGGATACAATTGTAGTCTGCACCATCACCGGTCTGTGCATCGCCAGCTCCGGTGTCCTTGGCACAGTGGAAGCTTCACCTGCCATCGCAGGAAGCTATGCTGTGGAATCATCCCGCATTATTTTAACGGATCAGAATACGAAGAATACCGAATATAAAATTAAGACAGATCAGAATGAAAAGGGTGAGCCAGTACTTGTGCTGGTCCCGGCACAGGCAGCCTCTGATTCCCAGCCCATCACCCTGACCGCCACGGAAAATGCCTCCACAACTGACTTGAAGGGTACATATCAGGACAGCGGTCTCAATGAATATACCTTCCTGCCGGATGGCACCTATGAATACCGCACCCTTCTCACCGGGTCTGCCCTGACCATCGCCGTCTTTAAGGACGCCCTTGGCTCTCCCGGAGGCTGGCTTGTCTGCATCGGCATCGCCCTGTTCGCCTTCTCCACCATCCTGGGCTGGGAATATCACGGCGAAAAAGCCTTCGAATATCTTCTTAAGACCCACAAATATAATATGATCTACCGGATCTTCTTCTCCCTGATCGCCTATATTGGGGCCACGACGACACTGCAGATCGTCTGGGATTTCTCTGACATTGCCAACGCGCTGATGGCCGTGCCCAATCTGATCTGCCTGCTGGCACTGAGTGGTGTGGTGGCAAAAGACATGAAGGAATTCCAGAATGTGATCAAAAGAGAAAAGAAAAAGGCGTGAAAAAACATGGTCTAAAGTTAGCGCAGCGGCGCCGATCTAACACCGCCGCTGTGCTATATCCTCCATACTCCGTCCTCAGTCTGACGGATTCCGCTCTCATAAAAGGCCCGGACCGCCTTGATCATATCCTTCACATCCCGGCAGCCCGCCGTCTCTACCGCGCTGTGCATCGCCAGCTGGGGAAGCCCGATATCCAGCATCGGGATACTGAGCTGGCGGCTCAATAGATTTCCCAGAGTACTGCCGCCCGGCGCATCCGCCCGGTTGGCAAAATGCTGTACCGGAATCTCCTGACGCCGGCATATCTCTTCAAAAACAGCCGCTGTCAGTCCTGTGGTTGTATACTTCTGACTGGCGCTGTACTTGATCACGATCCCCCCGTTGAGAAGTACCGGAAATTCCTGGTCGCTTTTGGCCGGAAGGTTCGGATGGATGGCATGGGCATTATCGGCACTCACCAGAAGGCTCCGGCTTCTGACCTGTGCGCTCCGCTCAGCCGACATACCCTGTTTTTCTTCAATCCGGGCCAGGACCTCCGGGAGAAAGGCGCTCATGGCTCCCTGCCGCGTACCGCTCCCCACCTCTTCATTGTCAAACATGCACCAGATATCCAATGTATCCGACTGACTTTTCCCGGATGGACCGGCCTGCAGGAAACCCTGGAGGGTAGTCCAGGCACAGGCGAGATCGTCAATTCGGGGAGACATATAATATTCTTCCTCCACGCCCACGGTGACTGCCTTCTGACCCGCTGTCAGCAGAAGATCCATATCCAGCAGATCCGCAGTGGATGATAGTCCCGCCCTCCCGGCGATATAATCCAAAAGCTCTGCCGATCCGCCGCCATAGACTGGCTGCAGGTCAATTTGAGGATTATAAACATATCCCTTATTGATCTCTCGGTTAAAGTGAATGGCAAGATTCGGTATCACAAAAATATCCCGGTCCGCCTGCACCAGTCTTGCCTCCACGCCATCCGGCGTCCTCACGATGACGCGGCCGGCAAAGGACAGCGGACGATCCAGCCAGCTGGAAAGGATCATCCCGCCATAGCCTTCCACCTCGGCCCGGGCATAATATTTTCCCTCGGATCTGCTTTTCTTGATCCGGAATGAGGGTGAGTCACTGTGACTGGCTGTCATATGACAGCAGGCCGTCTCGCCTTCCGGAATCCGAAAGGCGATGACACTGGACTGGTTCCTCGTGACATAATAGCGGCCGCCGGGGTTCAATTCCCATTGCCCGCTTTCCTCCACTCTCTGAAAGCCCTCCTGCCGGAGCAGCCGCTCACAGCTCTGGACAGCGTGAAACGGACTCGCACTTTCATCTAAATAATCAAAAAGCTCCCGCATCTCCTTCTCCATCTATCAATCACCTCCTAACGGCATCTTCGGGATCATTCAGCAAGAAACGGCGGCACCTCTGCCTCCACATAGATTCCATCCTCCCGGTAGTCTTCCTTTTCCAGTCTGCCATACTGGCGGATCTTCTGGATCTGCCCGGCGTCCGCATAGGGAATCAGCTTTTCAATCCGCACAAAACCCTCGTTCAACAATGTCTCTATCTTTTCCAGCAGCCGGTCCAGCCCGGTACCCTCTCTGGCGGAAATGGTCAGACAGGCATCACTCCGCAGGTCTTTCAGGGAATCGCCGCCATCCCCGCTCACCTGGTCAATCTTATTAAAGGCGGTGATAACCGGTTTATCTTCAATGGCAAGCTCCTTCAATGTCTCATAAACAACTGCCATCTGGAAATCATGTTCGGGATTGGAGGCGTCTACAACGTGCAGGATCAGATCTGCATACTTCGCTTCTTCAAGTGTAGAACGAAACGCCTGCACCAGCGGATGGGGCAGCTTGCTAATAAATCCCACCGTATCGGTAAAAAGGATCTTCTGACCGTTCTCCAGCTCCCGCTCCCTGGTGGTGGGATCCAGCGTTGCAAACAGCATATCCTCCTCCAGCACCTCTGCCTCTGTCAGCGTATTTAGAAGAGTTGACTTTCCGGCATTTGTGTATCCCACTATCGCCACCGTGGGCATCTGGTTCCTGCTGCGCTGCCGGCGCATCGTATCGCGGTTCTGCACCAGCTCCTTTAACTGCCGGTTCAACACGGAAATCCGTTCCCGGATCAGCCTGCGGTCCATCTCCAGCTTCTTTTCACCGGGACCCCGGGTGCCAATGCCGCCGCCGAGGCGGGACAATGATTTCCCAAGACCGGTGAGACGTGACGACCGATATCGCAGCTGGGCCAGCTCCACCTGAAGCTTGCCCTCGCTAGTACTGGCATGGGCGGCAAATATATCCAATATCAGAACCGTCCTGTCGATCACCTTGCAGGAGAGCTCCTCCTGCAGATTGGAAATCTGAGCCGGAGACAGCTCGTCATCGCAGACAATGGCATCCGCACAAAGGGATTCTGTCATTTCCCGCAATTCCTCTATCTTCCCTTTTCCGATATATGTGCCCGGATGAACCGCTTCCCGGTTCTGGATCAGGCGTCCCACAGTCATGGCTCCTGCGGTTTCCGCCAGCTCCTGCAATTCATCCAATGATTTTTCTATACTTGTAGATGCATGAAACTCCCTGCGGTTTCCTGTCGTTCCGGTATCCACTGCCACCAGTATGATCCGTTCCTTTTCCTCTTCCGTCTCAAATGTTCTCTCCATGAACCAACCTCCCAATCTTCAATAAACGGGCCGCAGCGTAATCTCTCCGGTCCGCAGTACCCGTGTCTCTCCGTCCCTCAGCTGCACGATCAGGCCGCCATTCTCATCAATATCCAGCGCCGTCCCATATTCCCACTCTTCCGGATTATCATAATCTACCCCTGTAGAAAACCGAACCTCCTTACCGATCACACTGGACCAGCGCCGGTAATCATCCAGAAAGGTGCGTCGGGAAAGCCCGGCATACAGCTCATATAATTCGTTCAGCACAGCCGCCGCCAGTGTATTCCGCGGCACCTCCTGTCCCTGTGTACAGACGGCTCCCACAATGTCCCTTAGCTCTGCCGGATAACCGCCCTCCGGAACGCGGTAATTGATACCAATCCCAACAACCACCGTATCGATCCTGCCACTCTCAAAATCGGAAACTGCCTCCGTAAGTATTCCGCATATCTTCTTTCCCCGCAGATACACATCATTGACCCACTTAATCTCCGGTTCTTCGTTCAGAACACGTCGCACCGCACGACAGACTGCCACCGACGCCGCTGTCGTCACCAGGACAATATCCTTTGACTGCCCCGCGTCAGGACGAAAGAGGACACTCATATAAATTCCCGTTCCCACCGGGGAGAAAAAGCCCCTGCCCTTCCTACCCTTTCCGGCAGTCTGTGATTCCGCCAGGACCACAAGTCCATGGCGGGCTCCTTCCAGGGCACGCCGTTTCACCTCCTGATTGGTGGAGTCCACACACGGACAGACGCAGATTTCCCGTTCCCGGTACTCCTCCTTCAGAGCGGGAGTGATTCCCTCCGCCGACAGCACATCGTTATCGCCGCTGAGCCGGTAGCCCCTGTTATTGGCGGCATCCACCCGGTATCCCTGCTGCTTCAATGCCTTTACCGCTTTCCACACCGCTGCCCGGGTCACGCCCAGCCGGTCCGCGATATCCTGTCCCGAAAGATCCCTGTCCCGGTTTGTTTCTAATAATTTTAGAACCTCCGTCTTTACACTCACTCGTCCCCACCTCCGGCCTCCTGCCGCAGGATTACCCCGGCGCGGACCGGCTCGCTGAGCCGGATCCAGATCCTCTCTCCCGGGTGCGGACAGCTGTCAACCTCTCCATATTCGTTGTACATGCGTTCCACCAACGCCGTAATGTTCTCTCCCTCCGGCATCATCAACTCTATCTCATCCCCGGCACTGAACTTATTTTTTTGGTCAAAGACCGCCAGTCCGTCCTCTGTGACCTCATCTACCCTGCCAAGATAAGTATACCCTCTGACATAGGTATTATTATCATAAATCTGTGTTTCATGATCCGTCGGTCCAAAGAAAAATCCGGTTGTAAACTGCCGATAGGTACACTTGGCAATCTCTTCCCGGTAGTAGGGAAGCCTCTCTTTGTATTTATTGGGATCCTCAAAATAATCATCCACCGCCTGCCGGTAGGTCCGGGCCACTACCGCCACATACAGCGCCGTTTTCATGCGTCCCTCAATCTTGAAGCTGTCAATCCCGGCCGCTGCCAGCTCCGGGATATGCTCGATCATGCACAGATCCTTTGAATTAAAAATATACGTTCCCCTCTCATTTTCCTCAATGGGCATATATTCGCCCGGACGGGTCTCCTCCACAATATGATACCGCCAGCGGCACGGATGGGTACATGCCCCCAGATTTGCATCCCGCCCCGTAAAGTAATGACTGAGAAGGCATCTTCCCGAATAGGAGATGCACATCGCCCCGTGGACAAAGGTCTCAATCTCCAGATCCTCCGGGATATTCTCCCGGATCTGGGCAATTTCCTCCAGCGACAGCTCTCTCGCCGTCACAACCCGGACAGCCCCCTGTTCCCGCCAGAAATTAAATGTCATATAATTCACATTATTGGCCTGGGTACTGATATGCACATCGATCTCCGGGCAGACCTTCCTGGCAATGGTAAAGACGCCCGGATCCGAAATGATCAATGCATCCGGTCCTATCTCCTTTAATTCTGCAAAATACTGCTCCACACCGGCTAGATCCCGGTCATGGGCCGTGATATTGGCCGTCACATACACCTTCCCGCCCCGGTCATGGGCATAGCGGATCCCCTCTTTCATATCCTCCAGAGAAAAATTTTTCGCTTTCGCCCTAAGGCCATACATCTCTCCTCCAATATAAACAGCGTCCGCACCATAATCAAATGCCGTCTTCAGCACCTCCAGGCTGCTGGCTGGCGCCAGAATCTCAGGTTTCTTCATTTGCCGCCTCCTGTCTCTTCATACTAATGGTAATGCCGTCCCCGATGGGCAGGCAGATTGTCTCCAGTTCCCTGTGGTGCGTCAGCACCTCCAGATATTCCCGCATCCTTGCATGAATCGTCCGGTCCCTCCGGGTCACCGCATAACGGGACTGCAGGATATCGCCCTCTTGCATAATATTATCCGATACCAGTATCCCGCCTCTCACTAAAAGCGTCATCACTGCGGGAAGAAAATTCAGATACTGCCCCTTAGCGGCATCCATAAAAATGAAATCGTACTGACAGCCCTGTTCCACAAGATCTTGAAGCACCTCTGCCGCATCCCCCTCCACAAGGCAGATCCTTTTCCCGCTGTCATGCCTTTCAAAATTACGGCGTGCCTCCGCCAGCCTGGACGCCACCTTTTCTACAGTTGTAATCCCTGCATTTTCCGGCATATATTCTGCCATAAACAAAGCAGAGTACCCCACGGCGGTCCCCACCTCAAGAATCCGCTCCGGCCTTCGGGTGCGGAGCAGAAAGCGCAGTACATCCCCTGTGCCCCGGCGTATAATGGGTACGCCCTGCTGCCTGGCATCCCGTTCCAGTCCCTGTATATAAACAGGAGGTTCTTCCCGGAACAGTTCCAGAAAAACCTCCATACGTTCTCTCTCCATGATTGCCTCCATAGCTTGCCGCCGCCTCTATCTCCCATGAAAAATCTCATTCAGTATTTCTTCATAGGTCATACTGGTATTCAGTGTATAGCTCCCGGGACGCAGAGAACTGTCCCTGTCCTCCTCCAGTTTCATACGGAGATAAAAGGTATATTTATCCTTGATCAGATTCTGCTCGGCAAGATCAGCCGCCACCTCATATTCTGTCCTGCCATTCTCTATCATAAAGGTGCGGTCTTCTCCCGGCGGCAGCTCTGCCATCGTCTCCCCCAGTATATCATAGGCAAACGAATAGCCCACATGTACAATCTGTATACAGCCGAACAGGACAAGACCATAGAAGATAAAATTCAAAAGTATGATCAGTATCGTGCGCACCGTGCGTAACAACTTTTATACCTCCATAATAATAGGCAGGATCATCGGATTGCGCTTCATCTTCTTCCATAAATAATCATTCAGGGAATCCTTGATCTCCGTTTTCATCCTTCCCCAGTCGGTAATCCCCCTGTCATAGAGACGGTCAAGAGCGATATTCACAACCTCACGGCACTCATCCATGAGATTCTCTGATTCTCTTACATAGACAAATCCCCGGGACACAATATCCGGTCCGGACAGGATCATATTGGAACCCTTTTCCAGCGTCAGAACCACTACAAGAAGTCCATTCTCCGACAGATGCTGACGATCACGGAGTACGATATTCCCCACATCTCCCACGCCAAGTCCATCCACCATAATGCCCTGAGCCTGGACTTTATTGACCTTCTTCGCACTGTTCTCCTTCAGCTCCAGCACATCGCCCGACTGCAGGATCACTACGTTTTCCTTCGGTATCCCCATCTTCTGGGCAACATTGCTCTGTCCCAGCAGATGCTGGTATTCACCATGCACCGGAATGGCATATTTCGGTTTCACAAGAGAATAGATAAGCTTTACTTCTTCCTCGCAGGCATGTCCCGATACGTGGGTGTCCTGAATGATAACCTTCGCTCCCTTAAAGGACAGCTCATTGATCACCTTGGAGACGGATTTCTCATTTCCCGGTATCGGCCGGGAACTAAAAATAACCACATCCCCCGGTTTAATGGTGATCTTCCGATGGATACTGGCAGCAATGCGCGACAGCGCAGCCATAGCTTCTCCCTGGCTTCCCGTCGTGATCAGCACCAGCTGGTCATCCGTATAATTCCCCATCTCCTCCAGTGTAATGATCATATTATCCGGAACCTGGATATAACCAAGCTCCACCGCCGTATTTACAATATTCACCATACTGCGGCCCTCGATCACTACCTTGCGGTTCTGTTTCTTCGCCGAATTGATCACCTGCTGTACCCTGTCCACATTAGAGGCAAAGGTAGCAACGATAATGCGGCTCCCAGCATTCTCTTCAAATATCGTGTCAAATGTTTTCCCCACCGTGCGCTCAGACATAGTAAAGCCCGGTTTCAGTACATTGGTACTGTCGCACATCAGGGCCAGCACACCCTTCTTTCCCAGCTCGCCAAAGCGTGCCAGATCAATCGTATCACCAAAGACCGGTGTATAATCCACTTTAAAGTCGCCTGTATGCACGATCACACCGGCGGGTGTATAGATTGCCAGGGCGGCAGAATCCGCGATACTGTGGTTTGTGCGGATAAATTCAATGCGCAGATCCCCCAGATTGATATACTGCCCATATGTGACAACCTTTCTCTTCACACTATTGATCAGGTTGTGCTCCTTCAGTTTATTCTCAATGATAGCCATCGTCAGCTTTGTAGCATAGATCGGAACATTCAGCTTCTGTAATACATAGGGAAGGGAACCAATATGATCTTCATGACCATGGGTGATCACAAATCCTTTCACCTTCTCCCTGTGATCCTCCAGATAGCTGATATCTGGAATCACCAAGTCAACCCCCAGCATATCATCCTCTGGAAATGCCAGGCCGCAGTCTACCACAATAATGCTTGTCTCTGTCTCAAAGGCAGTGATATTCATACCAATCTGCTCTAAACCACCTAAAGGAATGATCTTTACCGACTCATCCCCTGTCTTACCTTTTTTCTTCAAAATATACCTCTTTTCCGCATCCCAACGGATGCTCTCTACTCAAATCTCAGTTCAACCTCTTCTTCTAACAGTTCTTCAAAATATTTGGAAATAATCCTCAGTTCATCTTCGTCCTCTACTGTCTCATATACCACTGCGCCATCTTCTTCTGTCTCCTTCAGGATCATGGCATCCGCGTCCTCTTCTAAGGAATCTGCCACAAGAAGATAGGAGCCTCCGGCAATATCTGCTTTTTCCACAACAAAAAAAGCTTCCTCGCTACCATCGTCAGCAGTAAGCATGATCTTACCATTTTCCGACATAATGTCCTCCTGTTATCTAACTGTTACCGAATGGAATCAAGATAGCCCTGCAGGATCAGGGATGCTGCAATCTTATCAACATATGATTTGCGGTTCTCCGGGCGGACACCGCCCTCCTTTAACACGTCCATAGCTGCCGCCGTACTCAGCCGCTCATCCCACAGCACGACCTCAAGTCCGGTTCTGGCTATCAGTTTATCCATAAATTCTTTCGTATGCTGTACCCGTTCTCCCTCCGAATTGTTCATATTCTTCGGATAGCCGAGCACAATACGTTCTACCTCATGCTCCTGTACCAGCGCTTCAATGCGGGCAAGAGTCTGACGCAGCTTGTTTTCGCCTTTTCTTTTTATTACTTCAACGGGCTGTGCCGTCAACAGCATGGAATCGCTTATGGCCACGCCGACTGTCACAGACCCGTAATCAAGTCCCATGATTCTCAAAATTTCCTAGTTCCCCTTCAGGTTATTATTAATATAATCCTCCAGAAACATCTCAATAATCTCATCACGTTCCACACGCATAACGAGACTTCTGGCACCCTTATGGCTTGTGATATAAGTCGGATCACCGGACATCAGATACCCCACAATCTGATTGACCGGATTGTATCCCTTCTCTGTCAACGCAGTATAAACAGACGCAATAACATCCCTGACATCATAATCGCGGTCCATATCAACCTTAAAATACTGCGTATTATTCATTTCCTGCATACTCTCACGTCCTTTATAATAATCATAACCCAATTAGCCTTATTGTAATATATCTGTCATAATTTCGCAACCATTTTTTTAAAAAGACGCGGGTTAGGAGGCTATTTAGAAAGTATTTTCCCAATCCTTACTTCGTAGATCTCATTCTCCTGATAGCCCTTTTCCTGTGCCTCCGGCAGGGGGACCCCCACCTTTACATAGCGTCCGGTATGGCCATAAAGATATGTTTCTCCGTTTTCTACCGTCGTCTCCTCAAAGAGAACCTGCTCGGTCTGCCCAATAAAGCGTTCCCCATACTCCCTGCGGTATTCCTCCGCATCTGAGATCAGCAGATCGCTGCGAAGACTTTTCAGTTCTGGGGAAATCTGCTCCCCCATAACAGCAGCCGGAGTACCCGTCCGGGGCGAATACTTAAATACATGCATATCCGCCAGCCGGATATCCCGCAGAAATCCTCTGGTCCGCTGAAATTCATCCTCTGTCTCCCCCGGAAATCCCACGATCACATCTGTAGTAACTGCCGGTTCATAAAAATAACGCCGCAGCATGTCCACCTTTTCTTTGTATTCTACAGCCGTATAATGCCGGTTCATACGCTGCAGTACTGTATCACAGCCACTCTGCAGGGAGAGATGAAAGTGGGGACAAACCTCGTCTATCTGTGCCAGACCCTCTAGAAATTCTTCCGAAACGATCCGCGGCTCCAGAGAGCCCAGCCGGATCCGCCGGATCCCTTCCACCCGGGCCGCCTCCCGGACCACCGCCAGAAGGGGCTCTCCCTTGGCCCGGACAAATTCTCTTGCATCCGATGATTCTACTCCATAAGAAGAGAGATGGATCCCCGTGAGGACCACTTCCTTATATCCCGCTGCAGCCAGCTCCCGCACTTGAGAAACAACCTCTCCCGGCGGAGTACTCACCAGTCTGCCACCGCCTCTCACATAGGGGATGATACAATAGCTGCAGAACTGATTGCATCCATCCTGTATCTTCAGAAAGGAGCGGGTCCTATCCTGGGACAAAATGCCCCTCTCTAATTCGACGCTTGTAGAACCCTCTGCAAGTCCCAGCCTCTGCACCACCTGCTCTGCCACAGTCAATTTGTCCCTGTTGGAAAAAGCCGCATCAATGGCCGGATCCTCCAGCAGAGCATCGCCGCCGCTCTCCACATAACATCCCACTGCCGCCACAAAGCTCTGGGGATTCTTCTTTTTGGCCCGGTGGATCATCTGCCTTGATTTGCGGTCTGCCATATTCGTTACCGTGCATGTATTAATAATGTACACATCCGCCCTTTCTTTGAAGTCCACAATCTCAAAACCTCTCTGGCAGAACTGCTCCATCATCTTCTCCGTCTCATAAAAATTCACTTTACAGCCAAGCGTGAGAAAAGCTGCCCTCATATGCCCCTCCATTCTCGATGAATCCCAATTTGCTCCTTAGCATTTTGCACAAAAATCATATGAAAAAAATCACCCCATCGTAAATATTTAATATTGACATAATCCCTCTTTCATAATAGTATATTAGTGAAGGTCCGAAGCCTTCAAAAACATTAGGAGGTAATAGTATGAAAACAGTTAAGATTTCTTTGAATTCCATTGACAAAGTAAAAGCGTTTGTCAACGAAGTAACAAAGTACGATGCCGAATTTGATCTGGTATCCGGAAGATATGTGATCGATGCAAAATCCATTATGGGAATCTTCAGCCTGGATTTATCCAAGCCCATCGACCTGAATATCCACAGCGAAAACGACGTGGATGAGATTCTTGATAAACTGGCATCCTTTATCGTGGAATAGTCCATCCTGTGGGATGACCTATTCCACAGACATAACTATATTGGGTTTGTTACTTACAATGGGGCGGCGAAAATTGCCGCTTCTTTCTTATTTTAGATTTCTTCTTTTTCATCTTATCTATAAAGAAACATCCATGATCTCCCTCTCTGCCACAGCCCTTGCCACCATACCGTCAATCTCATCCGCAAGCTTTTTCTCCGATGCCTCCATCTTTTCAATACTCGGCTTCGTCACCGGATGCTTTGCAACAAAGATCGTGCAGCAGTCCTCAAAGGGCTGGATGGAGGTTTCAAATGTATTGATTTTCTCCGCCAGTTCGATGATATCATTTTTATCAAATGCAATGACCGGACGAAATACCGGCATATGACAGACTGCATCTGTCGCCGCCAGGCTCTGCATGGTCTGGCTAGCCACCTGCCCCACGCTCTCACCTGTGATCAGGGACAGACAGTGCCTCTCCTCTGCAATTGTCTGTGCGATGCGCATCATATAACGGCGCATGATAATGGTCAGCTCATCGTGGGGACATTTGTCATAGATATAGAGCTGGATATCCGTAAAATTCACGATATGAAGCTGAATCGGCCCCGTATATTCCGATATGAGCCGTGCCAGATCGATCACCTTCCGCTTCGCCCTCTCACTGGTATACGGCGGCGCATGAAAATATACCGCCTCAATCCGGACACCCCGCTTGGCCATCATATATCCGGCAACCGGACTGTCAATCCCGCCGGATAACAGCAGCATAGAACGGTCGGCCGTCCCCACCGGCATCCCCCCCGGCCCCTTTATGCTGGTAACATACACATAGGCCCGCGCCCGGATCTCCACATACACTTTAATCTCCGGCTGATGCACATCCACACTGGCATTTTCCATATTCTCCAGTATATAATGTCCAGCTTCCGAACAGATCTCCGGACTCTGCATCGGATATTCTTTATCGCTCCGTTTGGCAAATACCTTAAAGGTAAAGGGCCTGTCCCCCAGCTCTTCCCTCATATGAGCCACCAGCTCCTGACAGACATGGTCAAAGGACTTGTCCTCCACCAGGACCACAGGACAGATATGTGCGATCCCGAATACATGGGTCAGCCCTGTGATCACTTCCTCCGGATCAAAATCAGACTCGGCCTCCACATAGATCCGCCCCTGCTCCTTCTGGACGAGAAATTTCCCCTCGCACCGCCCCAGTCTCTCCTTCACACGGCGGACCAGCGCATCTTCAAATACATACCTGTTTTTTCCCTTTATCCCTATCTCTGCATATTTTATTAAGAATGCCCGTACCATAGCGGTAGCTCCTCTCTTTCTATCCTCTCTGATAGCGGGCCAGCATGGGAACCAGCCGCTTCAGACAGTCAATGGTAAAATCAATCTCTTCCTGCTCCGTAAAGATAGAAAAACTGAAACGGAGGGTGGAATCCAGTAAAGCATCCGGTACGCCAATGGCTTTCAGCGTACCGCTGATCCCAGGATGATGGGACGAACACGCCGAGCCCGAAGAGACGTAGATCTCATCCTCCTCCAGAGCATGAAGCAGCACCTCACTCCTCACTCCGGCAAAACCCACACTGATAATATGCGGCGCCGTACCGTCCAGGGAATCCGTTTTGCAGGCATTCACCACCGCCCCCTCCACTTCCGGGATCCGCTCCAAAAAATGTTTTTTTAAATGAAAGAAATGATCCCGGTGCGCATCCAGTTCAGCGCACATTTTCTCTGCGGCAAGGCCGAGACCGGCAATGCCCGGCACATTCTCTGTACCGGAGCGCCTGCCCCTCTGCTGTCCGCCCCCATGCATGCAGGCATGCAGTTTTACACGATCCCCTATATAAAGAAAACCGGTTCCCTTGGGCCCGTGGATCTTATGACCGCTGACGCTCATAAGATCCACACCCATACGCCGGGGCTGCAGTCTTAGCTTCCCGTAGGCCTGTATGGCGTCTACATGAAACAGGATCTGGTCATTATATTCCCTGACCGTCTCCGCCAGCGCCGGTACGTCCAGTACCGCGCCAACCTCATTGTTGACCAGCATAACAGAGACAAGTATCGTGTCCTCCCGCAGCGCCTCCCGCAGTGTCTCACAGGAGATATGGCCCTCCGGATCCACCGGCAGGTAACTCACCTCGAAACCATAATCCTCCAGATAAAGCAGGGGCTGATGAACAGAGGGATGTTCAAAGCAGGTGGTGACAATATGCCTTCCCCGGCGCCTGTTGGCCATAACCGATCCCGTCAGTGCCAGATTATTGCTCTCCGTGCCCCCAGAAGTAAAGATAATATTCTTCGCCTCACACTTCAATGTCCGGCAAATCCGCTCCTCCGCCTGGCGGATATAGCGTTCCGCCTCCACCCCCTTCATATGAAGGGAGGAGGGATTGCCATAATCCTCACACATTATCTGCCTTACCAGATCGCAGACCTCCGGCAGAACCCGGGTAGTGGATGCATTATCCAGATAACATTCCACGTCATTTCCTCCATTCGATCAGAAACATCAGCACAGACAACACCGCCAGTCCTGCCGTCTCCGTCCTCAATATTCTTTTTCCCAGAGAGACCGGCAGCGCCCCGCTCCGGACTGCCGCCTCCACCTCACTGCGCTCGAATCCGCCCTCCGGACCGATAAAAATTCCGATACTATTCTGCCGGACGGCTCTCTGCACAATGTGCTGGGATTCATCTATGGCGTCACAGAGTTCATAAGGGATCAAAACCGAATCCAGCTCCTGTGCATATTCCAACGCCTTACCAAAGTCCATACTGTCATGGATCTGTGGCAGGATCCCCCTCCCGCTCTGCTTCGCCGCCGACTCTGCGATAGCCCGCCACCTCGCAAGCTTCTTCGCCTCTCTGTGGGCATCCAACTTCACCACACACCTTCGCGACCTCACCGGAACCACCTCAGAAGCACCCAGTTCCACTGCCTTCTGGATCACCAGCTCCATCTTGTCCACCTTGGGAAGCGCCTGAAACAGGACGATCCTCACGGGAAGCTCCGTCACAGCAGGCTTTTCCTCCTGAATCCGAAGTGTGACACCTGTTTCCTGAATGTCCTCTATTATACAATAATAATCCGTCCCCTGTCCACAGGAAACGACAACTTTTTCTCCTGCTGTCATTCGGAGTACATTTTTGATATGATTGATATCATCTCCGGTAACACGGATTTCCCCATTTCCAACATTTTCTGCCGGCACAAAAAAGCGATGCATGATCCCCTCCGTCTATTCCGCACAAACGGCACAAATGGATATTCCATCTGTGCCGCAGTAGTTTTATTTCTATTCTGACCTGATGCATTACCTGTCCTGTGTTAGTATTTGATCGTACCACTTGATGTATACGTCTTCTTGCCAGTATTTACCGCAATCTGATTTGCACTCTGATTGCTCAGGCTGGTGGCCTTCTGTGAAAGACGTGAGGCAAAAGAAACACCGCTGGAAAATGCCGACTTGATGGTGCTCATCTGTGCATTCTTGAATTTGTCCTCATCCAGCGACAGAGTATTGTCCTCATTGATGGATATCCCCATCTTACCCAGTATGCCAGAAGACTTACTTACATTTCCGGTCATCCATAACGTAGTCTGAAGAATCGAATAGGAGTTGAGATTCTTCGCCGCATTCACAGTACTGTTGTAGCTGGATACCAGACTCTTCACGTCCTCCAGCATGTCTTCCGGTGATTCCACCTTACTGTAGTCCGTCTTCTGAAGCTTTGCCACAGACTCATTCAGTTTCTGAGATGCACTCTTCATTGTAGAAAGATTTGCCGCGCTGTCCGCCTTCCCGGAATCTTTGATAGACTCCTTGCTGTCCTCTGACTTCTTTACAGGATTCTTTGCATAATATGCCTTCAACGCCTTTTTATACGAACCGTTCTTGATCATCTGAAGATCCATGATAGATGAGGATAACATAGAAGAACTGCCGTTGGCCGAGCCTGTTCCCATATAACTATCGAAAAAGCTGTAGGAATCTGAATAGGAATTTACACCGTCAAAAAAATTACTCATAACAACCACTCCTTTGAACTATTCAATTTTGGTCATCCATTACCATATTGTATATCGGCACTTTTCATAAGTCTCTTTACCAAATATTTCAATATATAGGAAAATATTTTGGAAAAACAGCTCACTCCGGTCCAATCTCTATCTGAAAAACCAGCCAATTCATCATATCCCACTCCTCGTTGCACACCTTCAGCTCACCGTCATACTGATTCACGATGAGAGCCAGAGAAGCCAATCCCAGTCCCCTCCCTGCCCCTTTGGAACTGTAACCGCTCTTCGTAAACTTAACAATATCTCCCTGGGGAACATAATCAGATGTATTCCTTACAATAATCCGTATCTCCTTCTCCGTCTCCGCCAGTTCCACATAAATCTGTCCATCCTCCTGATGCTCCAGTGCCTCCACCGCATTGTCGATCAGGATGCCCAGCAGCTCGATCACATGATATTCCGGAATCCGGTGCTGGTCCTCACCCGCTGACTTTACAGAATAACTCACCCTGCAGCCAATTGTTTCCGCCCGGTCAAACTTCGAATAAAGAAATCCTGCCAGAACCGGGGATTGGAGGGATAGCAGACGATTGTACCGGTTATGCTTCTCAAGCTCCCCGCGGTACAGGCTCTGACGCCGTATCAGTCCTTCTACTGTATCCGCTGTTTTATACACCCCGCACAATGCCACAAGGTGATTGTCAAATTCGTGCTGCCGCATCCGTACCGACTGCACCAGGTCCCGGTAGGAGCTCTCGTAGGTTTTCTGTAACTGCATTTCCCTGTTCTTTATTCCAATCTCTGTTCTTCCCTTCTGCCACATAATGGCAAGAATACAGATGATCAGCGTCCATAATCCAAATATGATATAATCTGTAATCCTCAGAGAATCGTCAAATTTCAATGTAACAATGAGATAAGCGGCGCCCAGCCCGCAGCAGAAAATAATTCCCCTGACCAGCCAGTCGTGATTCCGTATCTTTTTCATCAACTTCCAAAGAAAGCGTTTTCGCCCTGCATATTCAGTTAAGAGACAGGAACAGATGTTGGCTGACAGCACCAATATATCCACCAGAAACGGATCCTCAGCAAAATAAGCCGGGATGGCAAAGAACAGCTGAACAATTACTGCATAGACGAACAGAGCCGCCGCATTTACGATAAATTCCACCACACCCGGATGAAATTTCATTACCATATAGGCCGCCATCACCGCATATCCTGCAAATATAAACTTCTCATCCACAAAACCAGAATTGATCAGATCCAGAATGGCCAGATCGGCCAGGAACATCAGAATATCAAATATATGGAACCGGTACCTCTGCCCGGATATGTAATTGATCCCAAGAAATAGAAACAAGAGATCAAAGAATCCACTGATCCGGATAAGCATTATGCCATTCCTCCTGCGTACTTATTCGATGAATTCCAGAACATCCATTAAATACCTCATCATGCGAAATACAGACTCCCTTAGAACTCTTTTGGATTCGACAGACTCAATCATACCGATCTCATTCATCAGCATCTCACTTCTGGCAACACCGCCATAGATAAAATTCAGATCGCAGTTCAGCTCGTTAAGGAGAATCTCATTGTACGGACCGGAGATGGCATTGGTCCCATTTAAAATTTTGTTGACAGCATCCCTCTCAATGCCAAGTTTTTCTGCCAGCTCATCCCTAGACATACCGATGGTTTCGATAAAATATCTCAGATTCCTGCCAGCCAGCACATTGGACGGATTCTTCCCATTGTAATTCGGTCTTTTACCCATTCGTTGACACCTTCTTTTACTCCTATCATATCAACTATTTTTCATATTATGTATGGATAAATTATATTCTTATTGATTTTATATCTTTTAATGCTCCATGGTCAGTCTGTATGCTGTTTTCAGTAAGGCATCCACTGTCTCCAGGGTTCCTGGTTTAAATCGGTAAATCGTTTTGAAAATCTCATCATCATACCTTCTGGCTCCCTGTCCCGTCATGATATAATCAAGACTTACTTCCAGTACCTCCGCCATCCTCTGGAGGGTGTGGGATGAAAAGCCCTTTTTATCATTCTCTATTTCATATAGAAATTTTGCGGAAATTCCCGTTAATTCAGCCATAGTCTCTCTGGAAAACCCACGTTCCGTTCTTAATAACATAATCCTTGCGCCTACAGAAACTTCATTGGTCATTTTTATCATCTCCTGGTAGATTGGTCAGCCGTAAAGCCAGATCGTTCGTTAAAATTTATATAGTAATATTTCACATTTAAATATAAAGGTTTTTTTTGAAATACGAAACTGACAATATGTCCTAAGAACAGGTACTATTGTTCCTTTGGAGGTCTGTACTATAAACCGTTTTTGGGGATAACACTTTTTCAAACAGGTGTCTGAGCCGTCCCCGGTAGCACAGACACTTAAAACGAAAGGATTCTATCCTGTTCTTAGTTTTTCTCGCTTTTTTGTCCGTTCAGACTGGCAGGACAGACTTTTCTGTCCCTGCTGCGTCTGTGTGGCTCTTTATTCAAAAACAGCTATGCTGCTTTCAAATCTGTCTGATGTTTCTGATAGTACTCCTCCGGTGTCAGATAGCCGTTTGCTTCATGAATCCGTTTGCGGTTATAAAATATCCATATATATTCAAATACTGCTGATTTTGCTTCTTCCCTGGTTCGGAAATGCTGTTCATTCAGCCATTCCTGCTTAAGTTTCCCCCAGAAACTCTCCATCGGGGCATTGTCCCAGCAGTTCCCCTTGCGGCTCATGCTGCTGATAAATCCATGCTCTTTTGCCAGCGCCTGGTAATCCAGCGAGCAGTACTGGCTTCCCCTGTCGGAATGAAGGATACATCCGGCAGTAGTCTTCGTATGACTGATGGCATCCTTAAGCGCGGATATCACAAGCTCTTTCGTCATACGCCCATCCATTGATATCCCGACTATCTTATCTCCGCACAGGTCCATAACTCCGGCAAGGTAGAGCCAGCCTTCATCTGTTGAAATGTATGTGATGCCGCTTACCAATTTCTGTCCCGGTTTGTCTGCCGTAAAATCCCTGTTCAGAATGTTTTCCGCTACCGGAAGGTTATGGGCTGAATTCGTTGTCGCTTTATATTTTTTATGGCTTTTTGACCGTATGCCGTTTTCACGTATAATGCGCTCTATGCGCTTGTGGTTGACCGGTTTTTCGGATTTACGGTTTATTTCATGGGTTATTTTTCTGCTTCCATAAATGCCGCGTGATGCCGTGTGTATCCGGACGATCTCTTCCAGCAGGGATTCATTCTCCATGCAGCGCAGGCTTTTGGGGCGACTGCGCCACGCATAATAACCGCTTTTTGAAACCTGAAGCCACTGCGCCATCTTTGCAATCCTGTACCGGGAACGGTTCTGCTCCATGTAAAGGTAACGGATCACTTCAGGTTCTTCGCAAAGAAGGTGCTTGCTTTTTTTAGGAATTCATTTTCCTCTTCCAGGTCTTTTATGCGTTTTTTCAGGGCACGCAGTTCGGCGTCTTCCTGATGCAGGTTGCCGCTGCCGACAAAAGGATCTGCCGGATATGCCTTAAACCGGGACATCCATGAGTAAAGGGAATTTACATTGATCCCCAGCTCCCTTGCCACCTGTGCTGCAGGTACACCTGACTGACCCCTCTTACATGCTTCTTTAATTCGGTACTGTACGTCTCCATAATCTTTCCTCCTGACTTTCTGGATAGATTATACCATTCGTTCTATGTGTCTGGCAAATGGGGTATAAGGCAGTCTGCTTCAGAGATAGACTCACTCTGAACTAGTAACTCAAATATCCCAAGATTATTTATGTCCAATTTTTTTTAAAATATTAATCACTGACATTTTACCATTAAAATATTTATTGGAAAATATTTGCGGAAAATCTTCTAAACCATTTTCAAAATTAAATATATGCCTTGCGGAATATATAGCTGGATACCACAAAGGCTCTTGCCTATCTTTCATTTTCTTTGCTTTAAAAATACATCTTGCCACATAGAGAGGATATTGCTGTTCAATCTTAAAATATTCTTCATTAGTAATTCCAACCAAGCACCCAACAACATTGCAGTTTCTATTATTTAATTGTTCTATTGCTTTTTTAATAGATGTACCTGTAGCCAACACATCGTCTAAAATAATCACTTTTTTCCCAACGATTTCTAAATTTGAAAAATCAAAATTAAATTTCTCTACACCGTTATTCATCCAATTTCTACTAAACTTTACATAGGCTATGTTTAATGTTGGTAAATACTTCAATAACGATTTTGCAATAAACTTTCCACCATTACCTATCGAAATAAATAAATCAACATTTTTAAGATCAATATGCTTTTGTATAATATTACACTACTTTACAACTTTATAAATGATGCCCCTGTTTCTTAATTAGCTGTTTTAAGGCATTTATTAGGGCATTTGATTTTATACTGGTTTCGACTTTTTCTACGAAAATGGCATAAAATACCTGCTGGCGAATCTGTTCGCTTAGAGCAAACCGAAACTCC
>CAJSYQ010000027.1:674-50894 GCA_910574015.1 Eubacteriaceae bacterium | reverse complement strand
TTCGTGAAAAAGAGCGAAAGTATAATAAAATCATCTGCCCTTATGAAAGCCTTAAAATACCTTGTTCAGCAAAAGGAGCACTATTTATAATAGTTGTAAAGTGGTGTTTATCCTTCTTACTATGCATTAGTATTTAATATTTAATTCTACTTATGTTAAAGGTCCAGTATAATAATATATCCACCGGTCTGCTGTTATAAAATGATAACTATGTTCTTCAAAATCAACTAATTGATTAAATATATAATTTAAGTCAACATATCGTGAACCATGTCCCTCTAGGCGGAAACAAACAACTTCATTAATAACAAATATTTCCATATCTCCTGGGTAGGATTGTAAAACCCGTAACATAACATCTTCAACGTCTCTATAATTGATTGCCTCTCCCTTTTCAACAATCCCCACAACTTCTTTCCTGTCATCACTTAACATAAATGTCATTTCCTGAATCTTATTTGGATGTTCTGCCTGATTCTTTTCAAAATAAGCGGCTATCTGTTCTATCTCTGTCTGGTAACCATTGATAAGGTTCTGCATATCATCAAGCATTGCTGGTACATTTTCAAATTTTACATTCGTGGCGTAGTCCTCGGCATAAACCTTTATCCAGGTGACATTTCCATTATGGGCTCTGGCATAAATTTTGCAACTCCCCTCCTTCCCCTGCGTCGTAATGGCACCGTTATTATCCACTCTGGCAATGGTTTCATCACTGGAAAACCAGCGGATTGTACCATCGTATATCTGCGCCCTGTTGTTTGTGGCATATCGTGTCGCTTTTACTTTCAGCGTCGGTGTCAAACATTGGTGGACCGACAGATCCAGGACATCTTCTTTAAACCGCAGCCTTCCGGCATTGACCTGTTTCGCATTTCTCTTATAGGGCTTAGCGCTGACCTTATAACTGAATTTGCTGTATACTTTCTTTTTTCCTGATTTTTTATAAGCACGTACTTTATAGGTATGTACTTTTTTCGTATTCCCGCTTTTCCATGAGCTTGTTTTCCCATCCATATCCGCTACTTTTTTAAACTTCTTATTACTCTTTTTGTATTCGTAAATCTGGTATCCGTCTGCTTTCTTTACTTTCTTCCATGTGACTTTCAGCTTTTTTGATTCACTGCTACGGACACGAACTTTGGTTGGCGTAGTAACTTTTGCTTGAGCAGATAATGGTACAAAAATGACTAACGAAAGCAGTATTGTGTAACATATAAGTGATATCTCTTTTTTCATTCAATCTCCTATAGGTCCCGTATAATAATATGTCCATCTTTCTGCTGTCGTAAAATCATCTG
The DNA here is from genome assembly GCA_910574015.1 of Eubacteriaceae bacterium. Taxonomy (GTDB): domain Bacteria; phylum Bacillota; class Clostridia; order Lachnospirales; family Lachnospiraceae; genus Eubacterium_F. The sequence goes on along the minus strand of CAJSYQ010000027.1, from coordinate 49,593 downwards.
TATTTTCATTATCCTCAAAATTATCTATATTTTTAAATACATAATTTAAGTCAACATATCGTGAACCAGATCCTCTTAATCGGAAACGAACTACTCTATCAATAACAATGATTTCCATATCACCTGGAAAAGACTGCAATACCCGTAACATAATGTCTTCCATAACCTTGTATTCAATTTTGCTGCCACTGGTCACCTCCCCTATCACTTTTTTCCGTTCATCATTTAATGTAAATGTCATTTCTTGATTCTCATTTGGATGCTCCGCCTTATTCTTTTCAAAATAAGCGGCTATCTGTTCTATCTCTGTCTGATAGTTGTTAATTAGGTTCTGCATATCATCAAGCATAGCCTGCACGTTTCGAAATTTTACATTTGTGGCGTAGTCCTCGGCATAAACCTTTATCCAGGTAACATTTCCGTTATGGGCTCTGGCATAGATTTTACAACTCCCCTCCTTCCCCTGCGTCGTGATGGCGCCGTTTTTATCCACTCTGGCAATGGTTTCATCACTGGAAAACCAGCGTATTGTACTGTCATAGATCTGCGCCCTGCTGTTTGCCGCATATCGGGTTGCTTTTACTTTCAGCGTCGGTGTCAGGCATTGGTGGACCGAAAGATCCAGGACATCTTCTTTAAACCGCAGCCTTCCGGCATTGACCTGTTTTGCATCTTTCTTATAGGGCTTGGCGCTGACCGTATAACTAAATTTGCTGTATACTCTCCTTTTTCCTGATGTTTTATAGGCACGTACTTTATAGGTATGTACTTTTTTCGTATTCTGACTTTTCCATGATCTCGTTTTACCGTCCACATCCGCTACTTTTTTAAACTTCTTATTGCTCTTATTGTATTCGTAAATCTGGTATCCGTCTGCTTTTTTTACTTTGTTCCATGTTACTTTCAGCTTTTTTGATTCACTGCTGCGGACACGAACTTTAGTTGGTGTAATAATTTGAGTTTTTGCCTGTAATTGTACAGGAAAGATAAAAAAAACTCCCAATATCATAACAAAAAATAATGTCTTAACAATTCTTCTCATTACTTTTCCTCCTCATTCTTTTTTATCACATACGATTTTATATAAGTCCAGTTTTCGGTTGCTGTTTTCTGAGTATAATCTTTATAATATTGCATGGTTTCGTTTTTATCAATTGTGCCCATTCCTCTGCTATATGCAGTAAGTATCATCTCCATATCATTTGCACGAACATACGAATATCTAAACTGACTTATCATTATATTTTGCCATTCATCAGCTTTATAACGAAAGCATGTCTCATCTGTATAGGTCATTCTTACCAAATTTTTATTATAATCGTCATTTAAGTCATACCCATCTGCCAGGCCCAATATATGACCCAGCTCATGAGCACAGGTTGCCCTGTAATACACTAACGAATATGGGGGCTGCGCATCATCTTCACTGGATACCATTCGATTGATATCCGGCATATGCAGTACCTTATCCGATATTAATGCATAATCATCGCTTCTGTTTTCTCTTTTCTTCATCCGTTCTAAACGGTAAGGGCATCCACTTGGTTCACCACTGCAGTGAGGCCAGTTTTCCAGCCATGCATCTTCCCCTGTATGTTGATCCGGGCATTCCCCGCCAAGACTTACCCTCAGAAATTGCTGTCCCGATGCATAGGATTCCTTATCAATCTCATGCAGGACCATCTTTGTGTTAAACTTTACCCCTTTTTCAAAGTCATATTTATTTCCCACAATCTGTGTTGTATAGATCGAAGTAACGCCATTGATAAATTCTTCTTTATAACTGCCGCCGGTTACCCTGTCCCCATAAATTACTTTTTGATCTGATACAGCTTCCTCCCTGCCTGTATCATCCGAATGTTTTAAATAGCATACATACAAATGAATATACAACGTGTCACCGGCAAAATGAAATTTCAAATAGGGAAAAACTGTCTCTGTCCTCTTGTCACCCGCATCCACAGTTACACTATAATTTCGCATTATATTCGTGGATTCACTCTCGGTTCTTTTTTTCCCTTCCATATAAATTCCCTGCCACTGGTTGGCTGTCTTCGAAAAATAGGTAATGTTTTTTGCAGGAGATATGGTGGCCGCACTTGCAATATTACTATAGGCGCCTCTGTATGTTTTTTTCTTTTTCTTACGGTACGCACAGACTGTATAGTAATAAGCGGCACCAGAAGCCAGCCCTTTGTCCGTCATCTGATAAATCTTTTTACCCTTTTTCCAGACTTTATCTGCCTTACCGTTTTTCTTCTTATACCGGGTTACGATATAACCCTTTATCCCCTTCGTTTTCCCGGCTATGCCTGCCTGCCAGTTTAGTTCAATGGAATTTGTAGTATAGGATGCCGCCGTCAGTGTAGGAGCCGTCGCCTTTACCTTAATCTTTTTGGCCTTTTTAGCTCCATCCGTCAATGCTCTCTTCTTTGTCTTGTAGGCAATGACATAATATTTATAGTTCTTATTTTTCTCAACGGCATTGTCTGTATAATCCCTCGCCTTCAGCCATCTGCCATTTTTATAAGTTTTTACATACCGCCCCTTTTTCTTGTTCCAGTGTTCCCGGTACAGCTTATAGTATTTTGCCCCTTTGATCTTATTCCACTGCAGATAGATGCCACGAAAGTCCGTGGCCGTCTTTATCCTTACTTTAGGTTTATGGGCTGTCATTGCCTGCTGCTTCTTTGCGCTCAGGTGATAGTACACACATACCTTTGCCGTGCCTTCCTGACCGCTGTATCTGTCCGAGACGGTCACTTTCACATATCCCGGTTTTATGGCTTTTATTTTACCAGTATTACTTACCGTTAGGACATTGGGATCACTGCTCTTCCATATAAATTCCTTCTTTGTGACATTGGACGGCTCCCACTCAGTGTTCAGTTCCGCTGTCTCCCCCACTTCCAGGTTATGCGTGATATCACCATTCACGATCTTCAGTGATGTGAGAAAAATATCGCTCACCGTAACGGATATCTTATCCCGATTGCCGGAAATTTTATCTGTGACTGTGATCTGTGCCGTTCCGGATCTTACCGCCGTTATTTTCCCATCATCGTTTACCGTGGCAACTTTAGGATCCGAACTGCTCCATGACACATTTTTTATTGTGGCAATCTCAGGCAATGTGGTGTATTCCAGTTTTTTACTTTCTCCCACCTTCATGTTCCCAGCCGTGTCTGCATTAGTTATACTTACTGATGTAACCGGAATCTCAATCTGAGACTTTAACGCATAAGTTGTATACTGATTCAGTTCATCCTGAAAATCATAGCTTTCCGGAAGTCTCACCCTGTAGAAATCACCGCAAAAAGCAATTACTGTCAGTTTTTGACCTGAGGAAGCAGTATTGCGTATCGTAGAAGCAGTACTCGCCCCTCTGTAAAAGGTTGCTTTATCCTTCACGTACCCCGCTGCCTGCTTATCGGATTCCAGTTTTGTCACAACCGAGAGAATACATTCATTGGACACGGTTTCTCCTTTATTCGTTGTAACAGAAAGTTTTAATTTACAGGTACCCTCTTTTTTTGCTGTTACGGTGGCAGATGATTCATTCCCTGCTACCGCGGCAACCGTTATATCCGTAGTACTCCATGTGGCCGATTTTACAGTACGCTCCATATTTAACTCAATTTTCCATCCATCCCTTGTTTCACCCACCGTCATGGTCCGGTGCTCTGCATGGTTGAGTGTCCCTTCCTTTTGTACAATATACACCTTTACTCCAGTATCCGCTTTTACAACATCTGGTGTGTATTGCCCCATGCCTGTTACAAATAATACAATTATGAAATAACAGATCACTCTTTTCCACATTGGTTTCATATCATATACCCTCTTTCCAAATTGGGGCCGTTGATCTCTCCCCCTCCCTTTTCATTATCATGTTGCGCTAACTCAACGACGCCAGTTCATATTCCTTAATTCCCCCTGTAAGATTTTCCTCTTCCCACCTTTTATAAGATTTCGCATCTGCCTTTTTGTTATGGATATAATAAGTTTTTTCCCGATCTTTTCCATTTTCTTTTGTCTCTTCTGTTATCCCTGCTATAGCAGTCATTTCAAATCTTTCATCCTGGAAGGTGAGACGATACCAGTGACCGCTTTCTTTTCCCCACCAGAAATAGCCGCTTTTCTGCGGCGACTGAAACTGCCTGCGAACATAGGTGTCTCCATAAAATTCACTTTCCTTCTTATGAATAATCATATAAGGATAGGATACACCGGATCCCGCAATAATAAGCTCTTTCACACCATCCCTCGTCATATCGCAGAAGGAAACTGACATGATTTTCCCCTGCAGCATATGAAAGATCTGGCGGATTGTCTTATCGCTGCCCTGGAATCCTTCTTCCGTATATGCGTCACCGTCCTCATCCCCCTGCCAGTGAACGACAGATTCTCCCGTCAAAGCAGGTAAATATTCACAGAATTCCTCAAATTCTCCCTTTGACATCTTCTCACTCATAGCAGTCCAGGCAACATCTTCATACCGGATCGGCTCATAATCATTAAACTTGTATGTTATCTCTTCCTTTTTCACAGCATCCTCCCCGGTGCCAGAGGGCACGGAACGGAGCGATGTACCTGTTGCAGAATGTCCTGAAAGAACTGTTTTTCCTGAATCTTCACTTGTATTTGCTCCGCAGGAGGTGAGACTGATCATCATACATATAACTACTATTATTTTTCTCATATTGGTCTCCCACATTATTCAATACATCTATTTTTTCCACCATTTCGCAATCCATTTTCCTGACGGAGATAAATTCCCTTTTGAAAATCCTCCCGTTTTCTTACAATTTGGTTTAATCAGGGCCGATGTCTCATTTTTATTGGAAATGTTCCAAGCCACATGACCGATCTTATACTTTCTCAGCAGCTTCATCCATTTATCGGCACTGCCCTTGTCCATGCGCCCGTTGCCAGAAGCATCACAGATATTAAATTCCGTCACAAGCATGGGAAGTCCCCTTCTATATGCCTGTCTGAATTTATCCTGGTTCCAGTCCTGATGCGTCGCCGCATAAAAATGGAGAGAATATGCAATATTTTTTTGCTTCAGGGGTTTTTCCGCCACCACATCCACATCCTGTGACCAGGTAGGCGTACCCACAATGATAATATTTTTTTTGTCATATTTACGAATTCTATTAATTACTTTATTCGCATAGGGCCGGATATCCCTCTCCCAGGTCACATCCCCATTTGGCTCATTACAGATCTCATACAGAATGTTTTTCTGCTTTCTATATTTTTTTGCAAAACGGGTGAAGAATTTCAATGCTTCCTTTTGATGTATCTTGGGATTTCCGTCATTGAGAATATGCCAGTCAAGGATTACATACATCCCAAGGTCCGTAGCATGTTTCACCCCCTCTTCAATTTTGCCATACAATTCTGTCGTATATCCAGATGCCGGATCGCTGTAAAAAGCAATCCGGATCGTATTCACACCCATCTTTTTAAAGCTCTTAAAGCAGGATTGATTCACATATTGCGGGAACCAGGCAATTCCATGCGTGCTGACCCCCTTTAACTGAATCTTCTTTCCCTTCTGATTAACAATATTCGCTCCCTTGACTGACAGCCGTCCCCATTTTTCCACTGACGCTGCAGCCCTGGCCGTATTTGCAGCAAAACCTATTCCCAATATCGCCATCATAAAAAGAATGATACAAAAAGAAAATCGTTGTTTCCTGTTATTCACCTGACATCTCCTCCCTTATCCTCTTGGCCGCTGCCAGAAATACTCCCTGATTCATATAGAGAAACAGCATCTTACTATATTCATAATTTCTGACAGTCTCCGCATCATCCTCTGTGATAATGCAGCTTCTGTCTGGATCAATATATATTTCCTTTCTGGACAGATCCCTCACCTTGAAAATATAGGGACAGAGGTGAAAAACTACTTCTGCTTCTGTTTCAGGCACTTCCATTATATCTGGATTTACACTTACAAGAAAGTTTCGAAGATACAGCGCATCCTCCTCTTGTCCATCTTTAATAATAAAATAGCTTTTCTTTGCTTTCACAAAATCTGTCAGTTTATCATCGTTGGCATCGTTATCCAGTATTTTGAAGTCTGCTGCTTTTCCCCTTACGCCGCTCATGGCGTCAAACAGCGCATACGCCAGAGACTGACGGATATTGTGTTCCTCTCTAAATAAACTCTCATACATGGCATCAAAGAAAGCAGACAGGAGCTGGACACTCATCTCGTCCAGCTTTTCCTCAGGCGTATAGCGCATAAAGAAATTGGTCCGGTTACGCCACATATAATAATTGATAAATGTATTGACTGGCTTTACATTGGCACCCATCTGATGCAGTACCCGCGATGCTGCCAGTGTGACGATCCGGTATCCTGCCAGATGCATCCGGTGACCCCATTCCATATCGTCCCAGTAAATAAAGTTGTCTTCCGGCATAATGCCCACATCGGTATCCCGGATCAGGGAACCGCGGATCATAACAGAGCAGGTGGCCACCGTATCACACTCAATCACCTCCGGCAGTGTGCCGTCCTCCAGTCTGTCCGCATACAGAGTCTGGGCCGTACATCGGTCAAAATCAATCTTCAGGCCGCACTGCTGGATATAGTCAGGCATCTGCATATGATACACCCTCGATCCTGCCATGCCAACATCTGGATTTGCCTCCATATACTCATACAGGGCATGGATCGCATTCTCATCCACCTGCACGTCATTATCCAGACAGACAAAATATTGATACCCCTTCTCCTTCACAACTCGAAGCCCCGTGTTAAAACCACCGGAGCCTCCCAGATTCTCATTATTCTGCAGTATGGTAACGGAGTCACCAAATTCATTTTTCACCGCCTCCACACTGTCGTCCCCAGAGGCATTGTCAACCATATAAATATCAAAATTCTGTACCTTACTCTCCTGTACGCTGCGGATACAATCCACAACAAAATCCCGCTTGTTATAATTACAGATCACGATTCCAATTGGATTCATCTTTCTCTCCTTCATTCCCTGTCTATAAAAACTGTTATTCCTCTGCCTGCATTCCACCTGCTGCACCAGCCATCGTATCTGCCACGCTGACAGTCTCCGGCGCACCTAATGGTGCCTCATGGTCATCCGCCACCTCTCTTGGATCCGGATTCTCCTTCGGTGCCTCATCATCCTTCCACATGGACTTATATTTTTCCTTCTGTTCATTCATCATTGCCATGCTTTTGGCAGCCTGATACATCTCCATACTATATTCCATCAGTTTTTGTTCATCCTTGCCCGGCACCTTCGCTCCCTTGGCGATCCGCCGCGCCACCTCCAGAATCTTCGCCAGATCCTGAGCCGCCTCCTCCATCGCCTCCGTCTGCTGCTTTGTAGACTCGAGATTGGCGTAGGCAGTATGGGTCTCCATAAGCTGCTCCATATAATTGCGGTATTCATCATACTTTTTGGAAACGGCCTCATAAGAGAGTTCCAGGGAAACTGCCTCATCCGCATAAATCTCTTTGCCGTTTTCCGTCAGTTTGATCTTCTCATCCAATTCCTGTTTCTGTTTATGCAAATTTCTTTTCTGCTGTTGGTATTCATGGATCTTTCCGGAATATAATTTTCTTGCTTCTCCTATTTTCATATCATTTCCCCCTCCTGGTAAACTACGGTACATCCTTGTCTTGTTTTCTTTATATATATCGGTAATATGGCAAAATCATTTTAATAATGGATCCAGGAAGGCGGTTCACTGATCTGCCACCTCTCTCTATTAAAATGAGCCCTGCCGTATCAGCAGAGCTCATTCCTTTTTTTACTATTGTCCGATTATTTTCCTGCCATTTCAGCCTTCAGCATCTCAGTCAGCTGCGGAACAATCTTATTCAGATCGCCAACAAGACCATAATCTGCTACATCGAAGATCGGAGCAGTTTCATCCTTGTTGATGGCAACGATAATATCAGCCTCTTCCATACCAGCTACATGCTGGATCGCACCGGAGATACCGATGGCAAAATATACACTTGGGCGGACAGTCTTACCAGTCTGTCCTACCTGACGTTCCTGCGGCATCCAGCCATTCTCAACAACAGCACGGGAACAGCTTACGGTTCCACCCATTACATCAGCCAGATCCTGGAGAAGCTTGAAGTTCTCTTCGCTTCCCACACCACGTCCGCCGGATACAAGAATCTTAGCATCCTGGATATCAACGGTGTCCGCTACGGATTTTACAACCTCGAGGATCTCGACATACTTGTTATCCGGTGTGAATCCCGGATTGTATTCGATCACGTTTGCCTTTGCGCCTGTGATCGGTGCAATCTTCTGCATAACACCTGGACGTACTGTAGCCATCTGAGGACGGTTATACGGGCATGCAATGGTAGCAATGGTATTGCCGCCAAAAGCAGGACGTGTCATCAGCAGCTGCTTCGGCAGAACTTCCTTCGTTGCCATATCTGTGAAATCGCCAATCTCCAGTACTGTACAGTCAGCAGTCAGACCTGTTGCCACACGTGCAGATACACGGGGACCAAGGTCACGTCCGATGGCAGTTGCACCTACCAGCATGATCTCCGGTTTGTACTCATTGATCACGGAAGACAGGGCGTGTGCGTACGGCTCTGTTCTGTATACTTCCAGTTCTTTGTCATCTACGACGATTACTTTATCCGCGCCGTATTCAGCGAGACCATCTGCCAGTCCCATAACTCCAGAGCCAAGCAGTACAGCAGTTACATCTGTATCCAGATCCTTTGCAAGATCTTTTGCCTTGCCAAGCAGTTCGTATGCGATGCCGCTAACCTCACCGTCAACCTGCTGAGCAAAGACATATACACCTTTATATTCTTCTAAACTCATTTTAACCTCCTAATCTGAAATCCTGCGTGTGGAATGTTCACACCCAATTAGATCACATGTTTCTCTTTGAATTTGTCAACGATATAGGCTGCAGCTTCAGCCGGATCCAGAGTTACCACTTCGCCAGCACCCTTGCGAACCTTATCAGAAGCCTTGGCAATCTTAGTTGGGGATCCCTTCAGACCAAGGTTGGCATCGTCTACATCTTTGAGATCTGCCCTGCCCCATACGGTAACTTCCTTTTCAAACGCTTCATTGATTCCGCCCGGAGTCATATAACGCGGCTCATTCAGTTCAGAAAGAGCAGTTACAAGACAAGGCATCTGAGCCTTGATCACATGATATCTGTCCTCATACTGACGCTCAACGATCACACTATTTCCTTCAATCTTGATATTCTGTGCATAAGAAATCACCGGAAGATCCAGATGCTCAGCGATCTGCGGACCAACCTGTGCGGTATCGCCGTCAATTGCCTGACGTCCGGTAATGATCAGATCATAATCGATATTTCTCAGTGCACCGGCAATGGTAGTAGAAGTAGCCCATGTGTCAGCTCCGCCCAGAACACGGTCAGTAACCAGGATACCATTGTCAGCGCCCATAGCCATCGCCTCACGCAGAACCTCTTCCGCTTTCGGAAGTCCCATGGTAAGTACCGTAACCTCTGCACCAGTTTCATCTTTGATTCTCAGTGCTGCTTCCAGACCAGCCTTATCATCCGGATTCATGATGGTAAGCATTGCACCTCTATTCAATGTACCGTCCGGGTTAAATACTACGCCGCCCTTAGTATCCGGCACCTGTTTTATACAAACTACAATTTTCACGAGAGCACCTCCTATTTCAATAAGCTACCAGAGATAACCATGCGCTGAACTTCTGAAGTTCCTTCGTAGATCTCTGTGATCTTGGCATCACGCATCATACGCTCAACGTCATATTCTCTAATGTAACCATAACCACCGTGTAACTGAACTGCCTTGGTCGTCACTTCCATGGCAACCTCTGCTGCAAATAATTTCGCCATGGCAGCTTCTACGCTGTAGACCTTCTGAGTCTCTTTTGCTTTCGCTGCTTTGTATACAAGAAGCTTGGCAGCCTCCACCTTTGTCGCCATATTGGCAAGCTGGAACTGCGTATTCTGGAACTGTGCGATAGACCGTCCGAACTGCTTTCTCTCTTTTACATATTCGATGGTTGCTTCCAGAGCTCCCTCAGCAAGGCCAAGTGCCTGAGCAGCAATACCGATACGTCCGCCATCCAGTGTATGCATGGCAATTCCAAAGCCCTTGCCCTGCTGGCCCAGGAGATTGTCTTTCGGAATACGGCAGTCCTCGAAGATCAGCTCGTATGTTGCGGATCCGCGGATACCCATCTTCTTCTCTTTCGTTCCGAAGGAGAAGCCTGGAGTGCCCTTCTCTACGATAAATGCAGAAATCTCTTTGATCTTTCTGCCGCGTTTTTCAATGATACCGGTAACAGCAATGATAATGTAAATATCTGCTTCTTTACCGTTTGTGATGAAGCATTTGGAACCGTTGAGCACCCACTCGTCTCCATCCAGAACAGCCTTTGTCTGCTGTCCCTGGGCATCTGTGCCGGCGCCCGGCTCAGTCAGGCCGAATGCACCCAGCTTCTCGCCGTTGGCAAGAGGTACCAGATATTTCTGTTTCTGCTCTTCTGTTCCGTACATATAGATTGGGTCTGCGCCAAGAGAGGAATGTGCGGATACAACAACACCTGTAGTACCACATACCTTGGACAGCTCTTCTACGCACATTGTGTATGTAAGAGGATCGCAGCCCTGTCCGCCATATTCTTTTGGAATGGCGATTCCCATGAAACCGAGCTTCTGCATCTTGGCAACAGTCTCACTTGGAAAACTTTCTGTTTCATCAACTTCCTGCGCAAGTGGCTTAACTTCGTTCTGGGCAAAATCCTGGAACAGCTGTCTAGCCATCTCGTGCTGCTTGTCAAATTTAAAATCCATGTTCGATTGAACTCCTTTCTTTGGACAATAATGGTTCCTATATCAAAACTGCTTCCGTATTTATTTTGAATAATCGTAGAATCCTACGCCTGTCTTCATACCAAGCTTGCCGGCGCGTACCATCTTTCTCAGCAACGGATGAGGACGGTATTTCGGATCACCGGTCTCTGCCTGAAGCACTTCCATAATAGCAAGGCAGATATCCAGACCAACCAGATCGCCCAGAGCCAGGGGTCCCATAGGATGATTTGCACCCAGCTTCATGGCAGCATCGATGCCTTCTACAGAAGCAACACCGTCTGCATAGATGCCAACTGCCTCATTGATCATCGGGATCAGAATCCTGTTTACAACAAAACCGGCAGCTTCTTTTACTTCCACTGGAGTTTTTCCGATCTCTTTTGAGATGGCAACCACTCTGTCATTAATCTCGTCCGTTGTGTTTTCTCCACGGATCACTTCCACCAGCTTCATAACCGGCGCCGGGTTAAAGAAGTGCATACCGATCACTGGATGGGAGATTCCCTGTCCGATTTCTGTAATAGAAAGAGAAGAAGTATTGGTAGCAAAGATACAATCTTCTTTCGTTACGATCTCTTCCAGCTCCTTGAATGTCTGTTTCTTAACATCCATAACCTCAAGAGCAGCTTCAACGATAAGATCGCAGTCTGTACAGATATCCTTTACACCTGTAGTGATCTTGTTCAGTATCGCATCGGCAGCTGCCTGATCCATCTTGCCCTTAGCGATTCTCTTCTCGAAACCCTTAGCAATCTTTTTCTTTCCATTTGCAGCGAACTCTTCGTTGATATCGCACAAACATACTTCATAACCCTCTGTCTGCGCAAATGCCTGCGCAATACCAGAACCCATAGTTCCAGCGCCAATAACACCAACCTTCATGAAATCCTACCTCCATATTAGTTTTTTATTTTATTTGTTCTTAAAGGGAACTACCTTCAGTTTCTTTTCTTTGTCCTTCTCCAGGAAATTGCCCATGCCGGCTTTCTGGTCCTCAGTCTCAAAGCAGTCGCCGAAAAGTTTTTCCTCTATAACGATCGCCTCGTCCATATCCACCTGAAGTCCGTCATTGACAGCCTTCTTGCAGTTGCGCACAGCGATGGGAGCCTGTGCGGCAATGCCTGCCGCCATCTTCTTTGCCTGCGGGAGCAGTTCCTCCAACGGGTAAACAGCATTCACAAGACCGATGCGGTATGCCTCATCTGCCTTAATGTTTCTTGCTGTATAGATCAGCTGTTTTGCCATGCCCGGGCTTACCAGACGGGCAAGTCTCTGTGTTCCGCCAAATCCCGGTGTGATGCCGAGACCAACCTCCGGCTGTCCGAATACCGCATTCTCGGAACAGATACGGATATCACAGCTCATGGAAATTTCACAGCCGCCGCCGAGGGCAAAACCGTTCACAGCTGCGATAACGGGAAGCGGGAATGTCTCCAGCTTGCGGAATACATCATTTCCCTTCTTGCCAAATGCCTCTCCCTCTGCCTTTGTCAGCGTACTCATCTCGCCGATATCAGCACCGGCAACAAAAGATTTGTCACCTGCGCCAGTGAGGATCAGACAGCGGATCTCATTCTGGTCAACAGCATCCAGTGCGGCATCCAGTTCATCCAGTACGGCACTGTTCAGAGCATTGAGCGCTTTGGGACGGTTGATGGTAATGATACCAACCTTATCTTCTACTTCATATGTAATGAATTCCATATCGGTTAACCTCCATATATTTTTATCAGGCCGGCAGAGGATTTGAATCATCCTTTTTTCTGCCAGACCTTCTCAGCGGGGAACTGACCGGTCCCAGCGGGCCGGCCAGCCCGTCAGATGATCAGTCTCTCTCTACGATTGTAGAGCAGCCCATTCCACCGCCGATGCAAAGTGTCGCAAGCCCTTTCTTTGCATCGCGTTTCTGCATCTCATGAAGCAGAGTAACCAGAATACGGCATCCACTCGCCCCTACCGGATGTCCGAGAGCGATGGCACCTCCATTTACATTGAGTTTGCTCAGGTCAAAGCCCAGATCCTTACCTACTGCTACGGACTGTGCTGCAAAAGCCTCATTTGCCTCGATCAGGTCAAATTCATCAATGCTCATGCCAGTCTTGGCAAGAACTTTCTTTGTGGAAGCAACCGGACCAACACCCATGATCTTCGGATCCACGCCGCCCAGTGCACCGGCAACGAAGCTTGCCATCGGAGTCACACCAAGCTCTTTTGCTTTTTCTTCACTCATAACAACAATTGCTGCGGCACCGTCATTGATACCGGAAGCATTACCAGCAGTAACTACGCCGCCGTCTACGCCGCTGCAGCATTTCAGTGAGCCAAGGCTGTCTGCTGTTGTCCCAGCACGAGGTCCCTCATCGGTATCTACAACGATCGTCTTCTTACGCTGTTTCACTTCTACTGGAACGATCTCATCTTTAAACTTGCCCTCTGCCATAGCCTTCTCGCATTTCTGCTGGCTGTTGGCAGCGAACTCATCCAGTTCTTCACGGGTAAGTCCATACTGCTCTGCCACATTCTCGGCAGTAACCATCATATGATACTGATTGAAGGCATCCCACAATGCATCATTCACCATGGTGTCCACCAGAGTACCATTATTCATTCTATAACCAAAACGGCCGTTCATAGCGGCATACGGAGCCAGTGACATATTCTCCATACCACCTGCCACAACGATATCGGCATCCCCAGCCTGGATCATCTGTGCCGCCATATTGACACAGTTCAGACCAGAACCGCACACTACGTTTACTGTTACAGCCGGAGTTTCAATCGGAAGACCTGCCCCTATGGACGCCTGACGGGCAACATTCTGTCCCAGACCCGCCTGGATTACGCAGCCCATATATACATGGTCTACCGCATCCTTGGCAACACCTGCTCTTTTCAGTGCTTCCTCAATAACAATGGAACCCAGCTTTGCTGCTGGCACTGAACTCAGGGCACCGCCCATTTTGCCGATCGCAGTACGGCAAGCACCAGCTAATACAACTTTCTTTGACATGAAATATATCCTCCTTTATTCTTTTTATAACATTTGTTACCTCTATCAATACTGCACCATGGATTCGTGCAGTGAATGACCAAACTTGCGGTGGAATGCAGCTTCCACCACTGGCGGAACCAGCTTCGAAACATTGGAACCATAATGGGCAATCTCTTTTACTATAGTAGAACTAAGGAAAGAATATTCCAGACTTGTCGTAAAAAAAATCGTCTCTATCCCCGGCTCGATACTGTGATTGGTCTGTGCGATCTGCATCTCTGACTCAAAATCCGTTACGGCGCGGAGACCGCGAACCATCACCTTCGCCCCATTTTCTCTGGCAAAATCAACAGTAAGACCAGTAAAAGATTTCACACTGATATTGGGAATCTCTTTCGTTGCCTCCCGGATCATATCCATCCGCTCCTCCATCGTGAACAGCGGTTTCTTGTCACTGTTTACCAGCACGGCAATGACCAGCTCGTCCACCACATTTGCCGCCCGCTGGATAATGTCCAGATGCCCGTTCGTGACTGGATCAAAACTGCCGGGATAAATCGCTTTCATCATGCTACCTTCCATTCTACAGGCACGACAAATATGCCTGTTTTCACAGATTTTCCACCATGGTTCTATCATAACATAAAGAGGGGATATCGTCAAGAATTTAACAAAGTTTTTTCCTCCCAAAACACCCTTGACCATATTACACCCTAATGTTAAAATTATAACAAACTTTAAAGTATATTTTATAGGAGGTTGTTATGGATTACGAAGCACTATATAAGAGCAAACTGACAACGGCGGCCAAAGCTGCTGAGGTGGTTAAATCCGGCGACTGGGTGGATTATGGCTGGACTGCCACTACCCCTGTCGCTTTTGACCAGGAGATGGCAAAACGCATCACCGGACTTCACGATGTCAAATTCCGCGGGGGCATCCTGATGTGGGTACCGGAAATCTTCAAGGTAGAATCTCCTGCGGAACACTTTACATGGAATTCCTGGCATATGGGGGGGATCGAGAGGAAAGCTGTCGCTCAGGGCTTTTCTTTCTATGCGCCCATCCGCTATTCCGAGCTTCCCCGTTACTACCGCGATATGCCGGAACCGGTGGACGTTGCCGTGATGCAGGTAGCCCCTATGGACAAGCACGGATATTTCAATTTCGGACCAAGCGCATCTCATCTGGCGGCGGCCTGTGAGCGCAGCAAATGCATTATAGTAGAGGTAAATGAAAACGTTCCCCGTTGTCTCGGCGGATTCGAAAACGGCATCCATATCTCCAAGGTAGATATGATCATCCAGGGCGAGAACCCTGCCATGGCAGAGCTGGGAGGCGGAGGTGCCGCTACGGAAGTGGATCAGGCTGTGGCAAAACAGATCGTGGCGCAGATTCCGAACGGAGCCTGCCTTCAGCTGGGGATTGGCGGGATGCCGAATGCAGTAGGTTCCCTGATCGCCGAATCCGATCTGAAAGACCTGGGAGTACATACCGAAATGTATGTCGACGCTTTTGTTGATATCACCAGGGCAGGTAAGATCAATGGATCAAAGAAAAATATAAATAAAGGCCGCCAGGTATTTGCTTTCGGCGCCGGCACCCAGAAGCTGTATGATTTTCTGGATGACAACCCGGAGGTTATGAGCGTCCCTGTAGATTATGCCAACGACATCGACGTGATCTCCGCCCATGATAATTTCATTTCCATCAATAATGCCGTAGATATCGATCTCTTCGGCCAGGTGAATGCGGAGTCCGCCGGAACGAAAAATATAAGCGGGGCAGGCGGCCAGCTCGATTTCGTGCTTGGTGCCTACAAATCAAAGGGCGGTAAAAGCTTTATCTGCCTGTCTTCTACCTTTAAAAATAAACAGGGGGAGCTGCAGTCCCGCATCCGCCCCACACTGGCAAACGGCTCCATTGTAACAGACACCCGCGCCAACACCCATCATATCGTGACAGAATATGGTATGGTCAACTTGAAAGGGATGTCCGGATGGCAGAGAGCCGAGGCACTGATCGGCATTGCCCACCCGGATTTCCGTGATGAACTGATCAAAGAAGCCGAAAAAATGAATATCTGGAGAAGAAGCAACAAATAAGCTTCTGTCATAATTTATAAATATAAGAATCCCCCCTGTCTCCTGTTCTATCAAGGAACACAGGGGGGAATTTATTGTGCTATCCCGATCTGCGCCGCAGCCGTCAGATCCATCTCGCCAGCACACGGTTTATCACTTCCGGTTCAAGGGGCTTTGCCATATGCTCATTCATTCCTGCATCCAGAGCTTCCTTCACGTCCTCCGCAAAAGCATTTGCTGTCATGGCAATAACAGGTATCTGGGCAGCATCCGGCCTATCAAGGGCCCGGATGGCTTTTGTCGCCTCATAGCCATTCATCACCGGCATCATCACATCCATAAAGATCATAGCGAATGTATAGGCCGGAGCTTTTTCAAACAGCTCCACTGCCTCTTTCCCGTTGGCGGCAACTGTGATCTCAAGCCCTTTCTCCGCCAGCATATAACACGCAATCTCCTGATTCAGTTCATTATCCTCCACAAGCAGAACCTTCTTCCCCGCCATGTCGGTTTCCTCTGCCTGCCGGTCCTCTTTCTGATCCTCTGGAGGAACCGCTTGTTCCAGCGGCAGAATAACCGTAAATTGGCTCCCCTGATCCAGTTCACTCTCAATTTTTATGGAACCGCCCATCTTATCCACCAGTCTCTTTGTTATCGTCATGCCAAGACCCGTTCCCTGATAATTCGTTCTGGCACCATCCTGCTCCTGGGTAAATGGTTCAAAAATGTGTTCCAGATAATCCCTGCTCATACCAATCCCCGTATCGGATATCTCAAAGCAGAGAGCCGCGATACCGTTCTCTTCCGAAACCTGATGGCACCGGAAGCTAACGCTTCCCTCCGGCTTATTGTATTTCACCGCATTGCCGGCTATATTGATGAGAATCTGTTTGATGTGCAGGGGACTTCCCTTATAATATGTATGGGGCAGCTGATACAACTCTGAAAAATCTGTCTCCAGACTCACATGCTGCGCCGACGCCTGACCACCAATAATCGTGGAACAGCTTTCCAGCAGCTCTGTCAGGGAAAACACCTCGCTGGCCAGTTCCACATTTCCGTTTTCCAGCTTACTGATATCCAAAACATCATTGATCAGCGACAACAAATGTTCCGCCGAGGTCCTGATCTTCTCCCGGCAGTCTAACTGTCTCTCTGGATCCTCTGGGTTGTTTTCCGCGATATTCAGCATCCCCATGATTCCATTGATGGGAGTCCGTATATCATGAGACATATGGGAAAGAAATTCCGTTTTTGCCTGATTCGCTCTCTCCGCCTCTTCCATGGCGTTCTGCAATTCCTCATTCTTCTTTTCCAGAAGATGATAGGACTTTCTCCTCATATGGGAAATAGAAAGCCCGAAGGTCAGAAAAAATATAAGAAGAATGAAAGAAGCAGCGATGACATTTTTGCTCTGGTATACATAATCCCGCAATTCGTAACTCTCATAGGGAATATTCATGTACTGATTGATAATATCCTCCCGTTCTCCCTCCGTGATCAGCTCCAGCGCCTTATTCATTACCTTAAAGAGCATTGGATCCGACTCCTTGGATGAAGCCAGGGCAGTCCCCGACTGAAACCGGAAATTATCCCACTCAATAAGATTGGAAAACCTCTCGTTCTTCGACAGATAATTATATTCTATTGTATTGAGCAGTGTGATATCCGCATCACCGTTTTCCAGTGCCTGCAGGCAGTCCTTCGCACTGTCCTGGTAGATGACCTTCGTCTTCATCTCCAGGCTGTCAGCCCAATAAGCACGCCCCTTGGTCAGTACCAGGGTCACTTCCTGATCCGAAAGAACAAAATCATTTGTGGAAATGATCACCGCATTATACGGCATAAATGAACTCGTCAGCGCAATCCCTTCATCCTGTGCCAGCTGCATATTATTGGAGCCTGCATAAAAATCTATCTGGCCCTTCTGAAGAAGGTCTTTCCAATAGACACTGCGGTCCATAGGCAAAAATTCTATCTGGATCCCGCTCCTCTCGGCAACCTTCTTCATGATCTGGATATATATTCCGTCATATTCCCCCTGTTCATTTATATAGGCCAGAGGTCTTGTATCTTTGTAGAATCCAATCCTGACTTTATTTCCTTGATCAATATAATTTCTTTCATCCGCCGCAAAATTCTCCCGGCGGTCGCTATAATACCGGGCAATCAGTTCCTGTTCCAGCAACGGGTGGATCATCTTCAATTCCTGTATACCGAGATTTAGTTCTTTCAGCAGGGATTTATTTCCCTTCCAGGTCACATAAAAACAAGGAGCATAGGCAAATTTCCCTACCAGGCACTGTCCCTTGGCAACTTCGGTCAGCGTATGGGCCGCCACATCGATCTGTCCTGACCGCAGTGCCTCCTGCAGTTCCTGTGTCGTATCGTACTCCCGGATCTGTGGATCCGGAATTTGATTCTGTCTCAGATAATCCAAAAACTCCTTCCTGCGGATATAACTCTCCACAACACCAAAGGTCATATCCTTCATCCGGTCAAAATCCTCAAAGGCAAGATCACTGCCTTCTTCCACAAACAGGCACCCAAATGTATACCCACTGGAAAGCGCCGCATAGTCATAAACCGCCGCGCGTTCCTCCGAGTACTGGGCCGATCCCACCAGATCCACTTCTTTTTTTCCCAGTTTCACAAGGGCATCATTCCAGCTGGAACACTCCACATATTCAATCTTCCAGCCAGTATAACGGCATAGCTCTGCCAGATAATCTGCATCCGCCCCACCATATCCATCATTTTCGGAATAGGTATGAAATCCATCCATCGGAAAAAATGCAACCCTTACTGTACGGGCTTCTTCTGCACTGGTCTGTATCGGAAAGATCACTATAAAAAACACGATGACCTGCAGCAGAGCCAGCGCTGTTCCTAATTGTTTTTTGAAATTATAATGACTCATGATTCTTCTTCCCACTAATTTTTTCTCGATCCGGTTGTATCCCTTTTCCTGGCCATACTACAAAAAAACAGAGATTTCAACGAAAAAAGCCAACACATCTATCACGACAGATCTATTGGCTTCATGTACCATCATCACATTTACTTCATGTAATATTACACTTACTCAGCTTTCGCAAGAATCTCTTTCTTGTTGTAGCTTCCGCAGCTTTTACATACTCTGTGAGGAACCATAAGGGCGCCACACTTGCTACATTTCACTAATGTAGGAGCAGTCATTTTCCAGTTTGCTCTGCGTTTGTCTCTTCTTGCCTTAGAAGATTTATTCTTAGGACAAATACTCATGCCGATTACACCTCCTCTGAAATTTTCAACACTTTTATCATTATATAGGCTAAAAATTCAATTGTCAACTACTTTTTTACAATAATGCCACCGTCTCCCTGGCTATGGCCAGTTCCTCATTGGTTGGAATCACCGCAACCGTTACTTGGGAATCCGGTGTAGAAATAATTTTTTCTTCCCCCCGCACCTTATTTGCCTCCAGATCCAGAGTGATACCCATATATCCAAAATGCTCCAGCACTTTCCTTCGGACGATCGACGTATTTTCGCCAATCCCCGCTGTAAATACAACAGCGTCCACGCCGTTCATGGCCGCAATATAGGATCCGATATATTTTGCCGTACGGTAACTAAATACATCAAGAGCCAGCTCTGCTTTCTTATTTCCCTCATCCGCAGCAGCCTCCAGATCACGAAAATCACTGGACAATCCGCCTGATATGCCGTACACGCCAGACTCTTTGTTCAGGATCACCATAACATCCTCCAAGGATTTATTGAGACGGTGCGCCAGATATTCCACCACTGTTGGGTCCACATCGCCGCAGCGGGTTCCCATCACGAGTCCTTCCATAGGAGTCATTCCCATACTGGTATCCATAACTTTACCGTTCTTTACTGCGGATATGCTGGCGCCATTTCCCAGATGGCAGACAATAACTTTCGAATTTTCAGGATCCAGCTTCAGCATGTCCACCGCACGCTTGGACACAAAGCTGTGGCTGGTGCCATGGAAACCATAGCGGCGTACTTTATATTTCTCATAATATTCATAGGGAAGGCCATACATAAATGCCTTGGGCTCCATTGTCTGATGAAATGCTGTATCAAACACACCTACATTCGGCACCCCTGGCATAATTGCCTGACAGGCCCGGACACCGATCAGGTTTGCCGGATTGTGCAGCGGTGCCAGAGGATTGCACTCCTCTACACCCGCGATGACCTCCTCATTTATTACAACAGAAGAGGTGAATTTTTCTCCTCCATGTACAAGACGGTGGCCGACTGCATCAATCTCCTTCAAATCTCGGATCACGCCATAGCCGGCATTGACCAGAGCATCCAGCACCATCCGGATCGCCACCTCATGATCGGGCATATCCTTATTGATAACTACCTTCTCGCCGCCGGCCGGCGTATGGTTCAGCCTTCCGTCAATTCCAATCCGCTCACAGAGTCCCACCGCAAGAACCTGCTCGGTCTCTGAATCGATCAGCTGATATTTCAGCGATGAACTGCCACAGTTAATAACTAATACTTTCATTTCCTCGTCTCCTCCTCGTACCCGTATGGCACATATTTTATTTCAAATTTTATGAAAAAAATGGAATTTACCGCATTTAATTATACGCCTGCGCTCCCCAGATTGCAAGCAGGAATTTAACCGATCATCCCTGTATCATCCCTGTATAAATGTACTCTTTGAATCTCTGATGTACTGGAGTTCCGGACTTTTTACATTCACCTTCATGCCTGCCGGTATGGAATCCACAATAAAAGCATTACCGCCAATGGTCACCCCGTTTCCAATCACTGTCTCCCCTCCCAGAACGGAGGTTCCAGAATAAATCGTAACATGGCTGCCTATCGTAGGATGCCGCTTTTCTCCCTTCAGCATCTGTCCCCTCTTGGTAGAGAGCGCCCCCAGTGTTACTCCCTGATAAATCTTCACATGCTCCCCAAT
Source organism: Eubacteriaceae bacterium (assembly GCA_910574015.1). Taxonomy (GTDB): domain Bacteria; phylum Bacillota; class Clostridia; order Lachnospirales; family Lachnospiraceae; genus Eubacterium_F. The sequence continues at coordinate 28,703 of CAJSYQ010000027.1, read as the reverse complement.
CTCCGTCGTCTCACCAATCACGATTCCGGTTCCATGGTCAATGCAGAAATATTTGCCGATCACCGCTCCTGGGTTGATATCGATTCCGGTCAGGCTGTGCACATGCTCCGTCATGATCCGGGGAATCTGCGGCACCCCAAGCACTACCAGCTCATGGGCGATACGGTAGACCGTGATGGCATGGATCCCGGGATAGGAAAATATAATCTCATCTGTACTGTATGCCGCCGGATCTCCGTCGAAAGCCGCCTGAACATCTGTCACAAGATATTCCCGTATCTTCGGTATGCTCTCCAGAAATTTCTGAACAATCTCATCCGCCTGCGACGCATGGCCGGACCGTGGACAGAAGTCACAGTCATCCGCCGTCCCCAGCGCCCTTGCCACCTGTTTTTTTAAATGGTACTGAATAAACTCAATACGCTGACCCACCAGATACTTGACATATTCGCTCCTCACTCTGTTCTGGTCAAAATATCCAGGGAACAAAACTTTGCGCAGTTCCTCTATGATCTCAATTACAATCTCCTTATTGATAATATTCTCCTCATCGATCCGGACTGTCATCTCATGCTCCCGATAACTGTCCAGAATGCCCTGGATCATCTTTTCCGATCTCTCCCCCATGTTCTGTATACTCTCCTTTCGCAAACAATTAACGATGTTTCCCCCAATATATCTGCCCCACCGTCCCCGGACCAGAATGTGAGCCAAGCACCGGTTCCAGCATCCGAATCTGAATCTCCTTTACCTTTACCCTCTGACGAATCCCTTCTGCCAGATACTGAGCATCCGAAAGACAGTCCCCGTGCATAATATAGATCACCTGCTCCTTGGGATCCATAATATTTTCCTGCAGCTGCTCCGCCATAATATCAAGAGACTTCTTACGGCCTCTTGTTTTTCCCGCCGCCGCAAAGCTGCCCTCATCATCCACACGCAGCATGGGCTTTACCTTTAGTGCGGCTCCCAGTACTGCCGCCGCCGTTCCGATCCGTCCTCCCCTCTTCAAATAAAAGAGATCCTCCACAGTAAACTCCTGCCGCAGACAGAGACGGTTTGACTCCAGCCATTGTTCCGTCTGACGAAGGGAAAATCCCTCTTCCCTCATCTTGGCTGCTCTCAGCACCAGCACACCTTCTCCCAGAGAAAGGGACAGACTGTCAACCGCCGCCAGCTGCCGGTCTGGATATTTCTCCTGCAGTTCTTCAAACGTAAACCGCACAACCTGAAATGTGCCGGATAACGCAGAGGACAGACCAATATAGAGAATGTCCCTTCCCGCCCTTAAAAGTTGTTCCGTCTCCTGTTCTGCCTCCTGTGCGTTTACAAGGGACGTTCGGATCTCTTTTTTTTCCCTCATCATTTCGTACACAGGGTCGGCAGATATATCCTTCCCCTTCTCATACCCCCTGTACTCCACTCCATCAATGGTGTAAGTCTGAGAGAGTATGGTGAGGCCATACCTCCTAATGACATCTTCGGAAAGATTCGCGGCAGAATCCGTCATTATCTCAAAATTCCATTTATTGTCCATTCTTTTTCTCCATACCTAAAAATTTTATCATAGAAAACTTCTATTTGTCTATCGGATCAGCATAAAATTATAAAAAACTGTCAGCTCAACGGCGAATTCAGACAAACCGCTGAACTGCCCGAAGGTGGGAACGAACTATGATAGTTATCTCCATCCTCTTCCTTTGTCTTCTTCTCTTCTTCCCGGAAACCGCCCTGGCCGGCAGCAAATACGGCGCGGCTCTGTGGATCACGCAGCTTCTCCCCACGCTGCTTCCTTTTTTCATCGCCATCCGATTGTTTGACTCCTGCCTGCCCCGTGTCACCCAGAGTCGTATTTTCCTGCTTACCGGTATTCTATGCGGCTATCCTGCCGGCGCTACTCTTGTTGCAAATCAGTATGATAAAGGGCTTCTTTCAAGAAAACAGGCCTACTTCTATCTTGGCTTCGTAAATAATCCCAGTCCCATGTTCGTTCTGGTATTTTGTGGGGCAACAATACTGGGAACGGATTCCCGTCAGTCGGCTCTCCTGTTCCTCTTTCTGATCCTGTCCTCTCTGGCCGGCAGCCTGCTCTTCCTATTGCTTGCCTCCGTTCCTCATCTGCCCGGCCACACATACTTTGCCTATCGGAATCGGACACAGCCCATCTGTATTACGGAGGGCGCTACAACCGCCGCTGATTCTCTCAGCGGCCGACTGGACAGGATTATCCTGGACAGCTTTCTCCTTCTCGTGAAGATTGGCGGCTATGTCATTATCTTTTCCATTTTCGGACAATTTATAAGCCGGTTTCCGGGAAGTTCCCCTTCCGCCAGAATTTTGTGTTCCGGCCTCCTGGAAATAACAAGCGGCGTCTCCTATCTGCAGGCAGCGGCAATAAATTTTTGCACAAAAAAAGCCCTGATGCTGGCTATCCTGTCCTTCGGCGGTCTCTCCGCCGCCGCCCAAACGGGCAGTGTCCTTGCCAGATCAGAACTCTCTATCTTTCCTTATCTGATGATCAAAGCGGGTAATAGTATTCTCGCATGGCTGTTAATTATTTTCTTTTAAAAATGCATTTTCCGGGACATAAAATTCATCATCAGCCCCCTCTGCCTGTTCTTTGGTTTCTGCCGCTGCCGCCTCCGCTGTCTGCTGTTTTCTGAGATACTTCTCCGGCTCCAGCTGAGACAGAAGCTCCTCCCTGTTTACCTTCATTACCTGAATGCTGTTCTTCAGTGCACTCGCCAGCATAAGGTGTTTATTTTCTGTCTCCTTCAGCGACTCTTCTACATGCCGCTGGGCCTCAGCCAGAAGATCGTTCGTATAAGCAAGGGAAGCCCGACGCATCTGTTCACTCTCCAGCTGTGCCTCCTCCAATAGTTTCTGCGCCTCTTCCGCCGCCTGTTTCATAATGTCCTCTGCCCGCTGGTATGCCGTCTGTACGATCTCATTCTGATCCAGAAGCTGGGCGGTCTGCTGCTGTGCCTGTACAACCATTTCCTCTGCCCTTTTTTGTGCTTCGTTCAAAATCCCGTCACGATTGTTAATGATTTTCTGATACCGTTTGATCTCCTCCGGCGCACACAGGCGAAGCTCGTCCAAGAGGTCATAGAGCTCCCCTCTCTCTACAACAACTTTATTGGGATAAAGTTTCGATGGTTTGCATTCTTCCACATAATTATAAATTTCATCAATTGCCTGCTCAATCCTTGATGGGTTCATCCTTTTCCTCCATTCGCACACGCCTCCGGCGCACGCTTATCTCACCTTTAGAAATATATGCTGGTTTGTCTTATATTCCTTAATTTTCATTATCTCATAACGCTCTTTGTCTATATAATCCGGCGATGTCTCCAGTGCTGACTCAAGAATAACCATCGTCCCCGGCCTTACGATCCGGGAATCTGTCAGAAGCTGCAGTATTTTTGGCTCCAGGCCCTTTCGGTAGGGCGGATCAGCATAGACAATATCAAATACCTGCCCCATCCGCTCCAGCTTGGAAATACCATAAGTCACTTCCACCGAGAGCACTACCGCCTGATCGTTCAATTTCGTTTTCGTCAGATTCGCTCTGATACAGCGCAGCGGCTCTTTTCCGAACTCAACAAAATACGCTTTTTCCGCCCCCCGGCTCAGCGCCTCTATGCCAATTCCACCACTTCCGCTAAACAGATCCAGAAAGATACAGCCCGGCACGTCTGTCTGTATCATGCTGAACAGCGTCTCTTTGATCCGGTCTGTAGTAGGCCTTGTGTCCCTTCCCTCTGGTGTTATAAGAGGAAGCCTTCTGGCTTTCCCTGCTATTACTCTCATAGTTACCTCCATAACTATTCTTATTGTATATGATGGAAACAATTTTTTCAAGAAAAGATTTTTCCATCTGTTGAAAACGGTACTATACGATCCGTAACAGCGTCACAGCGTAACTTTTCCCAGATAGGTTTCCACCCGGTCTCTCAGCCGGTAATTTTTCCTGTAGAGAAGAACGATCTCATCCTCTGTAAACGCCTTTGCCTCTTCCCCTGCCTGCCGCAGGATCTGGGCATCCTGAAATATATCCGCCAGTGCAAAGAGCTGGTCCCCACTCTGCCGGATCCCAAAAAGATCTCCCTGTCCCCGAATTTTGAGATCCTCCTGCGCAATGAAAAAACCATCATTGGATCCAGCAAGGACAGAGAGGCGTTCCACCGCATCCTTCGATTCCTGTCCCGTCATAAGGATACAATAAGACTGGCAGCCGCCTCGTCCCACACGCCCCCGGAGCTGGTGAAGCTGGGCAAGACCAAACCGTTCCGCATTCTCTATCATGATCACCGTAGAATTCGGCACATCAATCCCCACCTCGATCACCGTAGTGGAAACAAGGATATCTGTCTCTCCCTGGGCAAAACGTTCCATAATCTCATCCTTCTGAACTGGCTTCATCTTACCGTGCAGCCCCTCGATCCTCACAGAGACAGGAAAAATATCCTTCAATTCCTCTGTATATATCGTGACATTTTCCAGATCACTCTCTTCACTCTCTTCCACCATGGGACATATTATGTAGACCTGATGCCCTTCCCGGATCTGCTCCATCATAAAACGGTATGCATTGGGTCGATAATCCGTATTGACAACACAATTTTTAACCGGAAGCCTGTCCGCGGGGCGCTCATCGATCACCGACAGATCCATATCACCATAGAGGATCAATGCCAGTGTCCGCGGTATGGGAGTCGCACTCATGGCGAGCACGTGAGGCTCCTGTCCTTTCTGAAAAAGGCTTTCCCTCTGACGGACGCCGAACCGATGCTGCTCATCCGTGATCACAAGGGCAAGCTCCGCAAATTCCACATTATCCTGGATAATGGCGTGGGTTCCCACCACGATATCCCAGTCTCCTGCGACAATCTTCTCCCTGCCCTCTCGTTTCTGTCTGGCTGTCAGCGATCCGGTAAGGAGACCGATCCGAACTCCCCGTTCCGATAGAAGCCCGGAAAGGCTCTTATAATGCTGACTGGCCAGAACCTCTGTCGGCACCATAAATGCCCCCTGTCCCCCGTTCAGTACCACCTGATAGAGAGCAAGCACTGCCACGATGGTCTTCCCGGATCCCACATCTCCCTGCACGAGACGGTTCATCACATATCCGTCTCCCATATCCTGAAGAATCTCTTCGTATACTTTCTCTTGTGCCTTCGTCAAGGAAAATGGCAGCTCGTCCAAAAATTCCGCCGCCTCTGGTTTCGGTTCGATCATGTGGGCGCTCCGGCTTCTTCCATTTTTCTTTATATAGGAGAGCGCCAGTTGATAGAGAAATAATTCATCAAAAACCAGCCGGCGGCGGGCCTCCCTCATCTCTTCCTGGTTCGCCGGAAAATGAATCTGCTTTAATGCCTTTTTATACCCGATGAGCCCCTGTCTCTTCCGAACCTCTGCCGGGAGATACTCCGCCAGGTCCTCTGTCTCTCTCAATGCCGTCTCCAGTGCTTTTGTCACAGCATTGTTGGTAATTCCAAAAGTCAGAGGATAAACCGGCCGCATCCTGCCCGCCTGCCGGTAAAATTCCTGTCTCGTATAAATCTTCGGCTGATCCAGCACCAGTCTGCCGCTTTTCTTTGTCACCTTTCCCCGCAGAATATAATGAGTCCCCATCCTCAGCTGATTCCTTAGAAACGCCATATTAAACCATGTCACCGGGATACTGCCGGATTCGTCCTGCAGCATCACAGAGAGGATCTTCAGCCGGCCCCGGACTTTAACTTGCGGCCTGGCACTGAGACTGCCCTCCACCGCTGCCATCTCCCCCTCTGCCACAGAGGATATGGGCTGCAATGGCTTAAACTCATCGTAATCTCTTGGATAGTGCTCCAAAAGATCCGCAATACTGTAAATATTCATTTTATTCAGGCACTGTTCCGCCTTTTCCCCCACACCCTTAATATTGCGCACAGAATCTGTCAGCAGCATAGACTAATTGGCTCCCTTGATTATTTGGTAAGTAAATGTGTCAGTTATCTATCATTCCTTGCACCAGCTCAGCTTTATCCTGGAAAATACAGATAAAAAGCAGCCCTGCATCACTGCCTGACTGCCAATTTTATCCTTTATCATGGACCTGGCGGGAGTCGAACCCGCGTCCAAACCGGAATCCCACGTTCTTCTACTATCATAGTCAGTTGTTCTATTTTCCAAATGGAAAATGTTTCCCTTATCCAGTGGAAACTGACATCCACACGAATTCGGTAGCTTCATAAATTCTCCTGCCTGCGCAAAGCTTAGCAGACAGGGTTCCCTGCAAAGGATGATACTGAACCTAAGCTGCAGGACACTTAAGATCAGCAGCCACCTTTAATTAGGCAGCGTAAGCTAATTCTTTATTATCAGCGTTTAATTTAAAATCTGCGTTTTAACGTGGTCACAGTCCACGGATAGCTTCACCGTCTTCAGCCGGCCTGTCGAAACCAGTACAAGCCCGTACTGTTAGTGCTATGGTATCATATGCGGAAGGTTCTGTCAAGGTGTGGGAAAAAATTGCCAACCATCCCGCCCATACAGTCGATGGCATTGCATTTGTCCCTCTTTTCACTGGGATTATAGATTCCTAACCTTAAATTCACGCTCTGCCGCCCGTCTCTGATCCTTTTTCGCGATATCCTGCCGCTTGTCGTACAATTTCTTGCCCTTGGCAAGGGCAATCTCCGCCTTGATCTTACTGCCCTTAAAGTATACGCTCAAAGGCACCAGGGTATACCCTTTCTGTTTCATCTTCCCAATCAGTTTACGGATCTCATATTTATGGAGCAGAAGCTTTCTGACCCGCAGAGGATCTTTATTAAAAATGTTTCCCTTTTCATAGGGACTGACATGCATCCCATACAGCTGCACTTCGTTATTCCTGTCTATGCGTATAAAAGCCTCTTTGATGCTGCAGTGGCCCTGGCGGATGGACTTTACCTCTGTCCCCACCAGTTCAATCCCCGCCTCATATTTTTCTTCAATAAAATAATCATGATATGCCTTTTTATTATTGGCGATCAGCTTTGTTGTCTGTTTTCCCATCTGTTCTCATCCCCCTCTGTTACCATGCTAAAATCGATTGTCCTTGTCAGTTTGTCAACCTGCTCTACCTTCACCCGTACAGCCTGTCCCATACGGTACTCCCTGCCTGTATAATGACCAGTTACACGGTATTTTTCTTCTTCAAAATCATAGCGGTCATCCATCATGTCAGCAAGCCGCACCATTCCTTCCACCGTATTTTCCAATTCTACATAAATGCCCCACGACGTCACACCACTGACGACGCCGTCGAAGATCTCTCCAATATGCGACTGCATATATTCCGCCTTTTTCAGCTTCTCCACCTCCCGCTCCGCATCATCGGCACGGCGCTCCAGTTCGCTTGTCTCTCTGGCCACTCCAGGAAGAATGCTCTGATAGTGCTCATACCGGTTATCCCGTATGCCACGGCGGATATTCTCCTTGATGATCCGGTGGATCTGTAGATCCGGATAGCGGCGGATGGGGGATGTGAAATGACAGTAGTATTGTGTCGCCAGGCCAAAATGTCCCTCATTGACGGTGGAATATTTGGCACGCTTCATAGAGCGCAGAGTGAGCCGGCTCAGAAATGCCTCCTCCTCTGTTCCGTCAATCTGTTCGATCAGCTTCTGTATCTCTCTCGGATGGACCTCTTCATTTCCCACTTTCATATGATAACCAAAGGCCGCTGTCATCCGGGCCAGTGTCTGTACCTTCTCCAGATCCGGATATTCGTGTGTGCGGTACACAAAGGGAATCTCCAGCCAGAAATATTCCTCTGCCACCGTCTCGTTGGCCGCCAGCATAAACTCTTCTATGATTCTTGTGGCCACATTGCGGTCGTAGGGTACGATATCCACCGGATGGCCCTGGCGGTCCAGCCGGATCTTACACTCGGCGAAATTGAAGTCGATGGATCCATGCTTTTTCCGATTCTTCCTGAGAAGCGCCGCCAATTCCTCCATGGCCTCAAACATCGGGATCAGTTTCTCATACCGCTGGCAGGTCTCGGCCCTATGATATGTCAGTATATCATTGACGTCGCTGTAATTCATCCGCTCTGTGACATTGAGCAGTGTTTCAGCAATCCGGTGGTTCTGGATTCTCCCCTTCTTATCAAAGGTCATAAAACAGCTTAATGCCAGCCGGTCTTCCCCGGCATTCAGAGAGCAGATGCCGTTGGACAGCTTATGCGGAAGCATCGGGATCACCCGGTCCACCAGATACACACTGGTTCCCCGCCTCAGCGCCTCTCTGTCCAGTGCAGAATTCTCCGTTACATAATGGGACACATCTGCAATATGGACGCCCAACTCATATCCGCCATCCTCCTTCCTGGAGATGGTAATGGCATCGTCCAGATCCTTGGCGTCCTCGCCATCAATGGTAACGGTATCCATCCCCCGGATATCTACTCTTCCGGCAAATTCGGGACTGTCCACATAATCCGGTATTCCCGCCGTCTGCCGCATCACTCCCTCCGGGAACTCCTCTGGCAGGCCAAAGCTCTTTATGATAGACAGAATATCCACGCCAGGATCATTGATATGTCCGAGAATCTGGGTAACATGCCCTTCCGGGCTGTTGTTCTTATCACCAAAATCAGAGAGCTCCACCACTACCTTATGGCCGTCGGCAGCATCCAGCGTGTTTCCTTTCGCAATATAAATGTCCCGGGTAATCTTTTCATTATCGGGTAACACAAAACAGACATTCTTATTTCTTGTAAAAGTGCCGACGATGGTCTGATTCTTCCTCTCAAGGATCCGAATGATCTCACCCTCACTGCGTCTTGTGCTTCCCTCTCCTCCCTGCCGCGTAAGACGGATCTGTACCAGATCCCCGTGGAACGCATTGGAACATAGGGGCTCCGGTATAAATGCATCCCGGTCTTCCCCCTCGATCCGGACAAATCCAAAACCTTTTCTCGTGGCCATAAAGGTTCCCGTAAAGATTCGGTTCTCCGGCAGTCGGATCATTCCCCTGCGGTCGATTTCAATCTTCCCCTCCCGGATCAGTTCGTCCAGCAGCTCATGAAAGTCGCTCCGGTCTCTTTTGGGAACGCCAAAAAGATTGGCCATTTCTTTCGTGCGTATAGGGCGGTAATCTTTATCCTGAACAAATGACAGGATCATTTCCTTTCTCTCGCTTCTTAAATTTTCTTCCATTTTAATCTCCATTCTTTTTCATCCAGCTGTATCCTGCCCATGCCCACAGTGAGACTGATAGAGCCGTATACCCAAAAACACCCCCTCACACTGTGAAGGAGTGCCTGTTATTGTATAAGATCAGTGGATTTTATAATTCACTCAGTCCAGCCAGTTGGTGCAGAGAACTAACGACAAGGCAACAAATAATACCGACAGAACTCTGGTAATCTTCACCAGGATACCTTCTGCTGAACGACCCTTATTCTTTGTCCAGTATGTATCTGCCGCGCCGGTCATGGCACCCAGACCATTTGTCTTTCCTTCCTGCATCAGTACTACAATAACAAGTGCAACACAGATGATAATATAAGCGATGGTAACAATTGTTTTCAGTGTTGAAGTCATGTTTCTTAACCCTCCTGCTTCTTATTCTGGATAAATGTCGGAATTTTTATTCCTTCCATTCCCTGTTTTTCATTTGATACTGGTCTTTTAGCCGGATTACGGCTGCCAAGCACCGGCATATCTTCCTCCAGGGAACGGGTACTCCTCCCCGGATTCATGGACTGTGCACCAGGCACGGAACCTCTGGTCTGTTTATTTCCCTGGAAACTGTCCAGAAAGCTCAGTCCGCTGCCTCTCTGGGCTGTCGCTGCAGAATTATTCAGGAAACTCGGTGTCCCTGTTCCGTATTTCGCATTGAAGCTGCTCAGCGGATCCGAGGACTGCGGAGCACTGTCCAGACCGGTGGCGATGATAGTGATGGTCACGGAATCGGCCCGGGATTCATCATACATAGATCCGAAAATAATAGTGGCCTCTTCACCGGCAAGCTCCTGGACATAGGAAGCAGCTTCATTTGCCTCGATCAGGCTGACTTCGCCGGATATATTGATAATAACGTGGGTCGCCCCGTCAATGGTAGTCTCCAGAAGGGGACTTGTGATCGCCTGCTTAACGGCTTCTACGCATTTATCATCTCCCTGTCCGCTGCCAATGCCGATATGAGCGATACCCTTGTCCTTCATTACCGTAGTAACATCGGCAAAATCGAGATTGATCAGCGCCGGTGTATTGATCAGATCCGTAATTCCCTGGACGCCCTGCTGAAGCACTTCATCTGCCTTCTTCAATGCTTCCGGCATCGTTGTTCTCCGGTCACAGATGGCAAGCAGTTTATCATTAGGAATCACGATCAGCGTGTCCACACAATCTTTCAGCTTTTCAATGCCGCCTGTGGCATTGTTCATACGGCTCTTCCCCTCAAAGCTAAAGGGCTTTGTTACAATTCCGACCGTGAGTTTTCCCATATCCTTGGCAATCCTGGCCACAACCGGAGCCGCACCAGTTCCCGTTCCGCCGCCCATACCGCAGGTGACAAATACCATATCCGCATCCTTCACGATCTCGGCAAGCTCTTCCTGGCTTTCCTCTGCCGCTTTCTCCCCAATCTCAGGTTTGGCTCCTGCTCCAAGTCCCTTCGTCAGTTTCTCCCCAATCTGGATACAAACGGGAGCCTTACAGCGCTGTAGTATCTGTTTATCTGTATTGATGCAGACGAATTCCACACCCTTTATTCCCTCATCTATCATTCGATTAACCGCATTATTGCCGGCACCGCCAACGCCGATCACTAATAGGTTGGCAGCGGCGTTCTCGGCCTCACTGGTCATAATTTCTAACACAATAGTTCCTCCTTCTATTATAAATAGAAATCCTTATACATAGTCACATATATTATATAATACTTTTTTTTCCATAAATAATCAAGTACTAATTTGCATTTCTGCCAACATTTACTGTGGTTCCCTCTATGACCGGATCACAAGCAGTCAGTTTGGCGGGCTCGTCCCCGGCGCTGCTGTGGGTGTGGCGGAAGGTACTGCCGTGGGCGTGTTGGAGGGCGCTGCCGTCGGTGTCTGTTTGAAGATCACAGTCCCCTTTACTTCATAGTTGGACATATCAATGGTTCCTTTTTTTCCCTCCTTCTGCATCTGGGAAAGTATGCTGGCCAGAGCAGAGATCTGTTCGTCATAATTGTCTTCCTTCCCAAGATCTACCCGGATATCGCCGCTGTACAGATAAGCCTCGCTGTTCTCCCCAAATTGAACCCTGTCCCATGTGATATTATAATGCTGAAAAAGGTTTGCCAGATTGATGATCTGGCTCAGCTGTCCAGCATCCTCCATTTTAATTTTCTTATAAAGAGTAAAGGTAGTCATGCTCTTTGTCTCAAATAGAGGAATCTTTCCCACCGGCTCATTGGCGCTCTGCATCACCGTACCGTCCTTGTCAAAATATATGTACTGGTTGGAGTAGGCGATACCGGCCACGATGGTTTTTTCAAATAATTTGATATGCACTTCGTTGGGAGACGGATAGGACACCTCATATTCCCTTATAAAATCAAACTGAGGTGTCAGGGAGAGCTTGTCCAGAAGCCAGAAACTTAACAGATTTTTCTCCATGAAATTTGACTGGAACATCTCTGCCATCTCCTGCTGGCTGTAATAGGTATTACCCTCTACCGAAACCTTTTTCACCCGGAAAAAGAAAATACAGAACACAATTAAACCAATTACAGCCAGTGGAATCATCCATTTCCCGTATTTCTTTGTTTCTCTTTCTTCCATTCCGTTCTTTCCTTTCTATCCTGCCGGTTCTAAAACTTGTTTCCTTCCTGCTCCAATCCCCAGCTTCTGCATCTGTTTCTCCACCGCTTCATAGCCGCGGTAGATATAATGTTCGCCTGACACCCTGCTGACCCCCTCCGCCATGGCGGCGGCAATCAGCAGACCTGCGCCGCTCCGGAGATCATCTGCCTCCACATCGGCTCCGTGAAGCCGGGTCACCCCTGTGATACAGGCACGGTTACTCACCGCGTCAATATTGGCTCCCATCTTCCGAAGCTGCCGGATCATACGGAACCGGTTCTCAAAAATCCCCTCTTCCAGTATACTGACCCCACTGCCTTTGCACAGTGCCGCCATCAAAAGCGACTGCCCATCCGTGGGAAATCCAGGATACGGTTTCGTGCACAGATAGGAGACTGGCTGCGGTACACTCTGCTGGGAGACACGGATTCCCACCGGATTGTGCCAGACTTCACAGCCCAGGGCAGAAAGTATCCCCATTTCCGATTTTGACAGTCCCTGCGTAGATTCCAGAAAAATATCGCCGCCGCAGCCCGCCGCCATCATACACCATGTCAGCAGTGCGATACGGTCAGTACCAAGCTGCCACTGAACAGGACTTAGACACCGCACACCCTGAATTTCAATCTGAGATGTGCCGTCACCATGGATCCGGGCTCCCATCCGGCGCAGAAATCCACAGAGTTCCATGATTTCCGGTTCCCTGGCCGCATTTTTGATCCTGGTTATGCCCTCTGCCAGAACAGCCGCCAGAATAATATTTTCCGTTGCCCCTACACTGGGAAAGGGAAAGGCAATCTCCGCACCGCAGAGCCCGTCTGCCGCCTCGCAGCATATATATTCCCCGCATTCCGAGGTGACAACCCCCATTTTGTTAAATCCCTGCAGATGAAAATCAATGGGCCGGCTGCCGATGGAACAACCGCCGGGGTAATGTATCTTTACCTTGGAAAACCGTGCCAGCAGACTTCCCAGAAACAGGACGGATGCACGGATCTCTTTCACCTTTTCTTCCTCAATCGCCCCGGTGCCGACAGCACTGCTGTCAATGACCAGACAATTTTTCTCATATGTTACCTGACCGCCAATTCTGCGGATTACCTCTGACATCGCATGTACATCTGTAATATCCGGGCAATTTGTGATCACCGTCTCCCCCTGACATAATACAGATGCCGCCATGATGGGAAGAACCGCATTTTTTGACCCCTGTACCCGCAAAGTGCCCTGCACACGGCTGCCGCCGCAGACTTCAATCGCCATTTACTCACCATACAACTACATTCTCATGTATATTGTATGACAGGAAATACATCATGTGCTTTTACACTTTGAAGAAATGCCCAGCACCAGCCCCATTTCCGCCATCAGTATCATTACAGAGGTTCCTCCATAGCTGATAAAAGGAAGCGGGATACCTGTCGCCGGCATGGAATTGGTAACTACGGCGATATTGATAACAACCTGTGCTGCTATATGTATCATTACGCCGCTGCAGATCAGCGACGAAAAAAGATCCGGGGATGTCATTGCCGTATTCAGCACCCGCCAGAGAAGAATGATAAACATAATGATCACGATGCCGGCTCCCACCAGTCCAAGTTCCTCACAGATAATGGCAAAAATCATATCATTCTGCGCCTCCGGGATATAGGCAAGTTTCTGCATGCTCTCCCCCAGCCCCGTGCCGAAGATACCGCCTGAGGCAATGGCATACAGACCCTGTAAGATCTGGTATCCCTTTTCATGTGTCTCGACATTAAGCCAGATATCGAACCGGCCCGACCGGAATGAATCACCAAAAATAACGTAGAGAGCAATGCCAGCCACACCGATCAGTCCCACAAGAATATACAGACCCTTCTTCTTCGCTGAAATAAAACACATCCCAAACGCAATAACAAATACAACGATAGCCGTGCTAAGATTTTCCATCGCCACCAGCACCGCCATCAGTCCGATGGGAACAAATACCCGGATGACACCGGACATATAACTCATTTCCTTCGGGCGCTTCTGTATGAAATACGCGGTAACGAGAATTACAACAATCTTGGTAAGCTCGGAAGGCTGAATGGATAACGGGCCGATATAGATCCAGCGCTTGGCTCCGTTCAGATCTTTTCCGATAAAGAGCACCAGAACCTGCAGTACCGCCGCCACAAAATAGAGAAATGTGATCATGCGGATCCGTATCAGCGGAAGCTGTTTGAGGTACAGCCTGTAATGAAACCGGCTGACGATAAGCATCGCTACAATGCCCGCTGCCACACCCACTGCCTGCTTTTTCAGGAAATAGGCAGAATCACCGTACTTTACCTGGGAGGTATATGAACTGGAACTATAGATCATAAGCAGGCCGAACCCCACCAGGCACAATGTGATCAGCAGCAGACTATAGTCAAAGGTACTCTGCGCTGTATTTTTTACTTTTTGGTTTTTTCCCGCCACATTTTGCCCTCCTGATAACTATCTGTTTCTGTCACAAATTACAGACTCCTGACATATTCCTTAAACAGGCTGCCCCTCTGTTCATAGGAGTCGAACATATCCCAGCTGGCACAGGCCGGGGACAGGAGCACCGCATCCCCGCTCTCCGCCAGCTCTGCCGCCCTGCTCACAGCCTGTTCCAGTGTCTCAACACGTTCATAGTCATGAAAACCAAGTATCTCTGCCGTCTCCACGATCTTATCCGCCGTCTGCCCCATAAGGAGCAGTTTCTTTACCTTTCCGTCAAACGCCCGGATCCATTCCTCAAACCCGCCGCCCTTGTCGTAGCCGCCACCAATGAGTACGGTGGGCCTGCTCATTGACTGAATGCCCTTAATAGCGGCGTCCGGGTTGGTACCCTTGGAATCATTGTAATAATCCACACCCTTCACAGTCTGGACAAACTCTACACGGTGTTCCACAGCATGAAAGCCTTTCACTGTGCGGAGGATCGTCTCTAATGGCACTCCCATCTCCCTCGTCATCAATATGGCTGCCATAATATTCTCACAGTTATGGTCTCCCGGAATATTACTTTCCGACATATTCATAAGGATCTCTCCGGATACCCCATCCACAATATTCCCGGCGGTATCCTGATACAATCCCTTATCCAGAGATCTCTTACTGCTGAAAAACTCTACCCGGCAGGGCAGTTCTTCCGCCCGCCGACGGAGCGTTTCCTCTTCATAGTTCAGCACACAGAGATCCTCTTCTGTCTGATTCTTTGTAATATCAAGCTTAGCATTCCTGTAATTTTCCATCGTTCCATGGCGGTCCAGATGATCCGGTGTAATATTCAGTATGGCGCTGACTGCCGGCCGGAATGTATCTACCGTCTCCAACTGGAAGCTGCTGATCTCCGCCACAGTTACAGACTGCTCTGAACTACGGCACACCTCCTTTGTATAGGGATTTCCAATATTCCCCACAACGAAGGTCTGGGCATTATACGCACTCATAATCTCCCCCACCAGTGTGGTGGTAGTAGTTTTTCCATTGGTGCCGGTAATGCCTATCACTCTGCCCCTCTCACAGAGATAGGCAAGCTCTATCTCACCAATAATGGGAATCCCATGTTTCCTCATGGCCTCCGCCACAGGTATGGTCAGGGGTACTCCGGGACTGAATACCGCGCAGTCAAGCTTCCGAAGTACCTCCTCCGGAATGGTTCCCAGATAGACCGGCACATCAAAACCGGAGGTATCCAGATCCTCCCTGCCGTCATAGAGGCACACCTCTGCTCCCATCTTCCTTAGCAATTCCCAGGCAGCCATACCGCTTTTGCCAAGCCCAACAACGACTGTCCTTTTTCCCTTCTGATCCATTGTTCAAATTCCTCCATTCCTTCTCCTAAAATGCCATAACACCCACGAGACAGAGCAAGGCTGTAACTACACTGAAGGCCGCCACTACCTGGGTCTCGGAATAACCACACAATTCAAAATGATGGTGGATCGGTGCCATCTTAAAGATCCGCCTGCCATGCGTCAGCTTAAAGTATCCCACCTGCAGGATGACGGAGATTACTTCCAGCAGATAGATCAGGCCCACGATCACGATAAATAACGGCATATGCAGCATCAGCGCAATGGATGCCAC
The DNA here is from genome assembly GCA_910574015.1 of Eubacteriaceae bacterium. Taxonomy (GTDB): domain Bacteria; phylum Bacillota; class Clostridia; order Lachnospirales; family Lachnospiraceae; genus Eubacterium_F. The sequence continues at coordinate 12,781 of CAJSYQ010000027.1, read as the reverse complement.
AAAGCCCCCTAAAGCAAGGGAACCGGTATCCCCCATAAACACCCTGGCCGGATAGGTATTAAACAGAAGAAATCCTAACAGGGCCCCCACTACGGCACCTGTGATAGGAGTCATACCCGGATTTATCACAAGGGCGGCAATGGTAAAAAATGTCGCCACAATGGCCGTGACACCTGAGGCAAGACCATCCAGTCCGTCCGTAAAATTCACCCCGTTCACCGTACCCAGAACGACAATAAAGACAAATATTACGAAGAGCCATGTAGGCATGGTGAAGCTGGTTCCACTCAGAAAAGGGATGAGAATGGAAGCCTGCAGCCCGGCTACTTTGAAATAATAGAGTATGAACACTACTGTCACGATAAACTGAAGTGCCATCTTCTGTAATGCGGTAAGTCCCAGTGACCGTTTCATGACGACCTTGATATAATCGTCCAGAAATCCGATGAGCCCAAATCCCAGCGTCATGAACAGCACCGGAATAATATCGGGATATTTTGCCACATAGATCAGGGATGTAATGAGTATGCTGGCAAGAATGACCAGACCGCCCATGGTAGGTGTCCCATTTTTCTTTAAATGGGATTCCGGTCCCTCATCCCTTACGGTCTGACCAAATTTCAGCCTGCGCAAAAAAGGGATAATGATGGGGCACAGTACAACGCTCACCAGAAAGGATATGATCACCGGCATCAGCACGCTCAGATCCATATTTAGATTTAAATTCATAATTTTGCACCTCTTCTTATCTTATTGAGTACGTTCACGCACGTGTCTATTTTATACCATTCCGGGCTTTGCCGCAAGCATTTATTCTTTATCCAGCAAATACGGAAGGACGTTGGTGTATAACGTAGAGATCCCGGGAGCCGCCACAGTACCTCCATAATAGAGCCCCTCCGGCTCGTCGATCCGGACCAGTGCGATGACCTGCGGATCTTCCACCGGTGCAAATCCAATGGTGGATGCAATGTATTTTCCATTGCCCCGGGGCAGTTTCTGGCTGGTACCTGTCTTCGCCCCTACCGTATAACCTTTCACCCCGGCATTTTTCCCAGTTCCCTCTGAAACAACCTTGCCCAGTGCTTCCCGGACAAGATCAGAGGTTTCTTTCGTTACCACCGAATCCCCCTGCGGGTAGGAGAATCGTTTCATTATTGTACCGTCTGCACTCTTCACTCCCACGCCAAAATGAGGAGTGATACTTTTTCCTCCATTGATGATGGAGGCGGCACAGGTCAACAGGCGGATAGGTGAGAGCTGAAATGACTGCCCGAAAGAAATGGTGGCCAGTTCCACCGCCCCGACATTTTTTTCTTTATGCATAATAGTCACCGCCTCGCCGGGCACATCGATTCCTGTCTTTTTCAGGGCGCCAAAGGCACTTAGCTCTTCAAAAAACGAGGTTACTCCCACCCGTGCCCCCACTTCTATAAAAACCGGATTGCAGGAATTCTTGATGCCGTCCAGAAAACTTTCACTGCCATGACCTGTCGTCTTGTGACAACGGATCCTCCTGTCCTCCACCATCTTATATCCTGGACAATGAAAACGGTCCGTCATCTTCACTACCCCTTTTTCCAAAGCGGCGGCTGTTGTCAGAATCTTAAAGGTAGAGCCGGGCTCATAGGTATCTGACACACAGCCATTTCTCCACATAGCATTGAGCTTCTCACTCTTCTGTTTATCTGTCAGTCCCGTGCTGTCTTCCGGCAGCGTATATGGATCATTTAGATTAAATTCCGGTACGCTGGTCATCGCATAGATTTCCCCGTTGTTGGGGTTCATCACGATGATCTCCACACTTTTTGCATTTTTCTTCCTGCGCAGTGTCTCCGCCACCTGGTCGGCATATTCCATGATCGTAAGATCCAGACTGGTATTTAACGTCCAGCCCGGTATCGGCTCCACCCGTTCCTCCGCTCCATTCTCGATCTCTGTTCCATAGGCTGTCGTCATGGTAAGGATAGAACCATCCTGTCCCTTCAGGTAATCCTCATATGTTACTTCAAGGCCGATGATCCCCTGATTGTCGCCTCCGGTAAAGCCCAGCACCTTGGAGGCAAGGGAATCATATTTGTACTCCCTTTTATAGTCTTCATCGACGGTCACTCCCGCCAATTTACAGTTGCGTATTCTATCGGATGTTTCTTTGTCAACATTGGATTTGACTTTCTCACGGGAGGATACTTTCTCCACTTTTTTTCGGATCACTTCCTCTGACATTCCCAGTTCTTTTGATAATAAAGATATTACTTTTTCGGGTTCCTTAATCTGACTGTGGATCACAGAAATGGTGGAAACAGAACGGTTCCCCGCAAGCAGGTTTCCGTTTCGGTCCAGGATCTTACCTCTCTCAGCCTTGATCTTTCGTTCTCTCTCATGCAGCTCCTTTGCTTTGACGCCATAATAATCTGCACGGTACATCATCAGATATCCGAGCCTGGCATAAATTAAGACAAGTACCAGACCAAAAACAAAAAATACCAAAAACATATTTTGTCTTTGGTATGTCTTGTGTCTGTTCCACATATTCCACCTCAGAAAAATCATCTCTATAATCTATTAGCTTTTTCTGAAAGTTATGATTCTTTTGATTTATACTGACCTAGAAATGGCAAAACTTTTTTCATGATCTTCGCTGAAAACTCAGTGGCAAAGGTGCTGTGAGCCTGATCCGCCACATTGGGTTCATCCACGATAACATAGATTCCGATCTCCGGATCGTCCGCCGGCGTGCATCCGATAAAAGATACGAGATATTCCTTCTTATTTCTTCCCTTTTTCTCTGCCGTGCCGGTCTTTCCCCCAATGGAATATCCCTTTACCTTTGCCGGTGCAGCCGTCCCCTCCTCCACGGTGGATTTCAAAAAACTGCGGATCTTCCTGCTTGTATCCTCGGATACAAGCTTTTTAATCACAACCGGGTTAATGGTCTCGATCACCTCTCCCTCACTGTTCTGGATCTCCTTTACCACATGGGGCTGATAATAATTTCCGCCATTTACCAGGGCAGCGAATCCCCCTGTCATCTGCACCATTGTTACCGCCTGTGTCTGTCCAAAACCGCTGGTGGCAAGCTCCACTGGATTCAGCTGCCCCTGAGGGTGGATCAGTCCTGCCGACTCTCCCGGCAGATCGATACCCGTCTTCTGCCCAAAGCCGTAGAGCTGATTGTATTTATAAAATCTCTCCCTCCCAAGCTTCTTGCTGATGGCCATCAGCGCGGAGTTGCACGATTCCATCAGGCTGTGGCGCAGATCCAGAGTGCCGTGGCCGGAAGTATTACTGCAATGAATGTCCCTGTCGGCCACCTTAACCACTCCATTACAGGAAAAAGTCGAATTTTCATTGTACAGATTCTCGTCCAGGGCTGCCGCAATCGTAAAGGGCTTAAAGGTCGATCCCGGCTCATAGGCCGATCCAATGCAGAAGTTTGCCCACATGTTCAATCGGTTTTCCGTCTGTTCCTCATCTGACATTGCAGCGATCTGCGCCTCCGTATACATACCGCCAAGATTTCTCGGATCATTCAGGTCAAAGGTGGAGTCAGACGCCATGGCAAGAATCTCTCCATTTTTAATGTTGGTAAGCATTACCGCCACACGCTTTGCCCCCACTCCCTCCTTCTGAAATTTTGCGATTTCCTGTTCCACGATCCGCTGGGCGTTGGCATCAATGGTAAGGACAACGGAATTGCCGTTTTTCGCCGGCTTTACTGTGCGCTCCAGTTTCATGTCCGCACCAAAGTATCCGTATTCCCTTCCCGTCGTACCGCACAATTCGTGATTATAGCTTTCTTCCACACCATAATTCCCCTCATTCTCCGACGACATAAAACCAATTAGATTGCACCCCACACTCCCCAGAGGATAATTTCTCACATACGTCTCTTCAAACCAGACTCCTTTAAGCTTAGACTCCTTCATCTTTTTCTGAAAGCTTTCCACCTTGTCCACATCCAGCTCTTTCAAATTATCAAAACGTTCATACATGGAATCCGGTTTATCTTTCACGGCATCCCGCAGCTGCTGCTCATCTGCTGAAAAATGTTCCACAATGGCTTTGATCGTAGGATCCATCTGTTCTTTGTCTGCGTTCAGTGTCCGCGGCTCCAATACCAGATTATACTTTCGCAGGCTGATGGCCATGGTGGTATTGTTTCTGTCTTTAATGGAGCCCCTCTGGTATCCCAGTACTTTATTTGTATAAGCCTGCTGTGACAGTGCCGCCTTCTTATACCGATCCCCCTCATTGCGGTCGATGAGATATATTTTATACATCAGAGCAAGGAAGACCAAAATAAAGATGATATAAAAAGCAAAGAGGGTAACTCGCATCCCCCTCGTAAATATCTTCTTCGTTTTCTTTTTTCTCCTGTGTGCATGTCTCCTTACCGGACTCCCTCTCTGTGCCGCCATATAGCCCCTCCATTTTCACTATTCTGCCGGTATGCTGCCATGCTGGCGTATCTGCGTGCTCTTCCGGCTCTCATATGTGTAGATCTGGTCTTTTGCGGCCTTTTTCATTCCTAACTCTTTTGTGGCCTTTTTATAAATAGCATCCAGATCCATATAAGTTTCCAGTTCTGTCTGTGCTGCCTTATTTGTTTTCTCCAGTTCTACAATCTCACTTTCTAATCTTATCACACTTTTATTCAGATAGGTAGACTGAAATTGCAGATGAAGGTAAAAAATGCCAGCGGCCATTACAGCGGCAAAGGCAATGCAGGTAAAAAATACCGAGAGCTTGTCCACGCGCGGTTTGGGCTGTTTTCTTCTCTTGTGCTGTCTTCTCTCCTGCTGTCTTCTCCGTATTTCCTCTTCATTATTGTAATACGGACGCGGATCAGCTTTCCTCACCGTATTTCCATAGACATACGGTGTTTTCTGTCTCGCCATGCTATTTTCCTCCTGATCAAAATACACGAATTGCCTTCCTATGTACCGCTCCTTTCAAAAACCCTCATTTTCGCACTCTGGGATCTTGAATTCTCCTTCTGTTCCCTCTCCGATGGCAGAACCGGTTTCTTCGTTATCACCTTTCCCCGGGACTTCTTCCCGCAGACACAGACGGGAAAATCCGGCGGACAGGTGCATGGATTCTCATTTCTCCGATAACTGACCTTAACAATCCGGTCCTCCAGCGAATGAAATGTAATGATGCACAGCCGGCCGTGATCGTTCAGCAGATCCACCATTTCATCCAGCACCTCCCGAAGCACCTCCAGCTCATGGTTGCACTCGATCCGGAGCGCCTGAAATGTCCTCTTTGCCGGATGTCCCTTTCCATTTCTCGCCTTCGCCGGCATAGATCTGCGAATAATATCCACCAGCTGGAAAGTCGTCTCTATGCTTTTGTTTTCTCTGGCTCTCACTATATTTGCTGCGATGCTTCTGGCGTACCTCTCTTCCCCGTACTCCCGGATGATCCGGAACAATTCCGCCTCCGGATAAGTGTTTACAATATCCTTTGCACTGACTGTCTGTTCCCTGTCCATCCTCATATCCAGCGGGGCATCTGCCATATAGGAAAATCCCCTCTCTGCATTGTCCAGCTGGTAAGAGGATACCCCCAAGTCCAACAAAATACCATCTGCTTTATGAATTCCCAGATCCTGCAATACCTGTTTCATCTGCCCATAGTTGCTTTTTATAATACTGACTTTCTCTCCAAACTCTCTTAAACGCTCTGTAGAGACAGCGATTGCCTCCTCATCCTGATCGATCCCGACAAAACGGCCCCGATCCCCCAGACGCCGGCAGATCTGGCAGGCATGTCCTGCCCCGCCGAGAGTTCCGTCTACATAGATCCCGTCTGGTTTAACCTGAAGTGCCTCTACCGTTTCCTCCAGAAGAACGGATACATGCTTAAATTCCATCTCCTTTCTCCTTTCTAGAAACTCAGTCCAAATTCAGACATATGATCTGCTATATCGTCAATATCACCAAAGTCATCATTCGCTTCATAAATCTCTTTGCTCCAGATCTCAATCTTGGATAAAACACCAACAAAGACGATATCCTTTGTCAATCCCGCCGCTTCACGCAGTTTTGCCGGAATCAGGGTCCTCCCCTGTTTATCCACTTCACACAAAGCCGCATTCGCCATGAAATGACGCTGTAACTTTCTTCCTTCCTTATTCCCGGGAAGTCCTTTCAGCTTGTCAATGAAGCCCTCCCATTCTTCCATTGGGTATGCAAACAGGCAGCCGTCAAGTCCCAATGTGACTACAAAGGATTCTCCCAGACTTTCACGGAGCTTCGCCGGAACGATAACCCGTCCCTTGGCATCCATCCCGTGTTCGTATGTGCCCATAAACATATTGCTTCACCAACTTCCGTATCGTGGAAGAAATCAGTTTCTTTCCAGTGGTCTGACATCCTCCGCCACCTTTTTTCCACTTCGTGGCACTTTCCACCACTTTCCACCACTTTTAATACAACTATACACCACAATAGGGAAATTAGCAAGAAAAAGTTACTCCACATTGCATCCACAACCCATCCACAATGTCGATTTTTGGCGGGTTTTCGGGCACATTCGAAACAGTGGAACGGCGCTGCTCCCTCACGATACATTCCCACATAAAAAGAACGCATGGGAAAATAACATTTCCCATGCGCGGTATGATCTGTCAGATTGTTATGCCTTTCTGTCTCCTGGCACTGTTGCATTACATAAATTTCTTTTTATAAATCCCCTCCTTCACGACCGGTTTTTTCAACATGTTTCCTGATACATGCAAGGTTACATTGCTATAGCTTTTATCCCCATCATTATATTTCTTTTCAAAATTAATATGGATCAGACCATTGGATCGGTAGATGATTGATCTAACCTTACCCATTTTCCTATATCTCTTCAGTATCTTTTCTGCATTTTTGTACCTCATAAAACGGGAAGAAGTAATCTTCTTCCCGTTATGTTCATATATTTTCCCATTCTTATAATAAAAATAATAGGGTTTCCAAGTATGGCCAAGAGTAACTCCCGCACTTTTATCATATGCACTGTCATAGGTGCTGTGAACAGATGTAAAGGAATCTCCCGCCCATGGTGCCATCAGATCTCCATGAAAAATTTTAGTCACCTTATTCCCTGTCACACGATACAGATCCTCTGGACCGCTGGTGGTACAATAGGTCTGGGCCCGGAACAGGGTGACGCTTTGCAGTTTCAGAAATCCAGAGGTTCCAAGGACATCCTGCCGCAGTTTCCGAGACACCACATTTCCATTTTTCACATAGGCAAACCAGAGCGTCAACTCTGTCTCCGCCTGCTCATTTTTCTTTTTTTTCGGCCCTGTCAGCACGAAAGCCTCCGGCCTCCCGTTCCTGTCATAGTCAGCATAAAAAGTCTTTCTTACTTTATGTTTCGAGGGAATTTCCCTGACAATGCTCCTTTCAATTTCCTGTCTGGGACTTGCAGCCCTTGCTTCTGTACCTTCTCCCAAATACAGCGGGGCAGCCAGAAGAACTAAAAACAGAAAAAATCCAGACATGGCAGATATGTTCTTAATTTGTTTCTTCTCTTTGATAAGACGATAGATCCAGTACCCGATGCCTCCTACTGCCAGCAGGGCAGACAGCACCTGGGATACCGCAATGCCTGTAGAACCAATCTGCAGCTGATCTGTCCGCAGACCCTCGATCCATGTCCGTCCGATTCCATATCCCACCAGATACATAAGAAATATCTCTCCATCAAACTTCTTATGCTTTGACCGCCAGATCATAAGAACAAGCACCACCAGATTCCAGACTGCCTCATATAGAAAAGTTGGATGTACCTGTATATAACTCACATCATCCTGAGTCACCACATTCTCCCACATCTGATTCGTTACATTCGAAAGTGAAACCTGGTCTGTCTTCAGACGCATAGCGAAAAGCGAATCCGTATATTCCCCAAAAGCTTCCCGGTTCATAAAATTACCGAACCGGCCTATGATCTGTCCCAGGATCAGCCCCAATACAGCCGTATCCGCAAAAAGGGAAAATTTATATTTTTTTCTTCGGCAATACACAATAGCGGTCAAAACCGCTCCAATAACAGAACCGTAAATTGCCATGCCGCCGCCGCGGATATTGAAAATCTGAAGCAGATTATCCTTATAATCTTCCCATTGAAACGCCACATAATATAACCGGGCACCAATAATGGAAAATATGATTCCAAATATAATATAATCCATATACACTTCTGGGTTCTGTCCCGACCTTTTTGCCTGCCATCTTGCCAGCATCAAACCTGCTATCATAGCGCTGGCTATAATGATTCCATAATAGGCAATCGTAAATCCGCCAATCGTAATGCCTTTCGGCAGGGACGGTATATAAATCCCCAAATGAGGGAATGCAATATCTGCACCATTCATAAGTGTTTGATTCCTTTCTTATCCTTATACATTAAAACGGAACAATACCACATCGCCGTCCTGGACTACATACTCTTTTCCCTCGGAACGAACCAGCCCTTTTTCCTTCGCCCCGTTATAACCGCCATGCTCCACAAGATGATCGTAGGAAACCACCTCTGCCCGGATAAAACCGCGTTCAAAATCCGTATGGATCTTTCCTGCCGCCTGCGGCGCCTTCGTGCCCTCTGTAATGGTCCATGCCCTGGTCTCGTCGGGCCCCGTAGTCAGGAAACTGATGAGACCAAGAATATGATAACTGGCCCGGATCAGTTTTTCCAGTCCCGATTCTGTAAGACCAAGATCCTCCAGAAACATTTTCTTCTCATCCTCATCCAGCTCCGCAATCTCCTGCTCGATCTGGGCACAGATCACAAAAACCTCGGATCTTTCTTCCCTGGCAAATTCCCGTACCTTATTCACCTGTTCATTTCCGACGGCCTCATCCGCCAGTTCATCCTCCGCCACATTGGCCGCATAGATCACCGGTTTCGCCGTAAGCAGATTATATTCATTAAACCATGCCGCTTCATCCTCATCCGCCAGTTCAAAGTTCTTCGCCAGACTGCCATCCTCCAGAAACGCTTTGAGCCGTTTCATCAGTTCCACCTCTCTGGCCAGCTTCTTATCGTTATTGGCACCACGGGATCCCTTGGCTATCCTTCTATCCAGAATCTCAATATCCGAGAAGATCAACTCCAGATTTATGGTCTCGATATCCCGGAGCGGATCAATGCTGCCGTCCACATGGACAATGTTGGTGTCCTCAAAGCATCGCACAACATGAACAATGGCATCCACTTCACGGATGTTGGCAAGAAACTGGTTCCCCAGCCCCTCTCCTTTGGAAGCCCCTTTCACCAGCCCGGCGATATCGACAAATTCAATGACAGCCGGAACCGTCTTCTTTGACTCATGCATTTTCGTCAGCACGTCCAGTCTCTCATCCGGCACCGGAACAACCCCGACATTGGGGTCAATGGTACAGAACGGATAATTTGCCGATTCCGCTCCCGCTTTTGTCAGGGAATTAAATAATGTACTTTTTCCTACATTAGGCAGGCCTACGATTCCTAGTTTCATTTTTCTATATTCCTCCTAAAATTCCTTTATTTTATGGCTTTTCTGACATACCTTTATTTGCAGGTGCACCATTTAGTGCACCATTTTTATACAACATTAAGGGCATCCGCTACCAATTCGATTTCCTTTAACTTTTCCTCCTCGGTAGTGTGAACATATAAATTCATAGTAATTCCAATATTAGAATGTCCCAGAATAATCTGCAGCGTTTTTGGTTTCATGCCGCCTTCGATACATCTGGTCGCAAATGTGTGGCGCAATACATGCATGGAAAATCTCGGAATCTGTGACTTGTCACAAATCTTAAACAAAGCCGTATCATATGTACTGTTCTTGATTGGCGTACCTTTCCTGCATAAAAACACAAATTCGCTCCATTCCAATGAAATTATTTTGATTTTCTTATTTTTTTCTTTCTGGCGTTTCAATATGTCGATAGCCTCATCTGTCAGCGGAATCGTCCTATAGCCCGATTTGCTTTTGGGTTCTCCAATTCTCCACTCACCTACCGAATATCTGTACTCCATAGACCGCTGAATCTTCAGTGTCTTGTTCTGGAAATCTATATCTTCCCATTTCAAAGCCACCAATTCACCAGTCCGTAACCCGGTCTGCAGAATAAAACGATACTGATACTCATAACTTTGACCGCTCGCATACTCCAAAAACACTTTCTGTATGTCTACCGTCAGCGCCTCCTTTTTCTGCGAAGGTTTACCCATGTCACTCTTCACTGACTTCTTGCATGGATTATAGCGGATCACATCATTTTCTTTGGCAAACTCTAACATATTGAATAGAGCAATTCTTGTCTGATGGATCGTGCTTGTCCGATAATCTTCATCAGCCATATCACTAAATATCTTCTGACAGTGCAGAGGTTTTACTTCCGACAACAGCATTTTCCCAATGATTTTCTTAATATTACGATTGTATCGTTCTGTGTAATTTCTAACCGTGTTAGGTCTCACCGTCTTTTTCTTGATATCAATCCAATAATCAAACCATGAGTCTACCATTATGTCTGTTGCCTGCAAGATGTTACTATGTTCATCGACATAGGTTGCATCTGCAATCCACTGTCTGCATTCCTGTAACTTTTTGAACCGCTTCTGTCTCCGTTTACCAAATTTATCTACAAATCTTGCAGAATATAACCTATTTTTCTGTTGAGTTATTCCGACACCTAGCTCCTTCCCTTTTAAGTCTTTTCCCATATTTTATAACTCCTTTCAGCAAAGAAGCCCTAATACAGTAACTTATATATTACCATATAACAGCCCATAAGTCCATATTCTCTTGACAATTCAATACTTTAATTTCTGATTTATAATTCAATATTTTCGCTGATAAACCGTTCAAACTCTTTCCGCTTGATTAATTTCTTACGCCCCACATACAACATACGGGAGTTTGACAGTTGAATAAGAGAAAAATACGTTGCAGGCCTTGTAATGCCTGTATTTTTTTGTCAAATTTTTTGATTCTATATGTACTTGTTTGTAATAGTGTGTTATACTATAAAGAAAAGGGGTTTTTCTTATCATGTATATTGCAATTACAGGCAGCAAAAATAATAAAGATGTCTATATTTACCAGTCATTTCGAAAAGAAAACGGTAAATCATCTTCCCGCATTTACAAAAAGCTTGGAAAGTATAATTCTCTCTTAGAACATTTTGATGGTGATAAAAATCAGTTAATGTCATGGGCGAAAGAACAGGCAGCCAAAGAAACTGAGCTTTATAAGCAGGAGACAGGAAAAGTTGCGGTAGAGCTTTCTAAAGCTGCAGCCATACCATTAAATGAACAACGTTCTTTCAATGTTGGTTACCTTTTTCTTCAGGTACTCTGCACTCAACTTCGATTGGATAAAATTTGTAGAACCATTAAAGAACATCATAAATTTAAATATGATTTACATGCGGTACTTACGGATCTTGTCTATGCAAGAATCCTTTCTCCCTCCAGTAAACTGGCCAGTTATGAGTATTGCCGGTCCTTATTAGAACCACCCAAATACAGTCTGCAGGACGTTTACCGCTCACTCTCTGTGATTGCGGAAGAATCAGACTTCATTCAAAGTGAGCTTTATAAGAACTCCAACTTTATTCATCCAAGAAACAACCGTATTCTTTATTATGACTGTACGAATTATTACTTTGAAATTGAAGAAGAAAGTGATTCCAGGCGTTATGGGAAAAGTAAAGAGAACAGGCCAAATCCAATCGTAACCATGGGATTATTCATGGATACTGATGGGATTCCGCTTGCTTTTGATATTTTTCCGGGGAATCAAAATGAGCAGACAACCCTGAAACCTTTAGAGTCTAAAATTCTCCAGGATTTTAACTGTAGTGAGTTTATCTATTGCTCTGATTCCGGACTTGGAAGTGCTGGCAACCGAAGATTTAACAGCATCGGAAATCGTGCATATATCATTACGCACTCTCTGAAAAAGATGAAAAAACAAGACCGTGAGATTGCTTTAAACCCAACTCAGTTCCGTAAAGTTGGCTCTCAAAAGTTCATAGATCTCCGTACACTGGATGAAACAGACGAGGAAGTTTATAACTCGATTTATTACAAAGAAGTTCCTATTGTTA
>CAJSYQ010000027.1:0-665 GCA_910574015.1 Eubacteriaceae bacterium | reverse complement strand
TGGATGAAACTTTGATTGTTACTTATTCTCCAAAATATAAAGCATATCAGAGAAAAATCCGTACCCGCCAGATTGAACGTGCAGAAAAGATCATTGCATCACCCGGTCATAAACGGAAAGGAAAAAATCAAAATGATCCTATGCGTTTCGTCAGGAAAACTTCAGTCACTCCAGAAGGTGAGATTGCTGAAAAACAAGTGTATGATCTGGATAAAGAACAAATAGAAAAAGAAGAAATGTATGATGGTTTTTACACTGTTATCACAAATCTGGAAGGTGATGTTTCAGAAATCATAAGAATTAATAAACAACGGTGGGAAATCGAAGAAAACTTCCGAATAATGAAGACTGAGTTTGAAGCAAGACCAGTGTATGTCAGAAAAGAAGATCGAATCAAAGCTCACTTCATGACGTGTTACATTAGTCTTCTTGTTTATCGTTTACTGGAAAAGAAGCTCAGAAATACTTATACAACCAGCCAGATTCTCAGGACATTACGCTCTATGCAGATGACACTGTTAAATACAGCCAGCGGATATATTCCATCCTATATGCGGAGTGAACTGACAGATTCACTACACAAAACATTTGGGTTCAGAACGGATTATGAGTTTATCTCAAAATCTTCTATGAGAACAATTATTAAAGATACTAAGCAGATAAAA
>CAJSYQ010000026.1 GCA_910574015.1 Eubacteriaceae bacterium | reverse complement strand
GATCGCGTGCGATCCGGGGTTCGGACTGCAGACGTCATTGTAAGGAGACAGCAGAATGGTTTTGGGAAAGCCAGCCAGAGAGGGTGAAAGCCCCGTAAGCGAAGTCAAAATACAGGCAGCAGGATCCAGAGTACCACGAGACACGTGGAACCTTGTGGGAATGAGCGGGGACCACCCCGTAAGGCTAAATACTACTTAGTGACCGATAGCGCATAGTACTGTGAAGGAAAGGTGAAAAGAACCCCGGGAGGGGAGTGAAAGAGAACCTGAAACCCTGTGTTTACAAGCTGTGGAAGGACTATACATGTCCGACTGCGTACTTTTTGTAGAACGGTCCGGCGAGTTGTGGGTACTGGCAAGGTTAAGGACGGAAAGTCCGGAGCCGGAGGGAAACCGAGTCTTAATAGGGCGAATGAGTCAGTGTACACAGACCCGAAACCGGGTGACCTACCCATGTCCAGGTTGAAGCTACTGTAAAAGGTGGTGGAGGACCGAACGCACATCTGTTGAAAAAGGTGGCGATGAGGTGTGGGTAGCGGAGAAATTCCAATCGAACCCGGAGATAGCTGGTTCTCCCCGAAATAGCTTTAGGGCTAGCCTTGGACGAGACACATGGAGGTAGAGCACTGAATGGCCGCGGGGGCGTCAAAGCTTACCAAAGCCTATCAAACTCCGAATGCCATGCTGCCGCTGTCCAGGAGTCAGACTGCACGAGATAAGTTGGGCAGTCGAAAGGGAAAGAGCCCAGACCACCAGCTAAGGTCCCAAAGTACATGTTAAGTGGAAAAGGATGTGGGATTTCGAAGACAACCAGGATGTTGGCTCAGAAGCAGCCATACATTAAAAGAGTGCGTAATAGCTCACTGGTCGAGAGGTCCTGCGCCGAAAATGTCCGGGGCTGAAACATGACACCGAAGCTGTGGGAATTGCCTATCCTACGGATAGCCATTGGAAGAATGCAGAAAGCAGCATTCTTCGGGGGATGGTTATGCGCAGGGCAGGCAGTTCGGTAGGGGAGCATTGCTGAAGAGAGGAAGCAGTACCGTAAGGAGCTGTGGATTTTCAGGAAGAGAGAATGCCGGAATGAGTAGCGAGAGTAAGGTGAGAATCCTTACGGCCGAATATCCAAGGTTTCCAGGGTAAAGCTGATCTGCCCTGGGTAAGTCGGGGCCTAAGGCGAGGGCGAAAGCCGTAGCCGATGGACAACAGGTAGAGATTCCTGTACTCCGTTTAAACAGAACTGTGGGGACACGGGTGGAGAGCCTGGCCCGGGGATGGAAGAACCGGGACAAGCGAAGTACCGGACAGGGAGGAAAAGCCCCCTGTCATAACGGGAATGCGTGATGTGGAGCGAACCAGAGGGTAGCGAAGCAGGTGAGCCAGCCGTCGAGAAAAGCCGCTATAGCTTTAAACGGACCCGTACCGCAGACCGACACAGGTGGATGAGGAGAGAATCCTAAGGCCGGCGGGAGAAGCATTGTTAAGGAACTCGGCAAAATGACCCCGTAACTTCGGGAGAAGGGGTGCCTGTGAAAGCAGGCCGCAGAGAATAGGTCCAGGCAACTGTTTAGCAAAAACACAGGTCTATGCGAAACCGGAAGGTGAGGTATATGGGCTGACGCCTGCCCGGTGCTGGAAGGTTACGAGGAGTGCTCAGGCTTCGGCCGAAGGTACGAATTTAAGCCCCAGTAAACGGCGGCCGTAACTATAACGGTCCTAAGGTAGCGAAATTCCTTGTCGGGTAAGTTCCGACCCGCACGAAAGGCGTAATGATCTGGACGCTGTCTCGACAATGCACCCGGTGAAATTGAAATACCAGTGAAGATGCTGGTTACCCGCGCCAGGACGGAAAGACCCCATGGAGCTTTACTCCAGTTTGATACTGGGATTCGGTACTGCATGTACAGGATAGGTGGGAGGCTGAGAACCCGTGACGCCAGTTGCGGGGGAGCCGCTGTTGGGATACCACCCTTGCAGTATTGGATTTCTAACCAGCAGCCGTGAACCGGCTGTGGGACAATGTCAGGCGGGGAGTTTGACTGGGGCGGTCGCCTCCGAAAGGGTATCGGAGGCGCTCAAAGGTTCCCTCAGAATGGTCGGAAACCATTCAAAGAGTGCAAAGGCAGAAGGGAGCTTGACTGCGACACCGACGGGTGGAGCAGGTAGGAAACTAGGACTTAGTGATCCGGTGGTATAAAGTGGGATTGCCATCGCTCAACGGATAAAAGCTACCCTGGGGATAACAGGCTAATCACTCCCAAGAGTTCACATCGACGGAGTGGTTTGGCACCTCGATGTCGGCTCATCGCATCCTGGGGCTGTAGTAGGTCCCAAGGGTTGGGCTGTTCGCCCATTAAAGCGGTACGCGAGCTGGGTTCAGAACGTCGTGAGACAGTTCGGTCCCTATCCGGCGCGGGCGCAGGATATTTGAGAGGAGCTGCCCTTAGTACGAGAGGACCGGGGTGGACTGGCCGCTGGTGTACCGGTTGTACTGCCAAGTGCAGAGCCGGGTAGCCAAGCCGGGACGGGATAAACGCTGAAGGCATCTAAGCGTGAAGCCCCCCTCAAGATAAGATATCCCTGACAATACGGAACTGCTTGCAGTTCCGCGTCAATAAGACCCCTTGAAGACGACGAGGTAGATAGGTCTGAGGTGGAAGTGCAGTAATGTATGGAGCTGACAGATACTAATAGGTCGAAGGCTTGACCTTAAGGGAAAAGAATGGATAATCTGATGTGTAGTTTTGAAGGTATAAAATTACTTTCAAAGCGAAGTAAAATTCGTGGATGGCCTAGTGGCTCAGTTGGTTAGAGCGCCGCCCTGTCACGGCGGAGGTCGTGGGTTCGAGTCCCATCTGGGTCGTTAGATTGTTTGATACAATCTTAACTAAATATTTTAGTTGGAATGGGGTCTTAGCTCAGCTGGGAGAGCATCTGCCTTACAAGCAGAGGGTCATAGGTTCGAGCCCTATAGGCCCCATAATATGCCGACGTGGCTCAATTGGCAGAGCAGCTGATTTGTAATCAGCAGGTTACCGGTTCAAGTCCGGTCGTCGGCTTTTTGGGCGGATTCCCGAGTGGCCAAAGGGGGCAGACTGTAAATCTGTTAGCTACGCTTTCGAAGGTTCGAATCCTTCTCCGCCCACTCCGGTTATCCGGTTCAAAAATGACAATTAAGTCATTCAAATTATCGCGGGGTAGAGCAGTCAGGCAGCTCGTCGGGCTCATAACCCGAAGGTCGTAGGTTCAAATCCTGCCCCCGCAATTTATGCCCAGATAGCTCAGTTGGTAGAGCAGAGGACTGAAAATCCTTGTGTCGCTGGTTCGATTCCGGCTTTGGGCATTTTTTGGGGCATTAGCTCAGGTGGTAGAGCACTTGACTTTTAATCAAGTTGTCCGGGGTTCGAGTCCCCGATGCCTCATATAGTGAAAAACTATGCATTTAACACAGAATCGTTATATGTATAGTTTTTTTATTTTGCAGTGTGGAGATATTGATTGAAAAACAGCCTGGCGCAGCGGAGGCTGCTTTATCCCGCTGCTGCCAGGGCATGTCTGAATTGTATTTTTTATATCCCTTATCTCAGCTTATCAATCACCTTACCCATGCATCGGGCGGATTCATTTAACGGTATATTGGGACAGTCTTGATTGATAGATATTAGTTCCTCTGTACCGCGTTGTTTCACATAGCAGTCGCCGTCAACAAGAAAGATTCCCACCTCGCCCCGTTCAACCGTATCGGTCATTCCAACTAAGAGTGTGTCATTATCTTGAAATGTAGGTTCCATACTGTTTCCATTTACTCCAATGGCGTAGTCAACATTTTTGTATTCAGGTATATCGGGAATCTCAATGCGCCTTGTGGGCGGAGAATCAAAGAGGATCTGACCGGTCCCGGCAGACGCCAGTCGGTAATAATAATTGATCCACCGTGTTTTTATATTCTGGTTATGTGGTTCCTTTGAGAGAGCTTCCAATTTTGCAATATATTCTTTTTGCCTTTGCAGCTCATGTGCCACGGTGCATTCTTTATCTAAAATTGTATCAATGGTTACTGCACCCTCAATGGAATAGTTGGTAATAAATCGGTATTTTTCGATTATTTCTGTTTCTTTTGAACTCAGCTGGAGCTCATCCTCTTCAGTATGCTCCCTATAGCCGAAAGCGTTTAGTACATCTTTAATCCCATAAAGCTCACACAATCTCATAAAGATATCAATGTCTGGTTTACTGTTACCAGATTCCCAGCTGTATATAGTTTTCTCAGAAGCTTTATATCCACGTTTTGTCAAAAAGTCAGAAACTTCCTTTACTGATTTTTTCGATTGTAACCTGGATTCTCTCAAAACATTACCAATTTTCATAAGCAGATCCCCTCTCTTGATAAATAATATATCATTAAAACAGGTGTGCGTCAATAATTTTTCTAATATTCTTAGAAAAAAAGATTGACATTCTAAATAAATAAGAGTATTATATAAATATTCTAAGAAAATCAGAATTAAGGAGGTATATATTCTATGAATAGTAAAAATTGCAGAGATTATAAATTAAGTAAGAACAGGTATAAGGAGCTTTACTATTTTTGTCAGCAGTACAGTGAGTGGAAGGATATGCTGAAGTGCAGTAACCATACTGTAAAAAGCGTAGTTTTATCTGGTATGCCAGGTTCTAATAGTTTCAAGGATCAGACCAGTGAGCTTGCGGAAAAAAGGGTGGGCTGGCAAGAGAAAATTGATCTGGTAGAAGCCACTGCAGAAGAGGCGGATCCAATATTAAAAAATTTTATTATAAAGGCAGTGACGAATGATGGTGTTACATATACTTATCTCAGTCAACGTATGGAGATTCCCTGCGGAAAGAACATGTATTATGAGAAGAGAAGGAAGTTTTACTGGCTTCTGGATAAAAAATTGAAATAAAATAAAGAGGGGGACGCAGGAGCTCAAAAAAGTGATATTATAGTATCATGGAACAAAATCACAAAGGGCATCTGCTTCACAGCAGGATGCCCTTTACAACTGATATCTCAACGATGCCAGTTTGAACTCATCATTGAGGTAGGAGAAAGGAGGATGGACTCAGACGACCAAGGATCTAACAGACGGGATAGCAAATGCTTTGAAAAAAGCATTTGGAGACAGATATGGGATATATGATAGTGAACAGGGACAGGAGCTTCAGAAGCCCTGTTTTTTTATATCTCCCATAAAGCAGACAATGCGTCAGTTTCCCGGAAAACGTTACAAAAGAGAAAACAGATTCTTAATCCGGTACTATCCAGAATCAGAAAATGATACTGGTTCAGAGTGCCGGAGTGTGTCAGAGAATATGCTATGGAGTCTGGAAAAAATCGAAATACAGGGTATCCCTGTACTTGGCAGTAACGTCAGCTATGAAATAGCAGAGGGTATTTTGAATTTTTCTGTTGATTACAACTTCTTTGTATGGAATACAAAGGAAGAAGTAAAAATGGATGGAATGTCCCTGGAGACAAAAGTGAAAGGATAGGTGAGGATATGTCAGATTTGACAGAAACAGGGAAAAGCGAACAAGACAGCTTTCCCAAAGAGGATATTATCTCATCGGTGAGGTTTTCAAACCGGAAGGATCTGTTGGGAGCTATTTTGGAAAATGGCAGGAAATACAGCTTTTCTGAAGTAGACAAAAAATTAGAACATTATTATACAAGGAGAGTGAATTAATATGGCATTAGGTGGTGGAAAATGGACAGCACAGAATAAAGTGCTTCCTGGAACTTATGTAAATTTTGTATCGGCTGCATCAGCATCGGATTCGATTTCAGATAGAGGAGTGGTGACGATGCCACTTTCTCTTGACTGGGGACCGGAGGACAGAGTTTTTGAAGTCACAAATGAAGATTTTACGAAAAGGACACTGCAGATTTTTGGCTGTCCATATGGGGCACCAGAGATGAAGGGGTTGCGGGATCTGTTTAAAAATGCGCAGACCCTTTATGCTTACCGTGTCAATGGAGGAGGCGTGAAAGCGGAAAACGAATATGCTACGGCATTGTATTCGGGAGAGCGCGGAAATGCAGTAAAGATCAAGATTCGTCAGAATGTGGACGATACCACGTTATATGATGTGGTGACCTATATGGATACCACAGAAGTTGATACTCAGACAGTCTCTTCTGCTGCAGAACTTACGGCCAATGAGTTTGTATCATTTAAAGAAGATGCGGAGCTGAAAGAGACCGCGCCGCTGACTCTGGCAGGGGGAACAAATGCTGAAAGTACAGGACAGGCATATCAGGATTACCTTGACCGCATTGAAAGCTATTCCTTTAATACGATGGGAGCAGCCGTTACAGATGAGACAACAAAAGAACTGTTTGCAGCTTTTAACAGACGTGTCAGGGATGAGATCGGCAAGAAATTTCAGCTTGTGCTCTATCATTATCCAGAGGCGGATTATATGGGAGTCATTAGTGTTAAAAACAAGTGTATTGATGGAGCTGTGAAGGGAAGCTCAGGTATGGTTTATCCGGATGAAGCAGCGGCAGTATACTGGACTACCGGGGTACAGGGAGGCTGTGCCGTCAATGCTTCCTGTCAGAATCGTCGTTATGACGGCGAATATATTATTGACACAGATTACACACAGAATCAGCTGAAAAAGGCAGTTAGTTCCGGTGAATTTGTTTTCCATTCTGTCAACGGAGAAGTCAGAGTGCTGAACGATATCAATACGATGGTTACTACGACTGATTCGCAGGGTGAGATATTCAAAGAAAATCAGACGATCCGGGTGATCGATCAGCTGGCAAATGAAGATTCTATTCTATTCGCCAGAAAGTATCTGGGGGTAATACCCAATAATGCAGCGGGCCGATCTGCACTCTGGTATGATCTCGTGAAAATCCGACAGGAGCTGCAGCGTATTCAGGCTATCGAAAATTTTAAAGAAACAGATGTCGTTGTCACACCCGGAGATACAAAAAAGGCAGTGGTGGTGGACAATACCGTAACAGTAGTAAACGCAATGGCTCAGCTCTATATGACAACTACCATTGCTTAAGGAAAGGAGAATATCAATGGAGAATACAGATGTAAAAAGTACAGTAATGTTAGCCAAAGATACCATCTCGGCATCATTGGCTGAGTGTTATGTTTCAATTGGCAACGAGAGATATAATCTTATGCAGGCCATCAATGTTGAGGCAAAATTTGAGAAAACCAAAACACAGGTACCAATCCTGGGGAGAACGGGAAAGGGAAACAAGGCTACGGGATGGAGTGGAACAGGCACGGCAACGCTTCATTATAATACATCCATTTTCCGCAAAATGATGCTGGAATATGCCAATACGGGACAGGATGTATATTTTGAAATGCAGATTATCAATGACGATCCAACCAGTGCGGCGGGAAGGCAGGATATTACATTGACCGGCTGTAATATCGATGGCGGCATCCTGGCAAAATTTGATGCGGACGGCGAATATTTGGATGAAGAAATTGAATTTACCTTTGAAGGGGCGTCCATGAACGAAGAATTTAAGACGCTGAAGGGTTTCAAGGCAGATTAAATTGAATAGGGTTTAATCCATAGAATAAAGGAGATTGATAGTATGAGCAATTTAAGTTTGTTTTTAAAGGAAAACAAGAAACAGAAGAAAAACACAACGTATCCCGCAACAAAATCATTATGCGATGAAAATGGAAAAGTATTGGAGTGGGTAATATGTCCTCTGTCCACAAAAGACAATGAGCTAATTCGGGATGAATGTATTAAAAATGTCCCGGTACGCGGAAAAAAAGGCCAGTATCAAAAGGATCTGGATACCGGAAAATACCTTGCAAAGATGATCTGTGCCTGTGTGGTGGAACCCAATCTGAACAATCAGCAGCTGCAGGATTCTTATGGGGTCAAAACCCCGGAAGAACTCATCCGGGAAATGATCGATGATCCGGGAGAATACGATGAGTTTGCCCAGTTTATCCAGAATTATAATGGATTTGATGAAACGCTGCAGGATAGGAAGGACGAGGCAAAAAACTAATTGACGGCGGCGATCCGGAATCTGTTTATGCACATTATTGTCTGCATCAGTTCCGGTGGCCGCCATCGAAATTCTGTGATCTGCCAGAAAACGAAAAAGCATTTGTTATGGCGAGTATAGATATAGAGGCAGAACGCAGAAGCCGGGAAGAGAAAAAAATAAAACGAAAAAGGAGGTGAGGCTGTGGCATCGATACAAACAAGTATGGATATGATACATAAGATATCGGGTTCCTTACAGAATATTACAAAAGATCTTTCCATGACAATGGCAAAATTTGAAGAGGGACAAAAAACCGTTATGGCATTTAGCTGTTCCCTGAAAAGCAGTCAGATGGTAGCCGAATTTAACAAAATAAATAATGCTGTGGAGGAACAGACGAATCATTTTAAGAATTTATTA
Organism: Eubacteriaceae bacterium; assembly: GCA_910574015.1. Classification (GTDB taxonomy): domain Bacteria; phylum Bacillota; class Clostridia; order Lachnospirales; family Lachnospiraceae; genus Eubacterium_F. The sequence goes on along the minus strand of CAJSYQ010000026.1, from coordinate 45,033 downwards.
AATATGGCTGGGAAGATAAGTAATTCCGGCAGTAAAATGTTTTCTTCCCTAAAAAATTCTGTTCCAGTGCGTGGTGTGGCTGATCTCGTAAAAGGTCAGATGGGCCCGGCAATGCAGAGTATGGATAATGTGGAACGATTTGAGCGAAGTATGACGGCCATTACAGGAAACAGCAGTGTGGCAAAAGCGGCGCTGGAAGAATTGAAAAGTGTGACAAAAGGCACTTCCTATGGTCTGGATACCGCAGCTGCCTCTGTCCAGAATTTCACCACGAGAGGAATGAATATAAAGGATGCAACAGCAGAGGTGAAAAATTGGGCAGATGCGGTTGCTTTTTATGGAAATGGTACGAACGAAGAATTGTCTGCTGTTACAAATACTCTGGCAGCAATGATGTCAAGAGGATCCGTTGATATGGATCAGCTGAGCCGCCTGACAGAGATGGGAATACCTGTTTTGGATATGTACGCTCAGGCTACCGGACAGACCGTGGCCGCGGTACAGGATGATCTAAATCGTGGAAGGATTTCTGCACAGAATTTTATAACCACTGTTTCCTCCGCATTCACCACTGGTACAAATGGTGTTGCAAATATATCCGGTGCAGCCGGAAAGGCGGGAAATACGTGGTCGGGTGCTATATCCAATATGAGAGGATCTGTGATTCAGGGGATTTCTTCTATGATTGAAAATATTAATGATGCTTTGGGACAGGCCGGGTTTGGAACAGTTCAGGAAAGATTGAAAGGCTTCGGTGAGATCATCGGAAGTATTTTGCCGACAATCGGTTCTATTATTGGCAGTGGAATCACCTTTTTTGCTGAGCACGGGGACCAGATATTAGGAATAATCCAGGTGCTTTTTTCACTGGCAGCAGCTTATATGATCGTAGCGGGTGCGATTGGAATTGTGACGACAGTTATCACGATATGTCAGACAGTTATGACATTGTTTGGTACAATCGCAGGGCTTATTTTTGGTGTTATCAGTATTGTGGCAATTGCAGGCGTTGCTTTCGCCATCTTTTCTCTGATAGACTGGATCAAGGATTTAAATGGGAAAACAGGGGATATTGGTGAGACGATGGAACTGGTATTTAAAAAGATTCAGATTACGATTATGCAGCTGGGGGTGAAATGGTCTTGTATCACTGGTGGCATAAAAATTTCCTGGAATCTTTTATGTCAGGCCATTGAGACCGCATGGCGTACTATTTATATGGCTGTTCTTCAGGGAGTTTATGGTATCGGGAATACAATTCGTTCTATGGTAAATGGAGCAATTGATCTGATAAACGGGCTTATTGGCGCATTAAATAAAATTCCAGGTGTCAGTATAAATACAATTGAACATGTTCAATGGAGTGGAATCGATGAAATTGGAAGGATGGCTCAGGAGCAGCGTGATAAAATTGATCAGCTTTGGAAGGATACAGACAAAAAAAATATGGAAATTGCGGATGAAATTACGGATAAAGAAGCAGCTGCAGATCAGGCCCAGAGGGAATACGATGCACTCTATAAGGAGTATACAACGAACAATGATGATAACAAAGGGAAGGGTCCCCTGGAAGAAAACCCGTTTGGCAGCATATCTGCCACCATTACCAATATCGGAGACGATACAAAAAAAACAGCGGCCAATACGGCGGATCTGTCGGATCAGCTTTCTGTCACAACAGAACAGCTGAAATATTTAAAGGATTATGCCACGGCAAAAGCAGTCAACAGGTATACATCTTCTACTATTAAAGTGGCCATGAACAATCATAACAACATTTCGAGCAATATGGATCTGGATGGCATCACAAATCATCTTAAGACACAGCTGGAGGAAAAGCTGAGTTCAACTGCGGAAGGAGTGTACGCGTAATGGCATATTATATGTATATCGAAAACATTCTGTTTCCTGTCACGCCAGGGAAAATCAGTACTAAGATCAATGGCAGAAATGAGACTCTCACCCTCATAAACGAGGGTGAGGTGAATCTTATCAAATCGCCCGGATTGACAGAGATTGAGATAGATGAACTTCTGCTTCCGGCTGTTCAGATATATCCGTTTGCAAATTATCCGCTTTCTGGCAAGCTGACAGAATTTCATGAAGCAAAATATTATCTCGATCTGTTGGAGAAATGGAAAAAGGGGAAAAAACCGGTTCACTGGAAGCTGCTCCGGGGTTTACCGGATGGATCCTCTTTTTTGTGGGATTCGGATATGGATGTAACCATTGAAGATTATGAAATCGTGGAGGATGCAGAAGAATATGGCCTTGATGTTTGCGTAAAGCTGAGTATGAAACAATATAAATATTTTGGCTCAAAAAAACTGATTCCCAAAAGTAAGAGGACCAAGTCAGGGCAGATTGTTGTACAGATGAAGAGAGTCAGGGCGAAGAAGAAGAACGCGGCCAAATCTTATACAGTAAAGAAAGGGGATTCCCTTCGTGGAATCGCGAAGAAACAGCTTAATAATACAAACAGATGGAAAGAAATTTATAAACTAAACAAAAAAAAGATTCAGTCAGCAGCAAAAAAACATGGGAAACCGGAAAATGGGCAATGGCTTTTTTCTGGTATGAAGCTAACACTTCCCAAATAAAGGGGTGAAGAAAATGGCGAAAGATATTGTAGATGTGGCAATTGGAGAGCTTGGATACCGGGAGACAGGAAGTAATTCGACAAAATATGGCAAGTGGTATGGAATGAATGGAGCAGCGTGGTGCCATATGTTTGTATCATGGTGTGCAGATCAGGCGGGAATTTCCACCTCTGTTGTTCCAAAGACGGCATCAACCACAACAGGAATGAACTGGTTTAAAAGAAAAGGGCTTTTTAAGTATAAGGAGAAATACACGCCCAAAAGGGGTGATATTGTATATTTCAAAACAAACAGAAGTCATGTCGGCATTGTAGAAAAGGTTTCCGGCAGTACCTTACATACGATAGAGGGAAATACATCCAATAAGGTTGCCAGAAGGACGTATCCTCTTTCAAATTCCACCATAACTGGCTATGGTGTGCCAAAATATAACAACCATATTTCTTCATCTGGTAAAAGTGAAAAGAAGACAGCCTCCAAAAACAATTTAAGACATTTGGAAAATATCTTAAAAAATAAAAAAGCTTCTTCAGGCAAAACAATCAATGTGAATATTGAGAATAAACACAAGCTGCCTGAGGGGAATGTTCTGGTAATGGTAAAGAATGGATCAAAATATTTTCAGGTCCCTGTAGAAGACGGCATGAAAATAGTATGGGAAAGAAAAGGAACACCAGGAGTGCTGACATTTTCATCAAAATACGAGAAGTCATATAAAATTGTAGAAGGAAATGAGGTCACTGTAACTGTGGACGGGACAAAGATGTTTTTTGGTTTTGTCTTTACAAGAAAAATGTCGAAAACAGGAAGTATGGAGTTTACGGTTTATGATCAGCTGCGGTATCTAAAAAACAAGGATACAATAATTTTCCGAAAAAAGCGGGCGGATGAAATGATTAAAATCATTGCCAGCCGTTTTCATATGAATTGTGGTACTCTTGCAAATACCCGCCACAAAATGTCAGCCATCGAAAATAATACTACACTATTTGATATGATTCAGAACGCTTTGGACAATACGCTTATGTCAAATGGCAAGATTTATGTACTTTATGATAAAGCTGGAAAGCTTACTCTCAGTGATATCTCTAAGATGAAGGTCAACAGCTGTCTGGTCGATGCGGAGACAGGAGAAGATTTTTCATATGAGACAAGCATAGATAATGAAGTATACAATCAGATCAAGCTGATTTATAAGAATAAGGATAAAAACAAGAAAAAGGATTCCTATGATTTATATATCACAAGGCATAAAAAGAACATTAATAAGTGGGGTGTCTTACAGTATGTCGAGACGATTGACAGTCCAGATAAAGGGAAAGAACAGGCTAAGATCCTTCTGAAATTGCACAACAAAAAAAGACGTTCCCTTACTATATCAGGTGTGATCGGGAGTACAAAGGTTCGCGCGGGCTCTCTGGTGCCAGTGATCCTTAATCTCAGGGATATTAAAGTGGCAAATTATATGATCGTGGAAAAGGTAACCCACGAATTCAGCAACCGTTATCATAAAATGGAACTGGTTGTATCAGGAGGTGATTTTAATGGCTGATTCCGATCTGCTTCAGGTGATCCGGAGGATCGCTGTTCAGACAGTGGCGGCAGGAAAACCATGTGACTATGTTATCGGAACTGTAAAAAAGGAAAACCCGCTGGAGATTTCTGTATCGAAATCTTTGACTTTATATGAGGAGTTTCTGGATTTACTGAGGAATGTAACTGATTTTGATACGGAGGTGACGATACAGGGGAGCCGACAGAAATTTACCGTACACAATTCTTTAAAAGAGGGAGAGAAGGTATTGATGATCCAGAAGCCGAAAGGACAGAGATATCTGATCCTGGACAGGGTGGTGAGTGAGACATGATTCCAAATAATGAAAATTATGATAGTGAATGGGATGAGGAAACAACATCGGATATGGTGATCCGCACTATGCCGTCTCTGACTTATGCCATGAATCTAAGCGAGGCGGAATCGGATGAACATAAAAATTCATTTGTTGGGAAAGTAGACGAAACAGAGGCAGTCCGGCAGGCAGTCATGAAGATCCTGAACACAGAGCGGTATGAATATGAGATCTATTCCTGGGACTATGGAATTGAGCTGCAGGATCTGTATGGCGAGCCTCTTTTATATTGTATGAGTGAGATAAAGCGGCGGATTACGGAGGCTCTTCTCGCGGATGACCGAATCGAAGCAGTAGAAAATTTTAATGTGCAGAGAGTGGGAAAGAGAAGGTTATCAGCGGCATTTACTGTTATTACTGCCGATGAGGAGGAAATAGATATGGAAAGTGAGGTTGAGGTCTGATGTTTGAAGAATTTGACAGCGATTCCATTCTGGAAAATATGCTGGATGATGTAGATGACAGATATGACAAAAGGGAAGGATCGCCCATATGGGATGCGGCAGCTCCGGCAGCAGTCCAGATGGGCGAACTTTATGGTAATCTGGATATGGTTCTGGATGAAGTGTTTGCAGATTCCGCATCTTATTATTATCTGATCAAACGGGCGGCTGAGAGGGGAATATTTCCCCGACAGGAAACTCAGGCATTGTGCCGCATGGTGGTGGCTCCCCCCGAGACGCCAATTTCTATTGGTGACCGGTTTAATCTGGGTGACCTGAACTATATGGTCACCTCTATTGAAGAAGAAAAGGGAACCTACCAATTGACCTGTGAAGAACCAGGGAGCATGGCGAACCAGCAGACAGGGGAACTTATCCCCATTGATACAAAAAATGATCTAAATGAAATGGAAGAAGCTGTTCTTACAGAAATTTTGATTCCCGGTGAGGATGACGAGGATGTGGAGGATTTCCGAGAACGATATTTTTCTTCCTTTCAGGATGAATCCTTTGGCGGAAACCGTGCCGATTATATAGCCAGAGTAGGTGAAATAGACGGAGTAGGCGGTGTCAAGGTTTACCGGTGCTGGAATGGAGGTTATCATCCGTCTCAGCTGATTCCAGAGGAGGGAGTAACCGAGTGGTTTGAAAACCAATCCGGGGAAACACTGGGAGAACCAGTATATGCCTGGTTAAAAAGAGTATATGATGCTGCATCCGAAAAGAAGCTGACTGTGGGAGGAACGGTTCAGATTGAGATTACGAATGCGGAGTACAAAAGTCCGTCTCAGACACTGATCCGTCTCGTACAGGAGACACTGGATCCGGAACAAAGCGCCGGTGAAGGGGATGGCACAGCTCCTATTGGACATGTGGTGAGGGTTAGTGGAGTAAAGGAAAGACCGATAAACATAACCTTGCAGGGAATTGAATATAAGAGCGGATATACCTTTGACAACCACAAAGAGGAAGTGGAATCCGCAATAGATCGTTACTTTTTTCAGCTGAGACAGGAGTGGGCACAGGAAGATAGACTGGTGATACGTATCAGCCAGATTGAACATCACCTGATGGAAATAGAAGGAATCCTTGACATCGGGCAGACCTTGCTAAATGAAAAAGCGGAAAATGTAATACTTCAAAGTGATGAGATACCGGTAAGGGGTGAGGTAAATGGCTGATTTTCCTGAAAGAAAAAAGCTGCTGGAATACCTTCCGCCGTTTATGCAGTCTTTTGGAGAGCTGCAGGAGATTATGAGGGTGGAAGACAAATGGATGGATAAACTTCTGGCAGGCATTCAAAAAATTTATGACAATGCTTTTATAGAAGATTGTGATGACTATGGCATAAGAAAATATGAGTCGCTGCTAGGTATACTGCCGGAGCCGCAGAACAAGCTGGAGGTAAGAAAGAGAAGAGTTCTGGCAGAATGGAATACGGTTATGCCGTATACTTACCGGACGATGATTCGTCAGTTAAATATATTGTGCGGGGTAAATAATTATGATATTGATTCTGATCTGGAGAATTACAGGATTTCCTTTAGTATCTATGGAACGGAAGAAGTATCGGAGATCCAACGGGCTCTGGACAGAATCCTTCCGCAAAATATATGGTATGAAGTCAGGGCAGCAGAGAGCAGCCAGGGCAGGGCGGCGACAGGCATTGTTTGGCAGGATGATGAAATAATTACGATAAGGCAGGTGGTTATATGAGTTTTGGAGGATTGATTCTGACAAATCAGGGAAGGAATGAGATAGCGTCCGCTATCAGTAATGAAAGAGCATTGGATTTTACTCATGTGCAGCTGGGTGATGGAATCTATGAAGGCTCGTATTTAAGTAAGACCGAACTTACAAACAAGGTAATGGAGATTCCAGTCAGCAGGGTGATGCGAAAAGATAATGAAGTCACTATCGACTGCGACTGGAACTGTGATCAGGCTCCCAGAGGATTCTACTTTAGAGAAATTGGAATTATTGGGAATCATGCTTTGTGTTATTATGACAATGCGGGTGCCGGAGATGCAGAGTATATCGATCCGGAATCCGTTACGATTTCAAAGGAAAAGAGATTACGGTTTACGTTAGTGGTTAGTGATGATGTTAATATAACCGTGCGTACGGCCAGCAATTTATACGCTCTCGAAGAGGAAGTCAGAACAGCTCTGGAAGAATTTGACGAAAAAAAAGTGAATATGTCGGTTGTAGATGCACTGGATGAAGTAATTGGCCAGAAAGCAGATCAGACAGAATTGCAGAATCATACAAATGACGGTACGATTCATTTTACCTCATCTGAACGAACGAAACTGACTGGAATCGCCGCCGGTGCAAATAAGTATACCCATCCTGCCAGTGCCGCTGGAGCCAAAGCAAGTGGACTGTATAAGATTGCCACTGATGCCAGTGGTCATGTAACCGGGACTACCGCTGTAACTAAGGCGGATATAACAAAGCTAGGGATTCCGGGGCAGGATACGAATACTACATATGGTACGGGTACAGCTTCTGTGGCGGGGCTGACAAAATTGTATACCACAAGAGGGTCAAATACAAATGGAACTATGACGCAAAAAGCAATAACCAGTGCTTTCGATCCACCGATATTTTCCAGTAATATAAATAAAAATCTGGTAAGCATGATTGATGCCAATGGAAAGACATATTCATCTAATGGAAACAACATGAATATAGGATCTGTGGCTACGAACACTTTGAATTCTAATTATTTAGATTATTCAAACTCGATATACAGAGTAAAGGTGGGTGGATATTATTATATAAAAGGATATATTGTATACTCGGAAATAACACAGACTTATGATGCGGTAAAAAGATTTTTTGTAAATATCATCAATCCAGGTACAACTACTATGAAGGATAGGGCAATAGAAATTATTGGCAGATTTACTACGTGGGAAGTATCTTCACAAAGTAATATTATATATTTATATCCGGGAGAAGGTCTGGAGCTGCTTGTTCAAATGGATGGCGGAGCGTCTGGAGTTTATAGGGCATATGCAAGGATATTGCCGCTATTTGTTTCTTAACATAAATTGTTGAACGTTACCTACATATATCTACATATATTAAATTTGAAGAAAAGTATTACCTTATCTCAGACAAATTGAAAAAGGGAAGGATTGATCAGATGAAAGAACCGGTAATGTATAAGAGAAATGCCAAGAAGATCAGCTGGAGCGGGGACAGAGAGTTGGATACGGTCACTGCCCTGGTATTTCATTTTACGGCCAACAAAGGCGACACGGCGAAAAATAACGCCGATTTTTTTGCCACCGGGAATACAAGAAAGGCGGGGGCCCATCTGTTTGTAAGCCGGAACGGCGATATGGCACTGTCAGTACCGCTTAAAAAGAGTGCTAATGCAGTAGGCGGATTATATTCGCAGAAAAAGGGGGCGGGAAAGTATTACAGGAAGGTGACCAATGCTAACAGCATAAGTATTGAACTGTGCGATTGTCTCAAGGGTCCATCCTGGGAGCAGATGCTGGCATCGCGGGAATTGTATCTCTGGCTGAAGGGTAAATGTCCGAAACTAAAGACAGTGGTGCGCCATTGGGACGTCAATGGCAAAGAATGTCCGGGTCCCATGACCGGAAAGGAGAATAAGAAATGGGAGCATTTTCGAAGTAAGGTGGTAAATAATTATCAGTATAAGGCCAAAGTAGTAAAGGATGCTGCTATCCGTTCCAGTAAGGGAGTGAAACCGAAGAATAAGACCAGTTCTGTAAAAAAAGGAAAAGTTGTCACGATTTCGAAGATTTCTGGAAGTTGGGGCAGGATCCTAAAGAAGGACAGCCAGGGCCGATGGCAGTGGATATCTTTAAAGAAGGTGAAAGAAATCTGATAGAAGTAAAAGCGTACAATCAGCTCAAATGGCTGCTTGTACGCTTTTTTTCGCTTAACAGTGAAATACTATAATCTTAATTTATATCCGTCCGAGAAGTTAATCTGTTTGGCCTCATATCGAAAGGTGAGATCTTTATATTTTAGACTGTGCAACTTTTTATGGGAATCTATAAACTGATTATAATTAATTCCTGTATTTATAAATTCCTTTGTTTCGTTGGCTTTTATAGTATCAGAGGTGTCCCATTTCATCGATATAATATGTTCATCGAACTGATCATAAATATCAAGAGTTCCCTTGATGCCTTTGATGGATTTTGGACATTTATTGACAACCTTGTAATCAAGTTCAATAAATTCTTGAAATCTGCCGGCAGTATAATCAGCAGGAATATTCCTTTTGTCATATACTTCAATCTGGATCTGCTCGGCGTAAGAGGCGTATTTTTCCTCCTTTGTTTTTTTCTTTTTGGCAGGGGCAGAAGAGGATGCAGGAGCTGTGGTTGGATCGGTACTTTGGTTCCCGTCTTCTTTTGCCGTTTGATCCTTTGATTCCTTGTCATCTACGCTGCTTTCTGTCTGGGTACGGTTTTCGTGTGCCCTGTCCATCAGTGAGTCCATATATTCAATGCCGCTCAGTGTAAGTATAAAGAAAATAGTTCCAATAATAGACGTTACCAGGCCGGCTACTGCTATACCAGAGCGGCTCCGCACCAATGCGGGGATCGAAAATATCAGCCCTGCAATGCAGAGAATGCCTCCCACGGCAACACAGCTTGTTACAAGCCCTACGATGCCCAATATCATGGATGTCACTGCCAAACCGGTTCCTTTGTTCTTCTTTTCCATAATTTTCCTCCTGCAGTTCAACGGCGTCATTCAAAACTGCCGTTGAACTATGTGTATTTTATGCAATTATCAATAGGTGCCGTGGTGTATTAACATTTGATCAGTTCATATTCATCTGTTCCAAGACCGATCTTTTTTGCATGTGCCAGGCAGGATTTCCATTCTGTATCTGGATGTGTCATATAAAAGTGATCATGCTTCTCTTTATTTCCATGCTTCTCCAGATTTTCGCCCAAGATACTTTCCTGTATGGGAGTACTCTGGTTACACAAGTCAGCGCAGGCCTGATCCAATGCTACCGGGTCGAAGGATGCCAGCATTCCAATATCCGGTATGATGGGGATATCATTTTCGGAATGGCAGTCGCAGTTGGGTGATACATCACAGATCAGGGATACATGAAAGCAGGGGCGGTCCCTGCACACGGCAAGGCTGTACTCTGCCATTTTATAATTGAGCATCGCAATGGAATCGCTGAAATGTGCTCTAATGGTATCTTTAGGACAAACAGCGAGACAACGGCCGCAGCCCACGCATTTTTCCTGATCGATAACGGCCTTTCCATTTTGGATCAGGGGTGCGTCGTGAGCGCAGATCCGGCTGCAGGCGCCGCATCCAATGCAATTGCCGCCCACCACTGGTTTTCCGTCACAGTGCTGTTCCATTTTTCCGGCGCGGGAACCGCAGCCCATTCCGATGTTTTTGAGAGTGCCGCCAAAGCCTGCCATCTCGTGGCCCTTAAAATGTGTCAGGGAGATAAAGACATCGGCATCCATAATGGCATGTCCAATCTTTGCTTCCTTGACATATTCTCCCTGGATGGGGACGATGGTCTCATCCGTACCCTTTAAGCCGTCTCCGATCAAGACGTGGCAGCCTGTCTGATAAGGAGAAAATCCATTTAGATAGGCTGTCTCCAGGTGATCCAGGGCATTTTTCCTGCTCCCCACATACAGGGTATTGCAGTCGGTCAAAAATGGCCTGCCGCCTAGTTCCTTTACATAATCGGCCACCACTTTGGCGTAATTGGGGCGCAGAAATGCAAGATTTCCATATTCGCCAAAATGGATTTTGATCGCAGTGTACTTGTCAGTAAAATCAATGGATTCAAATCCGGCGGTCTTCATAAGACGGTGCAGCTTCTGTAGAAGGTTTTCATGGCCAGAAGCCTTAAAAGAGGTAACATATACGTTAGATTTTTCCATGGCTCGTCTCCCCATCGTTTTTACTCCATTATAGGGACTTTTACGAGCTAAGTCAAATCTTTTTTGCCTTCCCTGCTTTCGCAGATGTAAGAGAAACTAAAAACAGCCCAACGGCATCGATTTGAGACCGTTGAGCCAGTACAGATTCGGGATCGGCTGCCGCAGTAGATTACTTTTTCTCACTGACGAGCTCATCGATCAAATGCTGCACGTTGTCCACGCAGGAGCCGCATACCGTACCTGCTTTGGTGATTTCCTGAACCTCCTCCAGGGTAGTTGCCCCGGAATCAACGGCATCCTTGATCATCCCGTTTGTCACGCCGGCGCAGTAGCAGATTGTTTTATCCAGATCCATTGATATCTACCTTCCTTTCACTGATAGTATGAAAGATCCGAAGGATTTCTATACACCTGTCCTTTTTATTCCAAAGATAGAAGATAGAAGGCCGCGAGAATGAGAAAAGTAGAATTCGTTACATTTCAGGCTGTTTTAGTTACATTTGACAGAAAATCACAGGACGCATGCCGATATACAGAACAGAAAATAAGCCGGCGATTCCTTATCTTAAAGGGATGCCATAGAGAAAGAGAAGGAGGATTTTATGATTGATTTAGCTTTTCAGACGGCATACCAGATGGGTCTTTATGGGTATTCCGCAAAACAGCCGGCGGCTGTTTCAGAAACATCGAAGGATGATTTTGCCGTCGCAGCGGAGTTAAAATGTCAGGAGGCGGCGGAAGCTGCCAAGACAGAAAAGGTCACAGCGGAGAGTCTGCTCAGGGAGAAATATCCGAACCTGGTCTATCATGTCTTTGATGCCAGCAGCAGCTACTGGCGCACGCGGAACGATTATCCGCATTATCTTTTGTATCAGGAGGATTTGGACCCGGCGCGGATCGAGAACTGGAAACCCTCCGGCCCGGATCCGGCATACGCGGAATCTAAAGAGATCCGGGCTATCGGCGCGGTTGCGCCGGGAAGCAGGGCGGCAGTGATCCATCCGAAGGTTCAGGAGAGGATGGAAAGAGACCCGGAATACGCAAAGGAGATTGCAGCGCGCATAGACGCCTGGTTTACCTTTGACCTGCTGCGGAATGAGGCCCTGATGCCGGGGCGTTCCTGGGAATTGTCCCAGTGTGTGGCCATCGGGGAGGACGGAAATATTGTCAATGCCGTGACTTCCAGCCAGCCGAGGATTACTTATTCGGGAGATCCCTCTGGTGAGGAAAAAGAGGATTTCTGGGATATACGCACCAGAAGAAATGCATATTACTCGAAAATTTGGCAGAAAAAACAGATCGCCCATGGCATGGAGATATCGAGACAATTTACAGCAGATGCCTCTGCACAGGCAGCAAGGGCAAAGCTGGCCAGGATGATAGAGGGTGGTAAATTAAAGAAATTGCTAGGTGATACCATAACCGGTGTACCCACGGATTCTATTCTTGCCGATATATAGAACAACTTACAATCCGTTGGGATGGACAGGGGTGAGCAGGGTGAATATTGCTATTTGTGATGATGAGAGGCAGATACGGGAACAGATACGGGAAATGGTGAAAAGACGGATGCCGGACTGCGTGACGGGTGAGTTTGCAACCGGTGAGGAGTTATTAGAGGATTTTTCTTCCTGGGATATTTTATTTCTGGATATCCAGCTGGGCGGCATGGACGGAATCGGGACGGCAAAGGAGCTTCGGCGAAGGGAGGCCGACGTTGTGCTGATCTTTATTACAGCTCTTCCGGATTATGTATTTGATGCGTTTGATGTGTCTGCCTTTCATTATCTGCTCAAGCCTGTTTCGGAGGGAAAGCTGGCCGATGTGTTGGAGCGGGCGGTGGGAGATGTAAGACAGCGGGACCAGGCGCATACAAAAAAGCTGCTGATCCGGACCAGGAACCGAAATGTGACTATGTATGAGAAGGATATTTATTATATAGAAAGCCAGCGCAGAAAGGTTGGCATACATACGATAAAAGAGGTAATGGAAATCTATGCCACAATGAATGAGATGGAAGAGCGGCTGGGCGATTCCTTCTTTCGCTGTCATCGGGGATATCTGGTTAATCTGGCGTATATTGCAGAGTACGGCAGCGATTTTATACAATTGTGTACAGGTGAGACCATCTATATGTCGAAGGAGAAATATTCGGATTTTGTGAAGGTCTATATGCATTATCTGCGTAAGGGGGGAGTTTCCTGTGTATGATCTGTTCTGCCTTCTGGTGGAGGTGCTTCGCATTAGCTTTCAGGGATATTTTCTGATGTGGTTTTATGGTCAGTTTATGGAGACACGGTTTCACAAATACAGAGGAAACCGTGTTCTTATTGTATTGATCTGGGTTTTCGGGCGGACTGTCACGAGTGTATTCTGGAAAACGGGATATGATCCTGCAATGATGCAGATAAAGTGGCTGGCAGCTATCGTTCTGCTGGTGCTGGCCACCATGGTTCTCTATGATGCGGACTGGAAACTGAAATTGTATTTGCCAGTGACTTTTTTTGCTGTCACCGGGATCAGTTTCTTTCTTGGTCATCTGACGATGGAACTGGGGCAGGTGATCTTTCCCTTCTGGAGCTGGTGTCTGATGAAGGGGTATTTTTCTTCCACTGACACCTTTATGATCCTCGTACATGGCAGCGCCATTACCCTGCAGTTGATCATGTCGGCCGTTTCCGTTTTGTTGATGCGTTTCGGACTTCGGAATATAGCAGGAAGGTACAGGGAAAAGGAATATGAGATACATCGGACAGAGCTTTTGTTTATTCTGACGCCGGGAGCGGCCGGGCTCCTGATCTGCAATCTGCTGCAGATGCTGATGATCACGGTGGAGGATCGTGTTCCCATGACCCTTTATGAGAGGTATCCCGGGATGCTGCTGCTTGTGCCGGCCATTCTTATTCTCTCATTTTTTTCTGTTTTGTCCGGCATAAAAATATTCCAGGATATGATCTCGCTGAACCGTGAGAAGAGTAACCGTATCATATTGGAGAAACAGATGGGGAATATACAGGAGCATATCGGGGAGATGGAGCGGGTCTACGGAAATATGAGCAGCATCCGGCATGATATGAAGAATCATCTGGCAGTATTGACGCAGATGTTAGACCGGGGTACAGGAGCAGACAGGGAGGAGATAAAGGACTATCTGGCGGAGATAGAGCAGACGGTGAGAGGACTGGAATTCCGTTTCCGGACGGGGAATACGGTGGCGGACACTATTTTGAATATGAAGTATCATGAGGCGGTGCGCCTGATGCCGGAACTGAGGATGGAGGCGGACCGGCTTGTGTTTCCAAGAGATTGTCAGATCCAGAGTTATGACATCGCTGTGATTCTCTGTAATCTGATAGACAATGCAGTGGAGGCCTGCGGCAGGATATCAGGGAGCGGTCCATGGATCCGTCTGTCTTCCATGGAAAGGGGGAGGATGTTTTTTCTGGAGGCGGCCAACAGCTTTGACGGGCGGATCAGTATTACGGGTCAGCGGGAATTTCCCCAGACAGACAAGAAGGATAGAGAGGCACACGGGATGGGGCTCTACAATATTAAAGCTGCAGTGGAAAGGTATGAGGGTGCAGTGGACTGGATGATCGAGGAGAGGACGTTTATTTTGCATATCATGATGAAAAACGAAAGGAAGTGCAGAGAATAATGTAGTTTTTTTGTTGATGTTTCCACAAAAGTAGCGTATAATCCAATGTATCAAGTGTTCTGCCCCGTGAGGCTTGCAGACAAATACCATGCAGGGAGGCAGCTTTGGAGGAACTACGACAGTGGCTTCGAAATGAGGCATCAGAAGAATATAAGACATTTTCTGCCAGACTGATACCTGGCTGTGATAATATGCTTGGAGTGCGGATCCCCGTTCTGCGAAAGAAAGCGAAAGAGATAGCAAGAGGGGATTTTCGCAGTTTTCTTTCCCAGTCAGAGGATCTTTATTTTGAGGAGACCATGATGGCCGGGATGATAATTGGTTATGCACATATCGGCATTGAAGAGAGGATCGAATTATTTGCTGATTTTATTCCCCGGATCAAGAACTGGTCGGTGAATGACTGTGTGTGTTCCGGCATGAAGATAAAATCTGGCGAATATGAGCCATTCTGGGATTTTCTTATGGGCTATAGAGATTCTGGGAAGGAATATGAGATCCGGGTGGTGGCAGTGATGATGATGAACCAGTATCTGATACCGGAGTATATTGACCGGGTACTCCATGTACTGGATGGACTTCAGGACGAAGCTTACTATGCCAGTATGGGAATTGCCTGGGCGCTGGCTTCTGCTTATGCTAAATTTCCGGATAAAACACTTGCACTTCTGAAAGGAGAAAATTCATTTTCTGACCAGACCTTCAACCGTGCCATCCAGAAGATGACAGAGTCCAGCCGTTTGGGGGCAGAGGATAAGCAGATGCTCAGGGAAATGAAACGAAATGCACGCAGGAGGATATAGGCTATGGATAAAAGAATGCAGTTACTGGGGAAGATTGGAACGATACTGGCTGACTTCATCGGTATTATTGTAATGCTTATGGCGCTGGCCTTTGCATTCGCCAGAGAAAATCCCATTATTTTTGTGGCGCTGGCGGCACTGGTCTGTCCCCTGTGGTATAAGGTTGTACAGAAATACTGGCTGCGGGAGAAACCAGTGGTATCCGCCCTGGTCCGTTTTACGATTATCGTGGGGGGCTACATCCTGCTTACTCAGGCCATTAAGTGGAATCCGTATAACCGCTGCCATACGTCTGTGGCAAGAGAAAAATTTCAGCAGCATTTCCAGGATATTCATGCGGAGAGCGGATATACATTTGGCGAGGTGGGGAATATCGCAGAAAAGGAAATGTGGGATTATCTTAAATTGACGGCGCCGGTCTCCTATCAGGATAAGTCTGGGGAGAAAGGAAGTCAGGAAATAACCCTCTACTTCGACCGGGTGGATGGAAAATTTTATGCCGATTTCGAGAAAATGCGGGAGTACCGCAAATCTTACCGGCAGGAATATAAAAAGAACAGTTTCCGGGACAGACAGTTTTTCGATGATGAAAAGCTGGATGCCAGAGTGGAGGAGCTGAACAATCTTCTTGTGACCAATCAGTATGACGCCATGAGGAGCAGGATGGATGGTGAGCTTCAGAGGAAGATCACGGAGGATTACTGGCGGGGATGGCAAAATACCATCGTGGCGCTGGGCACTTTTGAAAAGCAGGATCTGCCTGCAGAGAAGAACTGGTTTGTGACGGATGATGAGAACCATACGCAGACGATGGAAGTAAAAGAGACCCTGAGCTTTTCACAGGGGAAACTCAGTGTGAGGATGGTATTCCGCGACGACCTGACACTGCTGACTATCGAAGTAAAGTAGCTATATAAGACATAACCCTGTGCTTTCTTTCATATATATAGAAGAAAAGTACAGGGTCAATTTTATGTTAAACAAATTATGGGGATTAATGATACTGATTGGGATTCTCTTTGCCGCATTTACTGGAAGGATCGGGGATGTGGGGACGGCCGCCATTGATTCATCCAAGGAGGCAGTCACTCTCTGTATCACTATGCTCGGCGTTATGTCCATGTGGACCGGGCTGATGAATATTGCAAAAAAGGCAGGAATTATTGACGTTCTGACAAAAGGTCTCCGTCCGGTTCTTGCCTTCCTTTTTCCTGGCGTGCCCCGGGATCATAAGGCCAACGAGTATATGGCGGCAAATATGATCAGTAATGTTCTGGGACTGGGATGGGCAGCGACGCCGGCAGGGCTAAAAGCGATGGAAGAACTTAAGAGCCTGAACCATGGTTCCCATATTGCCAGTGCGGATATGTGCACCTTTCTGATCATCAATATCTCTTCACTGCAGCTTATTCCGGTAAATATCATCGCCTACCGCAGCCAGTACGGCTCGGTATCCCCTACCTCCATTATTGGTATGGGGCTGGTGGCAACTATTATATCCACGGCAGCAGGGGTGATATTTTCAGTGATTGCCAGAAAGGTAGGAAGAAGATCATGAGAATACTTTATTACATATCGGACTGCATGATCCCATTTGTTATTCTGTATCTGGTGGGATATGGCCTTTTAAAGAAAGTGGATATTTTCGATACCTTTATTGAGGGGGCGAAGGACGGTTTTGTCACTGTCTATAAAATACTGCCCACTCTGGTGGGACTGATGATCGGGGTGGGTGTACTGAGAGAATCCGGTGCCATGGAGAGTCTGGCGAATTTCCTCTCTCCGTTAGTGGAATTTCTACACTTCCCGGGAGAGCTGCTTCCGCTATTTATAGTGAAAATGTTTTCCTCCTCTGCCGCTACGGGACTTCTTCTGGATGTCTACAAGGCATATGGAACGGATTCTTATCTAGGTACGCTGGCGTCCGTTCTCATGAGTTGTTCCGAGACGATCTTCTACACAATGAGCGTCTATTTTATGACGGCGAAGGTCACGAAGACAAGATATACTCTTACCGGCGCCATGGCGGCTACCTTTGCCGGTGCTGCCGCTGCTATTATACTTGTTTCCCTATGACGGCAGGACTATGCTGAACCTGCCGCATCCGGTATCATGCACCGAATGGGCGGTTCAAAATACCGATATGCTCATATGATTTTATTGTTAAAATTAAGAAAAACAAAGGAGCAATGAGATCAATGGGTGAAAAAATGGACAATACCAGTGTTGATAAGCAGATCGGGGAAAGGCTGCGGAAGTGGCGGGAGATGACGGGAATGGAGCGGAAGAAGCTGGCAGGAATACTCCATATTTCGGATGATGCAATGTACCGGATTGAGTCGGGAGCAACTGGACTATCCCCTGATTATGCATATATACTGGCAAATGAGCTGGACTGTGATATGAATTATATCTATAGTAAGGAAGATGTTCCATACCGTACCATAGAAATGAGCAGAGGACTTCCGGCGGAAAAGCGGATGGCTCTAATGCTGCGGTACTGCCTGGATATTTTGGAAAATAAACGGGGAGATGAATAGTGTGCTGAATGTTGCGGCAGCTTCACTGGAATTAGTTTCAATCTTTCTCTGCATCAACTACATTTATGACCGGAAATACAAAATGACAATGTACGATGCCGGGTTTTTTGTTCTGGAGCTTGCCCTAATGGGCATTCTGAACCTTTATAAACCCGGCAGGTCTTTTATTATCCTGGTGTATATTCTGATCTTTGTTTATCAGGAAGTAAAATTCAGAAAAGGGTTTCGGAAGACCTTTGTCAATACGATGCTTTTATGTTTTTTCGAGGTTACCTTTCAGTTAATTTGTTCTATTCTTGTTTTTTTAGAGAAATATATTACTATCGAATATCTTTTGATTGTTTCCAATACATTATTGGTTACCTTGACATATGTATTAGGAAAAACAGGCTTGATAAAGAAAATAGCAGATATAAGTAAGAAACGTGAACTTTTGATCAACGTGGTGACATTGGTTTGTTTTTTCATATCGGTATATCTTGTTATTGTAAATAAATTTTCTGAATGCCTGAGATATACAGATTATTTCATTTTCGGAGCATGTTCCGTTATTTTATGTCTGATAATCTTTAAATGGCAGAAAACGATAGACGAGAAACGGATGAAAGAAAAGGAACTGGAGATACATAAGATTTATAATGATACTACCATGCAGTTGATCCGTTCAGTGAGAAACAGACAGCATGAATTTGATAATCATATGCAGGCGATTCTTGGTCAGCAATTTGTGGCGGCAACATTGGAGGAGCTGATCGAGAGACAGAACGAATATTATAAGGATATTGAGGAAGACAATCATTATAATAAACTGCTGACGGCCGGAACTTCACCGGTAATTGGTTTTCTGTATTCCAAGTTCCTTTATGCCGAGAGTATGGGATGTGAGGTGGATTACACTATCCGAGCCGGCACGCTTTCCTGTGCTATGCCTTATTTCAGGATAATTGAAATATTAGGGATATTTATTGATAATGCCATTGAGGCTCAGATGGAGAAAGAGGAAAAGCTTCTGGAAGTGGAGATTCTGGAGGATGCGGCTTTGATCTGCATCGAGGTCAGGAACCCATGCGGCGAGGCGATCCCCAACAGCAGGATTCAAAAATTTTTACAGGAGGGTTTTTCCACAAAGGGGGCAGACCGCGGGAGAGGGCTCTCCAATGTCACAAATATTACCAGAGAATACGGGGCGGGATTTTATATCCGCAGTACGGAATACAATGAAATACCGTACATTGTGTTTAAGGTGATCATCAATAAATAGAAGAAGGGAACCCTGACCGAACGATCAGGGTTCCTGCTTTTTACATATCCGGATTTTCTGGATATGCTGTTTCGCCGAATAAGAATACGCTGATTCCTTTCCAATGAGCAACTGTGCAGCAAACTAATGCCAGGCTACACAGTGTTGTCATCCATTTCTGCAGACGGTATTTCATGGTCAGACCTCCTTTTTCCGTAGTATGCTGCGGCCAGCTGGACTGACTGCAGTAATATTATCCAGAAACCAACAGAGATATATTGGTTTGATGGCAGGACATATAGAAGCAGTGAAAATATTGCGATCATAACAACGGATTCTATCCTGGATTTTCGGATCCGTTCCTTTCCTGGGACGGGACGGTGCCGGGAGACGACAGGCGCAAACTTCAGGTTGACCAGGATACAGGCGGCAAGGGCCGGCAGCTGTACCTGCCTGGTGAGTTGTATAGGCAGCAGGATATCGATCGCCGTAAAGAATATTAAAAAGGACATGATCAGACAGGTCAGATAATGTTCCATATGAAGTCCTCCGGTGAAGCTCCGCAAAACACATAATAAAGCGGCAGCCGCCGCAAATACAGCGAGTTTACCCTGAAGACAGAAAAAAAGGCCAATTAAGATGAGTTTGGACATCTCGGATAAAATGGTATTGATAAAATATCGGATCTGGGCGGTTTCGTATTCGCTAAAGCCCAGGTTATTTTTTATATATGCATATGGAAACATATTCTCACCGCCTTTATAATGTAGTATAGCAGGTGAGAGTGTTGTGTTCCCCAAATGTAGGTGAACCGTGTTCCTTTTCCCATCAATGGACAGAACATAGGGATTTGTATCTGCATTTCTGAGTTTGATGAAAGGGAAGAAGATTTAAAGTACAGATTAAGGAGGATAGGATGAAAAAGGTATTGATACTTGAGGATCATAAGGCAACAAGGGATGCATTGGAAAAGGTCGTCAGAAAGGTGGACGGCAAGGCGGCGATCTTTTCGATAAGTACAGCGGATGAGGCATACGCGGCGGCAATGACGAATACGATCGACCTATTTATACTGGATATCATACTGAAGCCGGGACTTCGGGAGCGGGATAAGTCAGGCACTGAGTTCGCACAAAATATAAGAATGGTGTCCAGATATTATTTTACACCAATAATATTTCTCACGGCATTATATGATGAACAGCTTACTATGTACTCATCGATCCACTGTTATAGATTTATAGAAAAGCCCTGTAATTTTCATGAGGTGGAGGAGATTGTCCGGGATGCGATCCGTTACCAGACTGAAAACGCGAAAGACAGAAGTCTGTATTATAGGGTAAGCGGGATAATCTATTCCATTGAGATTAGGAAAATCATCTATGCCCAGAGCAGAAAGCATGACCTGAGGATCGTCACGACGGAGGATGAAGTGACGGTTCCATATAAGACCTGTAAAGCCCTTCTGAAAGAACTGGATTCCGAAGATTTTTTGATGTGCAGCAGAGGAACTATCGTAAATAGGAAATTTGTAAAGAAGATTGATGCGGTGAGCAGATACATATATCTGAAGGGACGTTCGGAGGTACTGGAACTTGGGATTATCCTGAAAAGTGATTTCTTGGAGCATTTTACATGATCATTCGAGTTAAGTTATGAAAAAGCATAGTTTAAAGGTATTTTCCTTTTTTTGGAAACGATTAGTGTATACTGCTCATGCAAAATCATGCCGCTTTCGGGCGGTGAATCTGGCTCAACGGCGGGTTCTATTTGGTGCCATTGGGCGAAAATGGAGGAAACTATGCATTTGATGCACAAAAGACTTATTCAAAAGAAGCTTATTGAGAGAAGACAGGAAAAGACCTATGTGGAGACACTCCGCCTAATGGCGGCGGCCTGCCACAGAATCGCAGTGCTGGACATGGAAACCGGGATCAGCCGCCTGGTCCGGGCAGACACAGAGGAATTGGAGCTAAGCGGGCTGACGGGCACAGGAAAGGATAACAGCATTGAGTACGCGAATTGGCTGGGAAGGACTTCCCGGGAGCTGGTTCATCCAGATTTCCGGGAGGAATTCACGACACAGCTCAGTACAGAGTATCTTAAGGAAAAATTCTGTCAGGGACACAGGAGGCAGAGTTTGATTTATAAGAGCCGCCGCAGCGTGGGCGGGGAATATCGCTGGCTTCAGGCAGAATACATCGCCCAGGCCGGGAGCGGCACAGAGAAGGAAGTGATTTACTACATCAGTGATATCAGCGACCGATGGGTGGATGTGGAAAACACCAGACGGACGCTGGAGGAGGGACTTCAGAGAGCAAAACGGGAAAGCCGTATAAAGATGGAATTTATGGAACATCTCTGTCAGGAGGTGAGGATTCCGGCAGGAGCCGTCACAGGAATGAATCGGCTGGCGGCACGGAGTATGGAACGGGGAGACCAGGAGGGAGCCAGATATTACCATGGCGTGGTGGAACGCCTGGCAGAATATATGAAGAGACTGTTGACTGATGTGGTGGATACCGCGGAGGTGGAGCGTGTCGGAATGCCTCTGGCAGGAGAAAGCTTCAGCGTCCGGGAAGTACAGGAGGAATGTCATGCCTACAGCCGGTCGCTGGTGCGGGATCAGGAGCTTTCCCTGGCATGGAGCGGGGAGATAAGCGGCAGCTATCGGGGAGACGGAGAACGAATTAAATTGGCATTTTTCGGAATTATGGAGAACGCCGTTCGGTACAACCGGGCCGGAGGAGACGTCCGGGTGTGGTCAGAAAAACAACAGGGTACTGGAACCAGCGATTATTTTACCATCCGTGTGGCGGACAGCGGCAGAGGCATGACGGAGGAACAGAAGAAAAAATTGTTTATGCCCTTTGCCCGAAGCAGAAGGGATGGCACCGGCATCGGTCTCAGTGTGGCGAAATATGTAATGGATGCCATGGGAGGGAGCATTGAGGTGATAAGTGAATATGGAGCTGGTACGGCAGTCACCATGAGATTTCCACTGGAACGTACCGAGAGGAGATAACGATAAAACTTCCCCCGCAGTAAGCTAAACAGCGGGGGAAGTTTTCACATCTAAAGATCAGAAGAACAGAGAAAACTTCTGTCTTTCCTGATCCTGCTGTTTCTTCTGCATCAGTAGTTGGTAGGTCTGCAGGAGTTTTTTCTTGCTCATCTCGGTTGCTGTCTCGGCCAGGTCTGTATCCTTTAATCTGCTGGCAGCAGCATTCAGGTTAATGGCAGCCTCCGAATTATAGGAGACGGAATACTCCAGAGAATTGCTCTGGGCGCCGATGGTACTGCGGTCTGAGGATACCATGCCGAGTGCCTTATCAATGGTCTGCACGGAGAAATCTCCGGTGACATCAAAGTCCTCGATTCCCAAAGCCTGCAGGGTGGCGTTTCCGATATCCAGTGTAACACCAGAGCCGTTTGCACCGGTGGCAATGAAACCATCAGAATAAGAGCCATCCAGGAGTTTCTTCTTATTAAATTCCGTATTATTTGCAATATCTGAAATTCCTTGTTTGAGCTGATCCACCTCATCCTGGATCATCCTGCGGTCCTCATCGGATAAGATGGCTGTATTTGATGCCTGAACTGCCAGTTCCCGGATCCGTGTGAGACTATCTGCGATGTTGCCCATGGCGCCGTCAGCTGTTTTCAAAAGGGATTTTCCGTCTTCTGCATTCCGCTGACCCATATTGAGACCGTTGACCTGGGCGGTCTCTTTCTCAGCAATGGCCAGTTCTGCTGCTCCATCTGCCGCACTGCCGAGTTTCGTGCCACTGGCGATCTGGCTGACGGAATTATAATAACCGTTGCCCGCCACACTTGAAATATTGCCCATATCGTGTCCCTCCTTTCCCGATCGTATATTTGAGATTTTCATTTTGTACATTTTATGTCTGGTTATAATAAGGATACCACTTTTAACAGGAAATGGCAAGAGAGTATCAAAATGTAAACTATTATTCATAAAAAAGTTGACAAATGATAAATTCCCCTGTATACTTGCTCTTGAAATTAAACTTGAAGGAGGTCTTTAATATGGAAGGAAAAGCGATGGCAGGGAAGAGAAGCTTTACTACAGTCAACATGGTGATGATGGCGCTTTTTGCGGCAGTAACCTGTGTTTTGGCACCATTAGCCGTGCCAATCGGGCCAGTTCCCATTTCATTGACGAATCTGGTGATCTACATCAGTCTGTATGTGCTGGGTTGGAAACAGGGAACTATAACATATATCGTATACCTGCTGCTGGGTCTGGCAGGACTTCCGGTATTTTCTGGCTTTGAGGGCGGCATTGGTAAATTTGCAGGACCCACAGGGGGATATCTGGCAGGCTTTATTCTTATGTCAGTAATCTGTGGTATATTTATTGAAAAATGGAATAGGACAACGCCTCTCCACATCACCCTGAATATGGCTGGAATGATTTTGGGTACGGCGGCAGCTTATGCCTTTGGCACTGCATGGTTCTGCATTTCTACTGGGACAGGAGTCATGGCGGCGTTGACCGTATGTGTGTTTCCATTCATTATTGGGGATCTGATCAAGATGGTGGTGGCGTCAGCCGTGGGCCCCGTGACAGGGAGACAGATCAGGAAGATGGGCGGAAAATAGAATGGCTGAGAGACAGATAGCCGTTATCGCGGCATTGGCAAAAAACAGAGTGATTGGAAGAGATGGACGGATTCCCTGGGATCTGCCGGAGGACAGGGCGCATTTCCGGGAGATTACCATGGGGCATGTCATCGTTATGGGGAGGCATACCTTTGAGGAAATCGGGCAGCCGCTCCCTGGACGGATCACCTATCTTTTGTCCTCAACAAAGCAGGTGGAGGAGGAAAACTGCCATACCGTTGTATCACTGGCGGAGGTGCTCCGGCGGGAGCCGGATCGGGATATCTTTATCTGTGGCGGTGCTTCCCTGTACCGGGAGGCACTGCTATTGGCGGATCGGCTGTATCTTACCGAATTATCCTGGGAAGTGGAGGGGGATACCTTCTTCCCAGAGCTTGACAGAGAAACTTTCCGGCTGACAGCCCGGCAGGAGGCCGGGGTTTACTGTGATGAGATAAATGGAAATCGTATTGTGGGAGAATTTTCCTTTGCCATTTATGAGAGACAGGACTGATATGTCGAATAAATTGAGAGAACGGCGAAAAATGGAGCCGTTCTTTTTGTGTTTTGCGGAATGACTTTTTTTTGACATAATTTTAAAACAAAAATGACATTTTTAACTGATATTCTCTCACGTAACAAATTTGTAACAAATAAGAAACAAAGGGGAAACAAATTTGAAATATGTGCGTAATATGTAATAGAGCACAAAAAAGGAAAGGAAAATTATGTTTAAGCGAATTGCAATGTTACTGATGATCCTTCTGTGCATCAGCATCATTCAGCCGGGTCGTCCCGCAGACGCCAGAAAGAAAAATTATGTAACAAAAGCATCACCGGGGAACACATTCAAATCCTATATGGATTATCGCTGTATCAGGAATCGTTCCTCACGGCAATATAAGCTCCAGAAAAAAGCAGTGACAAATAAGAAAACGGGAATTCGTATGATAAATGGGAGATACTGTATCGCTCTTGGCTCTTATTATACCAGGAGGATCGGAGCAAAGGTCGATCTGGTCATGAGCAGCGGTAAGGTAGTAAAATGCATTACAGCAGATATGAAGGCAGACAGGGATACGGTCAATAATCACCGGCAGCACCGGGATGGAAGTGTGGCAGAGTTTGTGGTGGATACCCCCAGGCTCTCAAGAAAAGTACGGAGGATGGGCGATGTTTCATATACAGGTCCCTTTCGGGGGCGCATCAAAAAAATACGCATCTACAAATAAAAATCTGAAAAGTCCCGGGGGTTCCGAAAACGAAATAAGTTGACGGAACCCCCTTATTTGTGAGAAAATAGAGAAAGTGAAACACATGCGCAGATTCCATATCGGACAGACGGCGCATGTGGATGGAGGAGAAAAAAGAAATGAGTGATAAAAGATTTGCACTTCTGATCGATTCAGATAACATATCTGCCAAATACATCGACTGTATCCTGGATGAGATGACGAAGCACGGCACTGCGACCTACCGCAGGATTTATGGAGATTTTACCAGCAACCAGATGCACCGTTGGAAAAGTGAACTGGCGGAGCGTTCCATCACGCCGATTCAGCAGTTTCAAAATACCATCGGCAAAAATGCCACGGACTCGGCGCTGATCATAGACGCCATGGACATACTATACACCGGAAATGTCGAGGGATTCTGTCTGGTGTCCTCCGACGGGGATTTTACCAGACTTGCCAGCCGGCTGAGGGAGTCCGGGATGGAAGTGATCGGAATGGGAGAGGGCAAGACACCCAAATCCTTTAAGGCGGCATGTTCAGTCTTTACTAATATTGAGCTTCTGACGGAGACGGACAACGACGGCAAGGAAAAACAGGTCAAGAAAAATGTGGTGAAGAAAAAGAAGATTGCGGACGCTATCGTAGAGATTATCAATACCAATGAAAATAATGGAAGGGATACCGGTCTGGGGGAGATCGGGAGCACCCTTCTCAAGAAATATTCGGATTTCGACGTGCGGAACTATGGTTACAGCTCTCTTTCCCGCTTTATCGAAGAGATTGACAACTTCGAGCTGCGCCGGAATAAGACAAGTATAAGCGTCGTTTTGAAAAATGATGCCCGGGAGATTGAGGAATTCACGGTGGAGGCCGTCCGCAGGGCAGGGATTACGGGTATCGACATCGGACAGCTGGCACAGAAGATCTATGATCATTACCCCAATTTTAAGGCAAAGAAGCTGGGGTATTCCACCTTTCAGAAATTCGTGCACAGCCTGCAGGAGCTCCAGGTGGAAAATCTGGGCAACAACCAGAAAAATGTGTACATCAGACAGAAATAGTGTTACAATGGAGGGCAGAGGGGCGATTTTATGAACCTTAAGAGTATATTAATTCTGATGATGATATTTCTTTTTGGCGCAGCCTGTACCGCCTGCGGTGCAGGAAAAGGTACAGAGGAACAGAATGCCAGCGGCTGTTCCGTCAGCACCTCTTCTGTCAGCGGCAGTCCTGTCCGGGAGGGAGATGATTCCGGCGGGATAGCAAAAAAAATTGATATACGGCTGGGTCGGACACAGACACATTTTTATGCCAACGATACCAGTTATTTTATGGAGATCCGGGGAGAGGACGGCAGGGCGGCCGGATTTGACCAGCTGGTGAAACAGGGAGGCAGCCGGAGGGAATACAGGCCGGAGGGGTTTGACACGCTTCTGGGAGTTACGGACGAGGGTGTGTATTACGCCAAAAAGACCGAAAAATCCCCAAAGTCATGTGCCGCTGCTCTTTACCGGATCCCTTTTCAGAAGGAAAGGGATGGCAGAACAAAGCTGGAACCGGAGAGGGAGGAGAAGATCCTGGAGGAGCCAAACGGCTTTGTGCAGGACAAGGCAGCTTACATAGACCGCCGTTATATCGTGTATCAGCCCTTTTTGGAATGTATTATAAAATATGATCGAAGGACAAAAGAGAAAACCGAACTGCCCACCATGTCAACTTCAAATTCTATCGTGGCAGTGGGGGAGGAATGTCTAATATTCGCCGATCTCGCCAATAATGATGAATTTTTGTACCAGCTCGATCTGGACTCAGACAAACTGGAAGAAATATGGGACGACAAGGAAAATCTGCTGGAGGGTGCCATGACGGCACATTCCGGTTATCTTTTCTGTGCTCGTGGAGACGCTCTATGGGCTTACGATATCAAGAAGAAGGAGAGAGAACTGCTGGCAGGGCAGAAGCAGCTTCTGGAGGCCTGCGGGCAGGCGGCTGACCTGACGGGAGGACAGACGCCGTCAGAGGTCTATGTGGAGAAGCTATTCTGCTATAATGGCCGGCTGTATATACAGCTGCAGGTAGACTGGAAATCCGGGAAGAGTGAACGGATGGGCTACGCGGTTTTCTATATGGATCTGACCGGGGAGGAGAGGGAGCTAAGATACGATGCGAGCCTGAGCAGCTGTATCAGGACCCGCAGCGTGGAAGCCGTTCACGCGATCACTCCGACCATTCGGTGGAACTCTGGAAGATGCCATAATATCACGGAGGAGGGACGGGTGATACTGATCCTGAACCGGAAGGGGACAGTAAGACAGCAGCTGGCATATTATAATCTGCGGTCCAGGGAATTTAAACTGATCAATGAAGAGGATAAAGAATATTTTATCCCTTACCTGGATGCCAAGGAAGCCTTTGGGTACGAAGAGGCGGAATTGGAAGAAAGCTTTATGATGATAATGCCGGATGATCTGTATTCATAGATGACAAATATATATATAGGAGGAATCAGTAACATGACAGAACAGAAGATTATGCTGGGGAACGAGGCCATTGCCCGGGGCGCTTACGAGGCAGGCGTCAAGGTATCGGCCGCGTATCCGGGTACTCCAAGTACCGAGATCAGTGAAAATATCGTGCAATATAAGGAGATTTATGCCGAGTGGTCCCCCAACGAGAAGGTGGCTGCCGAGGTGGCAGTGGGAGCTTCTATGAGTGGTGTGCGGGCCATGGCATCCATGAAACATGTGGGACTGAATGTGGCGGGCGACCCGCTCTATACCGCTTCCTATATCGGAGCCAACGGGGGACTTGTATTTGTGGTTGCTGACGATCCTGGGCTGTACAGCTCACAGAACGAGCAGGATACGAGATGTGTGGCCAGGGCGGCGCTGGTGCCGGTATTGGAGCCGTCGGACAGCCAGGAAGCAAAGGACTTTATGAAAGAGGCGTTCCGGATCAGTGAGGAATACGATACGCCGGTGATCCTGCGCACGACAACGCGCCTGGCGCATTCCCAGGGACCAGTGACGCTGGAGGACCGGGTGGTGCCGGAGGATAAGCCGTATGAAAGAAATCCTGCCAAGAATGTTATGATGCCGGGGATGGCGAAGAAGCGCCATATTCATGTAGAGGAGAGAATGGATCGTCTCCAGGAGGACGGTTCGGTGTCCGCCATCAATAGGGCAGAATATGGGGATACATCCATCGGCTTTATCACAAGCGGCATTCCGTATCAGTATGTTAAGGAGGTCTGCCCAGAGGCATCGGTACTGAAGCTTGGTATGGTTCATCCGCTGCCGAAGAAACTGATCCAGGAGTTTGCTTCCAAAGTAGACAAATTGTATATATTTGAAGAGCTGGAGCCGGTGATCGAGGAACAGGTGAGATCCTGGGGGATCCAGTGTATCGGTAAGGAAGATTTTACCCGCCAGGGAGAATACAGCGCCAATCTTCTCCGGGAAACGGTCCTGGGCGAAAAGATCCAGGGAGAGGCATACAGGGATCTGCCCGCCCGTCCTCCGATTCTTTGCCCGGGATGCCCCCACAGAAGTACATTTTCCGTATTGAACAAGCTGAAGCTCCATGCTGCCGGTGATATCGGCTGTTATACACTGGGTGCAGTGGCGCCGCTGAATGTGATCGACACCACGCTCTGTATGGGATCCAGCATTTCCAGTCTTCACGGAATGGAGATGGCAAAAGGAAGAGAATACATCAAAAACTGGGTGGCAGTGATCGGCGACTCCACCTTTATGCATACCGGGGTCAACTCCCTGATGAATATGGTATACAATCAGGGAACAGGCACAGTCATTATTATGGATAATTCCACCACCGGTATGACCGGGCATCAGGATCACGCCGCCACAGGAAAGACACTCCAGGGAGAGGAAGTTCCCGCCATCAGTATCTATCACCTGTGCAAAGCCATCGGAGTGAAAAATGTGGTGGAAGTGGATGCCTTTGACATCACAGCGATGGAGAAGACGATTCGGGAAGAGGTGGCAAAGGATGAGGCATCCGTAATTATCGCCTGCGCGCCCTGCGCTCTTCTGAAAGATCAGAAATTCCCGAATAAATGTGTGGCGGATAGTGATAAATGTAAAAAATGTGGTGTGTGTCTGAAACCGGGCTGCCCGGCGCTTACAAAGAAGGATGACGGCACCATTTCCATAGATGATACGATGTGCAATGGCTGCGGACTGTGCAGACAGCTTTGTAAATTTGATGCGATTCGATTGGAGGAAAGGTGATTATGGTTACGAAGAATATAATGATCGTTGGCGTGGGCGGACAGGGAACCCTTCTTACCAGCCGGATTCTGGGGGGAATTATCCAGGCAGCAGGATATGACGTAAAGCTCAGCGAGGTTCACGGCATGGCGCAGCGCGGCGGCAGCGTTGTGACCTTTGTGAGATACGGCGATAAGGTGTATGAGCCTATCGTGGAGGAGGGACAGGCAGATGTACTCATTGCTTTTGAGCGGCTGGAGGCTATGCGCTACGCCCATTTTCTGAAAAAGGGCGGAGTTCTCATTGTCAACGACCAGAGAATGGATCCAATGACGGTTGTTACCGGCGCGGCCGAATATCCTGAGGACATTTTGGAAACACTGGGAAAAGATCATAAGGTTGTCAGCATTGACGCCATGGCGGAGGCGAAGAAGCTGGGAAATGCCCGCGTATTCAATACCGTGATCATCGGTGTGGCGGCGAAAAATATGGATTTCAAAGAAGAAGAGTGGCTTTCTGTTATCGAAAAAACCGTACCGCCTAAGACGGTGGAGTTGAATCAGAGAGCCTTTAAGGCAGGTTTTGAGGCATGATCATAGATGCACATACGCATATATATCCTGAGAAGATCGCAGACCGCGCCATTGCGAAGCTGGAGAGGGCATCGGGAATCAAGGCGAAAGTAAATGGCCGTAAGGACGGCCTTATACAGTCCATGAAGGCGGCAGGGGTGGATTATTCCCTGCTTCTTCCTGTGGCGACTTCACCCAGTCAGGTAGATACCATCAATGAAGAGGCGGCAGAGACCAACGCCTCAGCACCGGAGACGGGGCTTCTGTCCTTTGGGGGGATCCATCCGGATACCCCGGACTACAAAGAGGTGCTGCGCAGGATTAAGTCCCTGGGGTTAAAGGGGATTAAGATCCATCCGGATTACCAGAAGGTATTCTTTGATGATATCCGGTGGAAGAGGATCGTCATGGAGGCATCGGAACTGGGTTTATATATAATGGTACACGCAGGGGTGGACATCGGGCTTCCCGAACCGGTTCACTGCCGGCCGGATCATATTATTGAGGTGGTGAAGGAGACGGGCAGCGACCGGCTGATTCTGGCTCATATGGGGGGCTGGCGTCTCTGGGATGAAGTGAAAGATAAACTGGCGGATCAGCCGGTCTTTCTTGATACGGCGTTCTCCCTTTCCTGTATGCCGGATGTGGACGGGATGCTGACAAAGGATGCTTTTGTGGAGCTGGTGAGATTGTTTGGTCCTGAGAGGATTGTTTTTGGCACGGACAGCCCCTGGTGCGCCCAGAGGGAGTGCGTGGAGTGGATCCGGGGAACTGCGCTGACCAGACAAGAGAAAGAGCAGATCTTCTCTGGAACGATAAGGAAGCTGCTTGATTTAGACTGATTGAATTATTGGAAAAAATAAAAGGCTGTCCAAAGGACAGCCTTAAAAGATAAGTAAATTTTACTCTGCTTCGATAGCACCTGTAGGACATGCTGCTGCACAGGAACCGCAATCCAGGCATGCAGATGCATCAATTTCGTAATGAGCATCGCCTTCTGCGATAGCACCTACCGGACATTCAGATGCACAGGAACCGCAGCTAATGCAGGAATCGGTAATTTTATATGCCATTCTTGTATCCTCCTTTTATAATATTGAACATAATCACATAATAATACAAAATGAGGAAAAATACAAGAGGAAATTAGCAAAAACATGATTCTGATTCTCTTCCCCGCCCCGATGAAACCAGCCACTTGACAACACCGGATATAATAACTATAATCGAAATTGCAGATATTAAAAACACAGTTTATAAAGGAGGACATAGATATGTTGAAGGAAGTAACAAAGGACATGCTGATCGGTCATATTCTGGAGCAGGACGCTACGGTGGCGCCTATTATGATGGCATCCGGCATGCATTGTATCGGGTGCCCTTCTTCCCAGTCAGAAAGTCTGGAAGAGGCGGCGATGGTCCATGGTCTTGACTGCGATGAGTTAGTGGGAAAGATCAATGAATATCTTTCCCTTAAGAATGAATAGGCGGAAACAACTTTTGCCTTACCTTACCGCCCGAAAAAGAAAAGCCCACTGGGGTATGGAGACAGCGGCATTTACGGTATATCTAGGAGCATAAGTGGCTGTTCTATGTCAATTTGCTGACAAACGGCAAGTTTAAACAGCTATCTTGCTGACATAAACGAGCAAGCAGAGAAACTGTTCATTACAGTAGGTAAAAGATATAATGTAAGAGATTTTAAATAGGGTCATCGGAGGACAGTACACCGTAGTGTAGGGGATAGTAAGCAATATGCTTGCAGGCCGCCTGTCAGATAAGATGTCGAGTGAGCTCGGTTTATTACTTAAATGTAATAAGCCGAGTATTTTTATTTGGGGAAACGATTATAAACATCCTGTTATTTTTGAAAAAAGAAAAGAGGTCTAACAATGAAATTTGTTTCTTTGTTTTATCAGAACTTGCTCCAAATGAATTGAAACAATTTAAATTAAACTATCATTCCCTACCAAAATCCCCATTTTACGCAATCTATCAAACCCATTACATCATCAAATCAACCATTTTCCCTTGTTTTTGCCCTCATAGGACCAAAACAAGGGAAAGTTTTTAATTACCGCCCACCACCTTATCCAAAAGCCTTGCGGAAGTCCGTTTCGCCTCTCTGGTGGCATGGGCATAAACATTCATTGTGGTACTTACATCAGAGTGTCCCAGAAGTTCCTGCACATCTTTCGGGGCTGCCCCGTTTGATAACAGATTGCTCGTATAGGTGTGCCGCAACTGGTGGAAGTGGAAATTTTCAAGTCCCTCTACGTGTTTCTGAATCAGCCTGCATACATTGGAGAGGGTTGCGGTTGATTCATAGGAACCATCCTGACGTAAACATACAAAAGACAGTTCTTCGTAATCGTCCGGTATCTCCTCCGTACTTTGCAAAGAATACAGATCATAATGCGTCCTTCCCTTTTCCATTACTTTTTGATAGTAATTGCGGAAATACATTTCGCCACACTGGAAACGCTCTCTGTGCTGTTGCTTTCTGGCTTTTTTTAGTATCTCTGCCAGTGTGTCGCAGAAGTCCACTGTACGGATTTTTTTCCGCTTGGTTGCACCGATTTCCATCTTGTGGCGGGTGGCATTGTAACGCATACTCCGGCGGACGGTAAGATACTGTTCCTCAAGGTTGATGTCCTGCCATGCCAGCCCGCATACCTCGCCAATGCGTAATCCAGTATAATAGGCTATCTGCACCGGCAGGAGTGCCGGATTTCTTTTTTTACGGAGATAATCCGTTATCTCCGTGTACTGCTCATGGGTAATGGTCGGGATGTCTGTCTCATTTTCCGCATTTCCCTCAAACAGTTCCACTTCCTCCTTTTTTACCCGCATGCGTACATACTGCATGGGATTAAAAGTAATATAGCGTTTCGGGAATACCGCAAACCGGAACGAGCCCCGCAGGACTGCCGAAAACTGGAGCATATAGTTTTTACTGATGGGCTGAGCCTCCGTTCCGTCCGGTCTTGTTCCTCCAAAAGACAGGAAATCAATATACTCCTGTAAATGGTCGGCAGTTATGCTTTTCAGCTTACGCTGTCCGATAGGATGTTTCTTAATCTGTCTGGCGGTAGTGGTATAGGCAATCAGCGTCCCAGTGCTTAATGTACCGGGCTTTACTTCTTCCTCCAGCCATATATCCAGCATTTCCCCCTGCGTGATATTTTCCGTCTTTGCCACAAACTTCTTTTCCTCGTAATCCTCCATTGCCTTGCGGAGAAGTTTCTCCGTTTCTGACTTGCTCTCTGTTCCTGCGTACTCCTTCTGCACCAGATTTCCGCTCTCATTCTCCACATAAAAGCGGTAGTACCATTTCTTTCCTTTTTTTCTTACAGAACCTTTTGCCATAATAAAATCTCCTTTCCTAGACGCAATCTGTTATTGCGTTGGCAATCGGAACTGATAGATATGCTTATTTGCGTGTAGGCATATATGCTATCCTGCGGATAGCTTGAACTCCGGTTGCCCTGTCTGTTACAAGGAATGTTCACTCAGAAGATTTTTCAGCCTCGTCCTCGCAAGTTCCGGCTGTTTGGCATACACCCTTACAATGTCGCTGATTTCACTCGTGCTGTTGATGAAACGCATAACCTCCCGCAGAAACATGACGTTGTTAAACTCCTGTTCAGATTCAAATCCCATGACCTTTGACATTGCCTCATTGAAATCCCCGCCCTTACCATACTCTTTAGCCGCATGGGTAAAAGACTGGTTAAACATACGGTACTCATAAAGGAACAAAAGCAGCAAATCCTTTGAGAAATCGCTTTCTTCCTCTTTCATGTCAAGCGGGAAATCGCCCATTATCCGGCTCATGGCGGATTCAATCTTAAAATCCCTGCTGTCCGACATATCCGCCCCCATATCCTCTGTTTCGCCCCGGAGCCATGCCGCTGATACATGAAGTGCATCCGCTAATCCCTCAACAATCAGTTTCTTTGTGTTGTCAATGCTCCCATTCTCATACCGCTGGATGGTGGTCTTGTTCACGTCCATCTGTCCGGCAACATACTGGAGGGGGAGTTTCAGCGACTTGCGGCGTTGTTTCGCCCGTTCACCGATTGTCCTGCGAAGTTCTTTCTTCTCCATCGTGACCTCCTTGCACTGCGTTCCCCCTGCTTGTTATAAGCTGTTAAAGGGAAATCTGTTTCGTTGTTACAAGACTATAATAACACACAAAAACAGATATTGCAATATGCAAAATAGAAATAACCGCAAAAGGACTTGACAAAACCATCGTATTTATTTATTATGTATTTTACAGCGTTGCATAATGCAATATTGTAAATCAACAAGAAAGGGGATACGGATATGAGCAGGAATGAAAATGCAGGAAAAACAGGTTATCGGAAAAGAGGGAGGATATTTGTATGGCAGAGATTAAGATTGGAATGACGATAGAGGAAGCGTCCGAATATACGGGCATTGGCAGGAACACCATGCGGAAACTGGTGGAATGGGAGAAAATCCCGGTGCTGCGGATTGGACGGAAAGCAATCATACGCAGGGATGTGCTGGAGAGGTTTATGGCAGCAAATGAGGGGAAAGACCTGCGGAACCGCCCGGAAGTAAAAACTGTCCGGACATGATAAGAGGCAGCCATAACGGCTGCCCCATTGGCAATCAGACCGGAGTCTTGATATACCTACACGCAAGATAAGTGTATCACAGACTTCTCCGGTTATCAACCGGAATTTTTCTTTGGCAGGACAGGAATGGTGTAGTTTTGGTGTAGCAATGGTGTAGATTTTTTCTACACCGTTCCTACATCATTTTTTGAAATACTACACCATTCCTGCATCATTTGGGGCAAAGCCTACATCAAAACTACACAATGACAGGGGAATCAATGGGAAAAGTGCCTGCACCTCTGCCTGCACTCTGCCCGCACCCAAATTAGGGGAAACAGACAGGTGCCTGCACCTGTGCCGGTACTTATGAAGATTATGCAGTTACTTATGCCTGCACCTGTAGGCAGTATGCTTACACCATGCTGGCACTTATGTTTATCCGCAGTATTTTACTTTGGCAGAATACAGGTCAGCGGCAGATGGTTTCTCCGGCAGGCAAAATAACAGGCAAAAGCTGGATATACACCCGCTTGAACAAGCCCCCGGCAGGGCCCCCGCATTTTTGGCTTGACAAAAATGCTAGGGGGTTATCATTATCGGCAGAGCCGAAATGATAACCGCACCCCGCCACGTTCCCATCAGCCCAAAGGAAAATCGGAGACGTAAAATTTTTGATAAGGAAACCAGCCGGAAAGGAAATGACAAATAAGAAAAAAATTCCTCCGGCAGAGAGGGGGGTGTGATGAATGAAGTATCATACAGTGCCCATATCAGCAACGGGAAAGGTGCCCTCAACAGCAAAGGCAGGCTGTCCGGTGTGGCAAAACACAACCTGCGGAAATACCGTTCCAAAGAGTATGACAGGGAGAACATTGTCCTGCTCTTTGGCAGTACAAATCTTATGCGGGATGTGAAAAAAGTCTATCAGGACACTTTTTCAGAAGCACTGGAGCAGTATAACCAAAAACAGACAAGGGCAGACCGACGGATTGACGATTATTTTGAACATCTGTCCGGCAAGAACCAAGACATGGCAGTGGAGATTATTTTCCAGTGCGGGGATAAGGATTTCTGGGAAGATGTCTTTATGGAAACAGATAAGGAAAAGCAAAACAAAGAAAATATCTGCAAGGTATATGACACCTTACTGGAGCAGTTGCAGAAAGAAATGCCGGATTTCAAAGTTGCAAATGCGGTAGTCCACTTTGATGAAGCAAGCCCGCATATGCACGTTGTAGGCGTTCCCATAGGCAGGGGATTTAAGCGCGGGCTGGAAACAAAGGTTTCCAAACGCTCTGTTTTCACTCCGAAAACGCTGGAGAATATTTTACAGAACAGCCTGCGTCAGACCGCAAGCGTAGAAATGCTTATCCACTTCGGAGTGCTTGTAAAAGATAAGCAGAAAGAGAAAAACTATGACCTGACCGTTGCGGAATATAAGGTGCAGCAGGAAACGAAGCGGCTGGAAATGGTGGCGGGATTCCTTGAAGAAAAACAGGACAGGCTTTTTAATGCCAACCAACGTCTGGAACAGGCAGAAAAAGAAGTTTCCGAAGCAGAACGGCGGTTGTCTGACACGAAAACAGAGATTATCGGAGCAGAGGAAGATTTGATACAGATAAAAACAGAAGGCAGGGAAATGAAACAAAAACTGATGGCAGAACAGGAGGAAATACGGCAGGAAAATTTGTCCTTAAAAACAGATACGCTTATCCTTCATTCTGATAAAGAGCGTCTTTTGCGTGATGTCAGGAAAGCAACAGATGAAAAGGAACAAATACAGGTAAAAAAAGAGGGGTTTTTAGAGGATATCGGTGTGTTGGATAAAGAGTTTGAAAAGCGTCTGGATTTCATCAACGTACTGGATAAACTCAAAGCACTCTTTTATAAGCTGTTATCCATGATTCCGCTGGTGCGGGAGTTTGCAAAGTTTGTAGAAGAAAAAAAGGATATACGGGCCGCCTCCCCTTATGGCTATACCCCTCTCGGCAGGCTGTTAAGGGAGTACCGTACCTCTCTCCCTCAGCATGACAGGCTTGTCACGTTCCCGGAGATTGCCTCGTGGCAGACTTCCACAGGGGAAGTGGTTCCGGTGTATGAGGACTATAACGGACGGGGAACGGAGTACAGGCTGGCGGGATTCTGGAATGTGCAGAAGGAACAGGCTGTAAAGGTTTCTGAAATAAGAGAGGAAATCATGCCGGAGAACCGGATATGTACGTTAGAGCTGGCAGAGGTGTATGTAAAGGCGGTGGAGAGTTTCATGGAGGATATGGAACCGGAAGAACGTACAAGGGAGAACCGTCCTATGTATCAGAGACAAAACGAGGAATATATACAGGGCAGATAAATAATTCCGTTGTTAAAAGGCATAGATGAAATATTCTATGCCTTTTGCAGTGCAATTAACTTACAATTAACATATATGCACTTTTAGAGTTAACATTGGGGACGGTATACTTGGTTCATACAAAAAAAACAAAGGAGTGTGTTCAATATGAAAAAATTTATTATGATTGCAACCGTTTTTACACTTATGACAGGGGTATTGACAGGATGTAGCGGCAATGCTGGTTCGTTCACTGACAAAAGTACAGCAAATGAGACAACTAAGAGTTCACAAACAATAGCCACCGACGGTTCCACTTCAATGGAGAAAGTCATTGGATTTTTGAGTGAAGCCTATATGGAGGAACATGGAAATATAAAGGTTACATACAATCCAACGGGTTCTAGTTCCGGTATACAGGCAGTAGCGGAAGGAAGATGTGATATCGGACTGGCAAGTCGTGACCTGAAGGAAGATGAAACAGCAGATTTACAGGGAACGGTAGTTGCCATTGATGGAATCGGAATCATAGTCAATCCTGATAATCCGGCAACAGATTTAACAATTGATCAGATAGGGAAGATTTACAGTGGTGAGATTACCAACTGGAAAGAGGTTGGCGGCAGCGACGCACCGATTGTCTGTATTGGGCGTGAGGCGGCTTCCGGCACAAGAGACGGTTTTGAGGAAGTGACAGGCACAAAGGATAAATGCAAGTATTCACAGGAACTTACGTCTACGGGCGATGTCGTGCAGACGGTATCCGGCAATCCAAATGCCATTGGCTATGCATCGGTTGCCTCGGTTGGTGATACGGTAAAGATGGTCAGCGTGGAAGGGGTAAGCCCGACAACAGAAAGTATTCAGGATGGGAAATACAAAGTCCAGAGAAACTTCGTGCTGGTCACAAAAAAGGACACTGCTCTTTCTAAAGCTGCACAGGAGTTTTTCGACTTCGCTACCAGCGAACAGGCAGACAGCCTTATTACAGAGGCAGGTGCTGTTCCTGTCAAACGGTAATTACAGGAGGGGCTGTTATGGAAAAGATAA
This sequence comes from Eubacteriaceae bacterium, assembly GCA_910574015.1. Classification (GTDB taxonomy): domain Bacteria; phylum Bacillota; class Clostridia; order Lachnospirales; family Lachnospiraceae; genus Eubacterium_F. The sequence goes on along the minus strand of CAJSYQ010000026.1, from coordinate 7,276 downwards.
AAAAGACAGCAAGGTGGATGGAAAGGGCAATGAACCTGTTGTTTTTGGTATGCGGTCTGCTGACGATACTGTTTGTCGTCCTAATTACTATATTTCTCTTGATAAGCGGCATTCCGGCAATACGGGATATCGGTCTGGGAGATTTCCTGTTTGGGAAGGTCTGGGCATCTACTTCTGCAAAGCCTTCCTATGGAATCCTTCCCTTTATCCTGACATCCGTATACGGAACTCTGGGGGCAATCCTCATAGGAGTTCCGATTGGACTGCTATGTGCTATTTTTCTGGCAAAGATGTCCCCAAAGAAAGTTAGCAGTGCAGTAAGGAATGTGGTAGATTTGCTTGCCGGAATCCCGTCTGTCGTTTATGGGCTGGTGGGAATGATCATCATTGTTCCATGCGTAAGGGAGATATTTCATCTCCCGGATGGTGCAAACCTCTTTTCGGCAATTCTTGTCCTTGCTGTTATGATTCTGCCCTCTGTCATTTCCGTATCGGAAACGGCAATCGGGGCGGTGCCAAAGGAATATGAGGAGGCTTCTCTTGCTCTGGGGGCGACAAAGACGGAAACCGTATTTAAGGTGGTTGTGCCTGCCGCAAAAAGCGGCATTGTCACTGCGGTTGTATTAGGCATTGGCAGGGCAGTCGGGGAAGCGATGGCGGTTATGATGGTAGCGGGAAATGTTGCCAATATGCCGAAACTGTTTGGCAGCGTCCGGTTTCTGACTACTGCTGTTGCCAGTGAAATGTCCTATTCTTCCGGCTTACAGAGACAGGCATTATTTTCCATCGCACTGGTGCTTTTTCTGTTCATTATGGCAATTAACCTGATATTAAATGTAGTAATTAAAAAAAAGGTTTGAAGTTCCACTATTGCATGAAAATACCATGCCAAGTGGAACTAAGGCAAACCTATCAAGAACGCAAAAACAGCGTTCTTGAGGAAAATGGAGGAAATACATGTGACTGATACAATATCGAAAGCAAGAAAAATTAAGGATACTATCTTAAAGCTGATGATGGTTTTATCAGCAGGATTGATTTGCTCTCTCCTGCTCGGACTGATTGGATATATCCTGTACCGGGGCATTCCACATATCTCATGGATGCTTGTTTCTACGAAACCAAGCCTTTTGCGTGGTACGGTCGGGATTCTGCCAAACATCCTGAATACCTTATATATCATTATCATAACGCTTGTAATTGTACTGCCGCTTGGGGTAGGGGCTGCGATTTATCTGAACGAATATGCAAAGAATAAAAAACTGGTACGGGTCATTGAACTGGCAACAGAAACCCTTGCCGGAATCCCATCAATTATATATGGACTGGTGGGAATGCTCCTGTTTGTGCAGTTTTTCTCTCTGGGAACCAGTCTGATGGCCGGTTCGCTCACCCTGGCAATCATGACATTGCCCACGATTATACGCACCACACAGGAAAGCCTGAAAACGGTGCCAAAAGCATACCGGGAAGGTTCGCTTGGATTAGGGGCAGGCAAATGGTATATGATTCGTACAGTTGTCATTCCCTGTGTCATTGATGGGATTGTTACCGGCTGTATCTTATCGGTGGGCAGAGTGGTAGGTGAAAGTGCCGCACTTCTCTTTACGGCAGGGATGGCAAATGAACTGCTGTCCGTACCAGAGGCAGTGCAGGCGGGAAATGCGGGTTCTACCCTGACCGTTGCCATGTATGTATATGCGAAAGAGCGCGGGCAGTTTGATGTTGCGTTTGCGGTTGCCGCTATATTGCTTGTACTTACCTTTCTTATCAATATGTCGGCAAAGATAGCGGCGGTTAGACTGAAACAGAAACGAGGTTAAAGTTATGGAACACATTATCACGACAAAGAATTTAAACTTATGGTATGGTGCGAGCCATGCCCTGAAAAGTATCAACATGGAAATCCCGGAAAAGAAAATCACTGCGCTGATTGGCCCCTCTGGCTGTGGAAAATCCACTTATCTGAAAACATTGAACCGGATGAATGATTTGGTGGAAAGCTGCCGTATCGAAGGAGAAATTATGCTTTCCGGCATTGACATTTACAAGGGGATTGATGTAAACATTTTGCGGAAACGTGTTGGCATGGTCTTTCAAAAACCGAATCCGTTTCCAATGAGTATTTATGATAATATTGCCTATGGTCCAAGAATACATGGAATCAAATCAAAGGTTAAGTTGGATGAAATCGTGGAGCGTTCCCTGACGCAGGCGGCAATCTGGGAGGAATGCAAAGACCGTTTGAAAAAGAGTGCATTGGGCATGAGTGGCGGCCAGCAGCAGAGGCTCTGCATTGCAAGGGCACTGGCGGTAGAGCCGGAAGTCCTTCTGATGGATGAACCGACGTCTGCCCTTGACCCTATTTCCACTTCAAAGATTGAAGATTTAGCAATGGAACTGAAGGAAAAATATACGATTATTATGGTAACCCACAATATGCAGCAGGCAGTGCGGATTGCAGATAAGACAGCATTCTTCCTGCTGGGCGAGGTGGTGGAGTTTGATGATACGCAGACCATGTTCTCCACACCGTCTGACCAGAGGACAGAGGATTATATTACAGGGAGGTTTGGATAATGCGGAATAAATTTGACAGACAGTTATCGCAGCTTAATACAGAACTTGTTACCATGGGAGCCTTATGCGAGGAGGCAATTACCAATGCGGTAAAATATCTTACGGATAATGAAGAAAACAGCAAAAATATGTGTCTGGATGCGGATACGCAGATTGATAAAAAAGAGCGTGATATCGAAACCCTCTGCCTGAAACTGATTTTGCAGCAGCAGCCCGTGGCAAAAGATTTGAGAGTTGTTTCAGCCGCTTTGAAAATGATATCCGATATGGAACGGATTGGAGATCAGGCATCGGATATTGTGGAGATTGCACCTTATGTGGCAAAAAAGGGAACGCTTGGCGAAACCCATATCCGGGAAATGGCAGAAGCAGCGATCAAAATGGTGTCAGAAAGTATTGAATCTTTTGTAAAAATGAATCTGGATATTGCCTGGCTGGTAATTGAACATGATAATATCGTGGATGATTTATTTGACAAGGTAAAGCGGGAGTTGATAAAATCAATAACGGAGAGACACGACGATGCGGAGGCTCTTATGGATTTGCTGATGATTGCAAAATATTTTGAGCGGATTGGCGACCATGCAGAAAATATTGCGGAATGGGTTATTTATTCCATTACCGGAGAGCATCGGAAAAGACCTGAAAATAAGGAAAGCTCCACCAAAGGAGGAATCGGTTAACATGATTTATCTGCTGGAAGATGATGATAATATAAGAAAGCTGGTATGCTATGCGCTGTCAAAAGAGGGATTTGAAGTACAGGGGCATTCTTCTCCAAAGGGATTTTGGCAGGGACTAAATACGGAACTGCCGGAATTGGTTTTGCTGGATATTATGCTGCCGGAAGAAGACGGGTTGTCGATTCTGAATAAACTGAAAGGTAATGCAGCGACTGCGCATATCCCTGTGATTATGCTTACCGCAAAGGGCAGTGAATTTGATAAGGTCACAGGCCTTGATATGGGAGCGGATGATTACGTGGCAAAGCCTTTTGGAACGATGGAACTGATTTCAAGGATCCGGGCGGTACTGAGGCGTTCCCAAAAAACGCAGGATGACAGAACGTATACGATTGGCGGGCTGTATGTTAATCCTGCAAAACATATTATTACGGTATCAGGGGAAGCGGTATCGCTTTCCTATAAGGAATATCTGCTGTTGATGGTTCTGCTGGAGGCAGAGGGCAATGTAGTGGAACGTGACAGGCTTTTAACCAGTGTCTGGGGGGAATATTATACAGAATCCCGGACGCTGGATGTGCATATCCGGAAACTGCGGGTAAAACTGGGGGATGCCGGAAAACTCATTCAGACTATAAAAGGAATCGGTTATAAATTAGGAGGCGATTGGAATGAATAAAAAAATTTTTCGTTCGTCACTGCTTACCGTCTGTCTTGTATTGGCAGCTACCATTGCATTGATTATGGGGCTTTTGTTTCATTTTTTTGAAAAGCAGATACAGAAAGAGCTTGCCAATGAGGCCGGCTTTCTGGCACATGCTCTTGAAAATGAGGGAGCCGGATATTTTGACAGTTTTGATAACAAGAATAACAGACTTGCCGGAAATAACCGTATCACATGGATTGATGAAAATGGAACGGTATTGTTCGACAGCAGGGCAGATGTGTCCGAACTGGATAATCATGCCGACAGGGATGAAATTAAAACGGCAATGAAAGAGGGGAAGGGCATGAGTACGAGGTACTCCAAAACCCTGACGGAAAAAACAGTGAATTATGCCATACGGCTTTCCGATGGCAGCATACTGCGGGTTTCGACAGAACAGTATACGGTAGTAACCATTCTGATGGGGATGCTTCAGCCGATTTTATTCATTATGTTTGTCGCATTGATTTTAACACTGGTGCTTTCCGCAAGGGTATCAAAAGCCATTATAGAACCAATTAACAAACTGGATTTGGAAATACCGGAAAATAATGACACATATGAGGAATTAACACCTCTGTTACGGAAAATTGCAGACCAGAAAGAAACGATAGGGGAACAGCTTGCGGACGCCCGCAAAAAACAGAAAGAATTTAACCTTATTACAGAAAATATGAGTGAGGGCTTTCTGGTTATTGATGCAGACACCAATCTCCTGACCTATAATTCTGCCGCATTAAACCTGCTTGAGATTACCCCTCCGGCAGACAGGAGTGTCCTGCTGTTCTGCCGGGCAAAAGAGTTTAGAGGCGTTATATCCGATGTATTGTCAGGAATAAAGGCAGAGAATACGATGGTGCGGGAGGAACGCAGTTACAGTCTGATTGCCAATCCGGTTTATGAGAAGGAATCCGTAATTGGGGCCGTTGTGGTTATTCTGGATATTACGGAACGTGAAAAAAGGGATATGCTGCGCCGGGAGTTTACGGCAAATGTTTCCCATGAACTGAAAACTCCGCTGACGTCTATCTCTGGCTTTGCCGAACTGATGAAAGCAGGCGATGTTCTGGAAAATGATGTGACTGACTTTTCAAAATCCATTTATGATGAGGCACAGCGGCTGATTACGTTAGTCAATGATATTATTAAGATTTCTGAACTTGACGGGCAGAGTATTCCTTATGAAAAGGAAACGGTGGATTTATATGAATTGTCAAAGGAAGTAATCGGACGGTTGGAAAAAGAAGCCGATAAGAAGAATATTACCTTTCATTTGATTGGCGGCAGGGCAGAGATTATAGGCGTGCATAAAATTTTGGAGGAAATGCTCTATAACCTTTGTGACAATGCGATTAAATATAACAAGGAAAATGGTACGGTGGATGTTTTGGTAAACCAGACGGGAGATGGCGTGAATGTGATTGTGCGTGATACGGGAATCGGGATTCCTATATCACATCAGGACAGGGTGTTTGAACGCTTTTACCGGGTGGATAAAAGCCATTCCAAAAAGGTAGGTGGAACAGGTCTTGGTCTTGCCATAGTAAAGCATGGTGCTCTGTACCACCATGCAAAGCTCAGTCTGGAAAGTACTGTGGATGTGGGAACGGTGGTAACGATTGCATTTTCTAAAAAATAATAAAGATAAATATATGCCGGAAAACAGCCCGTATAAGGGCTATGCCCGGCATATTTTTAACGCAGTTTTAACATACTTGTTATCTGCCCTTTATGGTTTATCAGACGGAAATCGTATAAAATAACTTGTGTAAACAAGATAATTACTGGAATGGAGGAGCTATGAAAAAGAAGAAAACAGTGAAAAAGTTAAAAAAGAAAATTGCGGTTTTGGAAACAGAAAATCTGTCATTACAAGAGAGCGTTTTGCGGGCAGAGAACAACAGCAGGGAAAAAAGTGCTTTTTTATCCCATATGTCCCATGATATACGGACACCCCTGAATGGCATTATTGGAATGACAGGTATTGCCATGAAACATTTTGATGATAAAGATAGGGTTCTTGATTGTCTAGGGAAAATTGACAGTTCTTCCAAACATCTGCTATCCCTGATTAACGATATTTTGGATATGAGCCGGATTGAAAGCGGCAGAATGGTTATGAACCATGAACGGATGGATATACGTGAGGTGATTAATGGTTGTGCACTAATTGCAGAAAGTCTGCTGGCACAGAGAAAGGTGGATTTTGTCAGGGAGTTTGGTATATTCCATCATCCTCTGCTAATTGGCGATGAATTACATCTGCGTCAGGTACTTATCAATATTTTATCAAATGCCATTAAGTTTACCCCGGATGGAGGGAAAATCTTTTTTCAGGTAAAGGAGGTTTCTGCTGGAGACGGAAAGGCGACATACCATTTTGAGATTGAGGATACCGGAATTGGTATGAAACCGGATTTTTTGGAAAAAATTTGGGATTCCTTTACACAGGAAAATAGCGGAAATTGCAATGGGTATAAGGGAACCGGATTGGGAATGGCTATTACAAAAAAACTGGTTGATTTGATGGGGGGGATTATCAAGGTAGCAAGCAAGCCGGGAGTTGGCAGTAAATTTACTGTGGAGGTAACATTTGATACAGGGATAATGTCTGGCATTGCAGAGAAAGAGAATAAAATGGAAAGCATACAGGAACGGAACGCCCATCTGGACGGCATGAAAGTCCTGTTAGTTGAAGATACCCCACTGAATATGGAAATTGCAAAAGTTATGCTGGAAGATGAAGGGATTGAAGTAATGACGGCAGAAAATGGACAGATTGCTGTTAATATTTTTAATAATTCGCCTGAGAATACTTTTAATGCTGTGTTAATGGATGTGAGAATGCCTGTGATGGATGGTCTGACCGCTACAAAATCAATCCGGACATTGCCAAGAACTGACGCTGTAACAGTCCCAATAATAGCTATGACAGCAGACGCATATAGTGAAGATATAAGAAGGACAACTGATGCAGGAATGAATGCACATCTGACAAAACCTGTCAGTCAAGAGAAAATGCTCTCGACTTTGGAGAAATTTTATTCTGTATAAATAATAAGCTCTTTTGGATATATATTTCTTTTGGCATTTTGAAAGAGATTAAAAAGCAAAATGAAAAATGCTTAAAAGCATTTTGTAAAACACTACTTTACAACTTTATAAATGATGCCCCTGTTTCTTAATTAGCTGTTTTAAGGCATTTATTAGGGCATTTGATTTTATACTGGTTTCGACTTTTTCTACGAAAATGGCATAAAATACCTGCTGGCGAATCTGTTCGCTTAGAGCAAACCGAAACTCCTGA
>CAJSYQ010000025.1 GCA_910574015.1 Eubacteriaceae bacterium | reverse complement strand
GAATAATGTCAGACCGATGCCTAATCATTATACAGCTTAAACAATGAGAGGGAGAAGTCCCAACTGGCTGTTGGGTACTGAAACCCTACACTTATATATTAGGAGGGGAAATTATACATTGTTAAGGAAGAAGCAGAGATTGTAAAAAAGATATTTGAAATGTATGCCGAGGAAGGCGTTGGGATTGCTACGGTAGCAAGATGGTTAAATGATAAGGGATATAGAACTCGTCGGGATATGCCCTTTAGAAGAGATACCGTTGTATCTATTTTAAGCAATCCAATCTATTGTGGAGACATGTATTATAACCGTAGGACAAATATCAAAAATGCAAAGCCTAAGGAAGTGATATATGCAAAGGGGATTCATGAACCTATTATATCGGAGGAATTATTCTATTGGGTAAAGGATAAATACGATGATAAAAGCAAGGTAAAAGACAGAGTGGAGGATGAAGATAGAATCAGCATTTTGTCAGGACTTCTAAAATGTCCTTTATGTGGTGCCGGTATGATTGCTCATTCTAAAAGGAATAGAAGTCCCATAACAGGCGAATGGGTTAAGACATCCTATGGCTACTGTTGTCCAAACCATCAAAAGATTAATGGAAGAACTTGTCAATATGTAAAACAGCTCAATCAGGAAGTAATAGATGCAGCAGTTCTTGAATATATCATGAGGGTAAGAGAAATGGCATCGTTTACTTCATATATGGATGAGCAACTTTTAAAAACAGATGATTACAAAAAGATAGAGAACGAGATTCAGTCTCTGAGAAAACAGTATTACCGGGTTGAGAACAAAAAAGACAAGGCAAACAGGTCGATAGATGCCTTAAATGTTCTTGATGATAACTATGATGAAGATTTTGTAGATCTTTCTGACCAGGTAGATGTTCTGTATGATCAACTTGATTTGATTGAAGATAAGATACAGAAAGCGAAAAAGCATCGGGAGAAATTAAGTGCATCTCGCTTTACGTTGGAAAAAATCAAGTCAACATTAGAGCAATTTCCGGAAATATACGAAAAAATGTCCTGCAAGGATAGGCGGGAAATGATGCGTTTGCTGATTGAGAGGATTGATGTGTTCCCGGAAAGACGAGAAGATGGAAAAATCATTAAATCTGTTACTTTCCGTTTCCCTATGTATAAGCTGGATAAGCATGGAAATCCGAAAAGAATGCTTGACCAGACTGTGGGATATAAAATGCGTTGTGATAATATAGGGCGGACAGTTGCAGAGTCGAAAGCCTCCTACACACAGATTAAGCAATATGTTTGGGACATGCATCAGGTTAAGGTCAATAATCTGTATATAGCCCAAATAAAGCGAAAGTATGGCATTATTGAGAGAAAAAACTATAATGTAACAAAAAAAGGTGATGATTTCAGACAGCCGAGTTGTCCGCAGTATAAGGAAAATTTCATCATAGAGGCATTAAAACATTTTAAGATGATTGGAAACGAGGTGAAAGCGTAAATGGCAAAAAAGAAGACACGATGTTATATCTACATTCGTGTGTCTACAGAGATGCAGGTTGAGGGATTTAGTCTGGATGCCCAGCGAGATAAACTTATTAAATATGCAGAGTATAAGGATTATGAGGTAGTAAGGGAATACTGTGATGCAGGTAAATCGGGGAAAAGCGTTACGGGAAGACCACAGTTTATGCAGATGATGGGTGACATTGAAACAGAGCGGGATCCGGATATATCTTTCGTCTTGGTGTTCAAGCTCTCCAGATTTGGCAGAAATGCTGCAGATGTGCTTAATTCTTTGCAGACCTTACAGGATTATGGAGTGAATCTGGTTTGTGTGGAAGACGGCATTGATTCGTCAAAGGATTCGGGAAAGTTGACGATTACCGTACTTTCTGCTGTGGCAGAGATTGAAAGGGAGAATATTCTTGTTCAGACAATGGAGGGAAGAAAACAGAAGGCAAGGGAAGGAAAGTGGAATGGTGGCAGACCGCCATATGGATATAATCTGGATGTGAAGAATAGCTACCTTGTAATCAATGAGGAAGAAGCAGAGGTGGTGAGAATCATCTTTGATAAATACATTCATACGGATATGGGAGCAGAGAGCATCGCAAGCTATCTGAATGAACACGGATATAAGAAGAATAAGCATTTTCCAAGAGATCTTGACTATTTCGGGACATCAACTGTCAAGAGGATTCTTGAGAATCCAATATATAACGGGAAGATGGCTTATGGCAGACACACTATGGAAAAGATTAAAGGAACAAGAGATCAGTACCGACGTGTGGATTGCGATGATTATATGGTGGTGGATGGCGTCCATGATGCAATCATTGACGATGAAGTGTGGAGAACGGCAAGATTAAAACATGCTGCTCTGGGACATAAATGGGAGAAACGCTATAGCTTAGAGCATGAGCATATTCTTTCGGGTCTTATTAAATGTCCGGTATGTGGAGCAGGAATGACAGGATCTGTCAGCAGAAGGATAAATAAGCAGACAGGAGAGTACAAAGACGATTTCTATTACCGATGCCACAGCCGAAAGAAATATGACGGAGAGCATTTTTGCAGCTTCAGAAAGACTTTCAATCAGAAAAAAGTAGAAGCAGAGATGAAAAATCTGATTTCGCTTTTTACATGGGATAGGCAGAGTAAAGAATTCATATCTCAGATGATGAAGGACAGAGTGGATATTGAGCGGCTTGAACAGGAAAAAGAACAGCTTATGGCGAAACTAAAGCAGGTGGTAGGCTCTAAGAACAAGCTGACAGAGATGCAGGATAATCTTGATGTGAATGACAGGCATTATAATCGTAAATATGCAGATATGTCAAATCGTCTGGAGGATCTGTATGACAAGATTGATGAGATTGAGCAGAGTATTGATAACATAGATATTACATTGGAAGAGGCAACAGCACAAAAGGTTTCAGCGAAAGAAATTTATAAGATTCTTGCCAACTTTGATAAAATCTATGATAATATGGAAGATATAGAGAAGAAGAAATTCTTCCATACTTTGTTAGAAAAGGTAGAAGTACACGATACTCGTGAGAAGCAGAGTGATGGTATCATAAAGAAGGTAGTATTCAAATTTCCGGTGTTTATTGATGGTCAGTTAGCTGATACAGTGATGTTGACCAAAAAATCTACCGTCGAGACAATCTGTCTGTTTGAGAATCGGGGATAACTGTCTGCCGGGCAGCATCTTGAAAAAATGCTTCATATATGGTAGTATATTGCAAAAGGTCCTGCTTACGGTTTCGGTGAACGAAGCGGTGTACCACAAGGAAAAGTAAGGGAGAAAGAGGTTATTTAAGATGTTGGATGTGAAAACCAGTTTATATAACACCCTGACAAAAAGGGTAGAGGAATTTACCCCCAATGAAAAAGGAAAGGTGGGGATGTATACCTGTGGTCCCACTGTATATCATTTTGCCCATATCGGCAATCTGCGCAGCTATATTATGGAAGATGTTCTGGAAAAATATCTGCGCTATGTGGGCTACGATGTGAAACGGGTGATGAATATCACGGATGTGGGTCATCTTACCAGCGATGGGGATACCGGTGAGGATAAGATGCTTGCCGGGGCCAGAAGAGAACATAAGAGTGTGATGGATATCGCCAGATATTATACGGATGCTTTTATGGAGGACTGCAGGAAACTCGGCATTAAGAAACCGGATGTAGTGGAGCCTGCCACGAACTGTATCCCTGAATTTATCCATATGATAGAAGTCCTCATAGAGAAGGGATATGCCTATGTTGCGGGTGAGAACGTATATTTTGACACCTCCAGGCTGGAACAGTATTACGTTCTGTCTTCACAGAACGAAGAGGATCTGAAGGTGGGAGTCCGAAATGATGTGGAGGAGGATACAAATAAGAGAAATAAAACCGATTTTGTCCTCTGGTTTACGAAATCAAAGTTTGAGAACCAGGAGATGAAATGGGACAGTCCCTGGGGTGTCGGATATCCGGGGTGGCATATCGAGTGCTCCTGTATCAGCATGAAGCATTTGGGTGAATATATGGATATCCACTGCGGCGGCGTGGACAATATATTTCCCCATCATACAAATGAGATCGCCCAGAGCGAATCTTATACCGGACATAAATGGTGCAATTACTGGTTCCATGTAAATCACCTGAATACAAAGTCCGGCAAGATGAGCAAATCCAAAGGAGAATTTCTTACGATATCCCTTCTGGAGGAAAAGGGGTATGATCCGATGGTCTACCGTCTGTTCTGCCTGCAGTCCCATTACAGGAAACCGTTGGAATTTTCCTGGGAGGCTCTCGACAATGTGGCGCAGGTCTATGACAAGCTCTTCCGAAGGATACAGAAGCTGGGCAGCCAGGGAGAGATGGAGGAAGGTGCTTATGCGCAGTATGAAAAGAAGTTTGCAGAGGCGCTGGGAAATGATATGAATACATCCTCGGCGATTACTGTGCTGTATGATATGCTGAAGGAGGATTTCAGCGATGTGGTTAAGAGGAAACTGATTTCCCGTTTTGATGAAGTTCTATCCCTGGGACTGACCAGGGCCTTTGAGGATACAGCGGCAGAGGAAGAAGATTCTGAGCTGACGGAATATGTAGAGAGGCGGATGGAAGAGAGAAGGGCTGCCAAGAAGGAGAAGAACTTTGCCCGGGCAGACGAGATCCGTGATGAATTGGCCGCTCAGGGAATCCTGTTGAAGGATACCAGAGAGGGGACAGTCTGGGAAAAAGTGAACTGAGGCAGGAGGGTCTTGGATTATGAAGAGAGAAAATTGTAAGAAACTTTTATGTATGATACTGGCAGCCGGGCTCTGTCTGGGTCTTCTCACCGGATGCGGGGATGGGATCAGGAAGGAGACTACGGAGGCTGTCATGGCAAAGACAGACACGGCGCTGCAGCTGTATGCAGATATAGAGAAGATGGTACAGGAAAATGCTCTGACAGCAGATGCTAACTTTACTTCCATGAAGACCAGGCTCACGGAGATGTCAGCCAGGGTAAAAGAAAAGATTGCAGATACAACGGAAGAAGACGGGCAGATGACAATTACGGAACTGGATGCGATGATACAGAATCTAACAGAAGTAAAAAATCAGGTACAGAAAAAAATTGACAGCACGGCACAGTAATTGTGCAAAAGAGACAAAAAAGTTTAACAAAAAAGCATTTGGTTGTGCAATAATAACCAAATGCTTTTTTGTTGCTTTTCCATATTGCATAATTATATATAATAATGTATTATCACTAGTAAGGGACTGGGTTATTTTTCACAAAAAAGGAGGTGGATAGAAAGAGACGTGTACCGTATATGCGGGTGGGGGAGACTCTTACACAACATACGAAAGGAAGATAGGCATGAATTACAGACAGAAAAGGCGTGGAGCTTTTCGCAGAGTAAGTGCATTATTGACAGCACTGGTGCTGACAGTGACAGTGCTGTATCCGGGAAACATTCAGACAGCAAAGGGGGCGGCAAGTTCCTCCGCCACATCAGACACGACAAGGATTTCTGTACATGATCCGTCCATTTTTTATGATTCTGCATCGAATACATATTATGCGTATGGTTCTCATCTCGCACAGGCAAAGTCCGGTGATCTGAGAAACTGGTCGGGCCTTGGGACACAAGGATACGGCAATCAGTCATTGTACGTGAGTGAAAATGTAGAAGGCGTATACTATATCCAGAATAAATTCAGCGGATTGTATCTGGATGTGGCAGATGGATCTTCTGCCAACGGCGCGAATATCAGGCAGTGGTCGTATAATGGATCCCACGCACAGAAATTCAAGTTCGTATCATTAGGAAATGGTTACTATTATATTTTGACAGGAGCATCCAATTACCGTGCGGGACTGGATGTGGACAGCGGTTCATCAAAGGATGGTGCCAACATTCTCCAGTGGGAATACTGGGGCGGTGAAATGCAGAAATTCCGCGTTGTGAAACAGCCGGACGGAACATATGCGATCCTCACGAAGGCAAGTGGATGTAAGTCGGGACTGGATCTGTATGACTGGTCCAAGGAAGCTGGTGGAAATATCAATCAGTGGAATTTCTGGGGCGGCGACTGCCAGAAGTGGAATCTGGTCAAGGCAGAAAACAACAGCGGAAGCAAGGCGGCATCCAAGGGAGAACCATTAGAGACAGCACTGGCGTCTTCATTCCTGTGGGCAGGCTACAACGATCAGGATTGTTCCGGCAGTTATGCGGTATGGGCACCGGATGTTGTGTATAATCCTGAGTACATCTGGAACGATGGAAGCAAGGGTGCTTATATGATGTATTACAGCACTTCTTCCACCTATATCCGTTCCTGTATCGGGTATGCAGTTTCCAAATCTGCCAACGGACCATTTTCTTATGTGGATACGGTTATTTATTCCGGATTTACAAAAGGCAATAACCCAGTAACAACGAAATCATCCTTGGGAACAAAGACAGTGGATACGTTTTATGGAAATACCAATATCCCTTCCCTGATTGAAAAAGGCAAAGTGGGTTCAGTACGGAGCGGCTGGTTTAACAGCAAAGGTAATTATAATAATTCCTTATTCCCGAATGCCATTGATCCTACTGTACTAATGGATGCCAGCGGCAGGATGTGGATGACCTATGGCTCATGGTCAGGCGGTATCTACATCTTACAGATTGACAAAAAGACAGGGCAGCCGATCTATCCCAAAAATGCTTCTGGTCAGACCGACGGGTATTTTGGGACAAGGATCGCCGGCGGCTATGGAAAATCCGGCGAGGCGCCTTATATTTTGTATGATAGTACTTCCGGTTATTATTATCTGTATGTAACATACGGATGGCTTGGATCAGACGGCGGATATCATATCCGCATGTACCGCTCTAAGACCATTGATGGAAATTATACAGATGCCGCAGGAAATTCAGCTATTTTCTCAGCTTCAACGAATCAGGGAACCAGAGGTGTCAAACTGTTCGGTAATTATAATTATTCCACCCTGGGCACGAAGGGTTACAAATCAGGGGGACATAATTCGGCATTTATTGATAATGACGGACAGAGATATCTTGTTTACCATACAAGATTTGATGACGGCTTTGAATATCACGAGATGAGAGTGCATCAGCAGTTCCTGAATGAGGATAATTGGCCGGTGACAGCTGTGTATGAATACCTGGGAAGTAGGATTTCAAATACCGGTTATAGCATGAGCGATATGACGGGAACATATGAAATCGTAAACCACGGACTGGATGCTTCCACGGCAAATGTAGGAATGCTTAAGACAAGTTCTGTCACCCTGAATTCAAACGGAACGATTTCAGGAGATTACAGTGGTACATGGAGTCATACTCCGGGAACCTATTACTGTAAGATGGTCATCGGCGGCGTTACCTATAAAGGTGTATTCTTCAAACAGAAGGATGAGACGGCGGGCCATAAAAATGTTATGACATTCTCACTCATCGGTTCTGACAACAAATCTGTATGGGCCACAAAGACAAGTGCAGCGGCTTCTGCATCCAACGTGGAAGGAACCTATTATATTAAAAATCAGTATTCCGGACTGTATCTGGATGTGGCAAACGGAAGCGCAGATAATAATGCTAATATCCGTCAGTGGTCCTATAATGGATGTGACGCACAGAAGTTTAAAGTAGTATCGGATGGAAATGGATATTACCATATTCTCACCGGTGCCACCGGATACACAAAGTGTGTGGATGTAGCAGGAGGAAAAGCGGCAGACGGTACGAATATTCTTCAGTACACGTATAAGGGAGCGTATAATCAGCAGTTCAGGATTGAACGGCAGCCAGACGGATCTTATGCGATCCTTACCAGGGCAAGCAATTGTGTCGGCGGCTTGGACGTATATGACTGGAGCAGGGATCCTGGCGGCAACGTCAACCAGTGGAATTTCTGGGGCGGCGAGTGCCAGAAGTGGATTCTTGAACCGGCGAAATAACTCATAAAAATAAGACAGAATAGACAAAGAGGGAAGATGCAAAAACATCTTCCCTCTTTGTCAATCTTTATCATTCAGTTCGAGATAGAAGTTCAGGTAATCATTTCTTTTCTCCTTGGTAGCGGCGATTGCCGAACGGGGATGGCGGTTTGTCTGGCCGGTCAAAAGATATGGTATGTTGTAGCCCCATTCTATTCCCTGATTCTTTAGCGGTTCTATGTGTTTTTCCATAAATTTCAGGATTGGAATTATGTCATATTTGGGATTTTTCAGAAATCCCAGGAGCTGTTCGCTGGCACAGTTCCCAGCGCCGCGTCCCATACCGCATACGGTGGCATCCAGGTAACTGACCCCATGCGTCAGAGCCGAGATGGTGTTGGCAAAGGAGAGCTGCTGGTTATTATGTGCATGGATTCCGATATATTTGTCATATTTTTCGGCAGTCTCCAGATATTTTTCTGCCAGCACTTCGATTTCTTCCATATATAATGCCCCATAGCTGTCTACAATATAGATTCCGTCGGCGGGGCTGTTTCCGATCATGTCGAGAGCCTCGCTGATCTCGGTCTCTCTGGCATTGGAGATTGCCATGATATTTACCGTCGTTTCGTATCCAAGATTGTGACAGTGCTCAACCATTTTCAGAGCAGCAGGGATTGTATTGATATAGGTGGCGATCCGGACAAGATCGATGGCGCTGTCCGCCTTGTTGATGATATCCCGTTTGTAATTGCATCTGCCCACGTCAGCCATAACGGCGATCTTCATGTCCGTGTCATTCTCGCCTACGATGCGGCGGATGGAATCCTCGCTGCAGAATTTCCATTCTCCAAAATCCTTTTCATCAAATATATCTTTCGAAGCTTTATAACCGAATTCCATATAATCAATACCCGCCTCGGCATTGGCATGGTATAATTTCCTGACAAATTCATCCGTGAAACGAAAGTCATTGACAAGACCGCCGTCGCGGATCGTTGCATCCACTACTTTAATGTCCGGCCGGAATGAGAGCAGTGATCCCTTTTTAGCCATCTTCTTGTACCTCCTTGCGTATGAGTGATAATATATACTGCTGTTCACTTACCGTGAATAGTACCATTGTATCAGAATTTTTAGAGAAAGAAAAGGATTTCTTGTTGCTATTTTTGTGTGAACAGGGTAAAATGATACTGTATTTCATAAAAAAGTTCCCGGCATACGGAACAGTAAATGCGAAAAACTTTGTCATAGTATGGAGGATAATACAAATGGATTACAAAAAAGCGGGAGTTGACATTGAGGCAGGATATGAAGCGGTGTCTCTTATGAAGGAGCATATTGCTTCTACGATGCGGCCAGAGGTGCTGACGGACATTGGGGGATTTTCCGGGGCATTTTCCATGAAGAAGTTTATCGGCATGGAAGAGCCGACGCTTGTTTCCGGGACAGACGGTGTGGGGACGAAGCTTAAGCTTGCTTTTCTTCTGGACAAGCATGATACCATCGGCATAGACTGTGTTGCCATGTGTGTTAATGACATTGCCTGTGCAGGCGGTGAACCGCTGTTTTTCTTAGATTATATTGCCTGCGGAAAAAATGAGCCAAAGAAGATTGCGAAGATCGTAAGCGGTGTCGCAGAGGGGTGCCGTCAGGCGAATTCTGCGCTGATCGGCGGGGAGACGGCAGAGATGCCGGGGTTTTATCCGGCGGATGAATATGATCTGGCGGGATTTTCCGTTGGCATTGTAGATAAAAAGGATATGATCACGGGGAAGGAGCTGAAACCAGGTGATGTGCTGATCGGCATGGCCTCCTCTGGTATTCACAGCAATGGTTATTCCCTGGTGCGCAGTGTGTTCTCCATGAGTTCAGAGACATTGAACCACAGCTATGAGTGTCTGGAAAGTGACCAGACACTGGGTGAAATCCTTCTGACACCGACAAAGATTTATGTCAAAGCTCTTCGCAGCATTAAAGAGGCAGATGTGAAGATTAAAGCCTGCAGCCATATTACTGGCGGCGGATTTTATGAAAATATTCCAAGAATGCTCAATGACAGGACGCATGCTTTTATTGCAAAGAACAGCTTCGCTGTGCCGCCGATCTTCCAGATGCTGGCAAGAGAGGGCAAGGTGGAGGAGCATGCCATGTTCAATACATATAATATGGGCGTCGGCATGATTATGGCAGTGGCCGAAGAGGATGTGGATAAGACGGTCCAGGCAGTCCGGGAAGCCGGCGAGGTTCCCTATATTATGGGTGAGATCAAAACAGGTGAGAAAGGGATTACATTATGCTAAAGATAGCGGTACTAGTCTCTGGCGGCGGTACAAATCTTCAGGCGGTCCTGGACAGCATAGAGAACGGCGTGATCACCAATGCAGAAGTCCGGCTTGTGGTGAGCAACAAACCCGGGGCGTATGCACTGGAGAGAGCGGCTGGAAAAAATATCCCTTCGGCTGTGTTGATACCGAAAGAGTATGAGACAAGGGAATTATTCGGAGAGGCTCTTATTAAGACACTGACAGAGGCGGCGATTGACTTGGTCGTGCTTGCTGGTTATCTTGTTATTCTGCCAGAGAACCTTGTCAGGGCATATAGCGGGCGCATGATCAATATACACCCCTCTCTGATTCCGGCCCACTGCGGTGCCGGGTACTATGGGCTGAAGGTACATGAAAGTGTACTGGCAAGGGGAAATAAGGTGACGGGTGCCACCGTGCATTTTGTAGATGAAGGCACGGACAGCGGTCCTATTATTTTACAGAAGGCTGTTGAGGTAGAAGAGGACGACACACCGGAATCTCTTCAAAAGAGAGTGATGGAGCAGGCGGAATGGAAGATTCTTCCTGAGGCGATCTGCCTTATTGCCAATGACAGAATAGAGATTGTGGATAATCTGGTAAAAAGAAAGAAAAATGAGGGAAAGCTATGAAGATTCTTATTGTAGGAAGCGGCGGGCGTGAACACGCCATTGCGGCAAGCGCGGCAAAAAGCAGTCAGGTGGATGAAATTTATTGTGCACCGGGGAATGCTGGCATCGCTCAGATTGCACAGTGTGTGGATATCGCAGCCATGGAATTTGACAAGCTGGCTGATTTTGCTGAGGCAGAGGACATCGGCCTTACCATAATTGGGATGGACGATCCGCTGGTGGGCGGTGTTGTGGATGTGTTTGAAAAGCGGGGACTGCGTGTGTTTGGTCCAAGAAAGAATGCGGCGGTCATCGAGGGATCCAAGGCTTTTTCTAAGGATCTTATGAAAAAGTATAATATTCCAACAGCAGCTTATGAGAATTTTGCGGATCCGGATGCAGCCATTGCCTATCTGGAGACGGCAAAGATGCCTATTGTACTGAAGGCGGATGGATTGGCGCTGGGCAAGGGCGTACTGATCTGTAATACGCTGGAGGAGGCAAAGGCGGGAGTGAAGACGCTGATGCTGGACAAGCAGTTTGGGGATGCCGGGAATGAAATCGTCATTGAAGAATTTATGACCGGACGGGAAGTGTCCGTTCTCTGTTACTGCGACGGCACGCATATTAAACCGATGACCAGCGCACAGGACCATAAGCGCGCCAGGGACGGTGACCAGGGACTGAATACCGGCGGCATGGGAACTTTTTCCCCGAGCCCTTTTTATACGGAGCCGGTACAGAGGTTTTGTGAGGAGAAGATCTATCAGCCCACTATGGATGCCATGAAGGCAGAGGGAAGAGATTTTGTGGGCATCCTTTTTGTGGGATTGATGCTGACTGAGGATGGCCCCAAGGTGTTGGAATACAATGCCCGGTTCGGCGATCCGGAGGCTCAGGTAGTCCTTCCCCGCATGAAAAACGATATGATAGACGTTATGAATGCCTGCATTGACGGCAGGCTGGATACCGTCGATCTGCAGTTTGAAGATAACGCGGCGGTTTGTGTCGTCCTTGCCTCGGAGGGTTATCCAGAACAGTATGAGAAGGGGAAACGGATCACCGGGTTTGAGAACTTTGAAAACAAAGACGGGTATTATGTGTTCCATGCCGGAACAAAGCAGACAGATGAGGGTATCGTTACAAACGGCGGCCGCGTTCTCGGTGTGACGGCAAAGGGGAAGGATCTTAAGGAGGCCAGGGCAAATGCCTATGAGGCGACAAAACTAATTTCCTTCGAGAATAAGTATATGCGGAATGATATTGGCAAAGCGTTAGACGAAATATAATCAAAAGGAGATAAAGATATGTATTCATTTGATGAGGTAAAGAATGCCGACCCGGAGTTGGCAGAGGCAATGGAACTGGAGACGGGACGTCAGAACGATCATATTGAACTGATCGCTTCGGAAAACTTTGTGTCCAAAGCTGTGATGGCGGCGATGGGGAGCACTCTGACGAACAAGTATGCAGAGGGATATCCCGGCAAGCGTTATTATGGCGGATGCCAGTATGTGGATATGGTAGAGGAGCTTGCCCGCCAGCGCGCCAAAGAGCTTTTTGGCTGCACCTATGCCAATGTACAGCCCCATTCCGGCGCCCAGGCAAATATGGCAGTATTTTTTGCTCTTGTGAAGCCGGGTGAGACAGTAATGGGAATGAACCTTGACCATGGCGGACATCTTTCCCATGGCAGTCCGGCAAACATTTCCGGCACATATTACAATATCGTGCCCTACGGCGTCGATGATACAGGATTTATCGACTATGAAGAGGTGGAGCGCATTGCGAAGGAATGCAGGCCGAAGATGATCATTGCCGGGGCCAGTGCGTACTGCCGGAAAATAGACTTTAAGAGATTTCGAGAGATCGCCGATGAGGTGGGAGCTTTTCTTATGGTGGATATGGCTCATATCGCCGGGCTGGTGGCATCCGGTTATCACGAAAATCCGATTCCCTATGCCCATGTGACGACGACGACGACCCACAAGACGCTGCGCGGTCCCCGCGGAGGTCTGATCCTCTCATCGGAAGAATTTGCCACGGAGTACAAACTGAACAAATCCATCTTCCCAGGTACTCAGGGCGGTCCCCTGATGCATGTGA
This sequence comes from Eubacteriaceae bacterium, assembly GCA_910574015.1. Classification (GTDB taxonomy): domain Bacteria; phylum Bacillota; class Clostridia; order Lachnospirales; family Lachnospiraceae; genus Eubacterium_F. Next base: position 42,090 of record CAJSYQ010000025.1, on the reverse strand, counting down.
TCGCAGCAAAGGCTGTCTGCTTTAAGGAAGCGCTGGATCCGGGCTTTAAGGAATATGGGAAAAATATTATCGCGAATGCCCAGGCTCTGTGCAAAGGCCTGATGGATAGAGGCATTGACATCGTATCCGGCGGTACGGACAATCACCTGATGCTGGTGGATCTGGTGAACAAAGGACTGACGGGAAAAGAGGTTGAGAATTGGCTGGACGAGGCCAATATCACGGCGAATAAAAATACGATCCCGAACGATCCGCAGTCGCCCTTTGTGACAAGCGGTATCCGCCTTGGCACAGCAGCGGTGACCACCCGGGGCATGAATACAGAGGATATGGACCAGATCGCCCATGCCATCGCCATGCTGATCAATGATCGCCAGGGTAATCTGGACAAAGCAAAAGCTATTGTCAAGACATTGACAGATAAATATCCGTTGTACTAAATTGCACGATAGGACTATTTTACAGGGGGATAAGAATTATCTCCCTGGTTTGTTATATTTCGGATTCTTATTTTATTTTTTAGGAAAGAGAGGTTTTTGAATGGCATTAGATAATTTGATAGAAAATGTTGATAGTCAGATTGTAAAAATCAGAACGAAGAGTCTGGATGTGTCGTTTAATGAGTTGTATGATATGTATCAAAATAAGGAACTGACTATTTCTCCGGATTATCAGCGTTTGTTTCGATGGGAACCAGAAAAGCAGTCTCGTTTTATCGAATCTCTGATTTTGGAAATGCCGGTACCTCCTATTTTTGTTATAGAAGCGGAGGAAGGAGTTTATCAATTAATAGATGGCTTACAGAGAATATCAAGCTATCTGCATTTTAGAGGGGTAGAGCTGGACGATGAAAATTTGGAACCACTGGTTCTGCATGGGTGTGACATCGTTCCAGAACTAAATTCTTTGACATTTAATAGCCTGCCTAAGGTTTTACAAATTAAAATTAAGAGAAGCTTTGTAAGAATGGAGGTAATCAAAAAGGAGAGTGAAGATTCTCTTAAATATCATATGTTTAAACGACTGAATACCGGTGGGGAATTATTGTCTGCGCAGGAAATCAGAAATTGTACAGTAAGGCTGCTCGGATCGGATGGAATAGACTTTTTGGAAAAATGCAGTGTCAATAATCATTTTCAGAAAATAGTTTCTAGGATCGGGCGGGAGAAAGAGAAAACTCAATTTAAACAGGAATTAGTACTGCGTTATCTTGCAATAAAAAATAATATAGATAATTATCAATATCCAGTAACCGAGTATCTGACAAATTATCTTGAAGATATTACTACAGGGGTACAGGACTTTGATTATGACAAAGAATGGGAAATTTTTAGCAGAACGTCTGCTTATATTGCAGAAAACTTTGGAGCAGATGCTTTTTCAGGAAAAACAAAACGGGGAACATATAGAAATGAATTTGTTTTATATTATTTTGATGGACTGTTCATACCAATTGCAAAGTTAATTGAACCAATTTTGAAATATAAGGATTCTCAGAAAATAATAAATAGAATCAATGAGATAAAGTTTGGAGAGGATTTAAAATCCTATAATACCGGGAGCGTGAATGGGGTAAAGACCAGAATAAGACTGTTTATGGAAGGAGTGCAGGAAATACTTGACTGCTGATGAATTTAGGGCAAATTTGGAAAGTGACCTGGCATGGCGACAGGAGGAAATTGCTTTTTTCAAGAACCAGTTAAATTACATTATGGAAGATAAGAAGAACCAATATCGTAAAGCTTTAGTACTAATCTTGTATTCACATTTAGAAGGATATATAAAACTTAGTCTGCAGACGTACATTCAACATATTAATTCTTTGGGACTCACTAGGAATATGGTGACGGTCGGATTAAAAACGGCGGCAATGAATAAGGAGTTTAATGCTTACGATAATCTTGACCGAAAAAGTGATGTTTTCAAAAGGGAACTGCCGGAAGATTCTGGTCTGCACAGATTTTACCGGCGTGTTGATTTTGTATCTAAGTTTGATGAATTTTCGGGAAAAGATTTGGAAATTGATGATAGTATAGTCAATACGGAATCTAATTTATGGTATATTGTCCTTCAAAAAAATCTGTATAAGTTAGGGCTGCCAATAGATCTTTTTGAAGAGTACAAAACAGACATAGATGCACTTGTGAATCGCAGAAATTCTATTGCACATGGGAATTTTCGTTCTGGTATTACACAAGAAGAATTTCATAAATGGGAAGTTAGTACATATTACATCTTATCCGGAATTACAAGGTTATTGTATGACTATGCATGTAATGAAAAATATAAAAAACAGGGAAATGGAGAGTGAAAAAATTGTTAGAGAGCAAAGCGGCATATTATAAAATTCTTGCAGAGAAAATAATTGAGAAACTGATTCTTCGAAACATGGAGGGGTATTATGCAGCCACCAAGGAAGAAGCACTGGAGCTGGTGAAAGAAAAATTTCTTACCCAGGGTGTTTCGGCTGCCTGGGGGGGCTCCATGACCATGACGGAGACCGGGCTTATGGATTATCTACAGAGTGGTGAGAGCGGCTGTATTGTATACGATAGAATGACGGCAAAAACCCCAGAGGAGCAGCGGGCTATGAAAGCGAATATCGTGAATGCGGATTATTTTATTATGAGTACCAATGCCATCACCATGGACGGGGAACTGGTCAATATCGACGGCACCGCTAATCGTGTTAGTTTTCTCTGTTATGGACCGGAGAACGTACTTGTCATCGCCGGGATGAATAAAGTGGTGACAGATGTGGAGGATGGACTAAGGCGCGTAAAAAATATCGCTTCACCGCCGAATGCCATCCGGCTGGGCCGCAATACACCCTGCGCGCAGAATGGCCGCTGTACAGATTGTCTGGCCGGGGATTGTATCTGCAGTCAGACGGTGATCACCAGGCGGAGCAGTATTAAGGGTCGCATCAAGGTGATTCTGATAGGAGAGGAATTAGGATTTTAAGTATGGCGAAACGGTTGTTTATTGCGGAGAAGCCAAGTGTGGCCCAGGAATTTGCCCGGATACTCGGAGTAAATGCCCGCCGGGGAGACGGATACCTGGAATCCGAGGATACCGTGGTGACATGGTGTGTGGGACATCTAGTGACCATGTGCTATCCGGAGGTATATGATGAGGCACTGAAGAAGTGGGATTTTGCGACACTGCCCTTTCTTCCGGCAGACTTTCTGTATGAAGTCATCCCCAATGTGAGAAAGCAGTTCAACACAGTCAGCGGGCTGCTGAACCGGGAGGATGTGGATACCATATATATATGCACAGACTCCGGACGGGAAGGGGAGTACATATACCGCCTGGTGGATCAGATGGCGAAGGTGCCGGACACAAAGAAAAAGCTCCGGGTGTGGATCGATTCGCAGACAGAGGAAGAGATCCAGAGAGGCATCCGGGAGGCAAAGCCCATGAGTGAATATGATAATCTGAGTAATTCCGCCTATCTGCGTGCCAAGGAGGACTATCTTATGGGTATTAACTTTTCACGGGCACTGTCACTGAAATACGGTTACTGGCTAAACAATAATTTTCAGGATAAGAAATGGACTTCCGTGTCTGTCGGCCGCGTGATGACCTGTGTTCTGGGGATGGTAGTCACCAGGGAGTGGGAGATCCGGAATTTTGTCAAGACGCCGTTTTACCGGGTGCTGGGAACCTTCGAACTGGAGGGAAAACGCTTTGAAGGGGAATGGCGGGCCGTGGAGGGATCCCGGTATTTTGCTTCACCGGCTCTGTATAAAGAGAATGGTTTTAAGGAAAAGGAAAATGCCCTTGCCCTGATCGATTACCTGATGAAACCACAGCCGGCACCAGCAAGCATCGAAACTCTGGAGAAAAAGAAAGAGAGGAAGAATCCGCCGCTTTTATTTAATCTGGCGGAATTACAGAACCTTTCTTCCAAGCTGTTTAAGATCAGTCCGGATGAGACATTGTCCATCGTTCAGGAGTTGTATGAGAAGAAGCTTGTGACATATCCCCGTACAGATGCCCGCGTGCTGTCCAGTGCGGTGGCAAAAGAGATTGGGAAAAATCTCGGCGGGCTGCAGGGATACGATCAGGCGGTACCGTATCTGTCCTACATTTCAGAGAATCAGACATATAAGGGATTAGAGAAGACGAGATATGTCAATGATAAACAGATCACAGATCATTATGCCATTATCCCCACAGGACAGGGTCTGGGGGCCCTGAACTCCCTGTCTGCGGTACAGGCAAGGATGTATGAGGTCATCGTAAGGCGTTTCCTGAGTATCTTCTATCCGGCGGCTGTCTGGCAGAGGCTGAACGTGACAGTCCGGGCGGAAGAGGAGAGATTTTTTACCTCCACTAAGATTCTGATCGAAGAGGGATTTCTTCCGGTCTCCCAGTATTCTTTTACAAAGAAAAAGGATTCGGAGGAGGAAGAGGAAAAAGAGAATGAGAACAATGCCGGTCTGGATCCAAATGAGTTGAGGGAAATTCTTGGGCGCTTGAAAAAGGGTATGGCGGTAGAGCTTCGGGAATGTAACGTGAAGGAGGGGGAGACTTCACCTCCCAAGCGCTATAACTCTGGTTCTATTATACTGGCCATGGAGAATGCGGGACAGCTGATTGAGGATGAGGAGCTCCGTGCGCAGATCAAGGGAAGTGGGATCGGCACCAGCGCCACCCGGGCAGAAATCCTGAAAAAGCTGTTTCATATTGGTTATCTGGATCTGAATAAGAAGACACAGATCATCACACCAGCGCTGAAGGGAGAACTGGTCTGCAGTATCGTCCGCTATTCCATGCCGGCCATGCTCTCGCCCAAACTGACAGCCAGCTGGGAGAAAGGGCTCAGCGGCGTATCGGAGGGAGAGATTACCGAAGATGAATATATGAAGAAGCTGGAGGGGTTTGTGGATCAGATGGTAGGACAGGTAAAGGCGGAGGATAACCGGAGCAGGCTGAATTCCTACTATCATCTGGCCGCTCAATATTATAAGCCGGCAAAGAAGGAGAGAAAGAAATGATTATTCCACTGTATATTCAGGAGAAGATCCCAAAGGCGCTGGATCTGTGCCTTCATTTAGCCATCGCTCTCCTTTTGTACTATCTTGGGACAAAGATAATAAAGCTTGTGCTGAAATTTACAAAAAAATCCTTTTTAAAAAGCAATATGGAAGAGGGCGTTTCGAATTTTCTCTTCTCCATCATCAAGATAGCTCTCTACTTTGTATTGATTCTGACAATCTGTCAGTTTTTGGGACTGGCCACAAGCTCCGTTATTGCTCTTCTCGGCTCGGCCGGTCTGGCAGTGGGACTTGCCCTTCAGGGCAGCCTGGCGAACTTTGCCGGCGGGGTGCTGATCCTCATTGCCAAGCCCTTTGTGGTGGGGGACTATATTATCGTGGGGGACCAGGAGGGAAAGGTTATCAGCATTGATATTATCTATACAAAGCTACAGATGGTAGACAATAAGATAGTGATCATGCCCAATGGTGCTCTGGCAGATTCTAATATCATCAATGTAACAGATCAGAACAAGAGACGGATCGACATTGAGGTGGCGGTAGATTATTCGGAAGATATCAAAAGGGTCCGGGATATTCTCAAGGAGATCATCGAGAGACAGAACCAGATCCTTCCGGACGAGTCTGTGGATGTTGTAGTGGGAGCCCTCAATACAAGCTCTGTGGACATGCTGATCCATGTCTGGGTAAAGAAAGAGGATTACTGGACCGTAAGATGGGAGATGCTGGAGGAGATCAAAGAAAGATTTGACGAGGAGGGCATCGTCATACCATTTAACCAATTGGATGTGAATGTAAGAGAACGGAATGAACATGGCGCCATAGGCAGCGCAGAAATGAGGCGAAAATGAGATATCCGAATTTTATCAGGCCGGGAGATACCATAGGGTTTGCGGCACCGGCTTTCGGCTGTGCCACAGAGCCATACCGCACGGCCTTTGACCATTCTCTTGAGATATGGGAAGAAAGGGGATTTGGGATAAAGCTGGGTCCAAACTGTTATATGGATAAGGGGATCGGCATCAGTAATACACCGGAGAAATGTGCGGCGGAGCTGATGCAGCTGATGCAGGATGCGGAGAACAGCTGTGTGATCTCCTGCGGCGGCGGGGAGTTAATGTGTGAAATTCTCCCCTATCTTGATTTTCAACGGCTGGCAGAGGAGCCGGCAAAGTGGTTTATGGGGTACTCGGACAATACCAACATAACCTTTCTGCTCACGACGCTGACGGATACGGCGGCGGTATACGGCCCCTGTGCGGCGGCGTTTGGCATGGAGCCGTGGCATCCCGCCATTTTAGATGCCTGCGAGCTGCTGCAGGGGAGGAAGCTGACCCTGCATAATTATGAGAAATGGGAGAGGGAGTCTTTAAAGGATGAAGATCATCCCCTGGAACCCTATCATGTGACGGAAGATTTCCGACTTCACAGTGAAAATGCGGAGACGGGCACACGATTTGCCGGCCGGCTGCTGGGGGGATGTCTGGACTGCCTTTCCAATCTTGCGGGAACCCGCTTTGACAGAGTACGGGAATTTGCAGAGAGATACAGAGACGATGGAATCCTTTGGTTTCTGGAATCCTGCGAACTGAATACCATGGATATCCGGCGGACTCTGTGGAATCTGAGAGAGGCTGGATGGTTTGAAGGAGCCAGCGGATTTTTGGTGGGACGTCCCGGAATTTTTGGTGAACCGGTGATGGGATTGGATCAGTATGAGGCGGTGATAGGAGTATTGGGCGGGCTCGGCGTGCCGGTACTGATGGATCTGGATATCGGACATACGGCACCTATGATGCCCCTGATCAGCGGGGCTTTTGGAACTGTGGTGACGGGGGAGGATCAGGTGACCATCGAGATGGCGCTGCGTTGAGTGGAAGTGGGCAACAAACTTAAATAAACTTTTTCAAAAAAGCAGTTGACGAATGGAAATAATATGGTATAATTTATGTTAGTGCGAAAAAATACCCAATCAGTTGTATTAGAAGCACAATTTACAACTGGAGGGAGGTTAGGTGTGATACAATGTCTAGTGTAACAGTTAAAGAAAACGAATCATTGGACAGCGCATTGCGTCGTTTCAAGAGAAATTGCGCAAAGGCTGGAATCCAGCAGGAGATTCGTAAGAGAGAGCATTATGAAAAACCAAGCGTAAGACGTAAGAAAAAGTCTGAAGCGGCTCGTAAAAGAAAATTCAAATAATAGCACATAGAAAGGAACCTGTTTTCATATATTATGAAAACAGGTTCCTTTCGTTTATGCACAGCGGCAATTGTCATCCGCTGGCAGCACCGTCTAGGGTGAACCGTATTCACAAAACTGCATATATTGTATAGAAAGCACTGGTTGGGGTTTGTGATGAAGAAAATATCGGAAAAATTAGATCTTGCTCCAGATATACTGGAAGGGTCCACCATCGTCAGTATGTATGGAAACCAGAGTGCACTGGTGGAAAATTATAAATCCATAATAGAGTATTCCCCCTCTCTCGTAAAACTGCAGGGAAAGCATGTAAAGCTGCTGATCGAAGGAGTGGATCTGACCATAGATCGCTTTACACAGGACGATTGTAAGATCCTGGGAAATATCCAGAGTGTACAGGTGATTCCAATATAGTGAAGGAGGGGTTTGCTTGAAATGGCTGAAGGGATATATCGAATGTCAGGTATGCGGAGGGTCGCTGGAACGATTTCTCAATATGTGCCGGCATCACGGCATCTATATTTGGAAACTGCAGCGGGCAGAAAAGATACATATGTGCATGTACGCAAAGGATTTTGTCCATCTGGTTCCTCTCTGCGCCAGAACATCCGTGCATCCACATTTGGTGAAAAAAAAGGGGCTGCCATTTCAGATACAGAAGATGTGGAGAAACTGGACATTTTATTCCGGCTTTCTCTTTTTTTTGACAGCGCTTATGGTCCTATCCTCTTATTTGTGGGAAATCACATATAGCGGGCAGCGAAGCTTTTCCCGGGAGACCTTGTCGGCAGATGTGGAGGGGATGGATGTCTATCCGGGGATGAAACGGAGCCGTCTGGACTGCGATGCCATTGAAAAGCGGCTGCGGGAGATTCATCCTGAGATCAGTTGGGTTTCAGCAGAGGAGATTGGAAGTGTGCTGAAGATTTCCATTAAGGAAGGGAAGGAGAGTGTGGAGCATGAGAAGACGGGGACACCATGTCATCTGACGGCGCCGTATGACGGCACGATACAGGATATATCGGTGAGCCGGGGGACGGCAAAGGTTAAGCGGGGACAGAAGGTAAAGAAAGGGGATATTCTGATCAGCGGTGTTATACCGGTTACGGATGACAGCGACCAAATTACAGAATATATGACAGTTGCGGCAAAGGGAGACATCAGCATCCTTGTCCGGCAGAGCTTTTCGGAGCCGGTGGAAACCCACTACAAAAAGAAGGTGTATACAGGAAATAGTGTGACCCAATGGGTGTTTCAATGGCAGGATCAGAGGATTTCCCTAAAAAATCCCTTTAAACGGTTGGATAATTCGGGTGAATATGATATAATTACTGAAATATGTGCGGATAGAATCATTCATCCGCTTCCGGTGTCGGTGTATGCGGAGAAAAAGGAATACAGAAAATATAAGATGGTGGATGCTGTGTATACAGCGGATGAGTTAAAAAAAGAGGGGATGCGCAAGTACCAGCGCAGGATGGAAAAGCTGACAGAGGAAGGGATGGAATTGTCTTCACATACAGCGGTGATGAAACAGCAGGATGTGAAAACATGGATCCTGCAGGGGGAGATCAGTTTTCTCTGCCGCAAAATGTCATCCAGAGCGGTGACAGAGGATGAGGCCAGGGTGAATCGGCCGGAGCCGCCATCGAAAACGGAGGAATGACAGAATGGAAAATCGGGAGATTGTCCTTGACATACCAATTGAACATGAACAAAACATATTTGGTGGCCTGGACTGTTTTGTGAAGAAGATAGAAAAGGAATTGCAGGTCAGTGTGATCCCGCGGGACGGTGCTGTGAAGCTGCAGGGAGAAATGGAGCGCATCCGGCAGGCAGAGCATGTTTTTGGGGAACTTATCGCTCTGTCCAAACGCGGCAATACGATTACCGAGCAGAATGTAGATTATCTTTTATCATTGGAGCGGGATCATATGAACATTTCTTTGGCGGAGATCGACAAGGAACTCATCGGGTTTACTGTTCAGGGGAAGCCCATCAAGCCAAAGACGCTGGGACAGCAGAAATATGTGGAACAGATCAGGGATAGGATGATGGTGTTCGGTATCGGTCCTGCAGGGACTGGTAAGACGTATCTTGCCATGGCCATGGCCATCCAGGCATTTAGAAATGATGATGTGGGCAAGATCATTCTCACCCGTCCCGCAATTGAGGCAGGGGAGAATCTGGGATTTCTGCCTGGGGATCTCCAGAGCAAGGTGGATCCCTATCTGCGTCCGCTCTACGATGCCCTGTATCAGATTATGGGGGCAGAAGCCTTTGTGAAAAACTCGGAAAAGGGGCTGATCGAGGTGGCGCCGCTGGCTTATATGAGGGGCCGTACGCTGGACAATGCTTTTATCATCCTGGACGAGGCACAGAATACGACGCCGGCTCAGATGAAGATGTTTCTGACACGGATCGGTTTTGGATCCAAGGTGGTGATCACAGGGGACCTTTCACAGAAGGATCTGCCGTTCAGCACTCAGTCCGGTTTGGAGCAGGCGGCGTTGGTATTGAAGGATGTGGAGGAAATTGGTTTCAGCTGCCTGACCAATAAGGATGTGGTCCGTCACCCACTGGTGCAGAAGATCGTCCACGCCTATGAGAAATTTGACGCCAGAGAGAAATACAGGGAGTCGCGCAGGCAGCCGGAGAAGAGGACAGGCAGTCAGAGGATCGATAACAGGAGAACCGGCGGGAGGGGCCGGAACAGGAAAGGAAATTTATGACAGTTTATGTGGAGGACGAAAGCGGCTATGCATTTCATTTTCCGGTTAAGGAACAGCTGGACAAGCTGATATCCTTTGTGTCGGACTATGTGAAGTGTCCCTATGAGCCGGAGGTAAGTGTGTCTATTGTGACCAAGGAGTCCATACATGAGTTGAACCAACAGTTCAGGGGAGTGGACCGCCCCACGGATGTTCTCAGTTTTCCTATGATGGAATATAACAGTCCAGAGGACTTTGAGGGGGAAGCCTTTCTGAGTTCCCTGACGGTTTCGCCGGATACTGGTGAACTCATACTGGGAGATATCGTTCTGTGCGCCCAGGTGATCCATGAACAGGCAGAGGAATACGGACATTCGGAGCAGAGGGAATTTTCCTTTCTTGTGGTACACAGCATGCTCCATCTCTTTGGACATGATCACATAGGGGAAGAGGAGCGGACCGTGATGGAGGAAAAACAGAGGAACATCCTGGAACTGTTACAAATATATCGTTAGAGAAGACATTTGGGAGGATAGGATGACACAGAAACAGAGACAGATTATTTATGGAGTACTGGCGACAGCAGTCGTTGTTATGTTTGCCTTCGGCGGATATCTCGTCTACCGTCAACAGGACAACGGAAAGGAAACCACAGAGAAAAATGCATCGGCTCCGGCTGCGGAGGCAGTGGAGACACCGGCTCCGGTCCCGACAAAGGATCCGCATCTGGGTCAGGTGAGGAGCACGATGACCGGTCAGTGGATTGATGAAAAGATAGAAAACCAGCGGGCCTTTGCCGTTATGATCAATAATATTGAATATGCCTTTAAGAATCAGATGGGGACCTCAAAGGCTGATATTGTGTATGAAGCTTTGGCAGAGGGCGGAATTACAAGGATGATGGCAGTTTATCAGGATGTGTCCGGAGTGAAGAAAATCGGTTCCGTCCGGAGTGCCAGACATTATTATGTGCAGTTTGCCGCTGAGTGGGACGCCGTTTTTTGTCATTTTGGACATACTAAATATGCGGTATCCAAGATGAAGAAGCTGAAGACAGAGAATGTCAGCGGTCTTTCTGGGATCGGTCCGGTGGCTTATGCCAGGACGAATACATTGGTGGCACCTCACAATGTGTTTACATCTGGTTCCATGCTCCGCAAAGGGGCAAAGAAGCTGGGGTATTCTCTGAAGAAGAAGGGAACCCGGGCAGCACATTTTTCTTTTTATGAACAGGATACAGAACCAGCATCCGATAAAAAGGCGAAGAATATTACCATTCCCTTTTCCAATTATTCCACCTGCCGGATGAAATACGATTCTAAGAATAAGAAATATTTAAAATATGAATACGGACAGAAGCATATGGATCAGTATTATAAGAAGCAGCTGTCCTTTAAAAATGTTATCATCCAGCTCGTCGATGAATCAAACATTGACCGGAATGGCTATCAGACTATGAAGCTGACAAACAATTCCGGCAAGGGCTACTATTTTACAGACGGAAAGCAGACAGCCATAACCTGGGAGCGCAGAGAGAAGGGTAATACTATGGAGTATCGGGATTCTTCCGGGAACGTGCTGGCAATAAATCCAGGAAAGACTTACATAGCTGTTTATCCCCAAAGCCGCAAAAAATTGATTCAAGTGAAAGGATGAAGCTCCATTGAGTACGAACAACGAGAAAAGACGGGCCGATTATCTGAAACAGGGCGGAGTACTTGCATTTGCATCTCTTCTTGTTCGTTTTATCGGCATGGTTTACCGTATTCCAATGTCAAATATACTGGGAGAAAAAGGAAATGGAATCTATGCCGTCGCTTTTGAGATCTACGATGTGATCCTGATCATCTCTTCCTACAGCCTCCCGCTGGCTCTATCTAAAATAATTTCCGCCCAGCAGGCAAAGCGTCAGCACCGCAATACCGGAAAGACCTTCCGGGTGGCAATGGTCTTTGCCATAATCTCCGGGGGTATTTTCTGTCTTTTGCTTCTTTTCGGGGCAGAATTTATTGAAAAAAATATATATCCGGAATACGAAGGTGTCCAGATTCCGCTTCGCGTTCTGGCTCCGACTGTCTTTATTGTGGCTCTTCTCGGTGTGTTCCGCGGGTTCTTTCAGGGTAAGAAGACAATGATGCCCACAGCTGTTTCACAAATTGTGGAGCAGGTGATCAATGCCGTTGTCAGTGTAGGAGCCAGCTATCTATTTATGAAATGGAATGCTGAGAGCCTGCAGCAGGCGGCATGGGGAGCGGCAGGCGGTACGCTGGGTACCTGTCTGGGGGCGGCTTCAGCACTTCTGATCGTACTTTTTGTCTACTGGATCTATCGTCCGGTCCAGGCGAAGCTGGAGCGGCGGGATCCCAACCCAAGGGCACACTCCAGTATTTATTTGTTTCAGATACTGATCATTACCATTATTCCCATTGTTCTATCCCAGACCGTCTATAACATCAGCGGTCTGATTGATTATAAAGTATTTGGTGCCATATACGGAGACCGGGGTGTGGATGAGCACACGGTGAGCCGCCTGGTGGGGATATACAGCTCCAAATACCGCCTTTTGTGCAGCGTTCCCATCGCCATCTCTACGGCAGTGGCCTCTTCCATGATTCCAAGTGCGGTGGCAGCTTTCACAAATGGAGATGTGAAACAGTGGAAGAAAAATATTTCTTCCGGGATAAAGTTCAATATGATCATTGCCATTCCCTGCGCGGTGGGCCTCACACTTCTTGGAATCCCCATTGTGAAAATGCTGTTCGATTCCAGCGAGTATGTGCAGGGAGTACCCAGTCATGTATTTGGCGGACGGATGCTGATGACGGGTGCCGCAGCTATTGTTTTCTATGCGCTGTCCAATGTCACAGGCGGGGCGCTGCAGAGTATTGATAAAATGCGTCTGCCGGTAATCCATTCGGCAGTATCCCTGGCGATCCATGTGGCACTGGTGGCATTGCTGCTGAAATATACAGAGGTGGGAATTTATGCACTGATCATTGGGAATGTGACATTTCCCATCGTTGTATATATCCTGAACCTGATGGCCATCAAACGTTATGTACCGTCGTATCGTCAGGAGGTGACGAAAACATTTCTGGCGCCCATTGCGGCGTCAGTGTGGATGGGAACTGCCATCGCCCTGGTTTACTGGCTGCTTGGCATGCTCGTTTCTTCCAATCTGATCTGTACGCTGTTCTCTGTGGGTATGGGTGTCTTTGTTTATTTTATGGCATTTCTGATCCTGGGCGGGCTGACAAAGGATGAGCTCCTTGATTTTCCTATGGGGCGCAGACTCTATCTTCTGGCGAGAAAATTGCATGTGATGTCCTGAAAATTAGCAATTGAACCAGAAAAGTACACAGAAAATACATTAGTTTTGCCTATAATTTATACAAGCTCGGGGATTTAGAGAAGAAGTAAAGGAGAGCGGGAAATGCCAGCAGTCCAGTTCAATTTTCAGCGGTATGAAAAAAAATATGTGCTTACACCGGCACAGTATGAACAGATTTTTTCATTGCTGCAGCAGTACATGAAGACAGACCAGTATGGCCTGCACACAATATGCAATATATATTACGACACAGATCGATATGATCTGATACGGTGGTCCATAGAGAAACCTGTGTATAAAGAGAAATTTCGTCTGCGCAGCTACGGAGTGCCGGACAGATCGGATGATATTTTTGCGGAAATTAAGAAAAAATTTAAAGGCGTTGTTTACAAAAGCCGTATTGCCGCTCCAGGGGACGAGTTACAGGCCATGATCACACAGGGCCGTGTCCTGACGGTCTCTCCACAGATACAGGCGGAGATGCAGTGCTTTTTCCAACGTTACCGGCTCTCTCCCAAGGTGTATCTTGCCTATGAACGGATAGCCATGGAAGAGAGACTGGATCCGGAAAATGGGCTGAGGATTACCTTTGACAGGAATATCCGCTGGCGGGGGGAAAAGCTGGATCTCTGTGCCGGGGATGAGGGACAGCCGATTTTGCCGGAGGAACGCATTATCATGGAGGTAAAGACACCGGCCTCAGTACCGTTATGGATGGTATCTCTGCTGAGCACATGCCGGATCTATCCCGGATCCTTTTCCAAATATGGTACCTGTTATCAGCGATATATTGCGGCGGGACAATTTCCTGCCAGCGCAAAATTATATTCTACAGAGAGGACAAACATATGTTAAATAGTATTATTACCCTGCCTATCACACTTCCCGCCCTTTTGGTCTGCATGATCACGGCCATTGCACTGGGCATCCTGACTGCTCTGGTTTTTTCCTTCCGGCAGCACCACAGCAGGAGCTTTACCCTGACTCTGGCACTGCTCCCCATGGCGGTATCCATTGTCATCATGATGGTGAATGGAAATATTGGTGCGGGAATCGCAGTGGCGGGAACCTTTACTCTGGTCCGTTTCCGCAGCATTCCCGGAACTGCCCGGGAGATATCAGCAATCTTTGTCGATATGGTCATCGGTTTTACTCTTGGCATGGGATACATAGGTATTGCCGTGATATTCTTTATACTGGCATCCCTTCTGACCATCCTTCTGACATGGATGAATTTCGGAGTTCCGTCACGGGTGGAGAAACAGCTTAGGATAACCATTCCCGAAAACTTTGACTACAATGAACTATTCGATGAAGTATTTCAGAAATATACGGTGAAGGCGGAGATGGAACAGATCCGGACGACGAATATGGGAACTCTTTTTGAATTGTCCTACCGGATCGTGTTTCCAGATAAAAAAATACCGAAGGAATTTATAGATGCGCTTCGTGCCAGAAATGGCAACCTGAATATCATTATCAATGATTTCTCCGAAATGATGACATTATAAGGAGGTTTATATGCAGAAGAAAGGAAAGATTATTGCCCTTGCTGCCCTGCTTATACTGGTGGCCGGCGCCGCTGTTTTTGGCATGATATACGGCAGGCGCCAGACAACGGCTCCTTCCGGCTCTTCCGGAGCTGTCAATGCCGGGCGCGCACAGATTCACCTGTCAGAAGATAACACGACGGCTTCGGGTGCCGGAATCTCTCTGGACCGAAAGAAAATAATGATCAATAAGGGAGGCGTCTATTATCTGGACGGCCAACTGACAGACGGGCAGATTTATGTTAAAGTGGGAGATAAGGAGACAGTTACCCTTTCTCTGGAGGGTGTTTCGATATCTAATAAAACGGAACACCCCATTCATGTGGAAAATGCCAAAGAGACAATACTTACCTCCGGATCGGATGCGGTGAATACCATTACAGCAGGGGAGGGTGTATCGGTCAGCAGTGATAAGGATACACAGGTGGCGGCTGTCTTTTCAAGAGATGACCTGACCGTGGAGAAGGGAAACTATCATGTGACGGCATCTGGTGACGGTTTTCACTGCAATGATGATATGGTATTCCGCGGCGGCGACATTACGATCCGATGCGGCGATGACGGTGTACATGCCAACGAAGAATTAAAGGTTCTGGATGGACGTATTAATGTGACGGAATCCTATGAGGGTCTGGAGGCAAACCAGATTACCATTGAGGACGGAGAACATGCTATTACAGCCAGTGACGATGGGATCAATGCCAATGGCGGACCAGAAAGCTCCGGCGGTGGTCCCGGAGGCCGGCCTGGCGGTGACAGGCCCGGACAGGAGGAGGATGAGTCCGCAGATGAGGGGAAAGAGGACGGCACAAATAAGGAAAAGACTTCCAATCTTATTATTACGGGCGGAAAGCTTATGGTAGACGCCCAGGGTGACGGTCTTGATTCTAACGGAAATCTGATCGTGAAGGGCGGAGAGATCATTGTGGACGGGCCCTCTTCCGACGGTGACGGCGCACTGGATACGGCAGGCAAATGCCGGATTGAGGGCGGTGTTGTACTGGCTGTGGGGAGTTCCGGTATGGCAGAGACCTTTGATGAAGATTCCGGCCAGCGTTCTTTCCGGTATGGCTTTGACAGTCCCTTTGCAGAAGATTCGGAGATATCCATTGTGGATGAGACAGGAAAGGAATTATACCGCCACGTGAATAAACGGCCGGCGGCATCTATCGTATTTAGCAGTCCTGAGCTTGAGAAGGGAAAGAAATATACCATAAAGGCAGGGGACCGGACAGAGGAGATCACATTGGACAAAGTATCGTCCTCCTTTGGCACGGAACCCCGCATTATGGGCGGAAAGGGTCCTGGCGGTGGGGGCGGACGTCCTGGAGGACCCAGGGGGGAGAAACCCTCGTCTTTCTGAAACAGTTGAATATGCCAAACAAAAATCCACTGGTCCGGGGGCATGCTGCCCTGCAGGATATGCAGTGGATTTTTTCTTCTTAACAAGTTTTCTGGAACCGGGATTTATCGGCGTCTTCTGTTGAATTTTTGTTCGCAGTACATACAGCGGTATACCCGGTTTTCCTTATCGGTCAATTTAAAGCGGTGCGGAAGCTCCTGCTCGACCGAGGTGATGCATCTCGGATTCCGGCATTTGATCACATTGGTAACCATATCCGGCAGATTCAGTATCCGCTTTTCCGCAATTTTATTATCGCTGATTATATTGATGGTGATATTTTCATCCAAAACGCCGAGAATATCAAGATTCACCGTGATGGGACCTTCTATCTTAATGATATCCTTTTTGCCCATTTTGTTGCTTCTGGCATTTTTGATAATGGCCACGGAGCAGTCCAGCTTCTCCAGTCCGAGATAGCTGTAGATTTCCATGGCGCCGCCTGCCTTGATGTGGTCGATTACGACGCCTTCATTTAAACCGCCTATTTCCAGCATTCAGGAATCACCTCCAGTAATGTCATGATCAGTGCCATGCGGATGTATACGCCATACTGCGCCTGCTTAAAGTAGGCGGCCCGGGGATCGTCATCCACGTCTGTGGAAATTTCATTTACCCTTGGGAGCGGGTGAAGAACAAGCATGTCCTCCGGCGCCAGCTTCATTTTCCGCTTGTCGAGAATAAAGCTGTCCTTGAGACGGATGTAATCTTCTTCATTGAAGAAACGCTCTCTCTGTACCCGGGTCATATAGAGGATATCCAGTTCGGGAAGCACGTCCTCCAGAATATTGACTTCCTTGTAGTCAATACCATTGGAATCCAGCGTATCCTTTCTCAGGTAATCCGGGATTTTCAATTCATCGGGTGAGATTAGAACGAATCTGACATTGGAGTAGCGGACCATGGCTTCGATAAGAGAATGAACAGTGCGCCCGAATTTGAGATCACCGCACATGCCGATGGTCAGATTGTCAAGATGTCCTTTCATGTTCTTTATAGTAAGAAGATCTGTCAGTGTCTGTGTTGGGTGGTTATGTCCTCCGTCTCCAGCGTTGATCACCGGAATGGAGGAGTGCATGGCTGCCACCAGCGGGGCGCCCTCCTTTGGGTGGCGCATGGCACAGATATCAGCGTAGCTTGATATTACGCGGATCGTGTCGGAAACGCTTTCACCCTTTGCCGCCGAGCTGGAATCGGCAGAGGAAAACCCAAGGATCTGCCCCCCCAGATTCAGCATGGCAGATTCAAAACTCAGCCGGGTGCGGGTGCTTGGCTCATAAAAACAGGTTGCCAGTTTTTTGCCCTTACAAATTTCGGAGTATCGTGTTGGCTCTTCGATGATCGTCTCAGACAGTGCGATCAGGCTGTTGATCTCACTGACGGACAGGTCAAGAGCGTTCATTAGATGTCGCATTTATCCTCCCATCTGCCATCGGATGCATGGATACACGGATGGCGTCTTTTAAAAGCTATTTTAACTTATTTCCATAGGGATGACAACAGAAAAATTGTAAAAGTTTAACAAAAAAATTATTTGTAAAATATATACCGGAAAATTTTATTTGCAATATGGAATAAAAGCAAGTATACTTATGAAGTGATGAAGCTAAAAGGAGGACGCATTATGGTAACATTATATGATGGCGGCGCATATCTGATCAATGGAACGGAGCTGGTTCCAGATACAGCCGATGCGCCTGCCGCGATAGAGAATAAAACCGGTGTTAAAATAGCGAAAGAAGAAGCGGCGAAGGGGACGATGGCGTATGGCATCCTTTCCTCCCACAATTCCGCCGGTGATATGGAAAATCTGAAGATTAAATTTGATAAACTGACATCCCATGACATTACATTTGTAGGTATCCTGCAGACAGCCAGGGCATCCGGACTTGAAAAATTCCCGGTGCCCTATGTTCTGACGAATTGCCATAATAGTCTCTGTGCCGTGGGAGGGACCATCAATGAGGACGACCATGTATTTGGCCTGTCCTGCGCGAAGAAATACGGCGGGATCTATGTGCCCCCCCACCAGGCAGTGATCCATCAGTTTGCCAGGGAGATGCTGGCTGCCGGTGGAGCGATGATTCTCGGCTCTGACAGCCATACCCGGTATGGCGCGCTGGGGACCATGGCAGTAGGAGAGGGCGGACCTGAGATCGTGAAGCAGCTGCTGGAGCAGACTTATGATATTCCGATGCCGGGGGTAGTAGCCATCCATCTCACCGGGAAACCGGAGAGAGGCGTGGGACCGCAGGATATCGCCCTTGCTATCATTGGGGCGGTATTTGGAAACGGATATGTCAATAATAAGGTGATGGAATTTGTCGGTGACGGCATTGACAGCCTGAGTGTGGATTACCGCATCGGTGTGGATGTTATGACTACCGAGACCACCTGTCTCTCCTCCATCTGGCGGACAGACAGCGCAGTGAAGGAGTTCTATGAGATCCATGGAAGAGGCGGGGATTATAAAGAGCTGAATCCGGCACAGGTTGCCTATTATGACGGGGTGGTAGAGGTGGATCTTTCCAAAGTGAAGCCAATGATCGCCATGCCCTTCCATCCAAGCAATACGTATACGATAGAAGAGCTGAATGCCAATCTGGGAGATATCCTCCGGGATGTGGAGAAGAAGGCTCTTGTAAGTCTTGACAATAATAAGATTGATTTCTGCCTGACGGATAAGATCCGGGACGGAAAGCTGTATGTGGAACAGGGCGTCATCGCGGGCTGTGCCGGCGGCGGATATGAAAACCTGTGTGATGCGGCGGATATCCTCCGGGGAAAAACCATTGGTGCAGATGAATTTTCTTTAAGTGTCTATCCGGCTTCCCAGCCAATTTTTATGGAGCTGGTTAAGAATGGGCGCATTGCCGATCTTATGGCAACCGGCGCAACTGTGAGGACGGCATTCTGCGGCCCGTGTTTCGGCGCCGGTGATGTGCCGAGCAACAAGGGGCTCAGTATCCGCCACTCAACGAGAAACTTCCCGAACCGTGAGGGCTCCAAGGTCACCAGCGGACAGATCGCTTCTGTGGCTCTTATGGACGCCCGTTCCATCGCGGCCACCGCAGCCAATAAAGGATATCTGACAGCGGCAACGGATCTGGATATGGAATTTACTAAACCGAAATATTATTTTGACAAATCCATCTACGAGAACCGTGTTTTTGATGGAACAGGAAAGGCGGATCCATCTGTGGAGATCAAATTTGGTCCCAATATTGTGGACTGGCCGGAGATGCAGCCTCTTACGGAACATGTTCTGCTAAAAGTAGTCTCGATGATCCACGATCCGGTTACTACAACAGATGAACTGATCCCATCCGGTGAGACCTCATCCTACCGCTCCAATCCCCTTGGCCTGGCAGAATTTACTTTGTCCAGAAAAGATCCCGCCTATGTGGGCAGGGCCAAGGAAGTGCAGAAGGTAGAGAAGGCACGTATTGCCGGCGGCGATATCTATGCCGAGGACGGACAGCTCCGTGAAATATATGAGACAGTGAGAAAACAGTTCGATCTCATACCGGAAGAGACAGAGGTGGGAAGTGTGATCTTTGCCGTGAAACCAGGCGACGGTTCTGCAAGAGAACAGGCTGCCAGCTGCCAGCGTGTACTGGGCGGTATGGCAAATATCGCAAGAGAATATGCCACAAAGAGATATCGTTCCAATCTGATCAACTGGGGTATGCTGCCGTTTATCTTCGACGGGGAGCTTCCCTTTGACAAAGGGGATTATATTTTTGTGAAGAACATCAGAACAGCCATTGCCGATAAGAAGGATTTCATTCAGGCGTATGTTGTGAATAAGGGAATGCAGGAAATGGAGCTCCGTGTGGGGAACCTGACGGACGATGAGAGGGAAATCATCCTGAAAGGATGCCTCATCAACTACAACAAAAAAGAGTAATTTTGTATTTGGATTAAAGAAAATCTGAAAAAGGGCAGGAGACCGGAACAGATACCTCCTGCTCTTTTATATGCAAAGGAATATATAAAATTTTTAAAAATACATCGATTTGTAGTGAATACATGTATAGGACATGGTAATAAATAGTAAATACTCTATATTAGAATAAAAAGGACGGAAGGAGTATTTTTCTATGAATCGATTAAGACAACTCAGAGTGGAACGGCATTTGACACAGGAAGAACTGGCTTTCGAACTTGATACCACACAGCAGAACATCAGTAAGATTGAACGCCAGCTTACTCCTATGGGAGAACAGATGATCATTAAATCCGCCAGATTTTTCGGCGTAACGGCAGATTATCTGCTGGGCATCAGTGATGTAAAGTATGAGATTGCCATCAGCCTTTCCCACTCCCATGAGCTGCCGGACGCGGCACTGAGGGATATTTTATCGCATTACGATTCCCTGAACAGGCCGCAGAGAGAACTAATAAGAGAAATCATAAAGGTGGTTGCCGATTTTTACCGGAACACAAAGACAGGTGACAAACAATGCTGGGATTCTTAATATTGCTGGAAACAGAGGAAGACAGAACATCCTTTGAGGATATGTATAAGAAAACATATCTCCAGTTAATATATATTGCCAGATCTATTTTGATGAATCAGCCAGATGCAGAAGAGATCGTACATGATGTCTATGTCAGGATGGCAGAAAATTTTACTTTGTACAGAGGACGGTCTTTGTATGAAATGACCGGACTTGGAATAATAATGACAAGGAACCTCTCCCTGAACCGACTGCGTTTCAAGATCAGACACAGGGAGTGCTCCTTCGAACAGTATGAATACATATTCAGTCAAGAGGATACTACCCTGGAAGATATCATAAAGGAAGAGACTCTGGAGGAACTGAAATCTGCTCTGATGAAATTGAAACAGAAGGAGCGGGATATACTGGCTCTGCGGTATTATTATAAATTTTCATACAAACAGATCGGAAAGGTTTTTGATATGCGTGATAAAACGGTGGAGGTACGGCTGCGCAGAATCAAACGCAAGCTGCAGAAGATCATGGGAGAGCAGGTGTAATGTCAGAGTAAAGAAGGGCATAGCAGCAATTTTGAAAGAAAAAAAAGGATTTTCCTTTTACATGTTGTATCTTTCTCTATGTAGTGTATTTTTTTCAAAATATGCATTTGGAGGAAATATGACGATTCGGGAACAATTAGAGGAAAGAGAACATAAAATACTCAGCCCCTTTGCGGCGTATAGTGATGAATCCCGGGGAAGGGACCGTTATGAGGAAGCGTGTGACATCCGTCCCGTGTATCAGAGAGACCGTGACCGGATCCTGCACTCAAAATCTTTTCGGCGCATGAAGGGGAAAACACAGGTCTTTCTTGCTCCGGCAGGGGATCATTACCGGACGCGCATGACGCACACGCTGGAGGTGTCGCAGAATGCAAGGACCGTGGCGAAGGCACTGCGGCTCAATGAGGATCTGACAGAGGCAGTAGCGCTGGGACATGACCTGGGACATACTCCCTTTGGACATGCCGGCGAAAGAGAGCTGGCAGGGATCTGTCCCGGCGGGTTTCGCCATCAGGAACAGAGTGTCCGTCTGGTGGAATGTCTGGAGAAGGACGGACAAGGGCTGAATCTGGCATGGGAAGTCAGGGACGGAATCCGGAATCATTCCACATCCGGCAAACCTGCCACCCTGGAGGGAAAGATCGTGCAGATCTGCGATAAGATCGCCTATGTGAATTCAGATATTGATGATGCCATCCGGGGAAGGGTGATCCGGGAAGAGGAGATCCCCAGGGAGTATACAGAAATACTTGGATTCACTCTGAGAGAGAGGCTGAATACGCTGATACATGATCTCATCAGCAGCAGCATGGACAAAAATGATATTATTCTTTCAGAGACAGTGAGAAGGGCTCTTAGCGGGCTTCGTAGTTTTATGTTTGACCGGGTCTATGTCAATTCTGTCGCCAAAGCGGAAGAGGGCAAGGCACAGTATGTGATCCGGAAACTATACGAATACTATATCGGACACATGGAACAGATGCCGGAGGAATACATAGAGCTTGTGCATACGGGCAGGGCATCGGTGGAACGCGCCGCCTGTGATTTTATCGCGGGGATGACGGACCGGTATGCGGTGATGAAATATGAGAACCTGACAATGCCGCGAATGTGGTCAGTATTATAATCCGATGGGAGGAAATTACAGGGCATATGTTTTATGAAGAAGACTTTGTGGAAGAGGTCCGGCAGAGAAATGATGTTGTGGATGTGATCTCTTCCTATGTCAATCTGAAACGGACTGGCAGCAGCTATGTGGGGCTGTGCCCGTTTCACAATGAAAAAACGGCATCCTTTTCGGTGAGTCCGGGTAAACAGATGTATTACTGCTTTGGCTGCGGTGCCGGCGGCAACGTGTTTACTTTTTTGATGGAATATGAGAATCTGACTTTTGTGGAAGCGCTGGAGGAGCTCGCCGGGAAGGCGGGAATGGAACTGCCCAGGAAGAGCAGTTCCCCGGAGGACCGTCGGAAACGAGACATGCGGGACATGATCCTGCAGGTGAATAAGCTGGCGGCAAATTATTTTTACGCTCAGCTCCGTTCGGAGAGAGGAAAGATTGGCTTTGATTATCTCACAGGCCGGGGAATCAGTCCCAAGACCGTCGTAAAGTTCGGCCTTGGTTATTCGGATTCCCGCCTGTACCGCTATATGAAAGAAAAGGGATATCAGGATGCAGTCCTCAAGGAGACGGGACTTTTCACTTTCGATGAAAAAAAGGGCCCCTATGATAAGTTCTGGAACCGGGTTATGTTCCCGATCCTTGACAGGAATAACCGGGTAATTGCCTTTGGCGGACGGGTTATGGGTGACGCGAAGCCCAAATATCTGAATTCCCCGGAGACCCTTGTGTTCGACAAGAGCAGAAATCTGTACGGGCTGAATTTTGTCCACGGCAGGCAGACGGCCATGATCATCTGTGAGGGGTATATGGATGTCATCGCACTGCACCAGGCGGGCTTTGCCAATGCCGTGGCATCACTGGGGACCGCCTTTACCAGCCAGCACTGTAGCCTGCTGAAGAGGTATACGGATCTGGTATATCTGTGTTATGACAGCGACGGCGCCGGGGTCAAGGCGGCCATGCGGGCCATTCCGATGATGAAAGAAGCCGGGCTTCAGGTGAAAGTGATCGATATGAGACCGTATAAGGATCCGGATGAATTTATCCGGGGGCTGTCTCCAGAGGCCTTTCAGGAAAGGATCCGGCAGGCCAAAAACAGCTTCTTTTATGAATTGGATCAGGTCAGGGAAGAATATGATATGGATGATCCGGAGTCGAAAACAAGATTTATGAATGAAGCGGCCAAAAAATGTTTAACCTTTGATAATGAGATAGAAAGAAATAATTATATGGAGGCATTTGCCAGAGAATACAATGTAAGGATTGAGGATTTTCGGAAACTGGCGGCATATCACAGTGCGCAGCTGGCTGGTATAGACTATGAGAAGAGGAGAAGGGAGAGGGGACAGCCGGGTGTGAGGAACGACAGAGAGGATGGGATTGCCAGAAGCCAGGGTATATTTCTGACATGGCTCAGCAATGACCCGGTCCTGTTTGAGAGGACAAAGGATATTATATCTGCGGAGGACTTTGTGGATGAGCCGTACCGTCAGGTGGCAGGCATGATGTATGAACAGTTTCAGAATGAGGGAGCTGTAAGACCAGCTGTGATCATAAGCAGATTCCAGAGCAGGGAGGAGCAGTCACTGGTAGCGGGCATTTTCAATAAAGAGCTTCAGGAGATCACCCGGGATGAAGAACAGAAAAAGGCACTAAATGAGGTGATACGAAGCATTAAGAAATACAGTCTTGATTACCGCAGCCGTCATGTAACCGATTTAAAAGAACTACAGGAACTGATAGAGGAAAAGAAAAGATTGCAGACGCTGCAGATCAAGTTATAAGATTGGAGGAAGAACATGGATAACAAGAATACGAATGCAGATGAGCAGGAGAAGCTGATGGAGACTCTGAACCATCTTGTGGAGACCGCCAAAAAGAAAGACAATATACTGGACTTTGAAGAGATTGAGAAGATATTCGTGAAGGAAGGCATAGAACTGGACGCGGAGAAAACCGAGAAGGTGTTTGAATATCTGGAAAATAAAGGCATTGTAGCCATTATTCCGGATAGCGACGCGGACGAAGATATTATTCTTGATGTGGATGACGAGCCCACGGAGGAAGAGCTGGAGAATATTGAACTGGCTGTTCCAGACGGGGTCAGTATTGAAGATCCGGTTCGTATGTATCTTAAAGAGATTGGTAAGGTCCCCCTTCTGACGGCGGAGGAGGAGAAGGATCTGGCGATGCAGATGGAGGCGGGGGATCCCAATGCCAAGAAACGACTTGCTGAGGCAAATCTCCGTCTGGTTGTCAGTATCGCCAAACGTTATGTGGGACGCGGCATGCTGTTTCTGGATCTGATACAGGAAGGGAATCTGGGCCTTATTAAGGCGGTGGAGAAATTCGACTACCGCAAGGGGTATAAATTCAGTACCTACGCTACCTGGTGGATCCGGCAGGCCATCACAAGAGCCATTGCAGACCAGGCGCGCACAATTCGTATTCCGGTTCATATGGTAGAGACCATCAATAAGCTGATCCGGGTGCAGAGACAGCTGCTCCAGGAGCTGGGACGTGAACCCTATCCGGAGGAGATTGCCGAGAAAATGAATCTGCCGGTGGAACGTGTCAGGGAGATTCAAAAGATATCACAGGAGCCGGTTTCACTGGAAACCCCCATCGGCGAGGAAGAAGACAGCCATCTGGGAGACTTTATCCAGGATGACAATGTGCCGGTGCCGGCGGAGGCGGCTGCCTTTACTCTTTTGAAGGAACAGCTTGTAGAGGTGCTGGACACCCTTACGGAGCGGGAGAAAAAGGTATTGTGCCTGCGGTTCGGCCTGGACGACGGCCGGGCGCGGACGCTGGAGGAAGTCGGGAAGGAGTTCGAGGTAACCCGAGAACGCATTCGGCAAATTGAGGCCAAGGCACTCCGGAAACTCCGGCATCCGAGCCGCAGCAGGAAACTGAAGGACTACCTGGACTGATGAAGCTGTCGGCACGTCTCCAGATGAATGCGGATCTGGTACCGCTGGGGTCAAGGATAGCAGACATTGGCTGCGACCACGGTTTCGTTTCCATTTATCTGGCAGAAGAGAGAATATGCGACAGGATCCTGGCACTGGATATAAGAGAGGGGCCCTTATCGGCAGCCAGAAGAAATATTGCGGCGGCGGGGCTGTCAGACAGGATTGAGTGCCGTCTCAGCGACGGACTGGAGAAATTGAGACCGGGGGAGACAGATACGCTTTTGTTGTCAGGAATGGGCGGCAGGCTGGTCTGCAGCATTCTGAACGGGAGGAAGGAGATTCTTGCAGAGACAGAGACTCTTGTTCTGCAGCCGCAGTCCGATGTGGAAGAGGTGAGAAGGCAGCTTACAGCCATGGGTTTCCAGATAGAAGAGGAACGCTGCTGCCGAGACGGGGGAAAATGGTATGCTGCGATCCGGGCGGTGCGAAGCGACGAGGTAAGAAATTATACCGGTGCGGAATATCGTTACGGCTGGATTTTGCCCCAAAGACAGGATCCGGTATATTACTCTTATCTTCTGGAGGAGAGAGAGAAGGCGGAGCGGGTCGCCGGTGAGCTGGAGAGGCAGACTACTTCCGGTGCAGCCGCGGGGCTGATCCGGCAGCGCCATACACTGGCACTGCTTTCAGAGACGCTGTCTCTATATCAGAGGGCAGATGAAAATAGATAATAATGTTACAGGAGGTGAGAGATTGATCGTAACAGTAGAGAATCATCAGATCAATTGTGAGGAGGGGACGACCTTATACGACCTGAGCAGACGGTTTCAGGTAAATTATCCATATCCTGTTATCGTAGCCAGGGTAAACGGGCAGATTCAGGAGCTCTACCATAAGGTGAAAGAGGGGAGCCAGATTGAATTTTGCACGATCCAGGACAGTGACGGCAACCGGGCCTACATACGGGGACTTTCCATGCTGCTTGTGAAGGCGGTAAATAAAGAACTGAAAAGGGAAGAATATGAGCAGGTGGTCATTCATTTCTGCCTTGACAGCGGGTATTTCTGTCAGATTACCGGAAAGGCCGTGCTGGATCAGGAGATGCTGGACCGCATTGAAAAGAGGATGCGCAGCTATGTTGAGATGGATATCCCCTTTCAGAAACGAGTGATACGCACCAGGGACGCCAAACAGCTCTTTGACAGCCTGAATATGAGGGCGAAGAGCAAACTCATGGAATACCGGAGAAATTCCCGGATGACGGTATATGATCTGGGAAATTTTACAGACTATTATTATGGGGCCATGCCCTACAGTACCTCGATCCTGAGTTATTTTGAATTAAAACTCTTTGAAGATGGTTTTGTCTTTGTGGCGCCAAAACGGCAGGAGCCTACCACCATGCCGGAATTCCGTCCCAGCATCAAACAGTACAAGACGATGCAGATGGCAAATGAATGGCACAATAAGCTCCAGGTTTCCACCGTGGGCGAACTCAATGAGGCTGTCGTCCGGGGGAAGATGCAGGAGCTGATGCTGACACAGGAGGCGCTGCATGAAAAGCGGATCGGCGATATTGCCGTGGAGATTGCGGAAAAGGGATGCCGTATCATTACTATCGCGGGACCTTCTTCATCCGGGAAAACCACATTTTCGTACCGTCTGTCCACCCAGTTAAAGACACTGGGGCTGACACCGTATCCAATTGCCCTGGATGACTATTTTGTAAACCGGGTGGATACGCCGAAGGATGAGGACGGCAGATTTGATTATGAGTGTCTGGAAGCCATTGATATCAAACAGTTCAATGCGGATCTGACCGCGCTTCTTGTCGGAAAGCCCGTCCAGCTGCCCACTTATAATTTCATTACGGGAAACCGTGAATATGATAAGCCTGTCCTGCAGCTGGGGGACAGTGACATACTTGTGATCGAGGGGATTCACGGACTCAATGACAAGCTGACATATGCCATTCCCCAGGAGGACAAGTTTAAGATATATATCAGCGCCCTCACCACATTGAACCTGGATATACATAACCGGATTCCCACATCAGAAGCCCGTTTGATCCGGCGTATCATTCGGGACGCCAGGACACGGGGAAATTCGGCCCAGAAGACCATCTCTATGTGGGATTCGGTGAGAAAGGGAGAACAGGAGAATATCTTTCCTTTTCAGGAACAGGCAGATGCCATGTTCAATTCGGCACTGATCTATGAGCTGGCCGCCATGAAGCTCTATGCGGATCCGGTTCTCTTTCAGGTGCCCAGGGAATCAAAGGAATATGCTGAGGCGCAGCGCCTGCTGAAATTCCTGGATTATTTTATTCCCATCGATCCGCACGATGTTCCGCTAAATTCTATCTTGCGTGAATTTATCGGCGGTGGTATACTTTTGAATTAGCCCAGTCTGATTATGAGCAGCACAGGTGATCGCACCCGTTCAGACGAAAGGGAACGGGTGAGGAAAGTCCGGGCTTCACAGGGCAGGATGCCGGATAACGTCCGGTGGAGGTGACTCCCAGGCAAGTGCAACAGAAATATACCGCCACGGTATGACGTGGTAAGGGTGGAATGGCGGGGTAAGAGCCCACCGCCTCTCTGGTAACAGGGAGGGCATATGTAAACCCCATCCGAAGCAAGACCGAACAGAGAGCGATACGGCGGCCCGTCGTGCTTTCGGGTAGGTCGCTAGAGCCTGCTGGCAACAGCAGGTCCAGATAGATGATCACTCAATGACAGAACCCGGCTTATCGTGCTGCTCATATTGACAGAAAGGACAGTGTAAAAATTGGTAGAAGAGAGATTTAGACTCTGCATGGAACGGATCAGCGG
The DNA here is from genome assembly GCA_910574015.1 of Eubacteriaceae bacterium. Taxonomy (GTDB): domain Bacteria; phylum Bacillota; class Clostridia; order Lachnospirales; family Lachnospiraceae; genus Eubacterium_F. The sequence continues at coordinate 14,008 of CAJSYQ010000025.1, read as the reverse complement.
CCTTGCCAGCGAGGATATGGGAATCTATACGGATTACATCCAACAGTCGGCCGGGCTGTTTCGCCAGATGGCAGAGCTGTTTGAGGAGACAGCGCCGGATTATGTCCGGCTGAACAGGCAGTTCTATCAGGATGTGAAGGGCAGTGCCTATGATACATCCTATGCCAACCCCGCCTATGCGGTAAAAAGGTTCGGCGAAAAGACAGGCCAATACCTGTGCTGGTTTTATACAAAGTGCCGTGAAGCCATTATTCCGGCATATGAGAAGGAGCTCTATGAGGTAACGATCCGGATGGAGCTGTTTCTTCAGGCAGTAACCGTGCTTCAGACGGAGGAAGACACAGAACGATGTCTCAAAGAGACAATGTACTATTTTGTCCATGACTATGATGAAGAGCGGATGGAGACAAATATCCGTCGGATGCTCTGCCCGGAGAAATCCCTTGTCTATGACATAGTAATGAACAGCGACCTGAAGGATCCCGCCTACCTGTACCGTTACGGGGATCATATTACGGAGAATGAGATGAGGATGTCTGAATTTCTTTCAGGACTTCCTGTAGAGACATTAACGGAAATGGCCTCTACTTATACAGAAGGTTTCCAAAAGGGATTTGAGATTGCAGGGATCGATCTCTCGAAGAAGAAGGCTGTGCAGATCCGTTATAACATCGGATTTGAACCTATGGTACGCCAGGCCGTATATCAATTTGAAAAAATGGGGTTAAAGCCGATCTTTTCCAGAAGAAACGGGGTGTCGTGCACATCACCGAACCGGCAGCTTCCCTATGACCACCGTTACGACGATGCTCTCTTTTTGAACAAAGCGCTGACACAGCAACGGCTGAAATATGTGGAGAAAATCTACGAGAGATACAAGGAAGAGGCGGCTTTATATGCCGGACCAGCAGTAATCGAAGTGTTCGGAGAGAAGTTGTTTGTCCCGGAGACAAAGAAAGAGAGCCCGTCTTACAATAAGGAGCAGGAAAAGCTGTCCGTGGAATATACAAGGGATTTTTCCCTGATCCAGAACCGGTATATTCCCCAGGACTCATACAGCTTTACGATCATAGCTTACCCCATCCCGGATATTGGAGAACGATTTGAGGAAATCTTCCGGGCGACGGTGGAGGTCAACACGCTGGATATGCAGAAGTATCAGAGAATCCAGCAGGCCCTGATCGATGCGCTGGACCAGGGGGAATATGTGAGTGTCACTGGCCGGGACGGCAACCGGACAGATCTGAAAGTCATGCTCCATCATTTACAGGATCCACAGAAGCAGACAAACTTTGAAAATTGTCTTGCAGATGTGAATATTCCGGTGGGTGAGGTATTCACTTCCCCCCAGCTCACTGGGACGGAGGGCGTCCTTCATGTGACCCAGGTATATCTCAACGGACTCTGTTACAAGGATCTGGAGCTGATATTTGAGGATGGCATGATAAGGGAGTACACCTGTTCCAATTACGGGTCAGAAGAAGAGAATAAGAAATATATTAAGGAAAATGTGCTGCACAACAGGCAGACCCTTCCTATGGGCGAATTTGCCATTGGGACAAATACGACGGCCTTTGTGATGGGAAGGAAATATGGGATCGAGGCAAAGCTGCCCATCCTTATTGCGGAGAAGACGGGCCCGCACTTTGCAGTGGGAGATACCTGTTATTCCATGAGTGAGGACGTGGTTCTGCACAATCCAGACGGCAAAGAGATCGTGGCGAAGGAGAATGAATGCTCTGTCCTGCGCCACACGGATATTTCCCAGGCATATTTTAACTGTCATACGGATATTACGATACCGTATGATGAACTGGGGGATATTGTTGTTCATTCAAAGGCAGGGCAGACAATACCTCTGATCCGGCAGGGGCGGTTTGTCCTCCCCGGGACAGAGAGCCTAAATGCGGTATTAGATGAAATAAGTAAATAATGGAGGAAAAGTATTATGGGTAAAGTAGGGATTCTGATGGGAAGCGATTCCGATCTTCCTGTTATGAAAAAGGCGGCAGATATGCTGGAAAAGTTTGGTGTTGAATATGAGATGACGATCATCTCGGCACACCGGATGCCGGATATCTTTGTAGAATATGCCACTAAGGCAGAGGAGAGAGGGATTGAGGTGATCATCGCCGGCGCGGGCGGGGCAGCCCATCTTCCGGGAATGTGTGCGGCACTGTTTGACCTTCCGGTGATTGGGATTCCCATTCATACAAAGAGTCTTGGCGGTGTGGACAGCCTGTATTCCATTGTGCAGATGCCGTCTGGTATCCCGGTTGCCACGGTTGCCATCGACGGGGCAGCCAATGCGGCAATACTGGCAGCGAAGATCCTTTCCGTAGCCGATCCGGAGCTGCGCAAAACACTGAAGGCTTATAAAATGGAGATGAAAGAGGGCGTACAGGCAAAGGCAGAAAAGCTTGGCCGGCTCGGTCATGATGCCTATATAGAACAGATGAAATAAAGTCCGGTATCAGATCCCCAAAGTCCGAAATAATACAGGACTTTGGGGACTTTTTATCTTATAGGAAAGACCGTCTTGTGCGGAGCAAGAATCAGCCTTGCTGATTCTTGGAGCGTCGCGATTTTCAGTCGACGCTTTTTTAAAGCATAAACATCTTTTTTAGAGAGAGGAGCAGCATATCCACATATCCGGCCTCTTTCGCATCCTGCCTGGCAAGTATGGGCATACTCCCAATCTCCGCTCCATGGTAGGTGTATATGATGGAACCCACCTCGTCTCCGTTTTTGACAGGAGCCGTCACATCCTTGTAGCTCACCATCTTTTTTATGTCCGCGGCATTGTATTCAGAAGTAAAGGTATGGGTAAATTTTGTCTTCGGGTAAACTGCGATCTCGGAAGGAATCCCGTTTTTGATCCGCATCGGTTCCCATTTCATATCGGCATAATCGTCCTCATATGTACTGCAGTTGGCAAACCCATAATCAAGAAGTGCCTGTGCTTCGGTGAACCGGACTTTATGATCCGGGGCCGCCATGACGACGGCGATCAGATTCAGTCCATCCCGTCTGGCTGTGGCGCTGAGGCAATATTTTGCCTTGCTTGTGGAACCTGTTTTTAATCCCGTTATGCCATCATAGAACCGCACCAGCTTATTCGTATTGGTCAGGCCAAATTCCGTCTCACCCTTTTTCGTTTTGTGGGTGATGGAGTCCATCCACACAGTGGAATAATCGGATATCTGTGGGTGTTCCATAATCAGCTCTCTCGACATCAGGGCGACGTCGTAGGCGCTGGAGAAATGTCCAGATTTGATGTCATCGTCCAGGCCGCTGCAGTTTTTAAACTGGGTGTGCTTCATACCAAGTTCTTTGGCTTTCTGGTTCATCATCTTCACGAAATTTTGTTCCGATCCGGCAATCTTCTCTGCCATGGCCACGGCTGCGTCATTGGCACTGGCGATACTGATGCATTTGATCATCGTATTGACTGTCTGTGTTTCCTGGGGCTCAAGGAAGACTTGGGAACCGCCCATGCTGGCGGCATATTCGCTGACTGTAACAGAATCCTCCAGAGAAATCTTCCCCTGCTCGATGGCATCAAAGATCAGTGTCAGTGTCATGATCTTAGTGATACTGGCGGGAACCAGTTCCGTATCCTTATTCTTCTCAAAAATAATTTCCCCGGTGTTACCCTCTATCAGGACAGCGGCTTTCGCTGAAATATTTACAGCAGAACCGGAAGCACCGGCATCTGTTGTTTCGGCGCGTGATCCGGTGGCGGCAGCGAGTGGAAACATCAGGAAAAGAAGGGTGGTAAACCATATTAGTTTCTTCATTGGGACCTCCTGCTTTGACTATATATCATTCATATGAAGATAATACGGCAATTATGCCGAGCAATTATGCCGGGCAATTATGCCGGGCAAATATACCATAAGTTTTTTTGCCATGGCATTTTGCCATGGCTGTAAATATTTTGCTTGACGGCGGGAGGAAAGACGATTTATACTTAAATGTAACTAAGCGGTTGACAAAGCAAATGACAGGAACAGCAGGAGAGCGATGAATATGAATAAAAGGATTAAGAGAATCTGTGTGATCATTCTGATTTTATCCCTCTTTTTAGGCAGTACGATAGGACTTCACAGTCCTGCCGCCGCATCGTTGGAGGCAGCCACTGTGAAGAAAGCCAGGAAGATCGGATTTACAGTGAAGAAGGGAAAAACTAAAAATATAAAATATATAATTAAAAACAGTTCATTAAAGGAGAAGAAGAAAAAGAACAGCGCCGCCCTCACATGGAAGTCAGATTCACCAAAGACAGTTAAGGTGATAAAAAACGAGAGGATCCGCGGCATGAAGGCGGGAAAAACTTATATCCGCGGTTATAATAAAAAGAATAAAAATGTGATATCCCTATATGTCACCGTCCAGCCGCCGTCCAAACCAAAGCTGATACGTTCTACTTCGAATGGAAAGGTAAAGGGAACGAAAAACAGCGCTGGAACAGCCATGATCTGGTACGGCATCCCCTACGGCGCGGACACCGGTGGCGGGAATCGCTGGAGGGCGCCCCAGCCTGTAGAGGCATGGAGCGGCGTGAAGAAGGCAGTGACCAAAAGAAAAGGAGCAATAAAGGCATCCGGGAATTCCTATACGGGGACAGAGGACTGTCTCTATGTCAATGTTTACCGTCCCTACTCAAAGGAGAAGGAGCTTCCTGTCATGGTCTATCTGCACGGCGGCAGTAACAATTCGGGTACGGCAAATACCGATTTTTCAGGATTGGCTGTGAAGACGGACTGTGTTATCGTGACAGTATCCTTTCGCCTGGGGGCCTTTGGTTTTCTGAACCACCCCGCCCTGCAGAATGGCACAATGGAAGAGAACAGCGGCAATTTCGCACTGTTGGACATCCGACAGGCTCTGTGCTGGGTCAGGGATGAGATCGGCAATTTTGGCGGCGATGCCGGGAATGTGACACTTTCCGGGTTTTCAGCCGGTGCCCGGGACACACTTATGTGCATGATCTCACCAGTGATGCAGGGATTGTTCCACAAGGCGGTAATCTTGAGCGGCGGCATGACCGTCAGTACTCCGAAGGAGGGGAAGAGCTCCGTAGAGAAAAAGCTTGCGGCTGTCCTTGTGGAACGGGGCTTGTATGCCAAAAAGTCAGAGGCGCTGAGTTATATACAATCGGCTCCTTCCAGCACAGTCAGGGAACTGTTCTATAGTCTCAGTACAAAGGAAATCGCCCAGATGTACAAGACATTTAATCTGAGGATGGATAAATTTCCTCAGGGATTTACCGATGGTGTCGTCCTGCCGAAGGAGGGGTTCTCCGTTATTTCCCGGGGGACCTATAACCGGGTTCCGGTTATACTGGGAAGCGACGCCACGGAATTTTCTTCCTTTGCCTGGAGGGATGACTCGTTTTTCTCCTATGATACGATATTTGATACGATGGTATTTGACACCATGAACCTGCTTGGCAAGGGAATTAAATATGGCAGCCAGCTGCAGTCGGCATATAATGTGGAAAAAACAGCAGAAGCTTTATCGCGGGATGCCGGCCATGAGGCGATCTATGCATTTCGTTTCCGCTGGGGAACAAATGCCAGTGTGACAGATTCTTTCTACAGTCAGTATGTCGGGGCTTATCATGGCGCCAGCAGGGATTTTCTGAGAGGGGTATATACAAACAATAAGGAATATTCGCCAGATGTAATTTCCCTGAAAAACAAAAAAGGAAGACAGGCGCTGACTACGCAGATGCGCCGATATATTAAAAATTTCCTGCGGGACGGAAATCCCAATGACGCCTCTCTCACCAGGTGGAATGTATGGAGAAACCGGGAGAGCAGTAAAAAGATTATGAATTTTAATGCGGGAAAGCGTAAGGTTACCTCAAAGATGACGGCAGAGAAATATGACCAGAACATGATATTATATGCGATGTATAAAAACCTCACGACACAGGAATTTGCTTTTCTCACGAACACGGTATTAGAGGGACGCTACTTTATGCCTGCTGCGTTTCTGGGATTGTATAAATAACCGGCGGAAGGCCGGACACAGAACAGGGGGAGCTATGGTATACCTGATATTGACCGGCGTGCTGCTGTTTTTGATATTTCTTATTTATGGATATGTTCTGAATTATGCGCTGAAAACCGAATATTACACGGTATCCTCCGCCAGCATCCGTCAGGATATAAGGCTTGTACTCCTGACGGATCTTCATGCATGTGAACACGGGCCGGGAAACAGCCGGCTTCTGGACAAAATCCAACAGCTCTCTCCCGACTTTATTTGTATTGCCGGGGATATGACGGTGAAAGGCGGGAAAAACACAGAATCAGTACTGGCCTTTCTCCATCGGCTGTCACAGCGGTATCCCATTTATTACGCACCGGGAAATCACGAGATCCGTATGACGGAGCACCATGAGTACCGGCAAAGATTACAGGAGATGGGGATACAGTATCTGGAGAACCAGACCATATCCTTGAAAGAGAATATTTGTATTGCCGGACTGGACATGCCAGAATACTGGTATCATAAGTTCTGGCAGAAGAGAGTGTGTTCTCCCGAATACATAGAAGAGCTGCTGGGCAGCCGGAAGAAAGGGGCGTTTACGATACTTCTGGCACACAATCCGGAATATTTTCCCTGCTATGCGGAGTGGGGGGCTGATCTGACCCTGAGCGGTCATATCCATGGCGGCATGGCAAGACTGCCGCTGTTAGGCGGCGTTATCTCTCCCTCCCTCCGGCTCTTTCCCAAATACGATGCCGGACAGTATGAGTCCAGAGGAAGATTTATGATCCTCAGCCGCGGGCTTGGACTGCATGACATTAAATTCCGTTTCTTTAACGTTCCGGAGATCAGCTGCATTAAATTGCAGAGAATGGGAAGATAAAACAAAAATGCCACAATTATCATTTAACATTGGTAAAGTCTGGCTGGAGACGCGGAATTTCCATCAGGTACAATAATACACAGAGGAGGCAGGCACTGCCTGGTTGATGAAATGATTTTTTCTACTTATGAATTTGTTTTATTATTCTTTCCCATTACTTTTTTTGGATACTTTGTACTGCATCATTACAAGCTGCATTCCTGTGCCAAGTTGTGGCTCGTTCTGGCATCCTTTTATTTTTATGCCCAGGGAAGCCCGGATTTCTTTCCCTTCTTTCTTGGCAGTGTAGTGGGGAATTATGTAATCGGAAATATGCTGAGCAAGCTGCAGGGAAGCCGTTACCGTTTTGAGAGGGGGCTTGTCCTCACACTGGGTGTCCTGGCAAACTGTGGTCTGCTGGGATATTACAAATATACTGACTTTTTCCTTATGAACATAAATCGGCTGACAGGTTCCCGTCTGCAGCTGCTGCATATTATACTGCCCATCGGTATTTCCTTTTTTACCTTTCAGCTCATTGCCTTTTTGGTAGATTCCTTCCGGGGGGAGACGAAGAATTATGATGTGCTGGATTATCTTCTATTTATTACCTTTTTCCCGCAGCTCATCGTGGGGCCTATCATCCATCATGCGGAAATCGTTCCTCAGTTTGCCAATCCGAAAAATCATCATCTGATCTATCAAAATGTGGCGAGGGGTCTGTTTATCTTTTCCATTGGCTGTGCCAAAAAGATGCTGGTGGCGGATCCGCTGACGACAGACGCCCAGTCTTTTTTTAACAACATCACTACCGACCTGCCCATGCTGCAGTCATGGTTTCACTCCATCGAGTATACGGTGTCGTATTATTTTGACCTCTCGGGATATGCCGATATGGCCATCGGTCTCGGCTGTCTCTTTAATATTTCTATCCCACAGAACTTTAACTCACCCTATAAGGCAAAGGATTTTCAGGAGTATTGGCAGCGCTGGCACATGACCCTGTCACGTTTCCTCGGTTCTTATATATTTCGGAATGTATACAAAAAAGGAACCAAATACCGCAATTATTATATGGCTACCATGGCTACCTTCCTGGTGTCCGGTTTCTGGCATGGCGCGGGCTGGACTTTTGTAGCCTGGGGATTGATCAACGGCGCACTGGTATGTATAGCATCCTGGCGCAAAAAAAGGGGAAAGGATACGCCGGCATGGCTGGGCGTTCCGCTGACCTTCCTTTTTGCCGTTCTCACAAGGATTTTGTTTGTTTCCTTGAACTTCCGGCAGTCCTGGCAGGTATTTAAGGGACTGATTCATGTTGATAGTCTGAATGTGCCTGATCTTACAGCATTTCTAACGGATAACTGGTACAATATTGCGCTGACCTTTATCGGGCTTGGGATCTGCTGGTTCCTCCCCACAACGAAGACGATTGTGGATAAGTACTTTAAGACCAACTGGAAATATTTGCTGTATGCCGCTGTGCTGCTTGCTGTCTGCATATGCAATATGGATAAGGTCGTACAATTTTTGTACTTCCAGTTCTGATCACTGTATCAAAAAATCAGAAGGAGATAAAGCTTATGATGAACTCAAAAAAATGGGCAGCCGCCTTTGTGGGCCTGATCGTACTTGTTCTCGTCGGAATCATGTCGCTGAATTATTTTGTGGATCCCTATAAATATTTCAGCAGCCAGAGCGGCGATTACTATGAGGCAGACGAGAACGATTATCTGCGGGAGCAGAAAGCGCAGCATATTAAAAAATTTAATCCCAATTATGACGCCTATCTTGTCTGTGGTTCAAAGGGCGGTGCCCTTCGGACCGAGAAGTTGAAAGAACTGGACGGTTATGATTATTATAACTGTTGGGTGCTCTCTGGTAATCTTGTGGATTATCTTGCTTATGTACAATATATACTGGAAAATACGGAGGCGAAGAAGATCCTTCTCCAGCTCTCTACCTCCGAGCTGCATGAATTCAGCCGGGAAGACCACGGTGACATCTATGAGGTGCCCGCTATTGTAAGCGGCGAATCCAAAATGGCGGAATATATGAAATTTCTCATGATGAACCCCTCGGTTGCGTGGGAGGAGCTCACAGGGGAAAAGGCGGAGAAATATCCCTGCCTTCCCACCGGAGAGCGGAATCTGACGAAATATTACCAGTATTACAATAGCACTGCCAGTGCGGAAAACTTTAATTATGGCAGTTATATTCTCTGGAATTCAGCAAAGTATTTTAAATATATGGATCAGGATGTCCCTGAGAAGCCCCGCACACTGGAGCAGATCGTCTTTACGCTGCGTGAGATAGAACGGCTCTGTAAGAAAAAAGGTGTGGAACTGCAGGTCATCTATGCTCCTCTGTTCGCCGCTCAGATGATGCGTTATGAGGGGGAGACTTTTTACGACCTGCTGGAGGAATCCGTGATGATTTTCGATGAGGTGTGGTGCTTCAATAATTTTAACGGACTCACACTCTGCCCATACAACTTCTATAATATATCCCATTTTTTTTATGAGATGGGAGATCTGATGGTGGACACCATGAAAGGGAAAGATACGGGTTATGAAAACTTCGGTGTTCTTCTGAAAAGAGAAAATGTGGGGACCGAGATCGCAAAGAGAAAACAAAAGCTGGCAGAGCTGAAGGCATTTTATCTCAAAAACCGTACACTGCCCTATGAGGGTTTTTCCTCTGCCTACAATCTGAAGAAAATCTACGGATAAATTTTTTCTTGCCATTTACTATAAAAATAGGTACAATAGAGTGTATGTTTTTTATACGCTCTATTTTTTTGGAGGTGACGGCTTGGAACTTACTGTGAAGCTGGAGGTATTTGACGGACCCCTGGATCTGCTGCTGCATCTGATCGAGAAAAACAAGGTGGATATCTTTGATATACCCATCGTGCTGATCACAGAACAGTATCTGGACTATGTCAGTCAGATGGATACAAAGGATATGGATCTGATGAGCGAGTTCCTTGTGATGGCCGCCACTCTGATCCGGATCAAATCCCGAATGCTCCTTCCCAGGGAAGAAAAAGAGGAAGAGGAGGAAGAGGATCCAAGACAGGAGCTGGTAGAGCGTCTCCTGGAATATAAGATGTATAAATTTGCTTCCTTTGAACTGAAGGACAGGCAGTATGATGCGGCAAAGGTGTTCTTTAAGGAGCCCTCCATACCGGATGAGGTAAAAGAATTTAAAGAAGAGATTGATTACGACGAGCTGCTTTCGGATGTTACTCTGACGAAGCTGCAGGAAATATTTGATTCCGTTATGCAGAAACAGGTGGACAAGATCGATCCCATCCGCAGCAAGTTTGGTGAGATAGAGAAGGAAGAGATCAATATCGAGGATCAGATGATCTTTGTGGAAGAATATGCCATGCTGCATGGAACCTTTTATTTCCGGAAGCTTCTGGAAAGGGGATCCGGCAAAGGCTATGTCATTGTGACTTTTCTCAGCGTGCTTGAGATGATGAAAACAGGTAAGCTTCGCATCGTACAGGAGAAACTGTTTGACGATATGCTGATCACATATCAGAGGGGACGGGAGGAGTCAGCTTAAAGAATACAGGAAAATCAGGAGGTTATTTATGAATATAAAGAAACTGGAAGCGGTGGTGGAGGCAATCCTATTCACAATGGGGGAGACCGTGGAACTGGAGCGGCTGGCGGCAGCGGTAGGACACGATGAGGATACGGTGAGAAAAATTATCCGCAGCATGATCACCCGGTACGAAGAGGAGGACAGGGGCATCCATCTGATCGAACTGGATGGCTCTTTTCAGCTCTGCACGAAACCGGAGATGTATGAATATCTGATCAAAGTGGCCCATATCCCCAAAAAGCACGTACTTACAGATGTCCTTCTGGAAACCCTGTCCATTATTGCCTACAAGCAGCCCATCACCAGACTGGAAATCGAAAAGATCCGCGGGGTATCCTGTGACCATGCAGTGAATAAGCTGGTGGAATATGGACTGATCTGTGAGGCCGGCCGTCTGGACGCGCCAGGGCGGCCCATTTTGTTTGCCACGACAGAGGAATTTCTGAGATATTTTGGTATAGAATCACTGGAGGATCTGCCGATACTGAATCAGGAGACCATTGAGGACTTCAAGGAAGAGGCGGAGAGGGAAGTAATGAATGAGCTGCAGAGAGGGACAATGGAAGAATTGACAGACGACACGGATGGTAGTAATATATAAAAAAGGACTGGTTCAAAGGCGCCGCTGAGCTATTTATCAGAGCGTGGACCGTTGGGGAATGTATTAAGGGGGATCGATTTATGAAGAGAAGGTCCAGGAGACTGAGTATTGGTATAAAGATTGTAGTTCCTGTGGGAATGCTGATCGTATTTGTATGTATGGTGATCGGGTTTAATTCCTATCTGAGAATGAAAGACGGTTTTGTCCAACAGGGAGTGGATAGTGCCGATGTGGCAGCCGGCATTGCCCTGAATGCCATAGACGGGGATCTGATTGCCGATCTAGTTGACAAAGGAAAAGAATCGGAGCACTATGAAGAGCTGATCACAAAGCTGAGGGGAGTCCGGGACACATGCGGGATCGCTTTCCTTTATATTCTGAATACGGATAAAAGCAAGGTGTATTACAGCCTGGATACGGATGACTCTTCCAATCAGTATCAGCCGGGAGAGGAATTTTCTGTTTCTTATGAAGAGCTTGCCGATGTATTTTCCGGCACGGATTATGTCCAGGATTTTATAGATTCCACAGCGGATGGGGAACTGATCACGGTATATAAGCCTATTAAAGACAGCAGTGGAAAGATAACCGGGGTGCTGGGATGTGATTATGATGCCGGCAGTGTGGTCTCCCGGTTGGAGATTTCGCGAAACCGGGTATTTCAGCTCTGTGTCATCTGCCTTGCCGCTGCCCTGATCCTGCTGATCCTGATCACAAGGGGAATCATGAAAAATATGCGCCGGGTTGACAGCAAATTGTATGATCTGGTGAACAATGGCGGTGATCTCACTCAGAAATTGGACATCCGGTCTGGTGATGAGATGGAGCTGATCGCCGGCAGTGTGAATACGCTGTTAGATTATATCTGCCAGATCATGAAAAATATTAACCGAAATTCAGAAAATCTCAATCATTCATCCAAAGAGGTTTTGGACAGCCTTATGGGGGCACAGGATAACATCGCAGATGTCTCGGCTACTATGCAGGAAATGAGTGCGGCCATGGAAGAGACAGATTCTTCACTTACTAATGTGACAGAATCCATATCCGGGATTTACCAGCTTATTGGTGAAATTGCAGATTCAGCCAGTGAGGGGACCCGGATGTCCCAGGATATACTGGGCAATGCCGCACAGATCAAAGAGGATGCGGTGGCACAACAGAGTGAGGCAAAGGTACAGGTGCAGGAAATTGTAGATGCCATAAACCAGAAGATAGAGAAGTCAGATTCCGTGAAGAAGATTGATGAGCTGACGCAGGAGATATTGAATATCACCAGCCAGACAAATCTGCTCTCCCTGAATGCCAGCATTGAGGCGGCAAGAGCGGGGGAGGCGGGAAAAGGCTTCGCCGTAGTGGCCAGTGAGATCAGTGAGCTGGCAAATCATTCTGCCGAGGCAACGATGCAGATCCAGGCTGTCAGCAGGGAAGTGATCGGTGCTGTAAATGAACTTGCCATGGAATCACAGAAAATGGTCCGGTTTATCGACGAGGTGGCGATGCAGGGATATGAAAAGCTGCTGCACACAAGCGGGAGTTATCAGGACGATGTGTCTACCATTAACCGGAAAATGCAGGATTTTGCCAGAGAGAGCCAACAGCTGCGGGAGAATATTGATTTTGTGCAGCAGACAATACAGGCTATCAGTCTTGCCGTGGGAGAGAGTGCCACCGGCATAATGGATACGACACAGCTGGCTGTGCAGTTGACGGACAGTATGACGGAAATTGGAGATCAGGCGGGCAGCAATCGGGAGATCTCCGAAGAACTCAATCAGGAAGTGCATAAATTTAAACTGGAGTGAACGCTGTGAGCAATCAGAAGTTTAAAATTGTCTTGATCTTAATCTCCCTTTTCGGAATTGTGTACCCATGGAAAACGAGCTTATATATGCATTGCAAGCATCAGGCATATATTTTATAATCAAGTATATAAATCAAAATTTGTGGAGTTAAGGATATGAAAGATTTTATTTTTGTCACGGGAGCAAGTGGTATAGGTAAAACCACTTTAGCTAACGGACTGCTTGAGCACTATAAAACGACATGTATAGAACAGCATATGGTACCTGATTTTATTTCACGAGATGGCAGCGAGCCAATGACTGGAGAGCTTGAGGAACTTACTTGCTGGGAAAATCAGGTGGCAATGCTTATGTGTTTTCATAGGCTTGGTTATAAAAATATAATTGCTTCTGATATTGATGATTTAAGAACAGCTGATATTCCTATTGTTTTTAAAGGAACTGATTTTATCACAATAAAACTCGTATGCAGTGATTTGCATCAAATTCAAGAACAGATGAGAAACCGTCCCAATAATGGACTTATAGATTTTGAACTACAGAAAAAGATGAACGAAAAAAATATTAAGCGAAATCCTCTTATTAACGAATTTGAAATTGATGTTGCGGGTAAATCAATCGGAGAAGTACTTGAACAATCAATAAACATTATTGAGACTACGTCCTCCTGCTTTGATTATGAATACGCAAAACCTCCAAAAGAAATGTTTTATTCATGGGTATTTGCGAATGGATTAAGATAAATTCCGGTACAAATCCAGTAATTATACGTAAGAATATGCATTTTATTTCAAATGTTAAGCAGTGGGAACAGTTTTCCGAAAAGGGAGTTTTAATTGCAAAATGATGTTGTAAATTCCTGCTTGCAATTTTACGTCCTTTGTTATATAATCCCATCTTTGACAGTTGGAAAGTGAAAAAGCGGCTACAAGCCCCGTAAATATGGTGGTGTAGCCGTTTTTATTTATGTAATGATATGTGCTATATTATGATGTCTTTGATTTTATCTGCTTAGTATCTTTAATAATTGTTCTCATAGAAGATTTTGAGATAAACTCATAATCCGTTCTGAACCCAAATGTTTTGTGTAGTGAATCTGTCAGTTCACTCCGCATATAG
>CAJSYQ010000024.1 GCA_910574015.1 Eubacteriaceae bacterium | reverse complement strand
AAAACATGACGATGGATTAATCAAGTACTAAATGGTGATTTTGTCAATAAAATCCAGGGGGTTCGGCTAAGCGTGGCGAAAATTCATCGTCACGTTTTCGAGAATCCGGGTTATAAATTATTTCATATTTTTCATCAATCCATATTTTCCATATGATAACTTATAATAATTTGAGAGAAGACACGCCATTTTACATTCACATTTGGAGGATAGTGCTATCCCACAAAAAGAAACAAGAAGCAAACTTCTCTCCTTTTTCCCAAAAGAAACAGGCAAACTTTCACACACCATTTGGGGGATAGCACTTCCTCCAACTTTTCCCCAAAAAATCCCCCAAATTGGCACTCAAAATACGGTAATTTTTGATAAATTATGAACCTCTCCTTAGAACGCAAAAAAACCCTGAAAATGCGCATTCTATGGGATTTTCAGGGTTTCGTAAATCAATTTCATTCAGAAGTTTACTGATTCATCTGTTTTGCAAATTATCCAAGCTGATCTAGTAACTTTCCTAAAAAACCGGCGTTTTTCCGTTGTTTTCTGTTGGTGGAATTTACAGTTGACCAACTTTTTGATTGGTCAGGTTCTTTTGTCTGTTTTCTGCCTGTGATTTCTTTCTCTGAATTGGTCAAGACGAAAAGTTGGTCAGGTAGGTTCGGAGTTGGTCAAACCTATCTATTTTCAGTTGGTTCTTCCAAACTTCCTACCCGGTTCTGATGGGGATTCACTTGTTTTGCAAGTACCTCGTATGCCTCTTTATTTTGTCTGGACAGTCTTTTAGAAATGTTTAATATATCCTCATCGGATGCGAAAGTATCATCTTCTGCCTTACACATATGGTTATACTCTCCTGTCCTCTCTTTATGCCATCTTGTTAATACCACTTACCCATAAAATAACTTTGTGTAATCCGTCTGCGTATCTGCGATATGATATACATATACGGTTTCATGAATAACCCGATATATGGCAATATGTTTTTTGCAGATTACCATCCGATATCCCTGCTCATTCAGCCAATCGTCCGGGGTAGCCGAACCGGAATCGGGAAACTGCTCCAGACGTTCAATGGTATCTAAAATATGATCGCTGACTTTCAATGCTGTCTGCACATCAAACTGAAGGATATAATAATCTTCTATTTTTTTCAAATCCTCCCATGCGGAAGGCAAAATTTCCACCCTATGCTTCACTGGCTCTCTCCCTTAGACGCTTTCTTGCCTCTGAAACACTGATTGTCGGCTCTCCATCTATTCGTTCCTGTTCTGCCTGAAGTACCCTTGCTCTTAACTGCAGCATCTGTTCCCGCTTCTCAAAAGCATCTATGCTCATTAATACTAAGTCGCCTTCCCCATTCTTGGTAATATATATGGGTTCTTTTGTTTCTTTTGCCAGTGCAGATATCGATGCATAATCATTTCTCAGTGCTGCCGATGCTTTTATAAGCATAATCTTCTCTCCCTTCAATTTTGTTATAGTTTTCTTTCCTGCGCCATTACTGGCAACCGTCTTTCATATCAATCTTTTCATAAAATTATACTATTATTTTGTTATGAAGTAAAGACTTTATTCTTATGCAAGGTTAAGAGACACTTCCTCCTCAAGCCTTCGCTCAGACTTGATCCTATAGAGATATCCAATCAACAGCATCTTTATCAGAATAACTGGATCGATAAATTTTCTTCCAACGTGAGAATAATAGGGTGCCGCCTTTTTTATCATTTGTATTTGTCCACTCTGTTTTCCCATCATAATAAATGACCTCCCGCAATTAATATAATAATTATACCATATGGGAGATCATTTTTCTTTAATTTGTCAACAGGTCCAAAACTTCAAACCTTCAATAAAACACAGAGTTAGCGCATCGTATGTTAAATGTTGCTATGATAATAGATTATCCCCTCTAAAAATGTCAAATTTGATAATTTTATACCTGCTGAGGATAGTCTCTTAAACACAAAATAAAAATGCTTAAAATCTCCCTTTTTTACATGATTTTAAGCATTTTTATTTATTGACGGACGGAAAATTCCGCCTGCCCCTGACGTCCCTCGGTATGTGCTGCTATTAATAACGTAAGGGCTGATTCCCCAATGAAGAGATTTCAGCCCAAACATTATCATAGAAGATTACTGTTCGCATTTAACCACTCAATTTTTAGTTGGTGTCTGCCCCTGCCTTTTTCCATTTATCAAAATAAATATCTATATACGGACTATTGTTAGGTCTATCTTCATCCCACAATTTCTGAAATATCTGCACCCTGTCACTTTTCCAGGAAACTTCGTAGCCCGTTGATCCAAAATTGTATTCCCTGACCTTCTTCAAAGTATTGTATCCTGTTTGGACATAAATAATTTTACGATCCCTGCTGTCCTCTGGATTGGAACCAGAAACATACACCTCCCTGTTTCAGATGTTGGCTGGTATCAAAAAAGCCTGCTCTGTTTATCTTCAAGAAATCCCTATACCATTTCCAGCCACTTTGTTTCCTTCTGTACTTTATATTCCGCAACGGTCAGGTCATGGTTTTTCCCTTTCTGCTTTTCCTTTACAAGCACCCCAAAGTGGATAAACATTTCTACGCTTGCTGTTTTCCTCAAACGGTTTTGCAAAATATTCTCCAGCATTTTCGAAGTGAAAACAGAGCGTTTGGAAACCTTTGTTTCCAGCCCACGCTTGAATCCCCTGCTTATGGGAACGCCTACAACGTGCATATGAGGGCTTGCTTCATCAAAATGGACTACCGCATTGGCGATCTTGAAGTCCGGCATTTCCTTTTGCAACTGCTCCAGCAGGGTATTATAAACCTTGTAGATATTTTCTTTGTTCTGTTTTTCCTTATCCGTTTCCATATAGACATCTTCCCAGAAATCCTTATCCCCGCACTGAAAAATAATCTCCACTGCCATATCCTGATTTTTATCAGATACATGCTCAAAATAATCATCAATCCGTCGGTCTGTCCTTGTCTGCTTTTGGTTATATTGTTGTAGTGCCTTTGCAAAAGTGTCCTGATAGACTTTTTTCACATCCCACAGGAGGTTTGTGCTGCCAAAGAGCAGGACGATGTTCTCCCTGTCATACTCTTTGGAACGGTATTTCCGCAGGTTGTGTTTTGCCACCCCGGACAGCTCCTTTGCTGTTGATGGCACTTTTCCCATTGCTGATGTGGGCACTGTATGATATAAAATCTTTCCCTTGTTTTAGTCTTATGAGGGCAAAAAAAGGGGAAATGGTTGGTTTGATGATGTACAGAAGAAATCCCTCCTCATACTACCTTGTGTAATCGGAAATAATTTCCCCGTATTCTGATAACATGCTGCACAATATCTTATGTTTTTACCAGCTTGTTTCTCACTCTTTTTTATGTAATACCCTCTCTCATCCAGTTCCAAATCATTTTCATTATTGGACTCAAAATCAGAATCAATTAACTGTGGAACAATTTCATTTACTTCTTTAATAAACGAATCTCTCTTTCTTTCCCATCTTGTATCTGCAATATCTGGAAGTTCAAATTCTTCAGCCAAATTTCTTTTGATTTGTCCTAACATCTCTTGCACAAGTTTTTCCCTATCATCAAGTTTTAGTGCAATTTGTCTTGGGTTAATCGCTCCAGCAATCTCTTTATATCCAAATCCCGGCAGCAAAACAATAGTATATTTATTATACAGCGCCCATGCAGCACCCATCTCGTTCATAGAAGCTACACTTCGATAATAGTTATTTGAAAGCACAAAGACAACATGTAAATTGTATTGGTTAAATTGTTTCCTCAAATAATCATATATATCTTCTCCTTCTGGAATTCCAAAACCAGGAACAGATGTACAAAATATCTGATCTTCTCTTACTCCCATATCTATAAATAAGTCAACTAACTTTTCCACATATTCAACATCTGCCGACGCATGACTTACAAATATCTTTTTATCCATATCCTTTCTTTTCTCCTTTGATTCTACTTCTTGTGCATAGTATAAATCTATGTTCTTTCTAATAGTAAGCAGTCCACCTACTAATTCATTAAAGTTCTTCTCATCTGACCATCCATTAAATCCCTGATGAATGATAGTAAGTAATCTCCAAATAAATTTATCATGCTTATTATCATATATTCGTTGTAACTCAAATTCTAACTCCTGTTTCCACCTACAAAACGATTCATTTTGAAATATAACATATCTTTGTGGAATACAAAAGACATATCTCATCTCCCTCATGCAGTCCTGTTGCCTCCAGTTCCTTATCTGGTATCTGGATTACCCCATCCTTTTTCAGTTTTGTTTCAATTTCTACTAAATTCATAATTGTCTCCTTTTACGCCTTAAGCGATTTTAATGATATTGAAAAAAGCAGACGCTCATCATCCTGACCAACTTTTGACCAACTTTGCTGCAAAAACTTGCGATATTTTGCACGAAGTTATGATACCCCCTAAATCGCAAAAAACGCTGGAAGCATGCGTGTTCCCAGCGTTTTATAGGGTTCATCGCCACGCCCCTCCATTCCGCAAACTGTCTGCGACAGTATTGCTTCATGTCGGGTCACGGCTGTCGCCGCATACTCGTTCAAAAAAGGAACCATCTGAGAGCAAACTCTCATTGGTTCCTTTTTTCACTCGTGCGTGGCTCGTAACCAACGCGTCTATTTCATCTGTTTTGCAAATTATCCAAGCTGTGCAGCCACCTCAGCGGCAAAGTCCTCTTCCTTCTTCTCAAGACCTTCACCTGTCTCGAAACGGATAAATGTCTTGACATTAATATTGACACCCAGCTCTTTTGCTGTTGCCTGGACATACTGTCCTACAGACTGCTTACCATCTTCTGCCTTTACGAATACCTGATCCAGCAGGCAGATCTCTTTGAGTTCTTTGTTGATACGTCCCATTACCATACCATTAATGATCTTATCAGCAGCATCTGGTTTTTCAGT
The DNA here is from genome assembly GCA_910574015.1 of Eubacteriaceae bacterium. Lineage (GTDB taxonomy): Bacteria > Bacillota > Clostridia > Lachnospirales > Lachnospiraceae > Eubacterium_F. The sequence goes on along the minus strand of CAJSYQ010000024.1, from coordinate 53,926 downwards.
TTTTGCCTGGGCAAAGAGAACTTCTTTCTCTTTCTCAATATAATCCTGATCAACTTCATCGCGGGAAGTATACTTAGGGGATAAAGCGGCTACCTGCATGGCAACATCCTTCAGGCAGGTCTTAACCTCATCGGCATCACTGTCTGTTTCAGCAGAAACAAGCACGCCGATCTTGCCTCCTGCATGGATATAGGATACGATCATACCATCCGGCTGGGAGAGCTTTTCAAAACGACGGATATTCATATTCTCACCGATTTTTGCGATCATGTTCTTCAGGTTTTCATCCACTGTCACAGAGGAATCCTCGATCCATGGCTCAGCCATAAAGGCATCCAGATCGGCAGCGGAGGTCTCAACTGCCTGGGCTGCTACAGAATTCACCAGATTCTGGAAGAGTTCGTTCTTTGCCACGAAATCTGTCTCAGAATTTACTTCCACGATAGAAGCATTTTTCCCGTCTTCACTTACTTTTACAGCAACCATACCCTCTGCTGCGATACGACCGGCTTTCTTCTCTGCCTTTGCCAGACCATTTTCGCGAAGCCACTCCACTGCTTTATCCATATCGCCGTCTGTGTTTGTAAGAGCCTTCTTACAATCCATCATTCCGGCACCTGTCTTTTCTCTTAACTCTTTTACCATTGATGCTGAAATTGCCATTTCTAATTTCCTACCTTTCTATCTTTAAACCGCACCGGGTTCTTCACTCTTTCATTGATGCAGTCCTAATTATTCCTCTGCTGTCTCCTCCGCAGCTGCTTCCTCTGCCGGTACATCTGCCAGGGATTCACCCTGATTTGCCTCGATCACGGCATCGGCCATCTTGGACACGATAAGCTTTACAGCACGAATCGCATCATCATTACCAGGAATCACATAATCCAGTTCCTCCGGATCACAGTTTGTATCTACGATACCGATAAGGGGAATGCCAAGAATATGAGCCTCCTGAATACAGATCCGCTCTTTCTTCGGATCAACTACGAAGATGGCGTCCGGGATATCTTTCATTTCCTTAATGCCGCCAAGATTCTTCTCCAGCTTAGCCCACTCTTTCTTCAGATTGATGACCTCTTTCTTTGGAAGAACATCAAAGGTTCCGTCCTCTGACATTCTCTCAATCTCTTTCAGTCTCTTAATACGAGTCTGAATCGTGCCAAAATTCGTCAGCATACCGCCGAGCCATCTCTCATTGACATAATACATGCCGCAGCGCTCTGCCTCTGCCTTAATGGAATCCTGCGCCTGCTTCTTTGTACCTACAAAGAGAACCTTGCCGCCATTCGCTGCAATGTCTTTGATGGCGTTGTATGCTTCATCTACTTTACCTACAGATTTCTGAAGGTCAATGATATAAATACCATTTCTCTCAGTGTAGATGTACTCTGCCATTTTGGGGTTCCATCTTCTTGTCTGGTGTCCGAAATGCACACCTGCTTCCAGTAACTGTTTCATTGAAATAACGCTCATTATTTCGTACCTCCATTTGGTTTTGTCTTCCACCGATGTCATGTCCCTGCCACAATCAAAAAATTGACCACCATGGCAAAAATCAACCGGTGTGATTTTTTCAATCCGGTTAATTTTACCACAGCGGCCGATAAATTGCAAGAACTTTATTCCTTCCACCTGCCTATTTGCCTATTGTGGATCAATCCTCTGACTGTCCGGTTATGATTTTCGCAATATCCCGATACGATGCCCCTTTCGGGATCGTATAAGTTCCCTTTCGGATCTTCTTGGAGTATCCATTTTCCTCCATATACTCGTCAAAGGCTTTGTCGTCTTTGATGAATCCCGCCTCCTTCAGCTCCTCTGCCACAGTACTTGAGAGCAGCGCATCGCGCACCCGGAAGGTATTTTTCCGGCTCTTCTCCCCAGGTTCTGCCGACGGGGATGAGTCCGGCTTCGGAGATTCTTCAGCCTCGGTTCCCATAACACCGGCTCCGCTGCTGGTAATCTTTTCTTTCTCTTCCGGTTCTTCTGTTGCTGGCGGCAGAGATACCTCCGGCACCGTTTCCGGCGGCCGCGTCCCCTCTGGAAATACCATTCCAAGCTCCTTTGCCTGGTCCACTACACTCTCCCCGGACTTTCCAGAACGGTAACTGATGCAGAGAATCAGGGCTGTCAGAATAATGCCAGTTCCAAGGCCGCGCAGAAAATATTTTAATCTCATCTTCCCCTGCCTCCATATAATGTGATCACCAGCTTCACTTCGCCCTGGCCGATATTCAGCGCCTTGGAAATCTCCAGCACCGATTTTCCCTCTTTATGCATCTTCTGGATCAGTGCATTGACATCCTTCGACCGGCCATCCGGCATCGCCGGTTTTTTTCCCGATACCGGTGTCGAAGACCCCTGGCCCCTCTTTGGCGGAATGGCCGGCTGCCGCTCTGCTGCCGTTCTCCCTGGCGCAGGCTTCTTCTGTCCTTTCGGCTCCGCTGTCCGGCCCGCCGATGTCCTCTTTACGGTTTCCGATTCCTGCTGCAGGGGAGATTCCCGATCCGGACTATCCTGTTTCGAGATTTCCTTTCGGGGTAATTCCTGCTTCGAAGCTTCCTTTTTCGAAACCTTCTGCCTGGAAACAGGCTTTGTCTTCTCTTTCTCTTCCGGTTTCCCCTCTCTCACAACAGGCTCGGAAATGATCTTCGTCACTTCCTTTTCTTTCTCGTTCAGCATATTATACATAAAGACAACTTCCTGATGATTTGCCTCTATCTTTTCTAATAACGGCCGGGAAAACTCATCAATGGCTATAATCTTATCGTTGCAGAGACGATTTAACTGCTCCATCGTCTCATCCACCAGATTCTGCTGCTCCTCCTCCAGAAGAGAGGTCACTCTGTTTCGTATCAGTTCCTCTTCCTTTTCCGTCCACACAGAAGAAGAGGACTGTTCAGCCCAGTTCTCATCTTCTGATGTATCGTTCCTACGCGCAATAAAGAAGCTGGCACAAAGACAGATAAAACCTGTCACTAATAATACAACTTCCCATACTGTCATGATTTACCTCCCTATGCCACCCGTCACACCATAATGTCAAAACTACTGTCTGAGCGCGGTGCCATTGGGGCCTCTTTTTCCTGCTTTTTCTTTTTTCTGGAGTTTCTTGATCCGGCGCCTCCACCGCCAGAGGAATCGTCCATATCAAATTCTTCCGTCTCACTCTTTTGGGTCTCCACGGTCTGTCTGGCTTCCTGTTTCGTGAGATTCTGAAACTGCACTGCGTGCTGATCCATCGCATGCTGCAGCTGGCTGTTCTCTCGCCCCTGCAGGTCGGCAGCCTCGGCAGTACGCGGCAGCATGGTAGTAATATCGATCGAGTTAATCATTCCTGCCAACTCCCTTCCATGTGCTATAATCCAATTGAACGGACATCTGCTCCCTCGCGCACATATTTACAATGTGACTCTTTATCACGTATGTTCCTCACCGCATCCTTAATGGTCAGCTTTACCCCGCCATATACAATACCCTCAGCGCGGACACTGGCATTCTTATGTTTCTGGATCCTTGTCTGGATGCTCTCCCTTTCGTATTTCTTTTCCCGGATCTGTCTGGCCAGCTCCGGCTTTCTCACACTGGCCTCCCGGATAAATTTCATCTGTCCCTCCGGCACTTCCTCCTTCATCTGGATCTTCGCCCGGACAAGCTCCGCGATCTGATCGATCTTTCCAAGCTCCTTCTCCAGCTCTTCAATCTCTTCCTTCATAGTGTTGACCTTCTTGATCAGATCTACGTCGGATAAGATATCGATCTTTGTTGACGCCCCCATAGTGGAACCCAGCGTAGTGGCATGGATGGAGCCATATGTCTGCATCTGACCACCGTTGATCAGTCCCTTCTTTCCCAGAACATCTATATTATCCCGGCACTCAACCTGACTGTGCAGAATCGCATCGGCTTTCAGGACGCCGTTGCATTTCACCTTACAATTTTCCAGAAACTTTGCCGTGATATTTCCCTCTGCCTGCAGTTCTCCCCGGTCCATTCCCTGCATGCCGCGCTTGAGAACGATATTTCCTCCGGCGATAAGGGTGGCGCCCTCCACCACACCGTTCACAACAATATCGCCCTCTGCCTCAATGCGGAAACCGGTATTGACATTTCCTGTTACCTGAACGGTCCCTTTATATACAATATCTCCGGTAGAAGAGTCTACATTGGCAGGCACCTGGTAGATATCGGATACAAGCACCATATCCTCCACCAGCGTCACATGACCGGAAACCTTGGAATAGATCCGGCACCGATCCTTAGACAATTCAATATTGCGGCCAAAACGAAGCATAAGATTTTTTACCTTCCGGGGAGGAATCTGCTTGCCGTTTACGGCAATCCCCGGACGCCCCCTGTCCACGGGAGTAAGTTCCGCCAGCTTATCTCCCTCACTGACAAGCTTAATATTTCCCAACTGATGAAAATCCACACTGCCGTCATCATTCAGCTTCGGCTTCGCCGTGGCATTTACATCAAAGAAATACTGGATCCTCGCATTATGTCCATGTACCGGCGGCGTTGCCTCGGCGATGATATAGTCCCTGCAGTACTCATGATTGCTGAGAAAATGCTGGATCGCTTTCTTCTTTATCCCGTGCTTTACTCCTGCCAGCTTCAGTGAACTGACAATGTCGCTCTCTGTCAGCACCGCACCGCCTTTCATGGGCGGATAGAAACGCGCCAGTGCCCGTAGTCCCTCTTTGACTATGGTAATGACGCACTTCTCACTTTCCGGAATGAGTTCTCCTGTCCCGAGAAGCAGCGGCTGGGCAAACTCGTTCTCCTTCAGGTAGGAATCCACACCGACGATGTCAAACTCATGGAAAGAAATAAGATCAAGATAGCGGTTGACGTCCTCTGTCGTGACCATCTCCCCCTCTGCCTCAGGCGGATAAACCTTCAGCAGGATATTGCCCTCCTGGCTGATCAGCTCAAAATATCCGTTCTCTGCCATATTGTATCCCCCTTACTGCCTTCTAAAACAAGTTCAGCAGATCCACAGAATCTCCCAGCCGGTCTTTGATCTTATGCAGCGCCTTTGTATGCAGCTGTGACACGCGGGACTCTGAAACACTGAGAATCTGGCTGATTTCCTTCAATGTGAGTTCTTCATAATAATATAATGTTATCACCTTTTGTTCATTTTCCGTCAGCTTTTGCAAAGCCTCCACAAGCATTTCCTTAAGCTCCTGTCTCTGGACAGCATTTTCCGGCTGCTGGAACTGTGCGCCGAGACTCTCCATCCGTCCCTCGCTGCCCTGCTCCAGATAGTCGTCCAGAGAGACCATATTGGTAAATTCTGCCTCCGAACGCCAGCCCTCATATTCATCCCGGCTGATCCCCAGCTCCTCTGCAATCTCTGCATCCGATGCCGGTCTGCCATAGGCAGCTTCCAGTTTAACTGCCGCAGCATCCATTCTCTTTTGTTTCTGTCTGAGTGTACGCGGGATCCAGTCCATCTTGCGGATCTGGTCCAGTATAGAACCCCGGATGCGAAGACTGGCATATGTCTCAAATTTGACATTTTTATCTGCATCATATTTATCTATGGCATCAATCAGTCCAAAGATACCATAGCCAACCAGATCGTCATATTCTACCGTATATCCCAGATACATGCTGAGCCTGCCCGCTACGAGGTTGACCACATTAGCATATTCCAGGATCAATTGCTCGCGGAGCTCTGGTGATTTAGTTTTCTGATACCGCTCCCACAGCTTCTTTTTTTCTGCTTCATTCATCGGCTCACTGATCCCCCTATACTACATCCTCTCCGGGCTGTTCTTCCTCTGACATAAACTGCTTTCTTTTCCTCTTCTCTTCTTCCCTGGCTTCCTGTTCCTCTCTCTCCAGCTGCTCCTGACGCAGTCTCTCTTCCTCTTCAATGCGCTTGCGTTCCGCTTCTATCATTGCCTGATGCTCTGCCTGAACCTTCCCGACGATCTGTGCTGCGATCTGTCCCACAATATAAAAAACCAGAAGCACTATAACAAGTGCGATCAGGCTGGTCATCACCGGCCACCGCTGTACCACACTGAGTATACAGCATACCAGTCCGGCAAGAAGCATCACTGCCGCCGGAATATATCTATATTTCATAGTTGACACACCTCATCCTGTTCATTAGATTACATACTGGTCGATTCCAACCGCCTTGACCAGCAGCATACCAGTCTCCGGATCAAACTTGATCGTCCTGCTGAATGTATCTCCCACATCCTCTGCGATAATGGGGATACGAAACTTCGCCAGCTGCCTCACTACCGCCACATAATTCTGCGCGCCGATATTGAGAAATTCATTGGTGGAATCCTGCGAAAACATCTTTGCCCCGCCTGCCACCTTTGCCACCAGATTCTTCGGATCGGCAGTTTCTACCAGCAGCTCGTGATACATATCCGTGAGACAGGTATCCACGAATTTCATGCGGTTTGCATTGTTCGAAATGGATCTGCTGTCCGGCAGCATTACATGCGCCAGACCACACAGTTTGGCCGCCGCATCATACAACACAACCCCCAGACAGGAACCGAGCCCAAGGGTTAATATTTTCTGAGGGGGACGGCAGATCTTATAATCTGCCATTCCCACGCGTATTACATCTTTCATACCGCCTTATTTTCATCTACAACAGCCTGAATGTCCAGGAGCGAGATAAGGCTTTCCCCATGCTTTCCGATACCGGCAAGATAGGAGGCTTTGATCTCATCCAGCTTAAAGGTCGGTTTCTCCACCGTTGCAGGGTCAATATTTACAACCTCTTTTACCTCGTCCACCATAAATCCGATCAGTGCCTGATCGTCCAGACGGATAATGATGATTCTGGAAGCAGACCCATACTCATCATCCTCCAGGCCAAAACGCCTTCTCAGACTCATGATGGGGACAACCTCCCCGCGAAGGTTGATCACGCCCACAAAATACGGCTGGGATTTCGGCACCCTTGTGATCTGCTGCAGGCGAACGATATTATCTACAAATCCAATATCAATCCCATACTGTTCGTCTCCAAGCTTTACTACGATATATTGAACCTCTTCTACTGTCTCCAGCTCATTTACCAATTCATCCATTACGACACCCCCTAAATCAATGTATTTGTATCAAGGATCAGTGCCACTTCACCATCACCCAGAATCGTCGCCCCGCTAAAGAGCTTGTCGTTCGTGATATGGTGTCCCAGCGACTTGATCACCGTTTCCTGCTGTCCGATCAGACTGTCAACGATAAGGCCGACTCTCTGCTCACCCTTCTTGATCACAACAATTACAAGTGAATCGGGGTCTCCTTCCGGTTTGTCCACATTGAGTATCTCATGGAGCCGCAGGATCGGAATTACACTGCCGCGGAGGTGGATCACTTCCTTGGACTGGACAAAGCGGATTTCTTCTTTCGGCATATCTTCAATTCCGTTTATGCTGCTGAGCGGAATCGCATACTTCTCGGTTCCCACCTCTACCATAAGTGCCTGTATGATAGCCAGGGTAAGAGGCAGCTGGATCGTAAATGTACTTCCCTCGCCGGCTACCGTCTTGGCGCTGATACTGCCGCCCAGAGCCTCGATCTTCGTCTTTACCACATCCAGACCCACGCCTCTTCCGGACACATCCGTGATTTTATCGGCCGTGGAAAAGCTTGGCTGGAACAACAGATCTATGTAATCCTTATCCGTCATGGTCTCAGCCTGTTTTTCCGTGATGGTTCCTTTCATCAATGCCTTCTTCTTTACCTTCTCCACATCAATGCCGGCTCCATCGTCCCTTACCTCTATGATTACATTATTTCCGTCCTGATATGCATCCAGAAAGATAGAACCAACCTCCGGTTTGCCCAAACGGAGGCGCTCAGCATTGCTCTCAAGACCGTGATCGGCAGAATTGCGCAGCAGATGCATCAGCGGATCCCCGATCTCGTCAATAACGGTTCGGTCAAGTTCTGTCTCCTCACCTGTCATATACAATTCCATCTTCTTATTGAGCTTGCGGTTCAGATCACGGATCATACGTGGAAAACGATTTACTACACTGTCAATCGGCACCATCCTCACCTTCATCACGGACTCATGAAGGTTGGTAGTCACCCGCTCCAAATATTCGATCTGTTCATGGAAACTCTGCGTCTCACTGGGCTGTGATTCACTGCCGCTGGCAGAAACAAGACCATTTTTCGCAATGATCAGCTCGCTGACAAGATTCATCAGCACATCCAGCTTGTCGATATCCACCCGGACAGAACGGCTTCCCATCTTCGCTTTCTGTTTCTTTGCCTGGGACTGTGTCTCCTCTGCTTTCTTGGCTGACTGCGGTTCCGGCTCGGCCGGTTTCTCACTGACTTCCCGATGCTCCTCTTCCTTTACCTCCGGCTGCGGTGCCGGCTGGGACGGCGAGTCAAAATCACCAATATAAACCTCACCAATCTCCGATACATTCAGGATCAGCTTCCGGATGGCTGCCTTGCTCTCTGTCGTGGCCAGAATCCAGCTAAAATCAAAATCAAACTCCTCATCCTCGATCTTCTCCGTGGTGGGAACCGACTTGATCAACTCTCCCTTGCTCTCCACCGATTTAAATACAAGAAATGCACGGGCCGCTTTCAGTATACATGCCTCCTGGAGATACACCGTGATACCGTATATATTCTTCCCTTCTGCCCTTGCCGATGCAATGGCGGAGGCCTCAAATTCCCCGATAGGAATCTGGCTGTACTTGGCCCTCTCGCTGTCCACCGGCGCATCGTCCTCTTCTTCCTGTTCCGCCTGAGGTTTTCCTTCCTTTTTCTCAGTCTTTTGCTCCGGTGCTGCCGGGGCGCCTCCGCTCTGCTCCTGCAGCAGGCTGTTCAGGTCGTCGATGATATCCTGATTATCCTCTGTCCCCTCATTTCCCTCCGAAGAGATTACATCCAGATAGGATTCCAGGGCATCCAGCCCTCGGAACAGCACGTCGATCAGCTTGGCATTTGCCTTCATATTGCCATTCCTGATCTCTGAAAAAACATTTTCCAGATCGTGTGTCAGACGCTGCATCCGGGCAAATCCCATAGTTCCTGCCATACCCTTCAGAGTATGCGCCGCACGGAAAATCTCATTGATGGTATCTGCGTCTTCCGGCTCCTTCTCCAGCACCAGAACATGTTCATTCAGACTCTGCAGATGCTCTTTCGTTTCATCAATAAATAAATCCATATATTGACTCGTATCCATTGCTTCACACTCCTATTCTTTTATCATTTTCAATAATGTACCTGTTACATCCTCCAGTGGCACTACATAATCTGTAATGTTTGCCATATAGGCAGCCTTGGGCATACCGTACACAACACAGGTTTTCTCGTTCTGAGCTACCACCTTCACTTTTTTGTCCTTCTTGATAAGCTGTATCCCCTTTGTTCCATCAGCACCCATTCCCGTCAGGACTGCACAGTTGATCTCTTCAAATGAAGTATCTGTCAGAGATTCAAAAAAGATATCTGCACAGGGCTTAAGTCCCGCTCTCGGAGGTTTGTCGTTCTCAGAAAATTCATACTTTCCCGAAGACTTCTGAACCAGCTCACACTGCTTGCCTCCCTGGGCAAGATAGACAATGCCCGGCAGCAGGGGCTCTCCATCCTCAGCCTCCTTGACAGGCAGCGGGCAAAGATCATTCAGGCGCTTTGCCAGAGATGCCGTAAAACCCGCCGGCATATGCTGGACGATCACAACCGGATAGGCAAAATCCTTGGGAAAATACGGAACGACGGACTGCAGGGCCTTGGGGCCCCCTGTAGAAGAGGCGATCACCACCAGCTTCTCCCCCTTCGCCGCCGGCTTATGTGGTCTCTTCGCCAGTCTGACCTTCATTTGCTCTGCCGGTTCCGTTGGTTTGTGATACCCTTTGTCCTGTTCCGGACGGTATTTCTTCAATCCACAAGCCACATGCAGAGTTCGGAGCAGCTTATTCTGGAATTCCCTGAATTCCAGTCCCATGGAAACGCTAGGTTTCTTCACAAAATCCATAGCCCCCAGGGAAAGAGCCTCGATGGTCTCGTCCGCACTCTCACTGGCCACAGAACTGACAACGATTACCGGAATCCGGATCCTTCCCATATTCATCGCTTTCAAAAACTCTACACCATTCATTCTGGGCATCTGTATATCAACTATAATGGCATCATAACGCGATCCCTGACTCAGCTTCTCGATCGCATGGACACCATTTGTGGCTGTATCTGCCACCGTCAACCGCTCATCTGAATTTATTATATCAGATATGACCCTTCTCATGAGTGCAGAGTCATCTATTATCAGTACTTTTTTTTCCATCTTCTTACTCCTTTCTCAACCGCCTTCTCTGCTCCTCAAATACATACTGTATAATAATGTCCCGTTCCCTTTCATTCAGATATTCAAATCTCCCTCTTATCTCATATGTGCGTCTGTCTGTTTCAGAAACCTCACAGGATATCACCCTGAGTAGAAAATGAACTGGCAAATTACTGTTTTTGAAAGAAATATGTACAATGATCTCAATTATCATGCCCGGCTCAAATTCGTCTTTACAACGGAACCGCACACCACCGCCGCTGAGATCCGCTACTGTTCCCTCGTTCCACTCAAATTCCATGGGATCCAGCGGCTCCACAATACCCTCCTTTGGAACATCCGAATCCGGCCACTGATCCGCCAGCTGCTGCAGGACCTTCTGCTCCTCTGGGTCAAGCATTCTATATTTTATATCCATATCGCAACTGAGGCGGTAATAATTCCGCCTCTGGTATTTCTTTATCTGACTGAGAAAACGCACATCCATAACATGCATATTGTTTTCTTTATATCGTTTCTCCACCTTACCTCTGCACTGGTACAATCCCGATCTGGTAAAGAAACAGAGCTGGTATTCATCTCCCGTCTCCAACGGGATCAGCCTGTTTTCAAAAATAGGCATGGAAAGCTTCGCCAGATCCGTGCCGTCCAGATCCAACAGCTGACTATTATAAACATTTTTAGAAAGTGTGCGGTGAGTCGCACTCGCCTCATGAGTCAGTTCAATCCGGTCACCTATACTGACAGGTATCTTCACTGATATCAGCTCCCTTCTGCTATGGTCTATCTTTTAAATTTCGTCTGCATTACACTGGAAAACAGCTGCATGATGCCGGGTCTCTGTCCCACTCTGCGCTCCCGGGATACCAGTTTATCTGCCAGACCGTTCAGTGCTCTCGCCGTGACAGATCTGGGAGCAGACAGAACGATAGGCTCCTGACGTATCACTGCCCGGGACATATTGGGATCGTATGGTACCCCGCCCAGATATTCTATTTTAATATCCAGGAATTTATTAACAACTACACCTATTTTCTTAAATAATTCATTTGCGTCCTGGCTGTCCCGCACCTGGTTGGCGATCATCTTCACTACCGTCTGCCCCGAGCTGTAGGAAGAACACCTATTCAGGGATTTCAACAGGGCGTAGGCATCAGTAATCGAAGTAGGTTCCGGAGTTGTAACAAGAAGTACTTCAGAACTTGCCGCCACAAATTCCAGCACCGTGTTCCCTATCCCCGCTCCCGTGTCAACAATGATGACATCCGCCAGCCGGTCCAGCTCGCCTAATTTATGTATCAGATGAAAAACCTGTTCCCTGGTTAGGTTCGCCATCTCCTCAATGCCGGAGCCGCCAGAGATAAAACCTACATTTTCCGGTCCATAGGTAATGATATCCGTGATGCTCCTTCCATGAAACATCAGATCTGCCAGATTATATTCAGGATGTATCCCCAACATGATCTCTACATTTGCCAGGCCAAAATCGGCATCCAGTACAACAACACGCCTGCCTCTCTGGCTGAGAGCGATGGCCAGGTTTACTGAAATACTGGATTTTCCCACACCGCCCTTGCCGGAAGTAACCGTAATCACTCTCGCAGTCTGTCCCACTGGCTGCCTGGCCCGCTGGGTGTCCTTTTTCTTAATGATATTCCGTAAGCCCTCTGCCTGATCCATTTTTCACCGTCCTATCTAAATTATCCATTTTTGGCACTGCCGCCCAAAAGCTGCTTTGCCACCTTCTGGGGATTTACCTCACTGATATCGTCTGGTACATTCTGCCCCGTCGTCACATAGGACAAAGGACATTTCGTTCTGACATGTATATTCATCATCGCCCCCGCTGCAGAGGTCTCATCCAGTTTGGTAAAGATTATACTATAATCCGTCAGTGCGGCATATACTTCAGCAATCTCCAGAAGGTCACTGTATTTCGCACCGGCATTCAGCACCAGGAAAATCTGCCTGTCCGCAATGGGGATCTGCTCGATCAGGCTGCGGATATCCTCGATCTGTTCTTTATTTTTATGAGAACGCCCTGCGGTATCCACCAGACAGTACTCATACTGCTGCATCTCTTCCACCAGCTCCGAAAGTTCTCCGGGACTGTATATCACCTTCAGCGGAACGGATAAAATATTGGCGTAGGTCTTCAACTGCTCCACTGCCGCAATGCGGTAGGTGTCCGCCGTGATCAGGGCAATTTCTGCGTTCTTATTCAATTTCAGTTTGGAAGCAATCTTGGCAATGGTAGTGGTCTTTCCCACCCCGGTGGATCCCAGGAAGAAGATAAATTTTGTCCCGGCATCCTTTTTCGGTTTCTCCACAAGATATGTCTGTCCCAGCATCAGAATCAGTTTCTGGTACACACTGGCAAGAATCTGGTCCAGAGAGGCATTCATCGGCAGGGAGCGGTTTACCTCCTCCATAATGTGGTCTGCGATCTCTTCCTCGATCTCATTCTGTACCAGCTGCTGACGGATCAGTTCCTTACAGGCAACAGTCTTCTCGTCCTCCTGGTCTTCCGGAGGCACCACCTTCACTGGTTCTTCCACTGGTGCAGGCGGTGTATCCGTGCTAGAATCCTGATACAGCTCCTTTGGATTCGTATTGATCATCATCTGCTGCTCTAAAAGCATCTCCAATTTCTTTAACTTCTCCTGTATACTCTGTTCCTCATCCTCCTGTTTCGGCATGGGCGGGACAGGCATCTGTCCTGCCAGAACATCAAAACTGCTTTCCTTTGCGCTATCCTCCGCCTTCTTCGACTGGGAATAGGAAACCTCCTCCTCCAGGGCAGCCGTCACTTCCACCTTGCTTCGGACAAAAAGTCTGGCCATCCCCCTGGGATGGACTTTCTTAATATTCATTACAACGGCATTGCCGCCCAGCTCCCTTTTCGCCATCTCGATGGCATCCTTCTCTGTATTCGCCAGAAACTTCTTAATAATCATTCTACTGTCACCATCCCAACTGACTGCAGTTCCACATCTGAATCGATTTCATTATATGATAATACATGCAGATTCTTAAACTGCTCCTCGGTCAACTTTTTAAAATACATACGGACAATCGGTGAAGTAATGATGATCGGTGTTCTTCCGAGTTCTTCCAGCTTATCCGTTTCCTCTTTCAATGAAGTTAGAAGGCGCTGTGCATAATCCGGATCCAGGGCAAGATAAGAGCCCTGCTCCGTCTGCTTCACTGAATTCATAATCTCCTGCTCTGCCTTAGGATCCAGTGTGACCACATTCGTCGGCTCCGAACTAAAGAAATACTGGTTCGATATGGCCCTCTTCAGATTCTGTCTCACGTATTCTGTCAGTATATCCGTATCATGCGTTGATGATGCATAATCAGCAAGTGTTTCAAATATTGTGATCAGATCCCGGATAGAGATCCCTTCTGCCAGAAGGTTCTGAAGAACCTTTTGGATCTCACCGACACTGAGCAGCTTGGGAACAAGCTCCCCGATCAGTGTCTGGTTCGCATCCTTGACATTATCAATAAGATTCTGCACATCCTGTCTGGTAAGGAGCTCGTCAAGATGCGAACGGATAATCTCCGTCAGATGGGTAGCAATAATGGACGGCGGGTCTACCACCGTATATCCCAGAGATTCCGCCCTCTCCCTCTGACTCTCCGTAATCCACAGTGCAGGCAGATGATAGGAAGGCTCGAATGTCGGAATGCCGGCAATCTCCTCCTCCACATAGCCCGGATTCATTGCCATATAGTGATCGAAGAGAATCTCACCCTCACTCACCGGAACCCCCTTAATCTTGATCAGATACTGGTTCGGGTTTAGCTGGATATTATCACGCAGACGAATCATTGGCACAACGCACCCAAGCTCCAGGGCAATCTGCCTTCGAATCATTACGACTCTGTCTAACAGATCGCCGCCCTGGTTTACATCCGCCAGCGGTATGATCCCATAGCCAAACTCCAGCTCGATGGAATCCACCTGCAGAAGGGAGCTGACATTTTCCGGACGACGGATCTCCTCCGCGGATTCCTCATCCTCCGACACGGCCTCGTCCGTCTCCGCCATCTCAAGCTCATTCTTCATCATGCGCCCCGTGATCAGGAAAAGCACGCCGTATCCCGTAAATATCACGATATTTAACGGGGTAAAAAGCCCCAGGCCAATCACTGCACCGCCTACAATATACAATACCTTCGGCGTGGAGAACAGCTGTCTCTGCAGCAAATGCCCCACATCGGCATCCTTGGATCCCTTCGTCACAAGTATACCAGTGGAGAGAGAGATCATCAGGGACGGAATCTGACTCACCAGGCCGTCACCGATGGTAAGAATCGAGTAAGTCTGTATCGCCGTCTCAAACTCCATTCCGTTCATCAATACACCCAGGGCAATACCGCCCACAAAATTCAGCACAGTAATGATCAGGCCGGCTGTGGCATCCCCCTTTACATATTTGGTGGCACCATCCATGGAGCCGAAGAACGCAGATTCCTCCTGGATCTTCTCCCGCCGCTCCTTTGCCTCCTCGTCCGTGATGGCTCCGGTGTTCAGATCCGCATCGATGGCCATCTGCTTACCAGGCATGGCATCCAGTGTAAAACGCGCCGTTACCTCGGATACACGCTCGGAACCTTTATTGATAACCAGCAGCTGCATAATGATCAGTACAAAGAACACAATGGCGCCGACGATCAGATTGCCGCCTCCGACGAAATTACCAAATGTCTCAACTACGTTGCCGGCCTGTCCGGAAAGAAGGATATTTCTCGTGGAACTGACATTCAGCGAGAGCCGGAACAGGGTCATGATCAGCAGTAATGTTGGAAAGCTGGACATATCCAGTGGTTCTTTCGAAAACAATGATGTAAAAAGAATGATCATGGAAAGAACAATATTCAAACCAAATAAAAGGTCCAGCAGCAACAGAGGTACCGGAATAATCAGACATAAGATCGGCACTAATATAAATACGCCAAGTGCGATGTCCTGTTTCTTCATTTCCGATTCCTCCTTTCTTTCTTCATTTTATTTTCAAACCTAGATTATTTTCTTAACAACAAATTAACTCACCTTTCCCTGCCTCTCATATACATAGGCAAGGATCTCCGCCACCATCTGGTACAATTCAGGCGGTATCTGGTCTCCCAGTTCTACATTGTGATAAAGCATCCGGGCCAGCGGTTTATTTTCTACAATCTCAATATGATTTTCCCTCGCCGTCTCCCGGATCTTTTGGGCGAGGTAATCGGCACCCTTTGCAATGACAACGGGAGCTTCTGCCGCATCCCTGTCGTATTTCAATGCCACGGCCAGATGGGTCGGGTTCGTGATGACAACATCTGCCTCAGGAAGCGCCTGCATCATACGACGACGGGATGCCTCCTGCATCTTCCTCCTGATCTGTCCCTTGATCTGGGGATTTCCCTCTGCATTCTTATACTCTTCCTTTACCTCATGCTTGGTCATCTTCATATCTTCCTTAAATTTGCGTCTCTGATAATACAGATCGGCAAAGGCAAGAACAAAGAACACGGCCGCAATCTTAAAGGATACATTCAACACCGTATCTACGATGAGCGAGACCGCAGACCAGATATCCAGCTGGTATATATTGAGGATCAGCCCCCACTGATCCTGCAGGGAGGAATATACTACATAAAACAGAATCCCCACCTTCAATATGGCTTTGAGCAGTTCCACCAGCTTATTCACAGAAAAAAAACGCTTAAATCCACTGATGGGATTCAGCCGGGACAGCTTAGGCTTCATCGGTTTAAAGGTAACCTTCCATTTAACCTGTACCACATTCACCACAAATGCTCCCAGAATTCCCAATGCAAAGATGGGAAGCAGGATCAGCAGGATTTCAATCATGCCATGCTGCAGCAGGGACATAAACCTGGCAATCGTAAATTCTTCCGTGGCATAATCACTGATACTGCTGTAGGAAAAAGTAAAGAGCGTGCGAATCCGGTCCATCATATACCCGCCAAACAGCCTGAGACAGACAAACAGGATAAAGAGCAGTACCGCTGTGTTCAGATCTGAACTCTTCGCCACCTGCCCCTCATCTCTTGCCTTAGAAAGCTTTTTGGGTGTGGCCGGCTCTGTTTTCTCTCCGCCTTCGCCATCCTTGGCAAAGAACTGGAGATTATATTCTAAAATCATCGTATCACCTTAATTCGTCATGTTTATGGCGCAAAGATCGTTATGATCCGGCTGGATATATCCCGCATCTCCGAAAAGATAAAGTCAGCTACTGTGGGAAGTGTCTGCACAAGCAGGATCAATACAAATATTCCCACAATCAGCTTAATCTGGATACCTACCACAAACATATTCATCTGCGGCGCCGCCTTCGCCAGTACACCCAGTATCACATTGATCAGGAGCATACAGCAGAACACCGGCAGGACGATCCGCAGTGCGATGACAAAATATTCTGCCATAAAGTCGATCATAAGATCCTTTAGACTGAGACGGAACACCGCCTGCCCAATGTTGAAATACTGAAAGGATTCCATAATAGACCGTATAATATAATAATGCATGTTGGTGACAACAAGCAGGAGATAGACAAAATAATTATAAATATTTCCGGTAACTGTAATCTGCATATTGGATGTAGGATCAAACATGGTGGCCATGGACAATCCCATCTCCATATCCATAACATGCCCTGAAAAATGCACGATGTAGAAACACAGCTTACACATAAATCCCAGAATTAGACCAATCATCAGTTCCTTTAGCACCAGCATGGAAAATCCAATTATGCCGGAATAGCTCACAGCCACGACAGGTATTGTCTGAATCACAAGGATCGAGAGCAGGATACTGAGGGCCGCTTTTATCTGAGTCGGAACACTCTGATAGCTAAGGGCGGGTGCGGTAAAAACAAAACCCGACACACGTACCAGCACCAGAAGATAAAACTCCAGGTTTTGGACTGTAAACGCCATCTTCAGCCTCCTGTATATACAGAGAACTTATTACAGAGCTCCTGCAGAAACTCCACACAGTTGTTCATGATCCAGCTCCCGCACAGGAGTATCGCTAAAAAGATTGCCACTAGCTTGGGCACAAAGGTCAGCGTCTGTTCCTGAATCGATGTGACGGTCTGAAAGATACTGATGATCAGGCCGACGATCAGCGAAACCAGAAGAAGCGGCATCGCACATTTAAAGATGGTCCAGATCATGTCCCGTGCAATATTTAATACTTCTGCATCTGTCACTGTTTATCCCCCCCGTCAGTAGAATGTCTTCACAACCTGTCCTATCACCAGATTCCACCCGTCTGCCAAAACAAAAAGCAGTATCTTAAACGGCATGGATATCGTTGTGGGCGGCAGCATCATCATACCCATGGACATCAGGGTAGACGCTACTACCATATCTATCACTATGAACGGCAGATAGATCAAAAAACCGATAATAAACGCCGTCCTCAGTTCACTTATCACGAACGCAGGAATCAGTACCGTTGTCGGTATCTCATTTTCGTCCGAGACCTCCACATCATCACTCTGTCTGGAAATCTCGAGAAACAGACGAATGTCCTTACGGTTTGTCTGCTGGAACATAAATTTCCGCAGAGGCTTCAAACCCTCATTTAATGCCTCTTCCTGTGTGATCTCCCCCGCCTCAAAGGGCTGGATACAATCCGTATTGACCTGGGCCATCACTGGAGACATGATAAATAACGTCAAAAACAGCGCCAGACCAATCAGTACCTGATTTGGCGGCGTCGTCTGGGTGCCCAGGGCAGAACGCACAAAATGAAGCACTACTATGATCCTTGTAAAAGATGTCACCATGATAAGGATAAATGGTGCGATTGACAGCACTGTCAATACAAGAACCATTTTCATGCTTGCCGATAAGCTTGAACTTCCTGCGTTTGAAGTAATATTTAATTCAAAATCCTCAGGAGAGTCGGGATCCTGCACCTCTCCCGCAGAACTTCCCTCGATCTCATCTACATTTCCGCCGGATCTTATGGGAGCTGCATAAACCTTGGTACTACAAAAAAAGGTTAATACACAGAGTAAGACCAGCAGAATACCATAACGAAGTGAAATAGAACGTCCTTTCTTCTGTATCTCCATAAATACCAACCTTTTCTATTTTTCTTTTTTCTGCCTTTTATTCAGGCGGTCCAGCATATCCCGGAAAGGAAGCACAGTAACTTCCTTGTCCTTACTGGTCAAATCCAGCTGTTCTTCTTCCAGCGCAGTAAGGAAAGTAATATGATCCTTCGTCACAGCGATGGAATAGTATCGGTCTCCCAGCTGAATAATCTGGATATACTTGTTTTGCGCTATCTTGAAAGTCTCAATAACCTTTATGTTCTTCGACTGCGTCTGTATTACACCGGACCTGCCAATCCATTTGGTAACATAATAGGTGGCCGCCAGCACAAAGATAAACACAATCAGCACAGCGATAAGTTCGAGAACATTCTGCCAGTGCATCTTTAACCGACAGCTTTCTTTACTGCTTCCAGAACACGATCCGCCTGAAACGGTTTAACAATAAAATCCTTTGCCCCAGACTGTATCGACTCGATAACCATAGCCTGCTGGCCCATGGCAGAACACATGATCACAGTAGCGCCGGCATCTGATTCTTTGATTTTCTTCAGTGCCTGGATACCATCCATCTCCGGCATCGTGATATCCATCATTACGAGATCCGGCTTGGTCTCAAGATACTTTTCCACTGCCTTCTGACCATTCTCTGCTTCCCCTACCACATCGTAGCCATTTTTAGTAAGGATATCCTTGATCATAACCCTCATAAATGCTGCGTCGTCGCAAATCAAAACACTCTTTGCCATTGTTTGTTCTCCTCCATTACTTAATCTTTGATAATTTCAGTTACGCGAATACCGAAACTTTCTTCAATTACTACTACTTCACCTTTCGCAACAAATTTGCCATTGACCAGGACGTCTACCGGTTCACCGGCGAGCTTATCCAGCTCGATAATCGTTCCAGGTGAAAAATCCAAAATTTCCTTAATGGACTTACTGGTCCGCCCAAGTTCTACTGTAACCTCTAACGGCACATCCATAATGAGATCAATATTTTCAGGTGCAATCCCATTCAGGTTCTGCACAGGCATAAAGCTCTGGAATTGTGCCGGCTGTATATTAATATCCTGCGGCGGCATTGCATACATTGGCTGCATGCCTGCCATAGGTTGTTGCTGCGCTCCCATATTCATCTGCGGAGCCGCCATCTGTGGCTGCATCTCCGGCTGGGGAGCCGTCATCTGCGGCTGTGGCGCCGGCGCTGGTGCCGGTTCAGGAGCCGGCGGCGCACTGCTCTCTTCAGGTGCTGCATCCGCACCCATAGCCGACCCACGGAACTGCTCATAAACACGGCGGGCAAATTCCATTGGATACAGCTGCATGATCTGACTGTCAACCAAATCCCCCACTTCCATCTTAAAGGAAACCTGGACGAAAGTCTGGTCGATCAGGTTCTTAAACTCATCTGGGAATTCCTCCCCAAAATCAACTCTCGTAGCAGTCGGCGGACTAATATCCACCATTTCATTGATCATGGAGGACATCGAAGTAGATGCCGATCCCATCATCTGATTCATTGCTTCGCATATTGCACTGAGATGCAGTTCCCCTAACTCAGCATCCAGATTCGTACCGTCACCGCCCATCATAAGATCGGTAATGATCTTTACATCCCGTTCATTCAGGATCAGCATGTTTTTCCCTTCCAGGCCGACCCGGTACGAAATGTAAATGAATACACATGGAGTTTCCTGTCGTTCTGCCAGTTCTTCCATTGTAGTATAAGTAACTGTCGGTGTTGTAATGTCGACACGATTATTTACCAGAACAGAAAGAGTGGTAGCTGCGGTTCCCATACTGATATTGGCGATTTCTCCTAAAGCATCACTTTCTTCTGGAGTCAGCATAACTTCGGAATTCGCACTTGACACGTCTTCGGCCCCGCTGCCTGTATCTGCACCGCCTAATAAAGCATTGATCTCTTCCTGCGATAACATCCCGTCCATTGCATTACTCCTCTCTATATATTGTTTTTATTTTTACTGCATAGGAGTCCTCATGGGCTCCCGGAATAGCAGAAAATTTCTTGATATTCCCCACATAAACATCCAGCTCATCATCAATCCGGGTGTTTACTTTTATAATATCCCCTGGCAGCAAATGAATGAAATCATTTACTGATATAGCACTTTTTCCCATAATCGCCCGAACCGGGATCTTCGCCTTCTGAATCGTATCTTCCAGAAGTTCGCGGTACACACTGTCATCCTTCACCTGAGCAGAAGAATACCAGTATTTCGTATTTACCTTATCAATAACCGGCTCCAATACCGCATATGGGATACAAACATTCATCAGCCCCTCAACATTGCCAATCTTGATGCTCATGGTGACAATGGATGTCATCTCGCTTGGTGTGACAAACTGAGCAAACTGCGAATTCGTCTCCACACGCTCCAGCATGGGCTCCAGATTTTCCACAACACTCTCCCACGGATCCACCAGAAGATTGATACAGATCACAAGAATCCTTTCAATAATCGTCAATTCAATCTCTGTAAACTCCCGGCTCTTATCCAGAGGCTGTCCGTCGCCGCCCATCATTCGGTCAACAATAGCATAACCGAGCCCCGTGGCCAGCTCCATGATCACATTCCCTTCCAATGGTGCAAAATTCACCACTCCCAGCAGAACCGGATTGGAAAGAGAATTAGAAAACTCCTGGTAGGTAGCTGCCTCTGAGTGCATAACCTCCACCTGAACATTTTTCCTAAGATGTACCTGAAGATTAGTCGCTAACAATCTGGCATAATGCTCAAATATGAACACCAGAGTGCGCAAGTGTTCTTTTGAGAACTTGGATGGTCTTGCAAAATCATAATCCTTTACCTGCCGCTCTTCCGCATTATCTGTCTCTGCCGGATCGAATTCGCCGTTGCTGAGCTGCGACAGCAGATTATCAATCTCATTTTGCGATAACACATCGCTCATACCAATCTCACCTCACTACTCTGTCGTTTCTCTTTATGCAGTCATCTTCTCTATCATAACACATTTTTCAGATAACATAAAGAGTTTTTTTATATAACAAAATCAGGAAACCAAATATCCCGGCAGGGAAATGTCTACGATACACTTTGTATCATATCTCTCCTGAAGCCTCTTGATCGCTTCTTCTTTGATACCCGGCTGTGTAATGGTAGAGGCTGTGAAAGAACTGATGGTCTCCTTAACAATATCTTCAACATACACCGTACTTGTCTCCATCAGCTTTTTGACATCCGAATACCCGTCTGCCTCTTTGTCCAGCGACACTACAATACCGCTGATGACTGCATAATGATTTGTGTCATCTCCTGCGTCCTTCTGCAGATTGATATTGACATTCTTCTCATAGGTAACAGTAATATTGTCCATATCCTGGATCGGAGTGAGTTCATCCTCCTTGCTCTGGGACTCAATCTCAAGATCGATCACCGACGACACTTTGTCAATAAGATTGCTGGTCTTATTCATCGTCGGCATAACCGAAAAGATCAGAACTGCTGATAAGATCAGATTAATGATAGATGCTGCCATAATGACAATGGTCAATATGTTTTTCTTCATGAAAAAATCCCCCTTATTTAAGTTACTTACTGTCTTTTTTATTATCTGTATAGATCTTCAACTCAACCCGGCGGTTCTGCGCCCTTCCCTTCGCTGTCGCATTGGATGCCACCGGATAATGTTCACCAAGTCCGCTTGCCTCGAGAGAAGCCGGTTTCAATTTCTTTTTCTCCACCAGATACTCCAGCACCTCGGTCGCCCGGGCGGTAGACAGCCAGCGGTTGCTGCGGAATCTGCCTCCTGTGATGGGCACATCATCCGTATGTCCCTCTATCTTGATCATATGCGACTCATAAATCTTCAGAATATCCCCAACCTTGCCCAGAAGCGTCTTCGCGGAGTTCTTCAGTTCTGCCGCCCCGGAATCAAAAAGGATTCCGCCATTGAGAGAGATCTGCACATACTGGTTATTTTTATCGGTATTGATCGTAATCTCATCTTCTATATTACTCTTTTTAGCCGCTTCCGTCACTTCCTGATAGAGCGCCTTTGTCCGTTCCTTCTGCTCTGCGGCCATCTTTTCCTCCACCTTCTTCTGGGTGCTCTCATCGATAGGCTGGTTTCCCGACTCAGAACTCTGATTCGAGTTCTGGTCGTCATCCGAAGAACCAGAAGTAGCGAATTCATTAAAATACTGGGAAATGGCAACCGGCTGCAGTGTCCCCACTGTGACGAAAGGACCCTCCCCGATGGAATTGCCGCCCCCGTCAAAGATGTTGATCTTCTCAGACATGGAAGTAACCAGCTGTTCATATTTGTCCGCATCCACCGTTGACATCGAAAAAAGCAATACGAAGAAACAGAGCAGCAGATTCATCAGATCGGCAAAGGTATTGATCCAGCCGCCTTCTATCCCTTTTTCTTCTTCCCGTTTTTTTCGGGCCATTAAGCGTCACCACCTTGTTTTGAGTCACCCTCACCGCCAAGCACTTCATTGCGCACAGCAGGAGCAAGGAACGATTTCAGTTTCTCTTCTATTACACGCGGGTTCTCACCTGCCTGGATGGAGAGGATTCCCTCGCAGACCACTTCTTTGTTCATGATCTCCTTCTGGTTCTTGGCACGCAGCTTGGTAGCCACCGGAATACAGATCCAGTTGGCGATCAGGGAACCATACAGTGTCGTGATGAGGGCCACAGCCATATTCGGTCCGATGGAACTTGGATCATCCAGGAGCTTCAGCATGTTGATCAGACCGATCAGGGTACCGATCATTCCCCAGGCAGGCCCCATGGCTGCCAGTGCATCCCAGAAATTACAGATCTTATTGTGACGCTGTTCAATACAGTTGAGCTCTGTCTCAAGAATGCTGGATACCAGTTCCTGATCCGTACCGTCCACGATCAGCATGATCCCCTTCTTAAGAAACTCATCATCAATGCCCTCTGCCGCCTCTTCCAGCTGCAGAAGACCTTCTTTTCTGGCCACATTAGCCAGATCAATGATTTTATGTATGACATCCCCCTCGGAGCTCTCCGACACCTTGGTCGTGAGAAGAAAGGACTTCAGTTTCCCAACAAAATCCCCGATATTCTCCGACATGGTCATCATACACATCAGACATCCCACAATAACGATAAGGAATGAAGAGAAATCCCAGAAGTTCTCTAGGGCTGCAAAGCCCTGGTCACCGGACACGATACCATACACAACGGCGCCCGCACAGCCTACAATACCTATAATTGTTGCAATATCCACAATTACACCACCTTATAAATTACAATTTATTTCTTTCTTAAACAATTTTACTAAATTTTTTACGTCTTGTCTACTTTCTTTTACAATTATTTTTTTTCCGGTGGTCAGAGTGATTACTGTATCCGGCATTTCCTCCACCGTCTCAATCAGATCGTTGTTGATCGTCAGCGTAGTTCCGTTCATTCTGGTGACATCGATCATATGCTCCCCTCTTTCTCTGCCTCTTCCTGAAATGACAGGGAAATGGGTGACCACAGGCCACCCATTCCGATCTGTCTCTTTCACCGGTCCGGCGGAGGACCAGATCCATGCCGCCGGGCTGTTACAAAATACATTTATCTATTATCGTTTCAGGTTTACCAATTCCTCCAGCATGGAATCGGATGTGGTGATAATACGTGAATTCGCCTGAAACCCTCGCTGGGTCGTAATCATATTAGTAAATTCTGTCGCCATATCCACATCGGACATTTCCAGAGCACCGACAGCAAGCTTGCCGACCTCTGAGACATCCACGCCGACTCCATCAAAATCACCAGAGTTCAGCGTCGACGCATACATACTGTTCCCCACTGACTCCAGACCAGAAGGGTTGGCAAAGGTTGCCACAGCAATCTGTCCCAGCAGCTTTTTGTCCCCATTGGTGTACACACCATAGATCTTGCCATCTGGCTGTACAGAAAATCCGTCCAGGGATCCCGCCGCATTACCTGCGCCGGCATTTCCGTCATCCGCATCACCGCGCACCGGCTTTACACTACAGCGTCCGTCACTGGCATACATGGTCAGTTTGCCGTAATTGATATCCACACCGTTGGCCGGGAAGGATTTCGTCAGTCCATCATTGGACAGGGTAAGGTTCAGTATACCGGGTTTTGCCTCTCCATCTGCACCGCCTGCTCCACCGCCGCCGGCTCCGGCATCACCTACGGACTGGAACAAACCTGTATTTGCATCAAAGGTCAGCTGAGGCCACGCATCGATTCCCGTAATCGTCACCTCGCCGGTATCGGGATCTACTTCGTAGTTATCCGGTCCCAGCTCTGTGCCGCCAAAATTAATGCTCGGTCCGCCCTCCACAGGCTCCCATTTGCCGTCGTCACCCTTCTGGCGGAGTATGGATTTGCCGTCTGGTCCCTGTACATCGGTAATGGTAATGCTGAAAATATTGTCATTCTCAGCAGAGGTCTTAACCAGCTTCATCTTCGCTGTATACGACTGTCCCAGATTGTCAAAGAAGTTCACATCCATCGGATATCCTTTGGCATCCGGCGCCACCTGGGAATCCTTATTGTCAACATTTCCGACCATGGTAACGGCCGTTGTAGGATTCGGAGTCGAATATTTATTCTCCGGCCCCATCAGATTCAGTGTATCTACCGTATCCTTACGGATCTCACCATTTTCATCCACGCGCCACCCCAGGACAGAAGCCCCGTTGGTATGGCACATCAGGGTACCAGCCGCATCCACATCAAGAAGACCGGATTTTGTAAAGTAAGTATTACCGTTGCTCCTTACAATGAAGAAAGCATCGCCCTGTATCATAACATCCATGCCGCGGTCAGTACGCTGTACTGAGCCGCTTCCGCTGAGATCCACCGTGATCGCCGCCACATTGGCACCAAGGCCGATCTGCATGGCATTTGTACCGGCTGCTCCGGTATTTGCATTTGGGCCAGATGCATTCTGTGTCGTCTGATAGAATACATCGGTAAAGTTTACCGAGCTTGCACGAAATCCAACGGTATTTACGTTGGAAATATTATTACCAATAACGTCCATTTTTGTCTGATGGACTCTCAATCCGGAAATTCCGGAAAACAATGATCGCATCATAGTGATTCACCCTCCAATTCTCTCTGCACTTTCTCTGTCAGTCAAAAGTGCCCATGCCTCCTGTAAAGGGCCAGCATGCTTAGTTGTCAGTTTATTATCGCTCCATCGATATTAGTAAAAACAGCATGGTCCACATCATTTACTGCCGTGATCACGGTATTGTTCTTGACGTTTACGATAAATGCCAGATTATCTACCATCACAAGGGATTCGTTCATCCCCTTCTCCCTGGCCTGACTCGCCGCATGGGAAAGTCTCGCCTTCTGTTCATCTGACATATCGATGTTTCTTGTTTCCAGCCGCTGTGCGGCATGTTTGGAAAACCTCACCTGTCCGGCTGTATCCGCCAGTATCTGGCCAAAGGACTTTGCTGTATCCGCTTCCCTGCTTCCCGCCACAGTAGAAGGACGGGTCTGTAACCGGTCCCGGATCTGCTCAATGGATGCAAATTTCTGTTCTACATTCATATCGCCACATCCTTCCTGTTACGCTTCTTCTGTCTCTTCATCCTTATCTGTATCAGAACCTGTGGTATCGTCGTCCTTGTCTGTTGAACCGTCTCCCTCTGAACCGCCATTCACCACTTTTACTGTTACCTGACCTGTCACAACTGTACTAAACGGATCGTCAAAATAGAATCCGAGACTATATTTACCCGGCGCCAGATCTTTAAATGCTTCCGGCGAGATCTTCAAAACGCCATCCTCATAGGTCATATGTTCCTTGTCAATGTACTTGCCGTTCAACATAACTGCCACACTGGCAGCTTCATATCCATTGCTGCCCAGATTGATCTCAACATTTGAGATAGTCGGATTCGATGGATCATACAAAATTTCCTGTTCCTTGACAGAAGGCAGATAATCCTTAACAGCATAAAAGGAATCCATTACCTGTACCAGGTCGTCGATGGAATATGTCTTGCCATCAATCAAAAGCTCGGCACTTCCGTTCTTCATCTTAACTGCATCCACAGTTCCCCGGACCTCTGTCACCTTACCTAATGAATCTGTACTGTTTACAATAACCTGCTTTCCTACCAGGCCGTAGGCCGATGTATTGGTCAGCGTTGTACTCATATTTGTCATCTGCTCCAGCGCAGAGAACTGTGCCAGCTGGGCGATAAATTCCTGATCGGACTGCGGATTCAGCGGGTCCTGATTGGATAACTGCGTCACTAGAAGTTTAAGAAACGCATCCTTGCCAAGCTCACTGGAACCTCTCGGCTCAAATTTCTTCTCGGTATTCAGACCCTCCAGTTCATCCAGCTTCGTGGATAAATCCGTATTGGTTACACTTGACATGATTTCCTCCTTTCCTATGCAGTATAATCTACTACACTGTTTATGTCTCTTCTCTCTGCCGCTGTGCTGTCTGTCTCGGTCCCCTCAGACACACCGTCATCCATGCTGTCTCCAGAACGGAACCTGCGGCGCTTTGCACCATTCTGCTGTTCCTGCTGAGCCTGATGATTTTCCTGGTTCAGTCCAAATTCAGACACTGTGACTTCCACAGCTTCTACCTTAAGTCCCTGTTCGGCAAAGGTTTCTTTCAGCGTCATAAGCTGGCTCTCCAGCGCTTCCTTCGCCATCAGGTTTTCAACGATAAGAGTCGCTTTTGCCACTCCGGCTGCCGCCGACACCTGAATATTCACCCGTCCAAGACTCTCTGGGTGCAGCATCAGTTCCATGCTGGTAGTCTCTGGCATAACCCGGATCTTCACCTGCTCTACAACCTGCTCCACAATGCGGGTCATAAGCTGTCCGGCGGACGGCTTATCTTCCACTGCCGATGACTCAAATGCCTCTGTGAGACGTTCTGTAAATAGATTCGCCGCGGCATTTTCATTCTGTACTGCCGGCTCCGGCCCCTGTCTTTTAGCAAAGGTCTCTGTCTGGGCATTGCCGTTTGATGTCTGAGACTCTTCAATGACCACTTCAAAGCTCTGTTCCGGATTCTCTGCCATCATCCCAGTCATCTGTTCCTGACCATTCCCAGCGTCTTCTGCCAGCTCCGGCTGTACCATCAGCTGAAGGGCATCGTCTACCTTCTCAGCCAGCGAAGCCAGTATAGAAGGATCTGCATCTGCCATCTTCTCTACCGGAATCTTCAGCGCTTCCGAGAGGATCTGGACAAACCTTTCATTCAGTGCTGAGAGCTCCTGAACCAGCTTGTCATTGGTTAGAAAAGCAGCCTTATCTGTGATTCCATGCATTTCCATAACAAGATTCTGAAACGCCTGCGCTGCATTTTCATTAGAAAAAGAGCCAAGCACTTCCATCATGCTCATGCCCGTCTGTTTCATCGTATCCAGAAGCGTTTCAATATCTACCCCGAACACTTCACGGAACATGGCAACCATCTGGTATGCAGCAACCTCGGAATCAACCGAATCCTCTATTGGATCCTGAGGACGGACTGCCGAATCCTTTACCTGTGGGTTCTTTGTCTGCACAGCAGATTCCTTCTTGACCGGCACGGCATTTTCTGACCGGTCCACCATTACGGTGTCCGCCGCCTTGTCTGATCTGTCCTGCCTGCTGTCCTTCTGCGGGGCAGTCTTCGACGCCCGGTCAGTCATAATACTGTCAAACCCGGTCTCACCCGCTTTGGAGCCTCTGGCTGCGGTATGCTCTGAGAGCTTTGCCGTTGCAAGGGATATTCCCTGTGTTGTCATCTGTTTCCCTCCTTTCTCCTTTAAAATCCATTACGGTTTATATATCGGCAGCTCTTCTGGATTTCTTAAGGAACTGTTCCGAGTTCCTTTGCTGCCGGATAACACCCTTATTTTTTCATGGATGTCATCTTCGTAGTGATCTGTGCAGCCACTGTGGGCTTCATCGCCTGCAGGATTGCCGCACTCTTGGAGGTCTGCATGCTGTCCATAATAGCAGCCACAAGGTTCAGGTCGTTGGACATCTCCTCCAGGATGGCCGCCGCGTTTTCCGGCGTCATTCGGGCATATGTCTCTGCCTGCTCCTTGATCTCCTGTGAATATTCAAAATTTCTTACTACCTCGCGGTAGATATCTTCCGCCGTATCCGGATTGATCTCCTCGTAGAATTTTTTATACTCCTCCGTATCCGGAGCCTTGCTGTTATATACGACATTTTCATCAAATTCCCTGACGCGCCGGTTAAACTCCGCCTGGTCCTGCTCATACTTCTTCAGCCGCTCGATCTCCGCCTTCAGTTCTTCGATCTCACCACTGTTGGCGCTGTCCGAACTGCTGGTAGCTGCAAGCTGGCTCTCCAGCTCTTTGATCCGGGCGTTTGCCTCTGTAAGGTTATCATACTCTCTGGAAACGGTCTGTCCGTCATCTTCCACCTCTGGCAGGATCCAATTCAGTACCGGGACATCCTTTAAGACAGGATAGAGAACATCACTTCCAAAATTGCCAACATTTAGTTTTACCAGTACACCAAAGATCCCCAGCCATATAATAATGATAACGAGTACGATCAGCACAGTTACAATTTTGCTGCCTGTGCTTTCCTCCTCGTCCAGCGCATGCGTCTGAGTATTTTTATCCTTCTTTGCCATATCATCCATCCTTTCCTGTACTATGCTTCCTTTATAACAGCGCCAAAGCGATAACTTACCAGTTCATCTATTTCCTTCTGTTCTTTTCTGTTCTCCTCCAGCTTAAATTCCTCAAAGGCCCGTTCTCTCAGCTTTTCATAGGTCTTCCGCTCCTTCATCGCCTCATTCAGGAGCTCCCTTGCCGCCTCCACATCCTTCTGCCGCTGAAGCACCACAAATTCCTGCTGTCTCACATACATGCGAAGAATCTCAACGGCATTTTCCCGACGCCGGATACTGCGGACGTCCAGGGAAGATTCTATTTCCAGCCGCAGCAGCTCCTGCGCCTCCGCCACCCTGTCTCTCAGCCGGCGGAGTTCCTCTTCCGCTTCCATCAGACGCATATTTGCCTGGCTGTAATTATTTTTTGCCTGCTCTTCCAACTTCTCTTTCATATCCAGCAGATTCTGCATTGAAAAGATAAACTTCGCCATACCTCAACCTCTATTCCATACCATCCTCTTCGCCGCGGTCCTGAAAAATATCCCGCATCTGATCCACGATATCATCAAACAAGAATTTTTCTTCTACTCCCTGCTGCAAAAAGGAGTTAATGCTGTCAATTTTCTCTATGGCAAAATCAATATGTTTATTTGACCCCGCCTTATACGCGCCGATATTGATCAAATCCTCGGATTCATGATAGGTAGCCAGAACATCCTTGATCCGGCCTGCCAGTTCCTTATGTTCTTTCGCTGCCACAGCGCTCATAACACGGGATATGCTCTGGAGCACATCAATGGCAGGATAATGATTGTGCTGTGCCATGCTCCGGGACAGAACGATATGTCCGTCCAGAATACCACGGGCCGTATCCGAGATAGGTTCATTGAAATCATCACCGTCCACCAGTACGGCGTACAGCCCCGTGATGGAGCCCTTATCGGTATTCCCTGCCCTCTCAAGAAGTTTCGGCATCTCGGAATAGACACTGGGGGGATACCCCCTGGATACCGGCGGTTCCCCGGAGGCGAGACCAATCTCCCTCTGTGCCATACAGAAACGGGTGAGGTTATCCATCATCAGCAGCACATCTTTTCCCTGGTCACGGAAATATTCCGCCAGTGCCGTGGCCGTCTTCGCCGCCTTGCTCCGGATCAGGGCCGGCTTATCTGACGTCGCCACAACCACCACGGAACGCTTCATGCCCTCCGGTCCCAGATCCCGTTCGATAAATTCCCGGACCTCACGCCCTCGCTCCCCGATCAGGGCGATCACATTGATATCCGCCTTGGTATTCCGGGCAAACATCCCCATCAGGGTACTTTTGCCCACACCGCTTCCGGCAAAGATCCCGATACGCTGCCCCTTTCCCACTGTGATGAGGCCATCCACAGCCTTCACCCCCAGGGAAAGAACGTCCTCGATCATCTGCCTTGTAAGGGGATCCGGCGCCGCCGCCTCTACCGAATAGCGGGAACAGTCCTCCGGCAGCTCCCGATGGTCGATCGGTTCCCCCGTCCCTCCCAGCGTGCGGCCCAGCAGTTCATCCGACGCCGCCACCTGTAGAGGTTCCCCGGTATTTTTTACCCAGCTCCCAAGACTAACCCCCTCGACATCATCATAGGGCATCAAAAGAACCCTGTCATCGCGAAAACCCACGACTTCCGCTTTGACAGGTTCTTCTCTTGTATCTGATTTGATCAGGCACAGATCATTCAGTTTTGCATCCGGGCCAATGGATTCAATGGTCAGACCGACCACCTTGGCCACCTTCCCCAGCTGGCTGACAAAACTTCTGTCTGCCAGTTTCTCATATTTATCAAAGTTTAACGGGATCATGTTATCATTCCTTCGATCACCACGCCAGTCTGCATGCCATGCCGCCCACTGTCACGGAACCAGCATGTGGAGCGTCGTAATAAGATTATCGAGCTGTGTCCGAAATCCACAGTCTACCATCTGGGTATCTGTCTCAATGATGCACTCATTCTTTTCCAGTCCCTTTTCTTCTTTTACATCAATGGACACGCCAGAATCTATATTCATCAGTATCTCATCAAGATGATTCTCTACCAGTGTCAGATCGTCAGAAGCCACCCTCAATGTATAATGATTAGAGGGCTGCGTATCCGATATACCGCTTCGGATCAGATGGAGCAGTACATCCTTTTTATCTCTCAGCAGGACGCCTGTCAGTTTCCGTATCAGATCACACAGAACTTCGACATACTGTGCCTCCATCACCGCCGCCATCTGGCGATGCTCTTCTTCCAGGAGAACCTTTGCCTCCTCGATATCGGCCCGGACCTGAGCAAGCTCCTCGTCGGCTCTCGTGAGCCCTTCCTCGCGTCCCAAGCGGATCCCCTCTTCCCTTGCCGCCACACGGACTCCCTCCGCCTGCCGCTGGGCCTCTTCCTGTATCCGGTCAGCCTGTTCCCTCGCCTCGGCAAGAATCCATTCAGCCTGCTTCTCCGCCTCTTTCTTTCTGGCAAGCTCATCCTTCGCCGCCTGTTCCGCAGAGGGATCCGGTCTTTTCTTCTGCTTTTTCTTCTCTTCGCCAGATTCTTCCTCCGACACGATCACCCGGCTGCTCTGTTTCAGCGGAACAAAAGCATCCCTCTCCTCATAGCTGATGAGAACTTTTTCTTTCCCCTGCATATTTACAAAAGGGGATTTAATCAGATTAGACAATGATCTCGTCACCTCC
Organism: Eubacteriaceae bacterium; assembly: GCA_910574015.1. Classification (GTDB taxonomy): domain Bacteria; phylum Bacillota; class Clostridia; order Lachnospirales; family Lachnospiraceae; genus Eubacterium_F. Next base: position 22,219 of record CAJSYQ010000024.1, on the reverse strand, counting down.
ACCACGGGAAATGACAATCTCAGCAGAATCCTCCAGTCTGCGGATAACATTTACGATCTTCTGCTGTGCCTCTTCTACGTCCTTCAGTCGAACCGGTCCCATGTATTCCATATCTTCACGGATCATATCGGCAAGACGGGTAGACATGTTATTGAAAATGGCATTCTGTACATCTTCGTTGGCATTCTTCAAAGCCACTGCCAATTCTCCATTCTCCACCTCACGCAGCACGCGCTGTATGGAGCGGTCGTCCAGCATAAGAATATCCTCGAAGACGAACATCTTTTTGCGGATCTCGTCGGCAAGCTCTGGTTCCTCGATCTCCAGATTTTCCATAATATGTTTTTCTGTTCCACGATCTACCGTATTCAACACTTCTACTACAGAATCCACACCACCGACAATGGTGTAATCCTGGCTGACCAGAGAGGCAAGCTTCTGTTCCAGAATGTTTTCCACTTCTTTTACCACATCCGGCGATGTACGATCCATAGTGGCAATACGTTTTGCCACATCAGTCTGCTTGTCAGGTGTCAGAGCCCCAATGATACCCGCCGCCTGCTGCGGTGACAGATAGGAAAGTATCAGGGCTATCGTCTGAGGATGCTCATCCTGAATAAAGTTAAGGATCTGGGATGCCTCTGTCTTTCTGATAAATTCAAAAGGTCGAACCTGCAGTGAGGCCGTAAGCTTTCCAAGCACCTCGTTCGCCTTCTCCTGGCCAAGGGCCTTCTGCAGAAGATCCTTCGCATAACCGATACCACCCTCTGCGATATACTGCTGCGCAAGACACACCTGATAAAATTCATCCATAACTTTTTCTTTCTGCGCCGGCGACACACTGCGTGTATTGGCAATTTCCAATGTCAGCTGCTCAATCTCATCCTCCTTCAGATGCTTAAAGATAACAGAGGCTTTTTCCGGCCCCAGTGTGATGAGGAGCGTAGCCGCTTTCTGCAGACCATCCATTTCCGATGCACTACTACTACCTGCCATTTACATACCCCCCCAGTCTTCATTGATCCAGTTGCGGAGCAGGAGAGCCACCGCTTCCGGATTTTCATCCACGAATTTCTCTATCATTACCCTGGTTTCAGATTTATCACCCATTTCAATCTCTTCCAGATTCTGCTTTTCTGCCTCCTGGGTCGTTGCCAGCAGATCCTCCACCGAAAGCTCTGGCTCCATCTCTGTCACCTCTACCGGAGAGGTTCCCTTGATGATTACAAATACCAGAAGTCCGGCGATAAGCACGGTCAACAGGATCATAAGGTAATTTGTTACATTGTCGCCAAAATTGCTTTCCTCTGCGGCTTCGTATACCGGTTTCTGTTTAATCTGGATCGTAATGTTGTTATTGGCAATACCGGTTGCCGCAGCCACAAGCTGCACCAGTTCATCCGGCGTTTCAAGATCCGTCACCGCACTGTTCTGCGCCACATATTCTTCAAAGGAAACATCGTCCAGTACGCCCTGTTCCTCCAGTGTCTCTTCCTTCACTACATTGTACTGGGTAAGCACAATGGCGATAGAAGATTCTTCCGGCACGACAGCGCCCACCTCGCGTTTAATATTCTGTACCGTCTCATTCGGCAGATAATTATACTTGTCAAGGACTGTCTCTGTACTGGCAGTACCCTCCGACTGGATCATAGAGTCCGTCACATCCCCGTTGGAATCTGTGCCTGGAATACCTCCTGAACCGGATGTCCCTGTAGATTTGTAATTATAGGAACTGGAATACAGACCCTGATCCTGCCCCTCATTGGCCGTATAAGTCTTGATCAGCTCCGTTACCTCATCCATGTTAAAACGGATATTGGCGCTGCCGATCTGGACATCGTCGTACCCTGCCTTGCGTAGCATGTCGCTGACATTCTTTCCAAACTGGTTCCTCAGCTTTTCCTGAAATTCCGTGTTGCTAGTAATATTTCCTCCCAGTGTATTGTCTTCCTTGTCACCGTACAGAAGATTCCCCGCCGTATCAGTGATGATCACATTATCTGTAGTGGCATTGCCCACAGCATTCGCCAGATAAAAGGCAAGAGCCGAAGCTGTCTCGGATTTCATCTCCGAATTCTTGGCAAGCTTCAGAGCAACGCTGACAGAGGTCTCCTTCCTCTCACTGTAGATCGTTCCGTCATCTATAGGACGATTAATGTAAACCGTGGCATCTTCCACCCCGTCAAACTCCCTCAGTCCCTGACGGATGGAGGACTGCAGGGCAAGATTCGCCTTGGTCTGCCGCTGCTCCGAGGAATCCACCATACTGTTGTCCAGCGCATCCTCCCAGGTCATCCCCTCTTCCGAGGAAATCTTATTTTCTCCCATCAAAAGAACGGCATCGGAATACCGGGACTGCTCCACACTGAAAATCGTATTCCCATTGCTGTTTGATTCCTTTTTATATTTAATCCCCTCGCCTGAGAGGGCAGCGTCAAACTCGGACGCCGTGTCTCCACTGAGAGTAACCAGCTGCGTATATACTGGTCTGGTCCAAAAATATCCCAGCAAAACCAAAGCAAAAAAGATTGCCAACACCACACATATAATGATGGTCTTTTGCTTCGACGTATATTTATTCCAAAAGTCCAGGATCTTATCCTTGATTGCTATCAATTGGTCCATCATAAGCCGCATCGCTCCCTAAAGTTACATTTTCTTATGTCTTATCTAGAACTGCATATTCATTAATGTCCGATAAGCCTCTACCACAGTATTCTTCACTGCAACCGTATATTGCAGCGAAACACTGGCTTTTTGTTGCGCGATCAGCAGATCATGAAGACTGTCTGATTCCCCTGTAGCATATTTAATCTCTTCCACCTCTGCTGCATTGGAGAAATCCTCTGTCTGTCTGACAAGATTCACAGCAGAATTCAAAATACTGTCAAAGCTTAATGTATTATCCCCGGCATCCTCCTGAAAAGGATTAACAGTAGTATATCTACTGACACTTTCCAGCCCCTGAACAGGTGCCATTCCCAATATATCCATCGAATCCTCCGTTCTTCTTATGACTGTCCAATATTCAGCGCCCTCATAGCCATGCCCTTGGTCGAATTCAGCACGGTGACATTCGCCTCATAGGCACGTGTGGCGTCGATCATATTAGTCATCTCTGTTACCGTATTTACATTTGGATAAGTTACATATCCATCCTCATTCGCATCTGGATGGGAAGGATCATATACCATATTCCCCTCCGACGGATCTTCCACAATCTTCGACACCTTCACGCCTTTGCCAATATGTCCATTGGCAAGAGCCAGGCTCTCACTGAAGGTAGGATAACTCTTTTCCTCAAAAAGAACCGTTTTCCTTCTATAAATATTGCCCTTCCCGTCACGGGTCGTATTTACATTGGCAATATTCTGGGAAATCGTATCCATACGTGTCTGCTGCGCTGTCATACCGGTAGCGCTGATATCCATAGCTCCAAATATTGACATAATAGTTCCCCCTTGTTTATGTTTTCCTTTTATGAATTCTTAGAATCAGTTCGTCCTGAGAGCCGCTTTCAGGCGATTGAACTCATCGGATATGGAATTCATCAGTGTATAATATTTCAGCTGGTTCTTTGCCAGCTCAACATTTTCCGTCGAAATGTCCACATTATTACCGTCTGCCCGGTAACTCAGCCCTGCCTGCTCGGTATATGTCGTAGACTCTAATGTACTCAGGTCAATATTCGCGATCGTCTCATCCAGCGAATCCGTGCCCGCCACCGCATTGGAAAGATATGTCTCAAACTGCACGTCCTTGCGCTTATATCCCGGTGTCGTTGCATTGGCAATGTTGTTCGCCAGCACATCATTCCTCGTCCAGCTGGCGTCCGCCGCCTTATCCAGCACATTAATGTAATTATAAGCATTGGATAATACCATACCTGCACTTCCTTTCTCCTCGTTTTTTAATATACAGGGATAACCCTTAGAAAACGCAAAAAGACTTATGACTCCTGTTCACAATTCCATTTGCGTTGATCAATTCCATTTTTCTTTGTAGTAGCTGTCAAACTCCGTGTACACAATATCATTAAGGATCTCGATGCGTGTCCCCTTCATACCGGAGGATCTGGTTTTGATCAAGCCGGCGCTCTCCAGCTTTCGCAGCGCATTGACGATCACCGTCCTTGTGATGCCAATCTCCGCAGCAAGCTTACTAGTGACAAGGGTCCCCGTCTCGCCGCCCAGCGTGTGGATCACATATGACACAGCTTTCTGTTCCAGCGGCGTCAGCGCTGTCAGGGCAGAAGAGAAATTTTTCTTCTTATGCTCCTCCTGATCCGCTTCTTCCTGAACGGCTCTCATCATCTCCAGTCCCACTACCGTCGTACTGTATTCAATTAAAATAATATCTTCGATACTAAAAGAGTCCTGTCTGCGATATAAGAAGAGAGTCCCCAGACGCTCACCAGCAATGCTGATGGGAGTGATCAGCGCTTCATATCCGGCGGCTTCCCCGCCAGAAAAACCAAGTGTCTCCAAATTAACATTCTCTTTGGTGGACAAGACATTCAGGAACCGTTCGTTTAGCTTGGCGTCAATATAACTGCCGCGTTTCTCCTGAAAACCGTTGATCGTCTCTGTGGAATCCACGATATATGTCCCCAGCATCTTCCCCTTGCTGCTGATAACATAAGCATTGGAATCCATCAACTGCCCCAGAACCTGACAAATATCCGCAAAAGCCACTTTAGATGATCTCCGATCATCTAAAAGCCGGTTAATCCTACGGGTTTTGTCCAAAAGTTCAATACTCATCGCATCCTCCTAGCAGTCTCATGAAGTAATTCTATCACAAAGAAACGGATTTTACAAGTATTAACTATTTGGTTTTTTTGACAGGTATCCGCAGGCTGGATCCATACAAGCCAGCTTATTTCCCTTTTCCAGCAGCATGCTGCCACATTTTGGGCATTTTTCGGCGGAGGGCTTCTGCCAGGTCATGACATCACAGTCCGGGTTGTTGACACAGCCATAGTAGCGCCTTCCCTTCTGTGTCTTCTTGATCACAATATCCCCCCCGCACTTCGGGCACTGCACACCAATCTTCTCATAATAGGGCTTCGTATTTCGGCATTCAGGAAAACCCGGGCATGCCAGAAACTTTCCATGGGGGCCGTATTTGATAACCATATTGCGCCCACAGTGTTCACAGACTACATCCGTTACCTCATCCTCAATCTCAATTTTCTCCAGAGCATCCTCTGCCTGGTTGACAGCAGTTTCCAGATCCGGATAAAAGTTCCTAATGATCGTCTTCCACTCCACAGATCCGTCTGCCACTCCATCCAGCAGCGCTTCCATGGTAGCGGTAAAATTCACGTCCACGATGCTTGGAAAGGCACTGACCATAATCTGGTTGACGATATCCCCTAGTTCGGACAGATATAGATTTTTCTGCTCCTTCGCCACATAGCGCCGGGAGATCAGGGTAGAGATGGTGGGCGCATACGTGCTGGGACGCCCGATCCCCAGCTCCTCCAATGCCTTCACCAGAGAGGCTTCCGTATAGTGGGCCGGAGGCTGCGTAAAATGCTGTTCCTCTCTGAGTTCTCCGGCCGTCAGTTCCGAGTCCTTTTTGAGCCTGCCAAGAACGGCATTGGCCTCCTCCTTATCCTCTCCATGCTGGTACACCGCCATAAATCCCGGCATCACAAGCTTGGAGCCCGCACTGGTAAAACGGTGGCCGCCGCCGTCGATCTTCACAGATATCGTCTCGTACTTTGCCGAGTGCATCCGGCTCGCCACAAATCGTTTCCAGATCAGCTGATACAGCCGGAACTGATCTCTCGTGAGGGATTCCTTGATCTGCACCGGGGTCAGTTCCACATAGGTGGGACGGATCGCCTCATGGGCGTCCTGGATCTTCTTGCCGTTCTTCACCGTCCCCTTCCCCTCGATCAGGTTTTCCTCACCGTAGTTTTCTGAAATAAAAGCCCGGCACGCCGCATCCGCCTCTTCTGATATACGGGTGGAATCCGTTCTCAGGTAGGTGATGAGGCCAATGGTGCCATGGCCCTTCACCTGTACGCCCTCATACAGCTGCTGCGCAATCTGCATCGTCTTCCTGGTGGCAAAGTTCAGATGTTTGGAGCACTCCTGCTGAAGAGTGGACGTGGTAAAGGGCACCGGCGGTTTTCTTGTCCTCTCGCCCTTCTTAATATCGCTGACCCGGTAATCCGCCCCCTCCAACTCCGCCATGATCCGGTCAATCTCTTCCTTAGAGGAAATCTCTCTCTTCTCCGGATTTCCATAGTATTTTGCCACCAGAGGCTTCTTTATCCCTTTTATGGAGAACTGTGCCTCCAGCGTCCAATATTCACTGGGGATAAAGGCGTCGATCTGCGCCTCGCGGTCCGCAATGATCCGAAGCGCTACGGACTGTACGCGGCCCGCGCTCAAGCCTCTCTTAACCTTCTGCCAGAGCAGCGGACTGATGGAATATCCCACCATGCGGTCCAGTACACGCCTCGCCTGCTGGGCGTCCACAAGATCCATATCAATCTCTCTGGACTGTTTGATGGACTGCTTCACGGCATTTTTCGTAATCTCATTAAAAGTGATCCGGCTGGTCTTCCCGGGATCCAGCTTCAGAGCCTGGCACAAATGCCAGGATATCGCCTCCCCCTCCCGGTCCGGGTCTGTCGCAAGATAGATCCTGTCAGCCTTTTTCACTTCCTTCCGGAGCCCTGCCAAAAGCTCACCCTTTCCTCTGATGGTAATATAATGGGGTTCAAAATCATTGTCAAAATCGATTCCCATCTGGCTCTTCGGCATATCCCTGACATGTCCGTTGGATGCCACCACTTCATAATTTTTCCCCAAAAACTTCTTTATCGTCTTTGACTTTGCAGGTGATTCAACAATAATCAGATTTTTTGCCATTGCTACCGCTCCCCTTACATGTATATTTACAACATCAATCAGCATACACCATTATTTTATTATTTTCAAGAAAAATATTATTTAATTTTTAGGATTGTAACATATGGTGCGCCACAGAACAACCGGCACTCTACCGGACAAAGTACCCGCGGGAAACCTCCCTGACCCTCCCCTCCTTTTTCCATCTGGCTAGTTTCCTCATCAGATCCGTCTGGCACATTCCGGTTCTCTGTGCCAGTTCAGACATATGGACTGGCTGCTGTGCTAACATATGCAGTATTTCCCTTTCCCATGACTGAAAATTTTTATTTTCTGATATTTCCTGCTCCGGGATTCCATAATACTCCAGTATGTCGGAGGGGGACAGCACCGGTACCGCCCCCTGCCGGATCAGCCGGTTGCACCCCACACTGAGTTCATCCCCGATACGGCCCGGTATAACAAAGACATCCCTGCCCTGCTCCAGCGCCGCATCCGCCGTGATCAGCGAACCGCTTTTCTCCCTTGCCTCTACAATAAGCACACCATCTGACAGACCACTGATAATGCGGTTCCTCATAGGAAAGAACCCGGCTCTCGCCCCAGTGCCGGCGGGCAGCTCTGATAGGATGCCGCCCCGGCGCAGGATGCTGTCATAGAGCCTCTTATGGACAGAGGGATAACAGATATCCACGCCGCATCCCAGTACGGCATAGGTGCTCCCTCCGCTCTCAAGAGCGCCCTGATGGGCCCATCCGTCAATCCCCCTTGCCATGCCGCTGATGACCTGCACCCCCGCCTCCGCAAGGCGGTACCCAAACAGCCGGGCCATATCCCTTCCATATATTGTGCAATCCCTGGCTCCGATTATGCCCACCGAGTGTCTGGATGCTTCCGGCAGACCTCCCCTGACGTACAGATGCTTCGGCGGATCGCACAACGCCTTTAACCGCCGCGGATATTCTTCATTATAAAAAGAGAGGTAACGAATCCCCTTCTCTCTCAGTTCCTCCCATTCTCCCTGCGCCCCGCATCTGCCGTCCCAGCTCAGGATACGTTCCCGGCAGGCCGCGGACAGTCCCGCCGTCTTCTCCAACTCACGGCGGGAGGCCCGATATACCGCCTCCGCACTGCCAAAACGCCCCATCAGCTTCTGCAGGGTGCGCAGTCCGATCCCGGGAACCCCCGACAGCCAGAAAAGATACCAGGACTCATTCCGGCTATGGGGTTCCCTCCATTCCCTTTCTCCCGAAGCGAGCTCCCTTTCCTGTTTCATAGCTCAGCCCCCCAGTACTTTCGGTCAATGCTGCGCAGACTGACAGCCTCCGCAATATGACTCTCTCCGATCTGCTCTTCCTGCTCCATATCCGCAATGGTTCTCGCCACCTTTAAAATCCGGGAGATTCTCCTGGAACTGCATTCTTCCGCCTGAAAGAAATCCTCCAGAAACTCTTCCTCACTCCGCCGGAGCCGGCAGTACTGTTTCAGCGCCCGTTCCGGCAGTTCCCCATTATACGCAAAGGATTCTTTTCCATATCGTTTTCTCTGTATCAAAACGGTTCTCTGCACCCGTTCCCGAATCTGCCGCGACGTCTCTCCCTCCTCTCCATACAGATGAAATTCTGGAGCTCCTGTCTCCACGCAGATATCCAGCCGGTCAAGGATCGGCTCACTGACCTTCCCGAGATAGCGGCGGATCTCCCCCACCGTACAGTGACACCGGCTCCGATCAGGATAGAACCCGCAGTGGCATGGATTCATCGCCGCCACAAAAATACAGTCAGAGGGATATTCCTCCGAATGTCCCACACGGGAAACCGTAACCCGGTGCTCCTCCAGCGGCTGCCGCAAAACCTCCAGGGAATTCCGGGAAAATTCCGGCAGCTCGTCAAGAAACAGCACCCCCTTGGATGCAAGTGTAATCTCACCCGGTACGGGAATCCGTCCCCCGCCGGTAAGGGCGGCGGCAGTCACCGTGTGATGGGGCGTTCGAAACGGCCTTCTGGTAACGACAGGGACGTCCGCTGAAAGCATCCCGCAGATGCTGTACAGCCTGGTGACCTCAAGGCTCTCCTCTAAGTCCATCGCCGGCATTATACCGGGAAGCCGCCGGGCCAGCATGGTTTTTCCGGAACCCGGCGGACCGATCAGCAGCAGGTTATGACGGCCGCTCACCGCAATCTCCGCCGCCCTTTTCAGACCGGTGTTTCCACATATCTCAGAAAAGTCAGGGACATCGGATGTCTCTTGTGCCAATTCCTGGAAGGAAAAATGCCGCGGCACAAGTGTGAGTTCACCCCGGAGAAACCCCAGCGCCTCATTCAGGCTGCGGACACCAAAGACCTGTATATCCTCCAGTACCCCTCCCTCCGCCGCATTCTCTGCCGGTACAAGAAACCGGCGGATTCCCCGGCGTCTCCCCTGCAGGATCATGGCCAGCACTCCGCGCACACTCCGTACGGTCCCGTCCAAACCGAGTTCTCCGATAAACATAGTGTCTTTTGTGACATCATCCGCCAGATAGCCAAAGGCATTTAAAAGGGATATTGCGATGGGCAGATCAAAGGAAGTCCCCTCTTTGCGCAGATTTGCCGGGGACAGATTAATGGTGATGCGTTTCGCCGGAAAACGGATCCCCATATTGCGCACGGCAATCCGGACCCGCTCTCTCGCCTCCTTAACAGCAGAAGCGAGAAAACCGACCATATCAAAAACAGGCAGACCGTCGCTGACGTCTGCCTCAATGCGGATCGTTCTGGCTTCGATACCAGATATATCCGCACCATATACATAACTGTACATACGTCCTCCTCTTCCGAGGATCAATCTATATGTACAAAAATAACACAGATCGAAGTGGATTACAAGCCTTTATTTCGCCTGCTGGTCCAGCAGCTTCTTAATCTCATCCATAAAGGTATTGACGTCCTTAAATTCCCGGTAAACGGAGGCAAACCGCACATAAGCCACCGGATCCAGTTCCTGCAGCTTATTCATCAGGATCTCACCGATCAGACTGCTGGGCACTTCCTTTTCTCCAAGGTTAAAGACCGCACTCTCCACGCTGTCCACCAGCGCATTGATCTGGTCGACGGAAACCGGTCTCTTGATGCAGGACCGGAAAACTCCCTTCTCAATCTTGGAACGGTCATAGGGTTCCCTTGCCTCGTCCTTCTTTATAATAACCAGCGGGATGGTCTCCAGTTTTTCATATGTTGTAAACCGCTTGCCGCACTTCTCACATTTCCTGCGCCTGCGGATGGAACTGTTATCGTCCGCCGGTCTGGAATCGATCACTTTTGTATTTTCTTCTCCACAAAACGGGCACTTCATTTGTTTCTCTCTCCTTTTCCTTCCATAATTTCTCCACCCAAAGGAGTGGATATTTTCCAGAAATAGTATAATGTATTTTCCTGTGGAAGTAAAGAATTTATGTACAACATTTTTCCTTACATTTCCTTGTCACCTTCTCCAGATCCACCTCCACCAGGATCAGGTCGCATCCAATCTTGCATATATGACAGAGATCGATCACATATTCTACTTCACGCCCCAGCACGCCAAAAAATTTGCAGGGCCCAGGCACTATAATATGAGTGATCTTCGCCGTACAGAGGTCAAATTCCACATCTTCCACAAATCCAAGACGTTCGCCGTCACAGACATTGATCACTTCTTTCTCCTTCAGCTCACAGATTCTCACGGCTCTTTCCCCCATATTTCTCTTTTTATTATTGTATCCATCTGCGCATAAATCGTTCCTCAATTGTCAATGATATGTATAGCCCGGCGGCGGGTTCCGTCCGAGCCGCCAGACTTTACAAGATGCTTTTTAAATATAACAGGAACGGAGGATACCATGGCTCAGTACAAAGTTGAAATATGCGGGATCAATACAAGCAAGCTGCCACTACTCTCCAATGATGAAAAAGATAAACTCTTCGAAAAAATACAGCAGGGTGATAAAAAAGCAAGAGAAACATATATCAAAGGAAATCTCCGCCTGGTTCTCAGCATCATTCAGCGTTTCAATAACAGCAATGAAAATATCGATGATCTTTTTCAGATCGGCTGCATCGGTCTGATCAAAGCCATTGATAACTTTGATGTGACACAGGAAGTTAAATTCTCCACCTACGCCGTACCAATGATCATCGGAGAGATCCGTCGTTATCTCCGCGACAACAGCGCCATCCGTGTCAGCCGCTCCCTTCGTGATACGGCATATAAGGCGATCTACGCCAAAGAGGCACTTATGAAAAAGCAGGATAAGGAACCTACTCTGGAGGATATATCAAAAATCATTGATGTGCCGGCCGAGGATATCGCCTTTGCCCTGGACGCCATCCAGAGTCCGGTCTCCCTCTATGAGCCGGTTTACTCGGAGGGCGGCGACACCCTGTATATCATGGATCAGATCAGTGACAAAAAGAATAAAGAGGCCAACTGGGTAGAAAACCTGTCGCTGAAGGATGCCATGGCCACGCTGCCCGAAAGGGAAAACCATATTATCAATCTACGATACTTTCAGGGAAAGACACAGATGGAAGTGGCGGAGGAGATCCATATTTCCCAGGCACAGGTATCCCGTCTCGAAAAAAATGCCCTGAACACGATGAAGAATCACCTGGAATAATGGGGATATCCAGACAAGCTTATTTCAAGGGAAAAAGAGAGACAGACACCAGATCCCCGCTGATGTCTGTCTCCCCCGTTTTTAGTGTCCCTCCAGCCGAAGAATCTCTTTCTTGAGACGTTTCATGATCTTTTTCTCAAGCCTGGAGATATAGCTCTGAGAGATTCCTAACTGATCCGCCACCTCTTTCTGCGTCAGCTCCTTCCCCTGAATGTCTCCCAGACCGAAACGCAGGCAGATAATGGTGCGTTCCCTCTCCGAAAGTGTCTCCAGCGCCTTCCGCAGTAATTTTCGGTCCACCTCCCTTTCAATGTCCTTATAGATGATATCCTCACTGGTGCCCAGTATGTCGGAGAGAAGCAGTTCATTGCCATCCCAGTCCACATTCAGAGGCTCATCGATGGACACCTCCATCTTTGTTTTGTTATTTCGGCGCAGGTACATGAGGATTTCATTTTCAATACAACGGGATGCATAGGTGGCAAGCTTGATATTCTTTTCTGGGTTAAATGTATTGATGGCTTTCATCAGGCCTATGGTTCCGATAGAGATCAGATCCTCCACCCCCACCCCTGTGTTGTCAAATTTTTTGGCTATGTATACTACCAGCCGGAGATTGTGTTCCACCAGCTTATTCCGCGCCGCATCGTTGTCTTCCCCCACCAGGCATTCGATGCATGCCGCCTCTTCTCCCGGCTCAAGCGGCGCCGGCAGGATCTCGGCCCCGCCGATATAATGGATATCACCACCTGAGTGAAAGAAAATATTTTTCCAGTCCGGCATCATTCGGAATTGAAACCGGTTTGGCATTGAAATCCGTAACAACATATCAATTATCCTCCTAATCTTCAATGTACTAAGTCAGGATGAAGAATGATTTCATACTCCCCATCCGCTGAAACTGGGTTATCATTAATGGCGATCCACGGTCTTTCGATCCGGCTCCACATCCCATCCTCCCCTCTCAGTTCCAGGCATTCTGCCTGAAACGCCCGAAGAGTTCCGTGCTCCGTCCCGATGGCATGATATGGAATATAACGAAAAAGTGGTTCTTCCCCGGCAAAAAGAGGTGTTACAAAATCCATCCCGCTGATCGCCACCGGTCTCCCGCTGAATGGCTCCGTCAGATGATTACCCGTATCCAGAAGTCCGCTGCCCTGTACCTTCTTTCCTCCATGCTGCAGGCGCACCGGCAGATACAGGGCTTTCTTTCTCTCACCCCTCCGAAGAGCCGGAAGGAAACGGTATACAGCATAAAGTACTGCTCCTGTCCCCGACAGGATCAGTATCAGGTTTCCCTGCAGCCTTGTGATGCTCTGTATGTATTGCAAAACTCCGGACAAAAGAAAAGAGGTAACATAGAACAGAATGAAGTTCCTTCCCCATGTGCGCACAGTCGTTCTGCCAAATGCAAACCGGACCAGCCCGGCACTGCCGGCAGCGTAGACCAGAAGCGACGGCAGCCGGAACCGGTGAATACCGGAGATAACGAATAAGGTAACCAGAAAACCGCCGAGGGCTGCCGCCCCCAGAAGGCGCAGCAGACGAATCCTATTCTTCTGGAAAAAACTCTCCATGACTAAGACAGAAAAATTCATCCCTGTATTAACCAGAAAAAAAACATCCAGATAAATCTTCATTTTGTATCCCTTCTTTTTATGAGGCTATTATATAAGGGACAGCCTGCAGTTTTTGTCAAACAGGCAGTGAGAAACCGCAATTTTTATCTGTATGTTTCGACAGGATTCATTCTCCCCTTGCATAATGTCTGAAAATCTTTTACAATAATACCCGGCGGTGCCGGCAAAAATGCGCTGACACTGTCGGGCAATGACACAATTTATAAAAATATGGAAAGGAAAATCGAAAAATGACAAATGAAAATCCTATCGTAACAATTGAGATGGAAAATAGTGATGTAATGAAACTGGAACTATACCCCGATACCGCTCCCAACACAGTCAATAATTTTATTTCCCTTGTAAAAAAAGGCTTTTATAACGGCCTTACCTTCCACCGTATCATCGAAGGTTTTATGATCCAGGGCGGCGATCCGTCAGGCAACGGTACCGGCGGCCCGGACTACTGCATCCCCGGCGAGTTCTCGTCCAATGGATTTGACAACCCCCTGAAGCACAGTGCCGGCGTGATCTCCATGGCCCGGGCACAGGATCCGGATTCCGCCGGCTCCCAGTTCTTCATTATGCACAAGGACTCCCCTCACCTGGACGGTTCCTATGCGGCTTTCGGCAGGATCACGGAAGGAATGGATATCGTCGATAAGCTCGCGTCCTGCGGCACAGACTGGAGCGATGCCCCGCTGGCACCTGTAGTCATGAAAGAGGTGACCGTAGAAACCTTTGGAAAGGACTATCCAGAACCGGAAAAAAGCTGAAAAAAGATTTCTCAAATAACAAAACCCCGGGGGCTCTATTACGCCGCCCGGGGTTTCTAGCGAAAACCTTTTCTCTTTTTATCTTACTTTCACCTTTATCTTCTTCGACACGCCGTTCTGCGCGAATACATAGATCGTACTGGTTCCTTTTTTCTTTGCCCTTACCACTCCCTTTGCCGTCACTGCCGCCACTTTCGTATTGCCGGACTCAAAACCCACGGCCCGGTGCTTTCTGCTTTTCTTTGCCTTCACAGTCACCTTGCTTCTGATCTTATATTTCGCGCCCCTTTTCAGTGTTATCCTGTCTTTACTGACCCGGACAGATCCGGCATTTCCACAGGATCCCCCCGCAGTCACTGCATGGATCGTCTTGGAGACCGCTAGTGTGACGCGTTTTCCCTTTACCTTCTTATACGCCACAACGATATATTTATAATAGGTGCCCTTTTTCAATTTGGTATGGAGGAAATTTTTCCGAGAACCTTTTACCTCGCCTGCCTTTACACAAATATTTTTCTTTCCGCAGCGGTTTCCATAGATAAGATACCCATCCGCTCCCGCCACTTTCTTCCAGGCAAGCCGAAGGGATCTTTTGGTGCTTGTGACAGCCGCCGCCTGCAGTGGGCTGTATCGGGATCCTGTAATGTCCTGATCCGACTTCCTCCCCGTGATCTCCTGATGGATCAGGGATACATCTGTATTGATCCAGTTCTTCTTCCTTGCGTCCCTGAGCTTCGCCGCCTGCTCCTTCGGATCCGGCCCATTGATATCCGGGGACACCGAGGGTTCCGGATTGGCGTCCGGGGAAGCAGTCGGCTTTGTATCGGGAGGTACTGCCGGCTCTTCTCCCTGACCTGGCAGCCTTTCCAACACCCATCTCTGTCCGGTCCCGGCATTGTATCTCCACTGTACGATCCGGGTATCATCTGCCGGGCCATTCCCTTCCAGCGCCAGCACAAGATAGCTGGCAGAGGGGACGATGCGGTAATTCCCATCCCCATTGCCGACAAAGGCAAAATTCTGATTTAGTCCGCCGGTACGGGCTCCCGTTCCCAGCACAGAACCATAGGAATAATAGTTATTCTCTACCTGCAGAACCTTCCCGGTGACGGCATTGGTCACCGTGTATTCCCCGTCACCCCTGTTTTTCAGGATCCACCACTCCTCCGGCTTTGAGCCGGCCTCTGCAGACCGCAGTGTACCCTCTGCCGTCTCAACCAGTGATTTTCCTGTCATCACGGAACGGATCCGATAGGTGCCGTCGGCAAAATCACCCGATATCGGTTTATCTTCCGCGGGCCGGCTGAGGTTGGCAAAGGTCAGTGTCTGCCAGCCCAGTTCGTCTCCATTCGACTGTGGTCCCTCAATATATTCTCCCCTCTCCGGATCCAGCAGGGCCTTCAGTGCAGGAGCCTTCAGCCCTTTCCGGTTGACATAATGATTGTATACCATGGAGTACACCGGACGCACACTGCCGCGCCCCGCTGCACTGACTTCCGGCTGCCACTGGCTTGTACCGTTCTGCCCCTTCAGCCATTCATAAGGGGAGTAACGGACATCCTGTCCTCCATTGTACTTAGCCACATATTCCGCTGCCTTCAAAAAGCGATTGCCGGACAGGCCATACAGATCGTCCCCCTGGCTCCATGCCATCTCGCAGATCACTTCGCAGAGACCGATGCCGAAGGTAGTGTGTCCCTGGTCCCGCCCGGACTCCTGCCACTGTGCCGTCCCGTCTTCATATACATAAGGCATCGCATTGTACAGGGAACCGTTTCCAAGCCCTGTCTTATAATATGTCAGCGCCTGTTCATAGATGTCCCTTCTGTCACAAAAGATACCGATGGACATCATGGACGCGATATTGCACAGATCCCAGTTCGCCCAGTAATTGCCTATATGGGCATCGTTATGATGGTTCAGGAAATTGTCGTTCATAGGATAAAATACCGTCAGAAGAAGTTCTTTCATGGCTCCGATATCGAAAGACGGATGCCCCCGCATGATCTCTGCCACATTCGCCAGCTCATATCCATAGATCCCCGATGCCAGAAAACGGTCTGCATTCCCTGTCACCGCCTTCAGCTTTCCTGACCAGCCGTTCAGGATCCGGCATGCCGCTTCTCCATGCTGGCTGCTGCCGTTGATATTCCAGATCAGGGCGGTCTGGTAGGCCCGCCGGATATCAATATAAAACTGGGCACAGTTATTGCCGGTACCGCCCCTTACGACTGTTTCCAAAAGGCGAGGATTCCATCCGGCATCCGAAAATCCGTCCCCCAGCAGCATATTCCATGTATTCAGGTTCGGCTGAACCTCTTCTTCTATATTTTGTCGGATGGCAGCAAAGCTCTCCGCGGTATGTATCATTCCCGGATGGACAAAGTTCTGACTGCCGGTTTCTGCCACCCTCTCCGTCTCTGCCGCCTTCACTGTCTGAGGATTCCTGCCGCCTCCTGCCGCCGGCATCAGTATGGCAAATATCAGGCACCATGCCGCCAGAACCCTTCCTCTTCTTCTTCTCCGCATATCTGTTTCCTCCTCTTTTATACAATCTCGCCCATATAATAAAATCCCCTGCTCTCCGTCAGCCTGACAGTAAGGATCTGTCCGATCTGGTCCGCCCCTGCCCTGCAGTGTACCACCGCATTATTGGAAAGCCGGCCTGTGATCAATCCTTCATCCTGTGCATTTACCTCTTCCAGCAGCACCGGCAGAGTCTGCCCCACCCGGCTGTCCGTGATCTCAGCGGAGATTCCCTGTATCTCCTTCAGCAGACGGGAGAAGCGGTCCTTTACAACCGCCTCCGGCACCTGATCCTCCATGGCAGCCGCCGGGGTGCCGGTCCGTTTTGAATAGATAAATGTATAGGCACTGTCGTAACGGACCCTGCGGACCACATCCAGTGTCTCCTGGAAATCTTCCTCCGTCTCTCCCGGAAAGCCCACGATAATATCCGTAGTCAGTGAAATATCCGGCATTCTTTCGCGGATCCGGGACACCAGTTCCAGATACCCCTCCTTTGTGTATCTCCGGTTCATCTTCCGTAAGATTTCCGTGCTGCCGGACTGCAGTGGAAGATGAAGATGCTGGCATACCTTGCCGCATTCCGCCATGGCCGCGATAAGTTCCTCTGACAGATCCTTTGGGTGGGATGTCATAAAGCGGATCCTCTGCAGACCCGGTATCTCATTAACCTGACGGAGAAGCTCCGCAAAGGACAGCTTGTCCGCCAGTGTCTTACCATAAGAATTGACATTCTGTCCCAGAAGCATAACCTCCGTCACGCCATCCTTTACAAGTCCCCGAATCTCTTCCAGGATCTCTCCCGGCTCACGGCTCCGCTCCCGTCCGCGGACATAGGGAACGATACAGTAGCTGCAGAAATTGTTGCAGCCAAACATAATATTTACCCCGGTCTTGAAAGGATACTTACGCCTGCCGGGAAGGTCTTCGACAATCCCCTCCGCCTCCTCCCAGACCTCTACTACCGGCTGTCCCGAACAAATCTGCAGGTACAGGAGTTCTGCCAGCCGGTATATATTATGTGTGCCGAATACCAGATCCACAAAGGGATAGCTTCTCCTGACCCGCTCTACCTCGTCCGGCTCCTGCATCATACAGCCGCAGAGTGCAATCTTCATCCGGGTATTTTTTTTCTTCTGATTCTTCAGATAACCGAGCCTGCCGTATATTTTCATATTGGCATTCTCCCTCACGGTACAGGTATTGAAGAGGACAAAATCTGCCGCCGGTCCCTCCGTCTCCTGATAACCGATGTAGGCAAGAACCGCCGTTATTTTCTCCGAATCCTTTGCATTCATCTGGCAGCCCAGTGTCTGGATCGACATGGTAAGGGGACGCGCTGTGCGGGTCCTCTCCTGTTCTGCCCACTGGCGGCATTTCTTCATATAATAATACTGTCGTTCCGGCTCAGATGCCGGAACCGTTCCCTCTGTGTCCACAAGTTCCAGTCTTTGAAGATCAAACATAATATCCTCCCAATAAAATCATAAGATCAGCAGACCCGCCGCCCGTGATAAACACGGTCCCGGCAGGCCTGCTGACAGATATTGATAAATATAGTGTAACACAAAATTGTGAAAAAAGCTACCTGGAAGTGGATTCCTTTTTGCCAAAGGTTACTGTCACTGTCTCCTCCTTATATTTTCCCCCATCCGCAATCTGGATCGTAATACTTCCCTTATCGCCCGCCTTGCACTGGGTCAGTTTCGTCTGCATCTCCTCTACGGTTTTCACCGGATCTCCATTGATCTCAGTAATAATGGCGCCTCTGGACAATCCCGCCTTCTGTGCCGGGGAACCCTCTGTCACCTCTGAGATATAGATTCCCTCTGGCATTCCGTAGTATTCCGTGTATTCACTGGTGACATTTCTTCCGGTAATGCCCAGGTATGCCTGCTCTTCCTCCGCAATCTTCTCCTGATTCATCAGCTTCGTCAGGATGGGTTCCGCCGTTGCCATTGGGATGGCGAAGCCCATGCCCTCAATCTCCTCGGAGGCAAATTTAGACGAATTGATCCCGATCACTTCCCCTCTGCCGTTCACCAGCGCTCCGCCGCTGTTGCCGGGATTGATGGCGGCATCCGTCTGAAGGAGCTTGATACTGCTGCTGTCCTCCATATCAATCTCCCTGTCTTTGGCACTGATATACCCCACCGTTACACTAGTGCCGTACCCCAGGGCATTTCCGATGGCAATCGCCTGTTCGCCCACCTTTGTGGCACTGCTGTCGCCTACGGTAGCTACCTTAATGGCAGACAGCGTTTCTTCTGCCAGTTCTTTCTTATCCACCTCCACTACCGCCAGATCATGAGAGGGATCTGTCCCCCGGATCACGGCTTTCGCCGTCTTGTCGTTGGCAAAGCGTATCGTTACACTATCCGTATCCTGCACTACGTGATTGTTTGTAGCGATGTACAGCCTGTCGTTCTTATCCGCTATAATAATGCCGGAACCGCTTCCCCCCGCCTCGCTGCTCTGTGGACCAAAGGGCGTATAGCTGGTGACCTGCTGGGTCACATCGATGGCCACGATGGAGGGCAGTACCTGTTCCGCAATCTGCGATACATCAGTTGTTCCCGAGCCGCTTGTATTGACAACCGATGTGGGGGACAGCTTCACCTGATCATCCGCCTGCTCCTGCACAAGCTCTGTTCCCGGACCGAACAGGTTGTCTGCCGCCATATTCACCCCCTGAAATGTAGTTCCTGCAATTATCCCAAAAGCAGCTGCACCTGCCACCAGTTTCACCATTCTCTTCATAAAAACACACATCCTTTCCTTTGATTTGTTCTTATCATACGGAAAAAATGTGTGCTTATTCTGTAAATTTTTTGAATGGTTTGTGATTAAAATGTGGTGAATCTGTGAAAACTGTCCGGCCGCGGAACAATGCCTAAAAGTTCCCCAGTACTCTCATAAACGCCGCTTCCTCCTTTATTCCACGCAGTGCATTCTGCACCGCCGGATCATCGAGGTTTCCCTCCACATCCACAAAGAAACGATATTCCCAGTTCCGTCCCGGAATCGGACGGGATTCAATCTGCGTCAGATTCAGGTCATTATAGAGAAAATGGGAAAGAATCCGGTACAGGCTTCCGCTCTTGTGGGGAAGCTCTATGCACATCGCCAGCTTGCTGCTCACCGGTGTATAGATCTCCTTTGGTCCGATGACGATAAACCGCGTACAGTTATTTTTCTCCTGCTGGATATCCTCTGCCAGTACCTCAAGGCCATATTCCTTCGCCGCCCGCCGGCTGGCAATGGCCGCCTGGGCGGGATCCTGATCCTCTGCCACCTTCTGCGCCGCGGCAGCCGTACTGCCATATTCGATCCCATTATAATCCGGGTGTTCATTCATATAAACACTGCACTGAGCGAGTCCCTGGGGATGAGAGTACACCCGCCGGATCTCCTTGAGAGAAACTCCCGGCAGCCCTACCAGGCACTGATCGATCTTCATCACATACTGCCCTACGATGGCGTTCCTAAAATCCAGAAGGAGATCATAATTGGCCGTAATGCCCCCGGTAGAAGAATTCTCGATGGGAAGGACGCCATAATCCGCCGCCCCCTCCTGCACTGCCGCCATCACTCCCTGAAAGCTCTGGCAGCTGATCCCCTGGACCCGGGGCGCAAAGAAATTCTCCATGGCCTGCTGGGTATGAGAACCCGGAGCGCCAAAATAATATACCTTTGTATCGGAATCTGCCGCAATACCGTCTACCCGGACAAAATCCGTGACATCCTCGGTGTGGGGCAGTACACCGTACTGGTATTTTCTGCTGATGGACATGATCTGACTGAAAAGCTCCCTGACGGCATGTTCATTAAACACACCGTGGGACATGGCAGACAGGCACTCCAGCTTCTCTTCCTCCCGCTGCCTGTCATATACTTTCCTGCCGGTCTCCATCTTATATTTGGCCACCTCATTGGCCACCGCCATTCTCTGCTCGAATAATGCCACGATCTGACTGTCTATCTCGTCGATCCGCTCTCTTGATACGGATAAATCTATCATTCCTGCCGTCCCCCTCTTTCCTGATAAAGTTCATATATGGTCTTGTGAAACACAGGGTGTACCACCCAGGGAGCAATCTCCGCCAGCGGTCTCAGGACAAAATCCCGTAAATGCATTTCCCTGTGGGGAATCACCAGATCCTCCGTCTGGATCCGCTCCTGGCCATATAAAAGTATATCCAGGTCGATGGTGCGGGGCCCCCAGTGGAGCTTTCTCTCCCGGTGTCCCTCTGCCTCGATCTCATGGATCCGGACCAGCAGCTCCCCCGGCTGGTACATCGTCTCAAGAAAGACAGCGCCATTCAGGAAATCTTCCTGCTGCGTATACCCATAAGGCTCCGTTTGGATCAATTCTGATTCCATTACGTTTCGTATGCGTCTGTCCTCACGGAGTGCCCGTACTGCATTGGTTATATTTTCCTTCCTGTCTCCCATATTCGATCCCACAGAAAGATATACACTACTCCAGCCCCGGACGATCCGTACAGATACATGATCCAGCGGAAGCAGGATGGGCGCCCATGGCTTCCGTATCTCGATGCAGACCCTGCTGACAAGGGGAAACTGCAATAGGATTTCTTCTGCCAGATTCTCCGCCGCCGCCTCGATCAGCTTATAATTTCTCACCTTCATCTGTTTTTCCACAAAATGAGCCACATCGGCATAATTCACCGAATAGGACAGATCATCCCTTCTGCCTGCCTGTGCCGTATCCGTATAGAGCACCAGCGATACAAGAAACTTCTGCCCCAGCGTATTTTCTTCCTTTAACACACCATGATGAGCATATACTTCCAGATTTTCAATCCGGATCTGATCCATACCGCATCCCCCTTTACTCATTATTCTGCCCGGAGAACCGCCTCTGTCATCCGCAGCGCCCGGGCATTTTTTTCCACATCGTGGACGCGCACATATTCACACCCCTTCAACGCGCCTATCACACTGGTGGCAATGGTGCCCTCTTCCCGCTGGGTCACCGGAAGCTCCAGCGTGTTTCCGATAACACTCTTACGGGAGGTTCCCAACAGCACCGGATATCCCAGCGCCACAATATCCTCCAGATGATTCAGTATCACAAGATTCTGCTCATAGGTCTTGCCAAAGCCTACACCGGGATCCAGAATAATACGCTCCCTTCCTATGCCGTGGCGCTCTGCTATGGCAGCGGATTCCCGGAGATCCTCCAGCACTTCCCTGACAAAATCTCTGTACTCCGTATTCTCCCGGTTATGCATCAGACATACCGGAACATGGTATTCCGCCGCCAGTTCCGCCATTCTCTCATCGGCCCGAAACCCCCATATATCATTGAGCATATCCGCCCCCGCCTCCAGGGCAGCCTCTGCCACTGCACTTTTATATGTATCAATGGATACCGGCACGTCAAACCGTCTCTTCAGCTCCCGGATCACTGGTGCCACACGGCGGATCTCCTCCTCCTCACTGACCCGGACATGTCCTGGTCTCGTGGACTCCCCCCCCACATCGATAAGGTCCGCTCCCTCTGCGATCATCCGGTCAGCCTGCGCCACCGCTGACATAGTGTCGGTATAACTTCCCCCATCCGAAAATGAATCCGGCGTCACATTCAGTATTCCCATGATATAGGTACGTCCTCCTGACGGAAATTCCTTTGTTCCAATCCTCATGGTCCGTTTACCTCCTCCTAATATATAAGTGTAGGGTTTCAGTACCCAACAGCCAGTTGGGACTTCTCCCTCTCATTGTTTAAGCTGTATAATGATTAGGCATCGGTCTGACATTATT
>CAJSYQ010000023.1 GCA_910574015.1 Eubacteriaceae bacterium | reverse complement strand
AGATAATCGACAAGGTCAGTAATCATGGGGAAGCCTTCACATTTCATGACAATGAAGGCACAAATCATGGCGTGGTTGGAAAAACCTTTACGTCCCGTTTTTGGGTATTCCTGAAGGAAAGACAGATCAAGATTCAGGAAAAGGGAATCATAAAATTTAGCAACAGGTTGAGAGGTAAAAAGACGGATGTCTTGAATGATTTGTTGACGGTAGATAGCAATCAGCTCCTTT
Organism: Eubacteriaceae bacterium; assembly: GCA_910574015.1. GTDB lineage: Bacteria > Bacillota > Clostridia > Lachnospirales > Lachnospiraceae > Eubacterium_F. Next base: position 59,603 of record CAJSYQ010000023.1, on the reverse strand, counting down.
CGGTGAATTTGTTTTGGCAACTTAATTATACCATTTGGAGCTGGTTGTTACTATAAATACAGAACCAAAGGTTCTGGGAACTAAAGGTTCTGGGAGTGATAAAAGAGGTTGCCATGCCTCGCAAATCCGCATAAATACTGAATGTGTGGAGTTTTGCTCATGGCTATTACTACAACATTGAGGAGGTGCCCAATGGCAAACAAACGATTAGAATATGATAAGATTTATGATCTTGTCATGCAGTGCCGCAAAAGCAGTCTGTCTGACAGACAATGGTGTCTGGACAACGACATGGCAGAACCGCCCACTGTCAGATATATTTCCCATTGTGTTTATTGATGCCATCCATTTTTCTGTCAGGGGCGACGGGATTATCCGCAAGCTGGCAGCCTACGTTGTCCTCGGAATTAACGGGGACGGATATAAGGGGGTCATGACCATTGAAGTAGTAGAAAATGAAAACAGCAAATACTGGCTTGGTGTGCTGAACAGCCTGAAAAACCGCGGGGTAAAGGACATCCTTATTCTCAGCTCGGATGAGGAAGCCTTCCTACCGGCAGCTGAACCGTCAGCGGAGCGTGTTCTCCTCCTCACAGGCGCTGCTCAAGGCACTCTATGTGGCAACATTTGAGGCAACGTAGAAATGGACGATGCCGCTGCGGAACTTGGGAAAAATAAGGGGTGAATTATCCGTAAGCGATTTATAACAAGGTGCCTAGAAAAGTAATTCCATTGCTGGTAAGATATTAACCATGAATATTTAATCCTTACATTCTGCCTGTACTGTTTCTGACCAGGGCATCAGCTCATCCAAATCTTCCGGATGATTCTGCCAGTCAGTATCCGGCATATATAACAGCAGATATTCCAGATAAGTGTAGACATTGAGACCGTTTGCTTTTGCAATTTCAATAATACTATATACGGATGCGCTGGCGGAGGCGCCCTTTGGTGTATCAGAAAAAAGCCAGCGATATGAAAGAGTTTATCGCAGTAATCCCTGCCGGTTTCTGCGGCTGTAGGCGGCGTCCTGGATGCCTTCTTTCCCGGAACGGCTTCCACAAACTTCCATCTGAGGTGCGCCTTATTCGAGAACTGGAATAAGTCCCATTATCCCAGAAGTATTGTTATTCCAGAAGCAAGTCTACATATGGCATAAATGTTGTTTTTTACAGCATATTTCTTGAATAATGATAGTGCTCTTTTACAATGAAGATGTAACTAATTCATCTCATTATAAAGGAGGTCTCATATGAGAAATACAATCTTACCATTCGATGAACTGATGAAAGCAGTTCTGGAGCAATTAAAATCTCAGAAATATATGGATTCAACGTTGACCGTATATCGGCGAACCTACAATCGCATTCACATTTTTCTGAATCATCATGGCACGGACATATACACTCATGAATTAGGCAAAGCATTTCTTGCCGATTCAAATGTTAGCAAATCCACCTTTGTAGCTTATGCCTGTGCAGTACGAAGGCTGGATGACTACATTGACGGAAAACCTTACAGGTGCCATCATGGTGATTATAACGAACAGATTCCTCTGGTGTTTGCGGGCACTTTGTCTGGGTATCTTCAAGAATGCATAGATAATGGCAATAAACCGGCTACGATCTGCTCAAAAGAAAGGACCTGTATATCTTTTTTGAGCTTTGTGGAAAATGCTGGTTGTTCTGACCTTTCTCAATTAAACACCGGCATTGTATCACAGGCCCTGCTTACATTCTCCAACAAGGATGCCTATGCACGTATCCGTCAGTTCCTGAATTACCTTGCTGAAAAAGGCATCCTAGAAGTGGATCTTTCCAGGATTGTTCCGCACTATAAGAGAGGTACAGCGCTTCCCACGACATATACGCCAGATGAAATCAGCAGGGTCGAAGCTTCTGTTGATACCAATACTACTATTGGAAAGAGAAACCTTGCTATCATCCGGCTGGCATCACGAATGGGACTCCGTGCAGGCGACATTGCAAAGCTTAAACTATCGGAAATCAACTTTAGTACGGGATACATCAGTATAACCCAGGAAAAGACGGGGATACCTCTCACATTGCAAATGCCTTGTGAAGTTGTTAATGCCATTTCGATGCATCTTGGCAATGACAAATACTCTTTAGAAGACGGGTATGTATTTCATAGCCTGACGGCTCCGTATGAACGTATTACTACAAACATAATACGACACGCTTTAAATGAATGCTTTGCTGCAGCAAATGTCAATACAGCAGGGAAAAAGCATGGTCCACATGCATTTCGGTCATCCCTTGCAAGTTCAATGGTAAACGATAATGCATCTTATGAGGTGGTTAGAAGGATACTGGGACATTCAAATCCTGATGTTATCAAGCATTACGCTAAAGCGGATATTGAAAATCTGAGGATGTGTTCTATAGATCCTCCGATTCCCACAGGGATTTTCCGTGATTATCTTTCCGGCAGGGAGGTGGTCACTCATGTTTGATAGTATTTATTCTGAACAGTTGTCACAGTATTACGGTCTTCGTCGGGAAACATTGAGTGAAAGTGCAGAAAAACACGAATTATGCTATCTACGTCGCTTTGATTCATATGTTTCCGAACGGTTGGATTCCCCCGGACACATCACGGAAGATTTCATCAACCAATGGGTTGGTTCCCTTTCGGGAAAAAGCAGTTCTGTTGAGAATGAAATCATTGTAATACGACAGTTTCTGGAGTTCCTCAAGCATACCGGAGAAAGTGTTGCCATGCCATCCATCCCCAGGGTTCATGATGACTATGTCCCGTATATCTTTAGTGATATAGAGTTGAATTGTATTTTTGAGTCTGCTGATAACATCGTTCAAAAGGATCCAAAGGCTGATCCTTATCTGGTGATAGAGTTTCCGGTGATTCTCAGGCTTTTATACAGTTGCGGCCTTCGGATCGGCGAAACGGTCAAAATAAGTATGAATGATGTAGATCTGGATGGCGGCATCCTTCGCCTTATAAACACAAAAGGCAATAAGCAGCGTTTAGTCCCGATGTCAGCGCCTATGACAGATATCCTATACAAGTACTGCATGGCAATGAACCTTACCGGCAGGAACAACATATGGCTTTTCCCATCCTCTAAAAATGAGGGGCATATATCCGACAGATCAGTAAAACGCAGATTTGAGTACATTGTTCGTAATAATGGCATTCAAGTCTGTAAACGAAAGAAACACGAGCGTGGTCCATGCCTGCATTGTATGCGCCATGTGTTTGCGTTTAAATCGTTTGCAAAGGCCGAACGGGAAGGAAGGCATCTTGATGACGCTGTCCCATTCTTGTCTGTTTATCTTGGGCATGCAGGCATTAATGAAACAGCCAAGTACCTAAAATTCAGCAATGAGCTGTTTCCGGAGTCCATCGATTCCTTTGGAAGATTTATGAGCGACCTGCTTCCGGAGGTAGACTATGAAGAATAAAAAAATTTCCTTCATGGATCATCTTGAGTATTATTTCAATATATATTTACCAACTGTAAAGGGCTTATCAAAATCAACGATAGTTTCGTATAAAGCAACATTCCGTATACTTATGGAATTCTTATATACAGTAAAAGGTATTCCCTCTGATAAGGTGGAGTTCAGTACCTTTGATGATAAGTTGATCATGGAGTTCTTAAGCTGGCTGGAAACAGAGCGCAGCTGCAGTGTCAGCACCAGAAACCAGAGGCTCTCTGCTATTGCAGCATTCTCGATATATGCACAGAATAGAGATTTTGGTTCAGCAGTTACTTTCAGAAACTGTGTACTAAAAGTTCCAAAGAAGAAAGTGCCCCGTAAAGGCAGAAGCTCATTCACAAGAGATGAAGTCAAGACTCTATTCCAATTACCCGATTCAAGTAATGAAATCGGATTAAGAGATAAGACTTTGCTGTGTTTTATGTATGCTAGCGGAACAAGGGCACAGGAGGTATGTGATTTAACAGTTGGGGACATCCAGTTCTATCCTGATCGGGCTGGCATCAACATACATGGTAAAGGTCAAAAGGTGCGCCGTATAGGTATTCCATGTGATGCTTCAAATATGTTGAAGAAATATATTGAACATCGTAGAATAATCAATGATACAGAGCGGCATGTGTTCTCAAGTCAGACACATGAGAAGATGTCAGTTTCCTGTATTGAGGAAATATACTCCAAGTACATCGACAAGGCAAAACAAGAGTATCCTGAGATGTTCAGATATAGTTACACGCCACATTCCATGAGGCATACTACTGCCACCCATATGCTTGAAGCAGGGGTTCCGCTTATTGTGGTCAAGAACTTTCTCGGGCATGTATCCCTGCAGACCACCCAGATATATACAGAGATAACGCAGGATACCATGAACAAACAGCTTAAATCGTGGAATGACAAATGGTTTCTCAAGGATAATTCTCATTTTGAGGACACGAATGGCAAAAGTAACATACCGGAATTCTTAAGGTAAAAAGTAGTTATTGTTATTCGGGATTCAAAACGGAGAACTGCCGATTTACGCTAATGTTGGCAGTTCTCCCAGAATAATAATACTTCTGGGATAATGCGCCTTATTCGAGAACTGGAATAAGGCCCATGCCAGACGGAGATTTGACGAGGCGGTTAAGGGTCTGCCGAAAGTAAAGCGGAAAGACAGCCGCGCGCATCTTGCGCTGACAATGATACAGGCCATCTACCGGGAGGAGAGACTACTGAAAGGTCTCCCGGCAAAAGAGCGGAAAAACCGCCGCCAGTTAAGCGTCCGCCCGCTGGTGGAGGCCTATTTCTCATGGGTAAAAGAAAACATTCCCAAAGTACCTCAGAAAAGTAAGACATGGGAAGGTTTCAATTACTCTATCAACCAGGAGAAATACCTGAAAGTGTTCCTTGATGACGGAGAAGTCCCAATGGACAACAACGCTGCTGAGCAGTCGATCCGTGGATTCTGTATCGGTAAGAAGAACTGGGTCATGATCGATACGATTGCAGGTGCAGAGTCAAGCGCCATTATATACAGTATTGCAGAAACAGCAAAAGCCAACAATCTGAAACCATATGATTATTTTGAATACCTGCTTACCGAGATCCCAAAACATCTGGATGAGACTGACCGCAGTTTTCTGGACGACCTGCTCCCCTGGTCACCGAACCTGCCCGCGAATTGCCGGAAGCCCGGTAAAAAAGAAGTAAAATAAGACTGGAGCAAATCTGTCTCTATCATACAGGTTTGCTCCAATTTTGTATAGGTACATACTATCTACCGTTTACTCCTCCTTAAACACCTGAACTGGCGTTTCGTCACAATGAAGCACTTCGCGTCCCGCGAGTTCCTTTTTCAGATGTTTTATGATGGGAATAAAGTAATCCTCGGCACATCGTATAATCCAGTGTGCCATAGTGGCACGTTTTAAGGATAAGCCAAGATTCTCCCAGTCCTTCTCCTGCCTGTAAAGAGGCACGCTGTTAACATACTTCTGGTACATGACATTGGCAACCGAACTGGGGGATGCCAGGGAATGGTTCATTAAAGAAGTCGGTGTCTGTGCTTTCATAATGAATGGCCTGGCAGTGCGTTTGCACTTTGGACATTCGCAGGCTTCCCTGGTGTAACGGACAATCTGCAGTTTTGCAGGAATGTATTCCAGTTCCTCACGGACGGTTTCTGTTCCTAAAAATTTCAGCACGGAACCACACTGGAGACAGATTTTTTCTTCTTCCGGTATGCCGCATGGAATGATGCGGACGGGAAGGCTTTTATCAGTTCTGCACGTTTTGTCCGGGAATTTTTACGGAAGTATCCCCTGACTTCTTTCGCAACAGGTTCCGGCACGGATGCATCTGCACAAACTTCGGCTTCATCAAAAAGAGACAGCTGCCCGTCTACAACATCTTTCGGTGTTTTCTCACTGGATGCACCAAACTTGTCCTGACGCATGATCAGGATAAGTTCTGTAAGGTTATCAATCTGTTTCTGCATCATCGATATTTGATTTTCAAGCTGCCTGATATAAGCATCTTTTGCATCCATAACCCAAGCACCTTTCCCTGTATTTTTTGGTACTTCAATTATACCATGCGGTAATAAGTCTGCTCACAGATATCGTTTTGTTTACACCATGCGGTAACGGTCATTCCGCTGGACTGACAGTCTGAAATGAGCGCTAACCATTGTTCCCGTTTCAGATATTTTCTGACTTAAGTAACCTGATTCACGATGCTACCTCCTAACGTTACTGTACAGCACTATCACTGACGCTGCTATACAGTTATTGGAGTAATTATCTCATGGAACCTAATTAGAATCTAGGCACTCTGTTGTGGATCGCTTACAATTATAGTAAAGAAGGACGGAAAACCAGTTTGGTCGTCCGTCCTTTTAAATCATTAACATTGAAGAACTGAATTTACAGAGAAAATTTCAAATCCGGAAAAAATGAGAACTAATGTATTGATTTCATCCATCTGATTATACTATATAGAGACACCAATTCGACAACAATTACTTATTTTCTAAAATTCTATATATGGACGTACTGCAACATTACGTCCTTCCAAATATTTTTTAATTTCTCTTACTGAATAATTCCTCTCCATTCTAGGTGAATACAACATTGAACTAATAATCCCAGCTGACGCTGAAGTTTTAGTAAAAATATCATATAAATCTTCTGGTTTACCCGCCCCTCCTGAAGCAATAACAGGAACACATACAGAATCTGCAATCAAAGAAGTAATCTCTAAATCATACCCCTTTTGAGTTCCATCATTATCAATACTGTTTACTACAATCTCTCCAGCCCCCAAATGTTCTCCTTTTTTAGCCCATTCCACAGCATCTAGTCCAGTGTAAACCCTTGCCCCATCTATCGCAATCTCATACCCAGATGGTATTTTAGTTGTTTTATCTACCTTTTTTACTTGCATACTCAAGACAATGCACTGTGAACCAAATTCTTTTGCCCCTTCTTCAATAATATAAGGATTACGTACTGCCATTGAATCAACACTTATCTTTTCAGCCCCTGATTTCAGCACATTATACATATCATTTACATCGCTTATACCACCACCTACGGTATATGGTACAAAAACAACTTCACCTACTCTTTCTACTAATTTCAAATCAATGGGCCTTTTTTCAGCACTTGCTGTCACATCATAAAAAATTATCTCATCAATTTGCATATCATAAATCATTTCTGCTACTTTCTCAGCTCGCTCAACATCAATGTTATTTTGAAATTGACAAGCTTTTGTTACCATGCCATTTATAACATCAAAACACGCTACTAATCTATTTGTCAGCATTAAACACTACCTCCGTACAAAAATTTTTAAGCAATTGTAAACCTACAAAACCACTCTTTTCAACATGACATTGAGCAGCGTATATATTATCATGTTTAATCATAGCACAAAATTCACCGCCATAATCTGATACAGCTATTACATCCTCCTCATTAGCAGGCTTTGCATAGTATGAATTCACAAAATACAAATATTGCCATGCTCCCATATTTTTCAAAAATAAATCATCTTTCTTCCAAACCACCTTGTTCCATCCTATTTGAGGCACTCTAAGTTTCTCTTTATCATATTTAATTACCTGCCCTGGAATCCACCCCAAGCAATCCACATTATCTTCTTCACTATATTCAAACAATATTTGTAATCCCACACAAATTCCTAAAAAAGGAATTTTCTTTTCATTAACTTGATAGTTAAGTTCTTCAATAATATTCATTTGTCGCAATGAATCCATTGTAGCTTTTGCCGATCCTACGCCTGGTAAAATTACAGCTGACACATCGGAAAAATCACCCTTCTTCGATATATATTTGCATTCTGTTTCTATTTTTGTGCACGCATTATAGACACTATGTGAATTTCCCGCCTTATAATCAATTATGCCGACCATATCTCAAACACCTCTCAAAAATCTTTCACAAATCAAACAATATGCTTCGTGATACATTTTAGCCTTATGCAACATCTATGTCAAGTACCTTGCCACAACATTCCTACATTCCAACATTCTAGGATTTTTTCATATTTTATCTTTTTCTTGATACTATAAAGAAATGATCTGTAGACTGTAACAAAAAATCTTCACTGGCTATTTCATATAACAAGTCCAATAGCTTTTCATACTTTTGTTGTGAAAAAGGATTTTTTTCAAAATACGGACGCATAAACGCAGCAAAGCTTTCACAAGTCATCGTTTTTTCTATTTCAAAACCTCCTTCGGTAATAATTCTTTTTGCAGTTTGCACTTTATATGCTCTAAAATTGGGCATATATTGTTCAATTTGGCGCCAACAGCTTGGATAATATAATCCTGTATTCAGGTAATCATCTGATATCAGTTTTGTAATTTCATCAACCCAACCCCTTTTCATAATAGACTGTTTATCTGGCGCGAAGGGGCTATTCCCTCAGTTCAGTTATCGTGCATATATGAATACAGAGATGGGACTATACTCCCCTGTTCGCCCGAAAAGTCCAGGTTACCAGCGCGGGGAAGCTGGGAGTATTGGACGGCCGTTTTACAACTTTCTGCTTTAAAATTTCGTAAATTTTATAGAGGGACAGAGAAAAGCGGTGTTAGGACTTGTGTCCTAGCACCGCTTTGTCTACAGTCTGACCTAAATGTTTTTTCTCTCCATCAAATGGATTAATAGCTCTAAATACTGTCGGTAAAACAAATGATAGATTCGAAAGTTTTTCATTTAATTGTAAAATTTGTTGAACATAAGTTCTTTTACTATTTATATTACTAACTCCTATCCCCTACCTCTTCCCCGCCAGCTCATATGCGATCTCCAGCAGTCTCTTTACTGTTTCCAGTGTGTCCGGTTCAAACCGTTCGATGGTATGGAAGAGCTTCTCATCATACTGGGGATTTCCCTTTCCCATCAGTATGTAATCTGTCGACACTTCCAGTTCCCGAGCGATCCGCAGCAGTGTCCTGGCAGAAAACCCGCTACCCCGGATTTCTATATTATAGAGAAATTTGGTTGATATCCCGGCTCTCTCAGACAAATACTCCCGTGAAAACCCCTTTTCACTCCGCAGAAGCATGATCCGTGCCCCGGCACTCAGTTCTTTCGAATCCATAACCGCTGCTCACCCCTTGTCTTAACTTTTGCGTAATTATACCATATTTGACAAAAATCGACATATTATTTGCTGAACAGTGTGATTTGGCAACCAGGCTTACCTGTCTCTAAATCGTTCCATAAATTTCTTTTTCAGAACAGGACCGATTTCGATTGCATTTTCAATCCCTCTCAGATAGAGATAGCGCCCGGGAGAATCAATCCTCTTGATAAATGACATATTTACCACGGTACCCCTGTTGCACATCTCGAAATTATCCGAGTCAATTTCCTCCATGATCCTTTTACATGACCGGTAGGGCAGTACGATATTGTCCCTTGTCGTATGTACATACAATTTGTGCCCCCTGCTCTCAAGGTAAATGATGTCGTCTACCGGGACGGCGCCCACCAGTCCATCGGTATGAAATATAAATGTTTTCTCACGCCGCTCTGTCGTATGGTAGCGCATCGCGGTTGCGATCATTTTCTTTGTCTTCTCCAAGTCAAAAGGTTTCTCAATAAATCCATAACACTGCACTGTGCTGAACATACTCATTTTTGCATCGTACAAGGTTGTGATAAAGATAACCGGTGTAAATAGATACCTTTCAATGCTTCTTATATTGCTGGCAAAGACTGCGCCGGACTGATCGCCCGTCTTCTCCGGATGCAGTATGATATCCACCAGAAACACATCAATGTTCTTCTTTATGGCTATGACATACGCCTCTTCTTCGTTGTCTAAGGCATACACATCAGCACCCGGGTCAATTTCCTTCACAAGCCTTACCAGCAGTTCCCGGGACTGCCGCTTATCTTCTAAGATCAGTACCTTCGTCATATGAATGGTTCCCTCTTTCCCTGATGATCCAGCCGGGCAGCAGGCTCTGACCAGCTGCCCCTGGCATTGTTCAATATAATTCTGGCACAGTCCGGCAAAGATATCCGGGAAGGTGCCTATCTGCTGATACAATTCATATCGAAAGGGGATTCTGTCATGAGCGCAAACATACAAACTTATCTGAAAAGCACATACGGATACACCGACTTCCAGATTGCCCAGATCCGTTATGCCCTTCTGAGCATCCTGTCGGAGATGAGCAAACTGATCATTATTGGCATCTTCTTCTACTGTACGGGTAATGTTACTGCTTATCTTCTGGCCGCAGCCGTTCTCTGTACCTTGCGGACTGCTACCGGCGGACTGCACTACAAGCATTACTGGTCGTGCCTGATCATGTCGTTCTTATTCTTTTTTGCCGGCATCTGTGTACTGCCTCTGCTGACTATTCCAAATTATGCGCAGCTTCTTCTGCTGTGCCTGTGTATCCTGCTGAACTATAAGTATGCTCCGGTGGTATCCTCCTTCCGGCCAGTTCCAGACGGCATTCTCATCAGAAAGGCAAAGCTTCAGTCCTTTCTGATTATTTCAATCTATGCCTGTCTGGTGTTCCTTATCCCAGATAACCGGCATATGCCGGTGGGGACATGGATCATACTGTTACAATCACTGCAGCTCACGGCTGCAAATCTTTTACAAAAAAGGAGGAAGGACCATGAAACACCTGAGTAGATCATGCCTGTTTACGGTATGCAATCTGTGTATTGCTTTTGCGAGTTTTCTTCATTGGGGACATGTGAGCTATGTACTATTTGGCGAATTGCCTTATCCAACGGAGGACTGATTTTCAGAAGGGCAGTGTCGGATATTATGAGGACGCTGCCTCTTTTGTTATTAATATGGAAAATACGAGCCAGTTCACTGAATCCTTCTCTTCATTATAGACAGCAAGATCACCGCCATACTGGTTGACTAGAGACGTAAGAAACGGCAGGCCAAGACCTCTTCCCTCTCCCTTTGTGCTGAACCCTTTCTTTACAAAATTTAATATCTGTGCCTGGGAAATATAGACGGATGTATTGCTGACAGTCATCTTTATCCGGCCGGCAGTTTCTAAAATCTCCACATACAGGTTCCTGTTATCCTCCGCCTCAACGGCTTCCACGGCATTGTCAATAAGAATTCCCAGCATTTCAATTGTATGGTATTCCGGAATGATATGTCTATCGCTATCAGTTGTATTTACCAGATATTCCACCACACATCCTCTTTCTTCTGCCATACGAATTTTGGAATAGAGAAAACCGGCAAGAATAGGCGATCCGGCAGACAAAAGACGGTTGTAATGATTTTCCTCTTTGATGCCCTGACAATAGAGACTCTGTAAACGAATCAGTTCCTCTACCGAACCGGCAGTCTTGTAAATTCCGCCCAGTGCCATAAGATGATTATCAAACTGGTGCTGTCTCATCCGGACGGACTGTACCAGACTCCGGTAAGACTCCCCATAGTTCTTCATGATCGCTATCTCTTTGTCCTTTTCCCTAATCTCCTTCCGGCTCTTAAGCCACATCACAGCCAGAAAGCAGGTAAGTATGATCCAAAATCCAAACAGGATCATAAGAATATTAAAGAGTCCGTTTATGCGCAAAAGCATTACTTCATCCCTCCTGCGTATCCACTGCAGCGTCTCCAGAATATCCATGCAAAAAAATCCGGCTAAAACTATTTTCATTTTAGTCGGATTTTATAGTATGTCAAGAATCATCTGTTGTATCCCGGGGAGTTCCTCTAACCCGCTTTACCCTTTTTTGCATGACTCCGTCCTATCGCCACCAGACCGGCGGCTGTCAGAAGAATCCCGCATATCATCAGGATCCTCCCCCTCCTCTGAAATGTCAGTCCCGTTTCCTCCACCGCTGACCTCTCCGTCGTTCTCACAAGCCTCAACGCCCGGCCATGTTCTCTGAAATTCTCCTTCCAGCTGTCAAAATCAGACCAGGAAGAGGGAATCATTTCCTCTAACCAGCCCAGCTCATACAGATAATCCCATCGCAAAAGCTGTCCCGCCAATCCGTGTCGAAGTAGAAATTCCTCTCCCGCCCGTCTTCTGTCTGTCCCCTCGGACAATGCAACACTGATCCGGTCAAAATCAGGCTTATCCTTCATCTCCGATACCTGCAGGATACAAAGCTCGGAAGGCCGTTCCACAATTTCTCTCACAGTCCATTCCTGTCCCCGCCAGACCAGCTTCTCCCCGATGGCACGGCCGCTGCCAAACAACTCCTCCGCCAGCCGCCGTCCAAGAATGCAGCCATTCGGGTCGCTGGCGGTAACATCAGCGCCCACAGGAAATACGCAGCCGGTGGATCCATACACTGCCGTGATATCCACTATGCTGTTTCCCCCTCCGCCGGATGCCTGAACCGTTTCCTTTCTGCACTGGGTCCATGCGGCAAAGGTGTCTCCCCTCTCCTGGCCGTCACCGTCTCCATCTCCCTTTCCGGTTCCCGCCGCCCATTGCTTCTGAAACTCGTCCTGCAGCCATACGGAGTCAAATCCCTCCCCTTCTGACCGCAGCGTAAGATTTTTCAGATATACGCGGCCCGTCCTGCTCTGCCATCTGCTGATGACAAACAAAACCGCGATCAGTATCATCCCCGCTGCCACTGCCGCACTCCTTATCAGAATCCACAGAGTCCATTTCCGGCAGTTTTGTTTTCTTTCTCTCTCCAAGCTCACTCATCCTTTACTCTCACCCTGTCGCCTGCCTTGACGTACCGGTCACTATCGATGATAATCTTACTTTCTGCGTCCAGTGATTCCCCGTCCAGCGCCGCATAGGATCCATTTTTTTCTAGTACCAGCACTTCCTCCTGCCTTGCTACCTCCTGCAGTCCCAATACCGTATCCTCCGTCTGTACCGTGAGGACAAAACTCTTGCCTGATTCCTGACGCAGCGCCTTAACTGGTATGGTGCAGGGATAGCTCTCCGACTCCCGCACGGCTGTCATCGTAACCGTCTCTCCCAGGGAAAATGTATCTGCCGGAAGCAGTGCGGTGACATTCATAAATTCCCTGCTCTCGTCCATCTCTACAGATGTAACAGCTATGTCTTCCAATTTGCGATCTGCCGACTCCAACATGATCCGGTCTCCCACCGAAACATATCGGGCATCCGATACCATGATCTGCCCCTGGAACATAAGCCCTGCGCTGTCGTCCGTCATAGTGATCAGGCTGGTGTCCTGCGTTTTCTGCCCCACGTTTACAAGCACTCCGGTTATGACTCCTGTCTCCGGTGCGGTAATCCTTCCCTTCTGCTTTCTGAGTCCATCCAGCTTGTCAATCTGCCTCTGAAGTTTTCGAATGGATATATTATTTACCTCGATGCTGTTGTCCGCCTCCGGTTCTGCCCCGGCCTCCTGGATCGCCCTTTCTGCCGCCTTTTCTTCCTTTTCGGCAGCAGATCTGAGTTCTTCCAGCGCTTTTCTTTTTTCTTCCACAGATGCCTTTGTAGATGCCTTTGGTTCCGAATCAGCCCTTGCCTTCGCCAGTTCTTTTTTTGCCGCTGCCAGTGCCTCTCGGTTTTCCCTCCGAAGCCTGGCGTAATCATCCTTAGCCTGGGCCAGTGTCTTTTTCTGCTTTCTCCGGGCCCGGCTGCGGTTCTCCTTCACCGCCTGGTTCTGCAGCTCCAGTGCTTTCTTTTCCCCCTCCACACCATCTATCTGCTCTTGCAGCTGGTCCATGTCAAGACGGGCCAGCACTTCCCCCTTCTGCACCCGCTGTCCCTCACTCACCAGCATAGACTTCACCAGTAGATCCGGCTGGGTCAGAACAGATATTTCCCTGTTTTTCCCGATTCTTCCCTCCACAGAGACGGTATACTGAAGCTTCCTGGCAGAGGGGCTGCCGGCATTTACCCTGGGCACGGTTAAGGAATCCGCCGCCCGGGATATGACCGTGAAAAACAGCATGATTCCCAGAAGCCAGGCAAGTCCCTTGAGCCAGGCTGTATTTCCTGCTTTCTTTATTATCTTCATTGCTAACCCACCTTTCCCGATGATGCGATTCCCTGTTCCAGATAATCCTGTCCCGCCATAAATACGAATACGGCAGGCAGAAGTGCCGCCAGCGATGCGCACAGAGACAATCCTGCGTTGCTGCCGTCTATCTCCGGCAGTAAAAGCGACAGCGGCCAGCGGCTTTTTGTCTCGAGAAATGTCATGGCCTGTTCGATCATACTCCAGCATTCCAGAAAGGAAAGCACCATTGCCGAAATAATTCCAGAAGCACCAAGAGGAATGCCGATCCGCAGAAAAATCCGCCACTCTCCGGCCCCGTCGATCCGTGCCGCATCTGAGATGCTTTCCGGTATTCCACAAAAAAACCGGTACATGATAAATACAGAAAAGGTTGAAAACATGCCTGGCAGTATCACCGCCGCACTAGTATCCAGAAGCCTCAGCCGATCGAGAACCAGATACTCCGACAACATCGTCACCTGGAAGGGCATCATCATCATGATAATATAAAGAAGGTAAACTGCTCTTCTCCCGCGGAACTTATATCTCGCCAGTCCCCATGCCGCCGGCATGCCAAAAAGAAGCTGTCCCGCCAATATACCCCCCGTAATCTTTACTGAGTTCCAGAACATCTGAAAAAATTCCGGAGAGTCAAACAATAACCCCGCCAGATTCCGGGCTGTCGGATAAAGCGGTATCAATCCCCAGGAGGCGAAGCCCTCCGTATGATCCAGTACCGGTGCGATGTTGTCCATAATCTCCTGATTGTCCATAAAAGCGCCTGTCAGAAGAAACAGAAGGGGACTGATCTCCAAGAGAGCAAATACCGCCAGCGGAAGTACCATGACCCGCAGCCATAGTCCTTTTTTCCTTTTACATTTTATGCTTTTTTGCATCACCTTCACTCCCCCCAGCTCCTCTGCAGGATCATTACAAACACTGTGATGACCCCGCAGAGGAGCACAGAGCCTGCTGCCATCTTATCCACCGACAGATCCGAAAACCAATTATTAAATACATGCTGCAGAAGATAGATCTTCTCCTGGGGATAATTTCCCGCCACCAGATACGCTTCCCGAAATACCTTAAAGGAATTTAGGAAGGATACGATCACAATGGTAAATGCCACCGGACGGATATGCGGCAGCGTGATATAGAGAAAACTTTTCCACTCCCCCGCCCCGTCTACCTTCGCCGCCTCATACACACTCTCCGAAATTCCCAGCAGTCCCGCCAGCCACAGTATCACGTCATACCCAAGATTTTTCCATATATAACTAAATACCAGCACCCAAAAAGCTGCGTCCGTATTCATCCAGTCCTTTCCCGTCAGATGAAAATGATCCAGTACCCCATTCAATAACCCCGCCTTGTCGAATACTATATTCCAAAACAGCACCAGACTTGCCGCCGGGACTGCCAGCGGAACAAGATAAGCACTCTTCCAGAGATTCCGTCCCTTTTTCTGTCTCTGCAGCAGCACCGCAAGACCCAGTGAGAGGATCAGCAGGAGCGGCAGGCAGATTGAAACAAAGCGTATCGTATTGCCCGCCGCCAGACGGAAGGCCGCATTTTGAAAAACCTGCCGGTAATTTCCCAGACCGGCAAAACCGTCTCCCGCCGCCCGTTGGAATGACCGCCTCACTACATCCCCAAAGGGAATCAGATAAAAAACCAGCACGCCAGCCAGACTTGGAAGAATAAAATACCAGCCGGCCCTCTTCCTCTTCGCCATACATACCTCCATTTTACGACTCTGGGCCGCTATTCTGACAGATACAGGTTCACCTTCCTGCCTATCTCCTCAACGGATTTTTCCAGTGTCTGTTCCCCGCGTAGATATTTATCTCCCTGTTCGAGAACCATCTCCTGGATCACACGGTCTGTCATGGAGGGTTTCACCAGGCTTTCCACTATTTTAGTAAATTTGTCCTCGTCCTCCCTTGTCAGGTTGACATAGGAAAAACCGAAATGTTCCCCGCCCTGTGTACCAGCTGATACACTGGCCTTGTCTTTTACATTCTGGGCGTCTAGCTTCTCTTTGCATACCGCATCATAGGCCGCGCGGTTTACGGGAATTCCGTTAGAGGCACTATTCCCTGCCCTTCTCCCCAGAAGTTCCCTGACAAATGCCTTTGCCGCCACCGTATTACCCCCTTCTACAATACCTGCCATTAGATAGGGGATATAGGATTTCACCTTCTCTCCATTCAACAGACCATAATCCGCTTTAGACTGCACTTCTGCACTGCGCATGGTCTGCAGATCAAAGATCCCGGATAGCGAGCCAAAGGAAATCTGGCATTCCCTGCTGATAAGGCCCATAGAATCTACCGTTCCCAATTTTTCACCGTTCAAGGTCCCATCTCCGATTTTCTGATCCTGAAAATCTCTTTCTTTCTTTTTCGTATTCTTATAAATCCGTCCTGCACAGTCAAGGTACGATCTGAGGGCGTTTTCATCCAGTGTGCCGTCTTCTTTCTGCCATGAGGCAGAATCTGCATAATACAGATTCCTGAGCAGGGTTCTTCTTCCCATCCCAAATACACTGCCGCCAGATTTCTTTCCGGCAAGCCCCTCGCCTCTCTCTGCCAGTGCGGAGAGAGTTCCCCCGGCAGCCACCGTATCACGGTCTCCCTCCACTACAGAAAACAGGAACCGCGCCGGCATGGCATAGATTTTCCCGTCCCGTTTACTTCCCTCTAGAATTCCGGGAAAAATACCATCTTTTTTATCAATCTCATCCACCAGTCCGGTAATATCGCTTAAGATTCCTTTCTCGATATAGCTGTCCGCCGGCATGCCGTCCAGGATCAGCACATCCGGCCCCTTCTTCGCCAGGATATTTGTACTCAGGACAGAGAGGGCGTCCTTCACCGTCACACCATCCCCGCCCGACAGTCCGAATTCCAGCCTGACATGGATATCCGGATTATTTTTCTGAAAGAGTTTTACCGCCTTTCGTAAATACACGGAATCATCCAGCGCGTAGACAGACAGCTCCTGGTCCGGCACCGCCGCTGCCGTCTTATCATAGGAATAATGAAATATCTTATCCCTCTCATCATCGAATAACGCCACAAAAATATTGGCATCATCCACCACCGCCATGTCAAGCATCGTTACACTGCCTCCCCCAAGACTGGTGAGAGAACCATCCGCCAGCTGCTCCATCACGCTCCCTCCCCTGGTGAAGTGAAAAATCCCATCTTCCCAGGCAAGCATCACGCTGTCCTTTTTATTTCCCGTTGAAAAGACAACCGGATACCCCCGGTCCGTACCCGAAGACGCCAGCTGGCTGTTCTTTTTGATCAGGTCGTCAAGAACGGTCTCTGAGTCCAGTCTTTTCTTCTCTTTTGTATGGAAGAGCATGATGCCATCCCCATGTACCGCCATAAGAATCTGCTCCGAGATACCGAAATAATGGATGCCGATGCCATCCGTATCATATGCCTTCCTGCATGTTCCATCCGGTTCCGCCTCGTAAAGCGTGCCCTGGGTATCCAGGAGGATCAGTGTTCCCTCTGCACTGTATGCCGCCTGCTGAAGCTGTACTGCCGTCTTCCCGGAACCAGCATCAGGAAAGGACAGAACGAGATCCTTTGTCTTTCCCCTTTCATCCGCTATCTTTGCACTGGCCTTTCCCTCCTTTATATAGCTGATCAGTATAACCGTCCCGTCCGGCGCTATGGCGGTCTCCGGCCGGTATTCCTTCCCCAGTGCATCTATCCTGGTACTGGCCCATGTCCTGCCGCTGTCTGAGCTTTTCAATATAAAATAGTTTCCCGCCTCATCCGCCTCCCCAACTGCCTCCAGGCTTCCGTCCGATAATTTCTTTAGAGACCGGATCCTGCGGATTCCCTCAGGAAGCGTGATCTCCTCTTCCATAAATCGGCCGGTGCCGGCTTTCACCGGGCCCGTCCCGTCCTGTCTGTTTTCCCCCTTATCCCCGTCTCCCTCTTTGCCGCCGCATCCCGCCAGCAGCAGGATCATCATACTCAGGATTAGTGTAAGGGCTGTCAGCCTTTTCCTTTTTTTATTGTCTCTCATTTCCTTCCTCCCTGCCTTTTTTATTTTTCAATCCCATTGTAACAGCGCTTTCTTTAAAAGCTCTTTAAATCTGTCTGGAATTTATTTTTATATTTAAAGGATTTTTTAAGATTCTTATGGTAAACTTTTACTATCATAATAAATAAGGTGGGATTCCCTTGAAACTATTGTTGATCGAAGATGATGAAAAATTATGCGAGTTTCTCTGTTTCCAGCTGAAACAGGAAAAACACGAGGTAGATGTGTGCCATGACGGGCGCGACGGCCTGGAGCTTCTGCTTCAGAATGCCCATGATCTCGTTTTGCTGGACCGCATGCTCCCCACCATGAACGGCCTGCTTGTGCTGAAAAAGGCAAGAAGTGCCGGTGTGGATACTCCGATTATCTTTATCACGGCACTTGGCGAGCTGTACGACCGGATCGAGGGATTGGACAGCGGCGCCGACGATTATATCGTTAAACCTTTTGAATTCGAGGAACTGTCAGCCCGCATCCGCTCTCTCGGCAGACGGAGCGGCCGATACGAGGATGACAATCTTTTGTCTCTGGCGGATATCTCCTATGACCATTCCCGACGGATCCTGTACGGGCCAGGTCAGGAACTCACGCTGTCCGGCCGGGAGGGTCTGCTTTTGGAGACATTTCTGCGGGAACCCGGTCAGGTCATACACCGTATGGTCTTATTTTCCCGGGTATGGGGGGTAGATGCCCCAGTAGAAGAGAGCAATTTGGACACGTATATCCACTTTCTCCGAAAAAGACTTTCCTCCGCCGGAAGTAAACTGAGAGTGAAAACCGTACGGGGAATTGGATATGTGCTGGAAATGTGACAGGAGGAAGACGCTTATGTTTCACAAACTTCACTACCAGCTGGCACTGTTTTATACCTTTGTGACGGGCTGCATCTTCACCGTTCTCACCCTCCTCTGTCTGATCTTCGCAGAAAACAGCCTGAAGGCAGAGGACAACGCCGCCTTTCTGCGGCAGTTAAATTCCGCTCTGATCCATCTGCAGGAACAGGACACGATCTCCCATCAATGGCTGAACCAGATTCAGGAAAGCGGGCAGTTTCAGCTGTATCTTTATGACAACGGAAATCCCCTATATTATGAACATTATCATGAGTCGGAGCAGGAAGAGTTTCTCAAAAAGGAGGCGCTGGCGGCAGCCGCCACAGAATATCAGATGGACATCTTTTCCGTAAAACCCAGTCAGGTCATCGCCCACACGGAATTTGATTTTGCCTCCTCGGATGGAGAAAATTATTACGCCTCTGCCGGCGTGATACCAAAAAAGTCCAGGCATCTCGGCTTCCTGATTCTCACCCCGCTCCGGCAGCAGGAAAAAAGGATCTGGTTTCTGCGTCTCGTAATCTTCCTGACAGATCTGGCCGCCGTTTCCCTGATCCTGGTATTTTCCTGGGTATTTACAAAACGGCTGATCACTCCGATAGAAAAAAACCGGGAAAAACAAATGCGTTTCATCGCCTCCGCTTCCCATGAGCTTCGAGCCCCTCTGGCCGTCCTTCGCTCCGGACTGGAGGTACTGCAAAAAACGACGGATCCTGCCGAACAGAGTCATTTTTTAGACCTCATGACAGAGGAGAGCGGCCATATGCATAATCTTATCCGTGATATGCTCCTTCTGGCAAACTCAGACTCTGGTCACCTTCCCCTGCACCTGTCCCGCTGTCAGCCAGATGAACTGCTTCTGGGCATCTACGAGAAATTTGAGCCAATGGCGGCAAAGAGGGCAGTCCAACTCTCCATAAAACTTCCTGACTGCCTCCCGGATCCTCCGTGTCTCATCTGCGACAGGGAGCGGATCACACAAGTCTTTTCCATCCTGCTGGATAATGCCCTCTCCTATACTCCCAGCGGGGGAAAGATCCAGCTCACACTGAAAACAACCTCCTCCAGCCTGCTATTTGAGGTTTCCGATACAGGCTGCGGCGTGCCCGATGCCGAAAAGGAATTGATCTTCGACCGATTTTACCGGTCCGACCATGCCCACACAGATAGAGCACATTTCGGCCTGGGACTCTGCATTGCCAAAGAGATTATAGAGGCGCATCAGGGCTCCATCTGGATAGAAGACGCTGCCGGGGGCGGGAGTTGCTTTTTTGTAAAGCTTTAGAATATCAGAATCCAGAACAAAAGGTTGCAAAAAAAACAAGAAATGTCGATATACTAATTACAGTTATGATAGAAAGGAGCATTGCCATGGCCATCATCAGCAATTCAATCCAAAACAATTCCCAGGGAGCATCCTCCGGCATCTCTTCCTCCCGCTCCCAGACATACCGTTCCGGAAGTTCCACCCTGCATCTCCAGGAGGGACAGACGCTGAAAGGAGTTGTCAGCGATGTACATGGCAGTGAAATCACCCTTTCCATGGAAGACGGATCCTCTTTCACCGGAAAGCTGCCCGACGCCAGTCAGTATTCCATCGGCCAGAAAGCCGCTTTCCAGATCACCTCTCTGGATCAGAACACAATCTATATGAAGGCTGTCAATGGAGCCTATCTATTAGATATAGAGGATACCATCGAACAGGCACTGGAGGAGGCGGCCCTGCCCAAATCGGACCGCAATATCGAGGTGGTGCGCTCCCTTTTGCAAAACCAGCAGTCCATCAGCCGTGAGAATATCATGGCTTCCATCCAGCTGTGCGCCCGCTTTCCTAAAGCAGATGTGAATGCCATTATCACAATGAAAAGGCTGAATCTGCCCATGACCCAGGAATCCGTCAAACAGTTTGAAAATTACCAGAATCAGAACCATCAGTTATTAAATAAAATGGATTCTCTTACCAATGATATCGGAAATATGCTGAATTCCATCGGCAGCCAGGTTCCCCGGCTCTCCGCTGAGATCGGCTCCCGTATACTGGCTATGGTGCTGGAGGGAAATCCCACACCAGAGGAACAGGTTCTTTTGGAAAAGGCAGCTTCTGTCGAAAATACTCTTTTGGAAACTGCCGAAGGAACAGACACCGTCCCCGCCGATCCAAACCAGACAGCGAAAACCGGCACAGCAGAGACTGGTTCCGCAGAGGAAGTGGACGGAGATGCCGCAAAACTGGCAGAAACAGTGATCTCACCGGACGACGCGGCAGAAGCCGAACAGGCACAGGGACCTTTCGCCCGCATGAAACAGCTGTTCACCACTCTGACTGACGGCAATGCCGCCGCCAGGACTGCCCTGACGGAATCCGGACTGAGTGAGGATTTCCGCACGCCGTTTATCCATGAACAGACCGGCTTCATCCTGTCACCAGAAGAACGCCAGTCCTTCTCCGCCTTTCTGTCTGATTATCCGCTTTCGGACGAATGTAAACAGGCTCTGGCCGATGGCACCGCCACAGCCAGGCAGCTGCTCTCTGAAATAAAAAATATGTTACCGGATCTCTCTGAGGAACAGGCAGGGAAGCTTCTTACCTCAAAGTCATTCCAGAATCTGGTTAAGGCTCAGTTCATCTCAGGCTGGACCGTATCGCCGGAACAATTAAAGAAGGAACAGGCCCTGGACACAATCTATGATAAGATGTCGCGCCAGTTTGAGAGCCTGTCCCATTTCAGCGAACAGGTGCTGGGGAAGAATGTATTTTCCCAGCTGACCCAGCATGCCTCTGATATGAGCAGCAACCTGGATTTTATGAAAATGATGAACCAGACCTTCCAGTATATACAGCTGCCCCTTAGGCTGCAGAACCAGACGGCCCACGGAGATCTGTATGTCATGACACGAAAAGAAGCTCTCCGCAGAAACCCGGGTAAGCTGAGCGTACTTTTGCACCTGGATATGGACCATCTGGGCACTCTGGATATCCAGATCCTCAAAGAAAACACCGCTGTCTCCGCCAATTTCTTTGTTTCTACAAAAGAAACAAAGGACCTGCTGGAACGGAATATCGAACTACTGAATGATGCCATAAATGAACAGGGCTACGCCTTTACATCACAGCTCTCCATGAAACAAAAGGACATGGATGTAGTAAAGGATTTTATCGGCGCCGATGCCCCTGTGGGAGACCTGAAACGATATAATTTTGATCTGCGGGCATAAACAGGCTGACAGGGCAACACGATTTTGGCAGATGAAAAGATATGAGAAAGAAAGATTATGGATATTATCTTAAAAAAGAATGAAGCAGAAATTAATGAAAATGCGGCCAGGGGGCTCTTAGGAATCTGGGGAATTGTCCTATTGATCGATCTGCTTTGCTGGATCGGGGTATTTGACATCTATTTTCCTATGACCATGGTTCTGCTGCTGGCAGGGCTGGTCACTCTGGCTGTACCTGCTGTTATGGTGCTAAAATTTCATTTTTATAATAATACGATGAAATATCTTATTGTGACTGCCACGGCAGTTATGGCCGGGACGTCGTATGTGCTATTTACCTTTCAAGCGGTGATCGTTTTTGTCATACCTTCTATCATAGCCGGATTTTATATGAATAAACGCCTGCTGTATTATTCCGGAATACTATCTGTTTTGTCTATTTTATTGTCGCATATCATTACAGGAGTATATTTACTCCAGCCGTGGATCGAGCCCTTTACAGGGATAGATGCAATACTCAGATATGGTGCAGTCCCTCGATGCCTGCAGTATTCTGGGTTCTTTTTTCTTATCTTCCTGATGGTGGATCGATATATGGAACTCATTCTGCATATTGCTCCTTCAAAAGGAGATTCTACAAAGGAGGATACCGACTTACAAATAGAAGAAAAAAAAGAATTTGAGACGATGCTGGAAGCTTTGACAGAACGTGAAAGGTCTGTATTTGTTCTGATTGTAAGCGGGTATACCAATATGCAGATTGCTGACCGATTGTGTTTATCTAATGGAACAGTAAAAAATTATATCTCCTCTATCTACGAAAAGATCGGAACCAGGGAACGCAACACTCTAATCATAAAATACCATAGGTTTGTAAAAGAAAATGACTGAAGTCATATAAAGTAATCTCGTATATTGGTGATAATATCGGAACAGACGTTATCTTAACATCGCCGGCAAATCCAGGAGCGGCGCATGATTATGATGATAATAAATACGCCGTACTGCATGAAATTGTACACGCCTATATCAGTGTCATCAATGAAGATGTTGCTTTGTGGCTTACAGAGGGGGCAGCCTTGTATTTAAGTAATGGAGAACCATTTTACAAAGCGTACTTAGAAGCTTTTGCTTTACCAACATACGACGATACAGCTTCAAACAATCCACTTACCTTTTCAAATTGCGGCGGTTATACTTTTGCACATACGTATATTGAATATTTGGATAGAACATATGGCTGGGATACAGTGCTAAAGCTTGTGGAAACAGAAAATTATGAGGCATGTTTTGATAAGTCTAAAAAAATGATTTATGAAGAATGGATCCATTATATTGAAAACTATTATCAATAAAACAGGTTAGACCCCATATGGAAATCTAACCCTGCCTCTATGCATCATGAAATTTATCCGCTGTCCCGCTAATAAAAAAAATGCAGGAAAAGGGACTTGAACCCTCATGGTATTGCTACCACACGGACCTGAACCGTGCGCGTCTGCCAATTCCGCCATTCCTGCATGCAAGAGTTATGTTACCACGGTTTCCTGAAAATGTCAAGAAGAAAAACAAATTTTTTTTTGCGCTTTTAGGTTTGACAAATCAGAATATTTCTTAGTATACTAACATCATACTATAATGCGGATGTATCAAAGGAATAAGAAATGAAAGAAAAAATAGCGGATATACAGATTATTTTACAGAAGAAAGGCTTTTCTGCCGATCAAATCCATGAAATCATCATGGGAATGGAAGCCGGTCTGCATGTGGCCAGCTATGCCAGCAAGGATTATATGGCTATCCAGATGTACCAGATCCGGCTGGGACTTCAGGAACAGCTTCCCGTAGAATACTATGCCAATCCATGCTATGACTGGTTCCAGATGGAAGAGATCCGAAAGGGACTGGAAAAAGGCATCGATGTCAGCATATATGCCAAGCCCGATATGCCATATGCCAAAATGCGAGAGCTGCGAAAGGGACTGGAAAAGGATATGAACTTATCCCCCTTTCTGCATCTGAAGGTAGGCATCCTGCAGCAGCTGCGCAAATCTATTTTGTCCGGCATATCAATTATCCCCTATATCAAAGAGGGGTATGATGAAGAACAGCTCAAAGCGATCCGGCATGCCGTGGAAAAGAGGATTCCCATTGAACCCTGGTTGAAACCATATTATAAGGGGGATTCCATCCGCGAGATCAGCACTGGACTTTCGCAGGGTCTCGATGTATCCCTGTATGCGGATCCGGGCTATTCATGGCGCCAGATGAGAGAGATCCGGCTGGGACTGGAACTCCGGCTGGACATCACACAATATGCAGATCCCCTCTACTCCTACTCACAGATGGAAGAGATCCGCAAAGGACTGGAACTCCGGCTGGATGTGAGCCGATACAGCAGTCTGATGTATACGACTAAAGAGATGCGGCGGCGCAGGCTTCTCCTGGAAAAGGGTGAAGCTACAAATATAGAACAATTTCGTCAGGAAACCGTTCCCGGAGAGGCTTTCTACATCTCAGTCAGTGAAGACAGTATGACCGCTTTTATTCATGTGGCGGATTCCCACCTTCTTCTCAAAAGAGAGGTAATCCTGGCAGCACTGCTGGCCCAGGGAGTGCGTCACGGAATTGATGAGATTGCCATTGACGGGCTTATTTCCGGAAAATATAAAGGCAACGGCACCATTATCGCCCGCGGAACTCCTGCGGAAGAGGGCAGCGACGGATGGTACGAATTCTTTTTCCGCACAGACCTGAACAGGAAACCAAAAGAACTGCCAGACGGATCGGTGGATTATCACTGTGTGGAGTGGTTTGAGCTGGTAGAAGAAGGTCAGAAAGTTGCCTATTATCATGAACCCCAGGAAGGGACCCCGGGAAAATCAGTGACCGGCCAGCTCCTGCCATCCAGATCAGGAAAAGAGCAACCCCGCCTGACCGGGATCGGCTTTAAGGTTCTGCCGGATCAGAAAACCTATATTGCCACTAACACCGGACGCATCGAAGTGAATGGAGACAGGATGGATATCACAAGCCTTCTCGTTCTGGAGGATGTTACGGCAGCTGGCGGAGACATTGATTTTGACGGAAGTATTCAGGTAAACGGAAACATAGGAACCGGCGCCGTACTCCATGCCACCGGAGATATCGTTGTAAACGGCTATGTAGAAGCGGCAGATCTCTCTTGCGACGGCAATATCCTGATCAGGCAGGGCATCAATGCCAGCGGTGCAG
This sequence comes from Eubacteriaceae bacterium, assembly GCA_910574015.1. Lineage (GTDB taxonomy): Bacteria > Bacillota > Clostridia > Lachnospirales > Lachnospiraceae > Eubacterium_F. The sequence continues at coordinate 34,298 of CAJSYQ010000023.1, read as the reverse complement.
GAGCGGTACGCGCTGCCCAAAATATCGTCGGCCATTATTTTGAATCCGCCAATCTGTATGCAGAGGGAGAGATTCAGGCCGCTTACTGCCTCAACAGCAGGCTCTTCGCCAGGGGGATCATCTCCGCCCTGGACGGAAAGGGAATGATCGCCGGAGGAACCGCCTATTCTGAATCTGGATTCCAGATCATGAATGCAGGCAATGCCGCTGGCGTACCAACCAGCCTCACCACTGGAATCACAGAGGATCTTCAGAAAGAAAGTGCAGGGCTCACACACCAGGTAAAGGAAATACAGGAAGAGCTAAACTTACTCAGACATGCCTATGAGGATTACCGCCGCCGGTTCAAACCGGAGGTCCGCAACACGATGAAACCCTATCTGGAACTGGAGGAGGCCATCGACGCCAAACAAAAACAGCTCTCTGATCTGGAAAAAGAGACAGAACAGATGAAGGACCGATTGGAGAAAACAGACGCCGCCTGCGTGGTCATCCGCAATATATTGTATGACAATGTGGTGATCGAAATCAGCGGAACCATCTGGCGCGGTGATCAGCTCCGGCAGGTAACATTCCGGAAGAATACAGATGGTGCCATCAATCTTGAATCATAACTCTTGCACATAATGGAGGTAAACATGCAAAATAAAATCATACTGATCGATCCTCAAGAACAAAACTATCCGTTATTAAAAAGAATCCTGAATGAGGATTATGTCCTTGCCGAAATCACGGATATCAGAAAGATAAATGACTTTCTCACCCATGATTCCGAGACCATTGCTGCCATACTGGCCGATTATCCCACATTGAGATCGCAGAAATTTACGCTGGCAAAAATGATCCGGCAGAACAGCAAATGTGACAGAATACCTCTTCTGGCTGTCTGCAGCGAAATTCCCCCGGGCCTTGGGGATGAGCTCTGCAAATATAATATCGCAGAATTTATCTGCGCGCCATTTGATCCCAGTCTGGTCAAACATAGAATCCAAAACTGCATCCGGCTGTACCAATACCAGAATACGATGCAGAAACAGCACAAGCTTCTGAAGCTGCAGTCAGACCGTCTGACGAAAAGCAACGAAACGATAATTGATGCACTGGGGGATATCGTAGAATACCGCAATGTGGAAAGCGGCGAACATATACACCGGGTAAAAGAATATACCAGGATTCTTGCCACAGAGGCGATGAATTGCTTTCCTGAATTTAATCTTACACCAGAGAAAGTATCAGTTATTGTTACTGCAAGTCCCCTGCACGACATCGGGAAGATTGCCCTTCCGGATAAAATACTGATGAAACCGGGACGCCTTACCGACCAGGAATTCGAATACATCAAATCCCATACCATCAGCGGCTGCGAGATTTTGGATAATATGAGAGGCATATGGAGTGACGAGTACTCAAAGGTCTGCAAGGAAATCTGCCACTCCCATCACGAGCGATATGATGGAAGCGGTTACCCGGATGGCCTGCGGGGATCGGAAATCCCTCTTTCCGCACAAATCGTCTCCATTGCCGATGTATACGATGCCCTGACGAACGAACGAGTATATAAGGACGCCATTCCAAAGGATCATGCCTTCCGTATGATCATCAACGGCGAATGCGGCGTATTCTCTCCAAAACTTATGGAATGTCTGCGGAATGTCAGAACAGAATTTGAAAATGTGTGACAAGAGGTCTTTCCTCTTTTTGACTTTTATGTTATAATAAGAATTAATTTATTTTCTAAGAGGTGATATCGTGATCATGAATCCAGCTATGCTGCTGTTCGGCCTGATCGATTCGGGAATAGCATTTTTCCTTGTATACTATCTTGTGAAAGCACGGTTTGGCGGCAACCGGAAAGCCATTGCCCGTATTCTCTCCGCCATCCTTGGCATCCTTGTTTTCACAATATATTTTGGCGTCATCGTCTGGTTTAACACAAGAGGGCACTCCGTATCCCAAGAGGTGAAACTCATCGTCTATCTGGCACCATTTGTACTGTCTGCCCTGATGATCGCACTGGTTCTCCTCTCCCAGCCTCCAAAAGAGAAAAAAGACGAGGAAACCGGAGAAGAAACGGACGACGATTCCGAAGAAAATGCAGAAAAAGCCATATAAATGATTCTGATGCAGCAAGCTTAAATAATCCAGGGTACATACATATCCTGGATTATTTTTCCGTCTTACATCCCCACGGAACATTTTGGGATCTCATGTTCTCATTGAAAGAGCATCCTATTTCAAAATATTTTTCTTTCTCTCCCTCTCTCTCACTACTTATATTTTCTTTTACGCAAAAATCCATATAGCCTCTATAATCACCTTTTAAAAACAACGCCTTCCAATCAAAGGTAAAGGGAATATGAAAAGCAGCTCCCACACTGCCAGACCAGCTTGTTTCATAAAAAACAGTATATGCATTTTCCACACCGCATTTTCCCTGCCTTAGCTGAAAAGATGGGGGATCCTCGTCTGTCTTGATGATCCAGCCAGTATTTAGATTCATCCAAAATGATTCTCCGCCAGAAAATAGTGCCGGCGGCCTAAACCAGGAAAAAAATAGGTAAATTCTATTTATATCAACGTTTTCTTTCGTAAAACTAGTGGTAAAAATGGTAACTCCATAACCTTTTCCTGCCATTTCATTGTCATAATCAAGATAAATTTCAGGATTATGAAATTCAAATTTTTCATCTTTTCCAATAGTATTGCAAATATATTCTTTGAACTCGTAACTCATGCTGTCAATGGTTTCTTTTGGCGTGCCAATGTTATTTAATACGGCATCGTAGTCTTCTGAACGCTGTCCCTCCTCATTGTAATCATTTCTCTCACGAGAAATAATTACGCCAGCTGTAAAACAAGCGATAAAGATAGCAGCAATACATACAAATACCACTTTTTTATGATTCAATGAATGCCCTCCAGGAAACAATACTAATTTACCTTTTTAATATATTTTACTTAGTAGAATAAGAAAAACCCAAATTTTTTGAAAAGGTAAACAAATCATTTGATTGTTTAGTTATTGAAATACTAGCAAACCAAATATTAATTCCATATGATACATTAAATAATGAAGAAGTATCATGAACATATGTCAGCGAAATACCATTTTCTGCTCTTTTATTGACTTTTCTTGCATAAAAATTTGTGTATCCCCTAAAATACCCTCCTTGTGGCAAAGGCACCATTCCATATGTTCTAGGTATACGAAATACATACCCCGCTTCATTAGCTAATGCATATGTAATATTATTTGAATTAATTATTTTATTTTCTCTATATGCAGCAATAGTTAGCTTTGGAGATTCATTAGTTTTACTAGACCAACCTGAATATAATGCAAAAGCAAATGAGTCATTTTTAATTGCAGCAGATTTTTTCCATTTAAATGATGGATATATTTTCCCGTACTCAATCCCATTTATTTTCACACGGGTCGCAAACACTTTCAATTCCATATCGTTATTTGATAAAGCACGTTTCAATTTCGAGTTTTCCTCTCTACCCTTTAAATTTTCTCCAGCGACATCTTCATATTCATATGATTCAAAATATTCATTTTTTTCCATATTCTCACAAATATATTCTTTAAAATCTTCGTCTATCTGATCTATTACTTCCTGTGGAGTATGCGCCTTTTTCAATTTGTTGTTATACTTTACTTCTCGATGAGTCGGTTGTCCTGTTCTTTCAGCAGCATATAATTGAAATGAATTACCTAATACCGCAATCAAACACATAAATATACATATTATTCTTTTAATTATAACCATTACCATTTTTCCCCTCTGCACATTGTTTATATATTAATTTCACTAATAGTTATTGTAACATATGAACATATAAAGACAAGGTTATTTATATGTAAGTCCATAATTTTGTTTAATTTTCCTTTTTATATGGCAATTTTGGTATTTATTAAGGTTAAAACAGCTTAATATTTGTCATTATAACCAATAGTATTGCATAACTTGTATTTTAATTCTCTCACTATATTGCGAATATAGAGTCCCTTATTTACATCTTAATACAAACACACTATCCCGCCTTCCCCTCTCCGGCCTTCCACTCGTTTCCCTCCACTAAACCATACATTGTTTGCCAAAAAATTCTCTGCCTGCTACAATCAATTCAGGAACTAAGATTACAACTTCCTAAATAATAATTTTACAAACCAAGGAGGTACTGCCATGCAGACAAATTTAGGCGAAACTATCTGTAAATACCGACAGATACAGAACATGACACAGGAAGAATTTGCTTCCCGTCTGGGCGTAACGCCTCAGGCTGTAAGCAAATGGGAGCGGAACACCGGCTTTCCCGATGTTTCCTTTCTGGGGGGAATATGCAGCATTCTCGGTATTTCTGCCGACACCCTGCTGGGCCTTCCAGCCAATCTGGTAGAAAACGGAGATATTACAGCGGAAAAAGAAATCCGGAATAATCTGATTGCCGAACCACTGCTTCTGGAATTCGGAAAAGAGTTGATTCCCTGCTTCATAGAGGGGCTGGAGACAGATTATGTAAACCAGAAACGAAAAGAACTGGCGATCCAGACCGGAATGCTGATGCCCGTCATAAGAATTCAGGACAATGCGGATTTAGAAAAAAATGCATACAACATTCTCTCTTACGGCAAAGTGCTTTTTTCCGATACTCTGTCCGAAATCAATGAGAACACCTATTCAGAGATTATCGAAAAAGTAACCAGCATCTGCAGGGATTCCTATGCAGCCATCCTAAATAAACAGATTGTAAAAACCATGATAGACAATCTGAAAGCCAGATATCCCGGCATTGCAGACGACCTGGTTCCCGAGAAAATTTCCTATCTTCAAATTGAACGAAAGTTTCAGGAAATTCTTTCCGGAGGCGGCAATCTGCGGAATCTGATTCATATTCTGGAGGAAATGGAGGAACAACTGTGACCCGCAGGCAATGCAGCAGTTCAATACACACCATCACACAGGGAACCACCTTCTTTTCCTCTTCAGATAACTGCAGCTTACTTTCATAACCGTAAACAGCCGCTGACGTTCTGTGGACAATACACAGTGTCAGCGGCTTTCAGCTGGGACTGAACGGTGACCGCATAAAAAAAGACTATAACCGTTACTTGTCATAGTCTTTTAAGGATTGAGCATGAATCAAATATATCCCCGGAGTGCTTTCTTTTTGATCCGCCCTATATTGCATGCCAGAATTATTGCAACGACCTTATTCTTTTTATTCAGATAAAACCGGATGCGGTATTTGCCATATACGGCATCTCCATATGTCTTAACCTTGTTTTTCTTTAGTCCCTTCATTTTCGTAAAAGGATCCTTTGAAGTGCATTTCTTCCAGCTCAGCTCGCCATATGCATTCTGTATCTTTGTCTTGGAGGCGCCAATCTTAATCTTGCGATATGTAGATTTCTTCTTTCCGCCGCCCTTCCACTGGCCGGACCATGCGTAGCCCTTGCTGAAGCCCTTTCTCTTGCAATAGCTGACAAAATTCTCTCCGTTGAATTTGCTGAAATCCTTTTTCCCCATCTTATCCACGATTGTGATATTGCACTGACGGATCACACCGTCCACGCTGGCCTGAATCGCCGTCTTTCCCTTTTTCACACCTTTTACTACACCTGTCTCACTGACGGTGGCAATTTCAGGATTCCGGCTTGTCCATGTCACGGGACTCAGCGTACCGCTAATACTCAGCGTCACCTTCTTGCCAGCCATAAAAGTGCCCTTAGTCCGATTCAGCTTGATCTTGGCAGGGTCTACAGGTGTAACAGGCACCTGGGACGGATCCTGTGTCACCGCCGGTCCTGATGTCGTCATACTTGGAAGTCCTCCCTGCGTCTCTGCCTTTGCCTGTCCTTTGGATACCGCCGGACAAAGGCCAATTGCCAGCGCCAGTACCAGACTGATCACTCTTCTATTTGATGGTAAAATCCTTGGTATACGGAAACTGCGGTTCTCAGCCAGCCCTTCTTTACTGCCAGTTCTGAACATATTGCTCTCTCTCCTTCCTATTGTTTAGCATCTACTACAATGATTCTATACCATAAGAAGAAATTTGTCCAGTGGAACTTGCTAAGCAAGCTCCACGGCTCCCGTGTACAGCTGGTAGTATCTTCCTTTCTGTGCCAGAAGTTCTTCATGAGTGCCCCGCTCTATAATCTCCCCCTGTTCCAAAACCATAATGCAGTCCGCGTTCCGCACAGTGGACAGACGATGGGCGATGACAAAGGTCGTACGGTTCTTCATTAGACGTTCCATGCCATGGTCGATATGCATCTCCGTCCGGGTGTCAACCGAACTTGTCGCCTCATCCAACACCAGGATCGGTGCCACTGAAATGGCGGCTCTGGCAATATTTAACAGCTGTCTCTGACCCTGGCTGAGATTCGTTCCATCTCCTTCCAGCATCGTATCATAACCATCCTCCAGTCTCATAATAAATGAATGGGCGCTGGCTGTCCTCGCCGCCTGCTCCACTTCCTCATCCGTAGCTTCCGGACGACCATACCGGATATTTTCCCGGACGGTGCCGCTGAACAGATGGGTATCCTGCAGTACCATGGCAATATGGCTCCGCAGGCTCTCTCTCTTATATTGTTTCAAATCTATCCCGTCGATGGTTATCGTTCCCTCTTCTATATCATAGAAACGGTTTAGAAGATTTGTGATCGTAGTCTTTCCAGCTCCAGTGGAACCGACAAATGCCACCTTCTGACCGGCATGGGCATACAGGCAGATATCTTTCAGTATCACCTTATCTGGATGATAGCCAAAGGTTACATGATCCATTATAACCTCGCCTTTTACTTCCTCCATCTCCACCGCATCAGCTGGATCGGCCTGTTCTGGTTCCATGTCCATAACAGTAAATACCCGTTCTGCTCCGGCGAGCGCCGAAAAAATCGTATTCACCTGCATAGAGAGCTCATTGATGGGCCGGCTGAACTGCCTGGAATAGCCGACAAAAATAGTCAGGCCGCCCACAGACAGCGATCCCCGGAGGAGAAAAAGCGCTCCTACAGCAGCTGTAAGGCCATAACAGATCTGTCCGATATTGCCCATCACCGGCCCCATGATGCCGCCGAAAAACTGAGCCCTGATCTGCTTCTCCCTCAGCGAATCATTCAGGGAAGTAAAATCCTCCACTGCTTTCTCTTCATGACAGAATACCTTTACTACATTCTGTCCGGTCACAGTCTCTTCGATATAACCATTCAGGGAGCCCAGCGCACTCTGCTGTTCCCTGTAATAAGAAGAACTCTTCTTCGCGATGCCGCCTCCCGCCTTCACCATTACCGGCACCATCACAATGGTGATCAGCGTCAGCCATACATTATTTGCCAGCATAATGGCAAGGGTGCCGACAATACTGATGATCCCGGCCACCAGCTGCGTCACCGTATTATTCAGAAGTTCACCGATCACGTCAACATCATTGGTAAAACGGCTCATAATATCTCCCACGCTGTTTGTGTCAAAATAGCGTACCGGCATATCCTGCAGATGATCAAAGAGATCTTTCCTGATCCGGATCAGCGCTCTCTGTGACACACCGATCATGATCCGCTGCTGCAGATAGCTGGACAGAATCCCAACACCATATACCGCCAGCATGGTAAGAACACCATACAGCAGCTTTAACGCAGCGGATGCAAGGAGCGCCGCCCGTTCTCCTGCCTGTGCTTTCACGATCACTTCGGCTGAACTGGTCAGATCATCAATAATAGGTTTTAGCATATAAGAGCCTGCCAGCATAGTCGCACTGCTGATCACTACACAGAACATCGCCGCCGCAACCCGGCCTCTGTCTCTCTTCATATAAGAGAATAATCTTCCAATGGTGGCTCCTGCATTTTTCGGTTTTCCTCCTCTCACAGGTCCCGGTCCATGCCCGGGCCCGTGACCGCCTGGTCCTCTACTCATCCTGCCGCCTCCTCTTTGTCTTTCTGCGAGTAATAGATTTCCTGATAGGGTTCACAATTTTCCATAAGCTCTCTGTGTGTCCCCTGCCCGACAATACGCCCCTCCTCCATAACAAGGATCCGGTCCGCCGACTCGACAGAGGAAATACGCTGGGCAATGATCAGTTTGGTGGTGTCCTTCAATGTTGTCTGAAAGCTCTCCCGGATCTTAGCCTCTGTGGCCGTGTCCACTGCGCTGGTACTGTCATCCAGAATCAGTATCTTCGGTTTCTTCAGCAGTGCCCTGGCAATACACAGTCTCTGCTTCTGCCCACCGGACACATTGACACCTCCCTGACCCAGCTCAGTCTCATATCCATCGGTAAAATCTTTGACAAACAGATCTGCCTGGGCAGCATCTGCCATGGCGAATATCTCCTCATCTGTGGCATTCTCATCCCCCCATCGGAGATTCTCCAGAATGGTGCCAGAGAACAGCGTATTCTTCTGAAGTACCATGGCCACGCCGTTTCTGAGATTTTCCAGGGTATAATCCTTTACATTGACGCCGTCCACCAGCACCTCGCCCTCGTCGCAGTCGTACAGACGCGGGATCAGCTGCACGAGTGAGCTCTTCCCGGCTCCCGTGGAACCTATGATGCCCACCACCTCTCCCGGCTCCGCCCGGAAGCTGATATCCTGCAGTACGTTGCGCTTATGCTTTTTGTAATAACGAAATCCTACACCTCGGAATTCAATCTTTCCGCTGGTAACTTTTCGCTCCCTGTCTCTCGCTGCATCGTCATTCAGATCGATCTCTGTATCCAGCACCTCCGTGATGCGGCGGGAAGAGGCAACCGCACGGGAGCCCTGAATAAAGATCATCGAAACCATCATCAGGGACATAAGTATCTGGACTACATATGTAGTAAATGCAGTCAGATCCCCCACCGGCATATCCCCCACCAGAATCTGTTTACCTCCAAACCATACGACAGCAATCGTCGTTACGTTCATTGCCAGTGTCATTACCGGAATGGTTGCGATCACTACCTTCATGGCCCGCAGTGTCTTTTCTTTCAGCTCATTGCTGGCCTGGTCAAAGGTTTGTTTCTCAAAATCATCCCGAACAAAGGATTTCACCACACGCTGGTTCGTAATATTTTCCTGAATCCGGGAGTTCAGGGCATCGATTTTTTTCTGCATCACATCAAAACGCGGGAAAGCCGTTTTCATTATAATGACCAGCACCACGATCAGAAGTGGTATCACAACACAGAATACCATTGCCAGCTTTGCGTTAATGAGAAATGCCATGATCATCCCGCCGATAAGCATTCCCGGGGCCCGCAGCATCATTCTAAGCGCCATGGCCACCACATTCTGGATATTCGTAATATCATTGGTGAGCCGGGTCACTAGGGAGCCGGTGGAAAATTTCTCAATATTGGCAAAGGAGAATTTCTGCACCTTGGCAAATACATCGTGCCGTAAGTCTGCAGCAAAATTCACAGATGCTTTTATGGCAAAATAAGCTCCCAGCACGCCTCCCAGCATCATTAACAGAGCCGTCAGGATCATCGCCGCGCCCATGGCTATGATAAATCCTGTTCCTTTTGCCTCTACGCCGTGCTCCGCCCCGCATCCGATATTGATGATAACAGCCATAAGTTTCGGCAGTATTATCTCCCCCAAAACTTCTACGATCATAAAGACCGGGCCGAGAATAAAAGCCGATAAATAAGGTTTTATATATTTTTTGTATGGTCCCATCCTGCACCTCCTGTTTTTTGTTTCTCCGCCATCCCCTGCATATTTTCATACATGCGCTCCAGATAATGGCTGAACTGTTTTCTCTCATCCCTGTTGAATCCCTGGAACATCTGTCTGTCAAGCATGTCAAAAAAATCTCTGCTCTCCTCCACGATGCGGCTCCCTTTCTCTGTCAGTTCCACAAAATTCACCCGGTTATCCTCCTGTCTCATCCGTTTCCTGATCAGGCCAGCCTTCTCCAGTGTCTTTAGTGAAACGGCTATAGTGGCAGCAGATACCTCCAGTTTTCTTGCCAGCTCCACCTGGGACTGGAACCGATCGCAGGCCAGCGCCATCAAAAGGCGGTGCTGAGCCCGATGGATCCCGCTTCCCTCCAGATTATTTTCCAGCATTCTCCTGTGCAGCTGGCTGGTCAGGATCATGCGCCGGGTAACCTCTCTTGGTTCATATTCATCTGCCGGCTCCCTTTCTCTCACACTTAAAAACCTCCCCTCCAGATAATTAGCTTATAAACTATTAGCAAGTTAATTATATCCTCCCGGCACAAAATGTCAAGCAGAATTCACCGTTTTCACAAATTGTTCATATAATATAGTTAATCTATCCTTTACATGGAGGTTAGCATGGAATATGGAAAACTAAATATCAATGTTATATCTGATAATACCAGCCGTCCCGTGGAGGGCGCCACCATACGGATCACAACGGAAAATGCCCCCGGACAGACCATCGAAGAGGCCCGCACGGATGCACAGGGACAGCTGAATAATGTTGAACTGGAGGCGCCGCCTCTGGAATACTCCATGGATCCTACAGCTGACAAACCATATTCGGAATATACCATATACATCAGCGCACCGGGATTTGAGACAGTGGAAGTAAACGGTGCCGAAATCTTCTCCGGGGAGACTGCCATCCAGGATATAAGCCTGATTCCGGCGGATACAGCAGAGCCTGACAGCGCCGAGCTCTTCGTGATCCCGGACCACACATTGTGGGGCGACTACCCGCCCAAGATTGCGGAAAGTGAGATCAAAACGGTGGAAGAGACAGGTGAGATCGTACTTTCCCGGGTAGTCATACCTGAATACGTCGTTGTTCATGACGGGCCGCCGTCAGACCCGGGAGCCAAAAACTATTATGTAAGATACCGTGATTATATAAAAAACGTGGCAAGCAGCGAGATCTACTCCACCTGGCCGGAGGCCACGATCCAGGCCAATGTGCTGGCCATCCAGTCATTTACCCTAAACAGGGTATATACCGAATGGTACCGCAACAAGGGCTACGAATTTACCATAACTACCTCCACGGCTTATGACCACAAATGGATTCCAAACCGGAATATCTTCGAAAGCATCTCCGTGGTAGTAGATGAAATATTCAGTAACTTCCTCTCACGTCCCAATGTGCAGCAGCCCATCCTGACCCAGTACTGCGACGGCAAAAATGTATCCTGTCCCAACTGGATGAGCCAGTGGGGATCCAAGTCACTGGGCGACCAGGGCTACACGGCCATTGAAATACTGCGAAACTATTATGGCGATTCGATTTATATTAACGAGACGGAAGAAATCTCCGGCGTCCCCTCCTCCTATCCGGGAACTCCGCTGCGGCAGGGTTCTACGGGCGACAAGGTAAGACAGATGCAGCGTCAGCTCAACGTCATCGCCGGGGCCTATCCGCTGATACCAAAGATCGCTGAAGATGGAATTTTCGGTCCAAGGACGGAGGAAGCTGTTAAGACATTCCAGAAAATCTTTAACCTCACACAGGATGGCATCGTGGGATTCCGGACCTGGTATAAAATCTCACAAATCTACGTCGGTGTCAGCCGCATCGCCGAGCTTGTATAAAAATATGGAATCCAAGATAGAAAAGAGCTGCTGCAAAAAGAAATATTCCTCTTTGCAGCAGTTTTTTTGCGAAATTGCAGCAGCTTTTTTGCGAAATATTGTTGAACTTAGACAGCATTTTTACTATAATAAAATTATCCTTGTTAAAATCGTAATAAAATCGAGGTGTTTCACGAATGGAAGAATATAAGGTTGAGTTACTGCTGAAAATTAATACGGAGACAAATTCTTTATTTAACAATGCAAAAAAAGTAGTGGAACTTTTCAAATTAAATGACAGATTTGAACTTATTTCACTTGAAAACGAAGGCTGCTACAGCCTGCTCTTTAAAGAAAAGGAATTCGAATTTAATATTTTCACCGAATCAGAAAATATCTATTCCATTACTATACTTACTACGGATAGTCCATATAACGATCTCGTGCTTACGGGCACTCTGGACACTTTAACGGAGGTTGTCCGGGAACTTAAGATCACTGTATCTTCGAATTTGAAAAATTGCAGTTATGAAGTCTTGTGGGACGATGTCGGCATCTATTATGCAAAATTAGCATACCCGAGAATCATTGAGATTGAAAATCTCATGCGGAAACTGATAACTAAATTTATGTTAGTATCCGTTGGAATGGATTTTTTTAATAATATTCCCAAAGATATCAATATCCGTAACGAAAAAGATACTGACAGTGGTTTTTTACATAATATTGATTTTATTGATCTGACAAAATATCTTTTTACTGCACGGCCGCTAAAGAAACAGGAAGATTTATTAAAAATAATAGATTCCCTGACAGAAAATAGACTACCGCCTGATGTGGATCTGTTAAAATATAAAAAGGACAGCTACTGGAACCGATATTTTAAGGAAAAAGCGGGAAATGGTTTAGAGGCGAATCCGATAAAAAAGGACTGGGAACAACTCTATAAATTGCGCTGCAAGGTTGCTCACAGCAGATTTCTAAAAAAGGAGGACTGCGAAACGATCCAGAGCTTGTGCGACAAATTAAGGCAGACCTTTTCTGATGCACTGGATCATTTAAACAGTATCGATTTAACAGAAGAGAACAAAGAAACAATTACAGATGATCTCTTTTCAGAAATAGAAGGTAATCTCTGGCATGAAAAATTATATGACCTCATAAAAAAACATTTTCATGACGAGTTTTCGTTACAGGATTTGTATGCTTTTGAATCCCAGCTCCAAGAAGAATATCCCGAAAACAATACGATACGGGCATCCATCCGGCGCAACCTGCAAAAACTCAGAGATAGTGGTAAAATAGAATTTATCTCCCACGGAAGATACCATATCCTTGGCGAAAACAAGTAAATCGGATAAAAAATTTTACAACATTACCAGGAAAAGGCCGGGCAGTCTCTTTTCCTGGTAATATATTTCACCATCCTTATCCCACATATTCGAAATGCTGGTAATCCTTTAAGGAGTACCATTCCCCACCCCATTTAAACCCATATTTTTTAAAGATCTTATATACCCTGTCTCCTTTATGGATCATATACTTCCTGTACTTTCCCTTGCATTTCCTGACATTACGGTTTTTATACACCTTCCCACCGGGAGGATCCACTACGCCGTTTCGGATACAGGGATTGATACGGGGATTGAGATCGATGGCCAATCCCTTACTGTGCATGGAGAGCTTTGTGCTCCCCTGTACCCTGCGATAATTAAAGGCAGATGTATTATTTGCCTCCATGGAGCGCGTATCGTCGGCATCATACATATCAATGGGCCGGATCTTCTGTACCGGATATCTGATCTGATAGAGCTCATAGAAGATCTTCGCCGTCTTCAAGGCAATCTTTTTGTGTACAACCAGGGAACCGGTCCTGACCTTCCCTTTAAAATCATAATATTTTACACGAACCTCCCGAAGATCAGAAAATGATATCTTCGCCCCTGATCTCGGAAACGATTTTCCTGTCATTTGGGATTTCATTTCAGACGATATTTTATGATAGGCAAACCCTTTTTTATATGTCTTTGCCTGTACTGCTTCCGGCGGCGCCACAACGCATATTGCCAAAAACGCCGCCACTGCCGCTGCCGCTATCTTCTTCATCGTTTATACTCCTTTATTCCCGACCAATTCTGATCCCGCTCATTAATCTTCAGGGGAAAACCATCCGTCAGCGTATATCCGCTGCAGGCACCGTTTCCTGGATATTCTCCGCGGATATCCGGCCATTTAATGCCAATATCCGGATCATTCCAGACAAGTCCTCCCTCATCTCCTGGATGATAGAAATCCGTGCATTTATAACAAAATTCTGCCCAGTCACTGAGTACCAGATAGCCATGAGCGAACCCTTTTGGAATCAGTATCTGTTTCTTATTCTCCTCTGTCAGTTCTATGCCGAACCACTTTCCGAAAGTGCTGGAATCTTCCCTAAGGTCCACTACTACATCAAATACCCGACCGCGGATCACCCGGACCAGCTTCCCCTGGGGGTGTTCCTTCTGAAAGTGAAGCCCCCGCAATACTCCCTTGGGAGAGCTTGACTGGTTATCCTGTACAAATACATAGTCCAATCCTGCCTCTGCCATATCGTTTTGATTATAAGTCTCCATAAAATAGCCTCGGCTGTCTCCATGAACAGCGGGCTCGATCACGTTCACTCCCTCAATGCCTCCCGCATTCCTTTCAACCTTTATCTGTCCCATACCTGCCTCCATCTGATTCTACAATCCAATAACCTTCAAATACCTCTGCAATGCATCCTGCCATGACGGCAGAAGTTCAAAACCATTTGCCGTAAGTTTACTCTTATCTAACCGTGAATTAAACGGACGTCTCGCCTTAGAAACACCGTATTCATCCGTAGTTACTGATCTGACCTGCAGATGATCCTCGTCATACTCTTCATGCCCCATCTCTGCTGCCTGCCGGAATATCTCTATAGCAAAATCATACCAGCTGATATAGCCGCCCTCATTTGTAGCGTGATAATACCCATATTTCTCTGTCTCGATCATATCCACCATCAGCCTAGCCAGATCATATGTGTAAGTCGGGGTTCCGATCTGGTCATTTACTACGGACAACTGGTTATGATCCCTTCCCAGTCTCAGCATGGTCCTGACAAAATTATTGCCGTTCACTCCGAATACCCATGCAATGCGAAGGATGAAATACTGGGAAAGCTGCTCTGCCACCACAAATTCACCTTTTAATTTTGTCTCTCCGTACACATTCAACGGCGCATAAGCTTTACAATCCGGATCCCATGGCGCGTCACCCTGTCCATCAAAGACATAGTCGGTGGAAAGGTACAACAGCCTGCACCTCTCCTTCTGGCAGGCCCGAACAATATTCTTAGTCCCAGCCACATTGATCCTGGCTGCCTTATCCCTGTTGTCATCCTCCTCTGCAGAATCTACAGCAGTCCATGCTGCACAATGCACGACAGCATCCGGATGGATTTCGGAAAACACATTTTCTACTGCAGTAGAGTCAGTAATATCCATACTAAAATATGGCATCTTAGTCACTTCGGACCCATCTGGTATACCACTGTAGACCGCTTTAAGACCAGTACCCGTTCCTTCGTGTCCCCGCTTTGCCAGCTCATTCATCACATCATGACCCAATTGACCGCCTACTCCTGTCACCAGCACCTTCATAGCCATTCTCCTTTTTAACGGCACATTACCGATTTCCATACATCTTTTCATAATAATTCTGATACTCACCAGAAATAATAGTTTCCCACCATTCCTTATGATCCAGATACCACTGGATCGTCTTTTGTATTCCATCCTCAAACTTTGTCTCCGGAAGCCAGCCCAGTTCATTATGGATCTTTGTGGGATCGATGGCATATCTCATATCATGTCCCTTTCGGTCTGTTACATAGGTGATCAGGCTCTCCGGTTTATCCAGTGCCTTGCAGATCATCTTCACGATATCAATATTTTTCATCTCATTATGGCCGCCCACATTATAAACCTCGCCCACACGCCCCTTATGGACAATAAGGTCGATGGCCTTACAGTGGTCCTCCACATAGAGCCAGTCCCGGACATTCTCACCCTTGCCGTATACAGGGAGCGGCTTGTCATTCAAGGCATTGGCAATCATAAGAGGAATGAGCTTTTCCGGGAAATGATATGGTCCATAATTGTTGGAACAGCGGCTGATGGTTACCGGAAGGCCATAGGTTCTGTGGTAGGCAAGAACGAGAAGATCAGCTGCCGCCTTGCTGGATGAATAGGGACTAGAAGTATGGATCGGCGTGTCCTCGGTAAAGAAGAGATCCGGACGATCCAGCGGGAGATCGCCGTATACCTCATCCGTAGAAACCTGATGATATCGTTCGATGCCATACTTACGGCAGGCATCCATCAAAACCGAAGTACCTATAATATTGGTATCCAAAAATACCTGGGGATTCTCTATGGAACGATCCACATGGCTCTCCGCAGCAAAATTCACTACTACATCCGGCTTCTCCTCTTCAAAAAGCTGATATACCGCCTCTCTGTCCGTTATGCTTTTCTTGACAAAACGGAAATTCGGATGCTCCATCACAGGCTGAAGCGTAGACAGATTTCCCGCATATGTCAGGCAGTCCAGGCAGATGATCCGGTAATCCGAATATTTGTCAAGCATATAAAATACAAAATTACTTCCAATAAATCCGGCACCGCCGGTAACGATAATTGTTTTACCCATATTTTACCTCTCTTCCTCTATTTTAATACAACGCGTCCATATATTTACCTTCCAGCACATCCATTAAATACTGACCATACTGATTTTTCTTCACTTCCTCGTAGATGGCAAGCACATCTTCCCTGGTGATCCATCCATTCAGATATGCAATTTCCTCCAGGCAGGCAATTTTCCGGTGCTGGTGGGTTTCAATGGTCTTGACAAAATTTGTAGCATCCACAAGACTCTCATGTGTTCCGGTATCCAGCCAGGTGAATCCCTGACCGAGAAGTTCCACATTCAGCATATTTTGCTCCAGATAGATCCGGTTCAGGTCTGTGATCTCAAGCTCTCCCCGGGCCGACGGCTTTAGACTAACGGCATAATCCACCACCTTATTATCATAAAAGTACAGCCCGGTCACACAATAATTGCTTTTTGGATTTTCCGGTTTTTCTTCAATGGATACCGCCCTGCCGTCGCTGTCAAATTCTACAATCCCAAAACGTTCCGGATCGTCCACATAATATCCAAATATCGTGGCCCCCTTGCCCGTTTCCGCATTTTCTACTGCTGCCTTCAGTCTCTTATTCAGACCGTGCCCGGCAAAAATATTATCTCCCAGCACCATGGCTACGGAATCCTCTCCAATAAAGTCCCGGCCGATAACAAATGCCTGTGCCAGTCCATCGGGACTTGGCTGAACGGCATAGGACAGATTCAGACCAAACTGTGCTCCGTCTCCCAGCAGTTCCCGAAACCGCGGGGTATCCATTGGCGTTGATATGATCAGGATATCACGGATACCTGCATTCATCAGTACCGACATGGGATAATAAATCATGGGCTTGTCATAGATCGGCAGGAGCTGTTTACTGGTTACTTTAGTCAGGGGATACAGCCGGGTTCCCGATCCACCTGCTAATATAATACCTTTCATACAATCAATCCTCTCTTTCAAAAGTAATGGGCGGTCCCTATATCAAGCCCGCCATAGCTGGCATATTCTGTGCTGTCTGACTTATTTATTGCTATTATAAAAGGTGACGCAACGTCACCTTCAAGTACTTTTTTTGCATTTCACCACTTTTTTGATAAAAAAGCCCCGGCATCCTTCGTTATCGTCAGTTTTTTATAAGACATTTTCTTAGCTACAAACGCCCGGAATTTTGTATATCGGTCAACAATATACTGGTTTTGGTTGCCATGACAGGAGAGAATATACTCAATCAGCGGCTCCGGCACATCAATGCTTAGTGAGTCTTCATAAGGCTGCCATATAACCTCATGAAAATGCTGTTCCAGAATTTCTTTGCCATTTTCCCTTCCAAACCTTTCATAGAGGCGGTCTGCCGACAGCATAATTCGGTGGTCAAACTCCTGGACGAGTTCATTAATCTCTTTCATATGCTTGGAACCATAGGTACTGCAGATAAATCCGCCGCCCTTTTTCAGCACTCTTTTCACCTCATCCAGCACGGCAGGTATATCCTCGCAATAGAAAAGCATATGATTTGCAATTACAAGATCAAAGGTCTCTTCTCTATGTGGTAAATGATGGCAGTCCTCCACCTCGAAAGTAAAACGCTGCCCATCCAGTCTTTTATCACGGCGGATCTCACGAATCATCCCCTCCGAAATATCTGACAGGACAACTGACAGCTCTTTGGGAAGCCTGTTTCTGTTCTCTGTCCAGAGCTGGGCATTCCCACATCCTATCTCAAGTATCTTCATGCCATCCTGAATCCCGCACTGCTCATACAGCCAGGGAAACCATCCCTGTGGATTCACGGAATACTGGCTGTGAAGCCGGATCCTGGCCGCGATATTGCTGGAATTCTGGTACTGGCTCTTGAGACTGTTCTCCATATTGGTCAGATGGATCAGATCCAGCATATGAACCCAGTTCACATTTTCACTGCGGCGGATCTCCTCGGATGTATCTGCGATCGCCTTCTCTACCATCTGCAGCTGCTCAATCTTGTCCTGAATCAGCTTTCTCTGCAATTCCAGGGAATTCCTGAGAAAATGAGAATCCATGTCCTCGATCAGCAGCTCCCGGATATCCTCCAGGGAAAATCCCAGATATTTCAGAAGCATAATCTGCTGAAGGCGCACAAAATCCCGATCCGAATAGAACCGTGCTCCCGATTCATTTACATAGGAAGGTTTCAAAATATTCTGTTTGTCATAGTATCTCACGGTCCGCACTGAAATATGTGCCATTCTGGCAAACTCGCCGGATGAGTAATAGCCTGACTTCCTCATAATGAGCTTTTCCTCTCTTCATATCTTTCCAGAAATTCCCGAATATTATCATCCCATGAAAACTTAATAAAGCACTGCAGCTGTTCCAGATCCTTCTTACAATGATAAGATCCTGTTCCCTGCTGTCTGTATGGTCTGACTTCTCCACGACGAATCTGCCTCCAATGATCCATAAACAATTTCTGCACTGCATCGTTTAATTTCTTATAAGTAGTAGCAAATGTCTCCTTTTCACAAGAAAATGAAAGTTCCTTTTGAAAAAGTATATCTCCGGTATCAAGTGATGCATCTACTTTATGAATCGTAACCCCTTTTGGCGTGTCGTCAATAAAGCTCCAGATATTAGGGCTAAAGCCCCGATTCCAGGGAAGTAATGATATATGCATATTGATCACCCTTCCCCCCATATGCTCGATGATATCCTGAGCAATAATATAATTATAGTTATAGCTAACAATAAAGGACGGCATAATGTTTTCCACATCTTTTATACTCAGCCTCTCATTCCATACATATACCTGATTTCCATCCTCTTGTAAAAATCGGATAACAGCGGAGCTATTCTCATTATTTGTTAAGACAAGCAGTCGATCCACAACTAGTTCCCCCTTCCCCGTCTGGTATTTGTACCTCACTTAATGATTCTCACCGCCATAAATGCCTCGGCATAGGGTCTGCTTATGACACTGCCATATTTTCGGGCAGCCACACGCATTCCTTCCAGAGAGCGCGGATGTGGAAAATCACACAGCTCACTCCGATAGCACTTCATGGCGTCTAATTTTTTCTCCATAAAACATTCCACCTCCTCAAAGACATTGGGGCAAAAGGGATTCTGGTATGAAAATTCCCACTCCGTAGATGACAGGGTTTCAAAGGTATAAATCTCTTTCACCGAATAATCTCCAACCGGTCTGGCCGCCGTTAATACTGCCTTATATGTGATCTGATGGTCGATATTCAAATCCCCTGCATGATGCGTGTATATGATTTCTGGCGAAAACTCCTGTATCACCTTTTCCACATATTTGACTACATCAAGTAAATCCACATGATCAAAACGGTTATCTGGAAAATCAGCGAAATTAACCCTCTCGTACCCGATGATTTGTGCCGCCTGTATCGTATCTGTATGCAGTTTTTCCAATATTTCCTTCGGCGCCTCTTCCCGCTTCTCCCAGCGTGAGGTCTGGCCTTCCCCCAAAATAACAGCCCTTACCCGGTCTCCCTGCGCCGCCCGTTTGGCCGCAGTTGCGCCCACACCCAAAATTTCATCATCTGGATGCGCAGCAATAATCAGTACATTACCCATATTATTCACCCCCTTCCCCATTCAAAAATGAAACGATCTGTGCGGCGGCATAAAGAGCGCCATCACTGTGAATGGTTTTCTGTGCCCTCTCACTCATTCTTCTTCTCGTCTCATAATCAGAGATATTGTGAAAGATGGCAGACAGTCTCTCGGAATCAAATTCTTCCCATCTTCCACCTGCCGCACTGCAGTTTTCTTTCCACATTCTTTCTGCGATCCTGATCTGATTGTCTGCCAGAATATAACTTATGGACGGAGTGCCTGTCACCGCCAGTTCATATAAAGTGCTCCCTGCCCCAGATATAAAAAGATCCGCATCCTGCATACATTGTAACATATTTGCATCTGTATGAACAGTCACACCGGTATCTTTCAAATTCCGGACATAATCCCGCTCAAAGCCTGCCCCTGCAATCACGTGGATCCGAATATTATCAAATTTTTCTCTCAGGGCTGCTGCGATACGTTCACAAAACCTCAGCGGATCGGATCCCCCGGAAGTAATATACACATCCTCTATTTGTTGTCTCAAGCGCCTGCCGGAAAGTCCAGTAAACTCTCTTCTCAGCAACGTGTATTTCCCTCCCAGCAGCTGCACGGGCACGGAGCCATACTCCGCTTCGGTTCCATATATATTTCCGTTAATCATAATATCTGCCGGAATATGCCTTCTCACACTATCATCGATACAAACGAGGCACGGAACGGCCCCCCTGATACATTGAAAATAATTATCATCCGCACCATAATGATCCACAATCAGACAGTCAATCCGATATTCCGATAATACCTCCGCAAGCTCCTCTATCTCATCACGGATCGAGGGAACCGCATACCCGCCTTCTGTCATAGGATAAGGAATATCCAGATACACCACTTGAAATGGTTCCTCTATGGATATCCTGTTTCTACAGATAAAAAGTACGGAGACATCCTCCTCTCGCTGCAGCCCCTCTGCCAGTGCCATACACCGCATCAGGTGTCCGATGCCAATTGATTTTCCGGCATCCAGACGTATCGCTATTCTCTTCATAAATCTAATGCCCCTCCTCCTTTTTCTCCACAAACTCCACGGCTGCAGTTAATTTGCCATCCTGGTATGAAGCCCTGGAAAACTCCAGTTGATATTTCCCAAAGCTTATATATGCGGGAGGATAACCTTCTGCGTCCAACATCCGGATATAATCGTATATTTGATACAGCGGCATACCCTTTGTGATTTCTCCATCCTCTGGTTTCCTCCGTCTGAACGTCACCACCTGTCCTTCCTGCTCCAGCGGCTCCGGATCTTCTTCCACAATAAATGGGATCATTTTCGTAAAGATAATTTCCGCAGCCCTTTTAAAAATCTCCTCTGCTGAGCCGTCCAATTTGAGATCTTCTTTCATAAAAACAGGGCCGGCATCTAATTGATCCACGACCCGGATAGCAGAGTGCGACAAGAAGTCGCATAATAAATTGCTGGTCGTCAGCTACCCTATCCATTTGGGGTAATCCTACCACAATCTGCGTGAACGGTAACGTTCAGGTGGGAAGCTTGTGGGACAATATGGGAAACCTGACAGCCTAAGTCGGGCGTACTGTTAGGATAAGAGTGCTATGACGAATGTAATGTGAACCATTGTAAGAGTCGTTACAGGGAATAAGTGAAATAAGGCTGATACACTTACACCAAAAGGTGCGGAGGTGGTTGCGGTGACTTTCGCGACGCCGTAACAAATGGACATGATTCCTCCCGGCTCAAAGATGGCGTCTAAGGCATTCACAATTATTTATTATGCGGAACTTGGTAAGCCCTATGTGTTCCTTATATTTAAGGTATCGAAGCCGTAAGGCAGAGAAATGGCACAGAGGGTAGAGGAATGGGATAAAAAGCGAACGGCTCTGCTGTAATGGCGGGGCATAGGGGTTCAAGATTTGCCCTGACCCGAAAGGGTGCAGACTTATCCCACGGTATTTCATGGCAAAGAATGGAGGTAAACCTATGAACGGTAATAATTCAACGACGGAAACGCCAGTTTCTGAGAGATTATCGGACAGCAAGCGGCTTTCCATGCAGTGGAAAACTATCGACTGGAAGAAAGCGGAGCAGGAAGTTAATAGGCTGCAAGTCAGGATTGTCAAGGCAACTCAGGAAAAGAAATGGAACACAGTGAAGCGGCTTCAGTATCTACTGGCGCACTCGTTCTATGCAAAAGCACTCGCCGTAAGGCGTGTGACCACAAACAAAGGAAAGAAAACCGCAGGGGTGGACGGAGAAATCTGGTCAACACCTGCAATGAAGATGAGGGCTGTCATGTCATTGACAGACAAAGGCTACAAAGCAAAACCGTTAAGACGTGTCTATATTGAGAAGAAAGATAAGAAAAAGAAACGTCCGTTAGGGATTCCAACTATGTATGACAGGGCAATGCAGGCGTTGTACGCTCTTGCATTAGAGCCAGTGGCAGAAACAACCGCCGACATGAAATCATTTGGTTTCAGAAAAGGGCGGTGCTGTCAGGACGCTTGCGAATATATTTTTGCGGCACTGTCACGCAAAGTATCGCCCGAATGGGTTTTAGAGGGCGACATCAAAGGATGTTTTGACAACATCAGCCATGAATGGCTGATAGAAAATATCCCTATGGACAAATCTATCTTGAAACAATTCCTGAAAGCAGGATTTATTTTCAAAGGTGAGCTGTTCCCGACAGAGGACGGCACTCCGCAAGGCGGCGTTATCTCGCCGATTCTTGCAAACATGGCACTGGACGGTATGCAGAAAGTATTGTCAGACAGATTCCACACCAACAGGCTCGGAAAGGTGGACTATCGGTTCAAAAACGCCCACAAAGTCAATCTGGTGCGCTACGCAGACGATTTTGTTGTCACAGCGGCAACGGAGGAAATCGCCTTGGAAGCAAAGGAATTGATAAAAGACTTCCTGAAAACAAGGGGCTTGGAATTATCTGACGAGAAAACGGTAGTCACCCACATCAACGACGGATTCGATATGTTAGGCTGGACATTCCGAAAATTTAAAGGAAAGCTGATTGTGAAGCCGTCAAAGAAATCAATACAGGCAATCGTGAGGAATTTATCTGACACGATATTGAAACGTGGGAAAGCATGGAATCAGGACGTGCTGATTATGAAACTGAACCAACAAATCCGAGGATGGACGAATTACCACCAGTCTGTGTGTGCGGCAGAAGCGTTTGCACATTTGGACTATATTCTCTATGAGTTATTGTGGAGATGGGCGAAAAGGCGGCATCCGAAGAAAGGGCAATGGTGGATTTCCACGAGGTATTGGCACCGCAGGGAAAACCGAAACTGGGTGTTCGCTACGGACACAAAGGAGCTGATACGGGTAGACCATACGCCGATTGTCCGACACACAAAAGTAAGGGAAGCAGCCAACCCATTCCTTGATACGGAATATTTCAAACAACGCAAGTTCAATCAGGGAATGAAGAAACTGACAGGACGCTTCAAGCTAATCTGGAAGAATCAAGACGGCTGTTGCTATCACTGTGGAATGCCACTGGATATTTTGGACGAGAGGGAGATTTTCTTCAAAGTGCCGAAGTCCTGTGGCGGAAAAGAAGAAGTGGCAAATATGGCGTATGTTCACGCCGACTGCCAACGAATCTATCTTGAGAGCCGCTCGAAAGAGTGATGAAATGCTTGAGCCGTATGAGTGGAAACGCTCACGTACGGTTCTTAGGCGAGAAAGGGCGAGTAATCGCCCCGACTTAGCCGACTATTTTTGTTTGATAAATCCCTCTGGCAATAAGGTTTTGGAGCGGACTGCCGCCGCGTCCGAAGGGAAGATCCGTCATATGGAATACCACGCACTTGTACTTCTCATGAACTTGCGAGGGAATCATATAAGACCAATGAGGGAAAAAAATATAATCGGGATTTATTTTTGTCAGTCTCAGTCAATAACATATCCGGGTCTGAAATAATAAAAACCTCATGGGTTTTCCCATAATATTCTTTTAGCTTTTGCGCTTGTATCAGATTCCATGACTTGATCGTGCAAATACATATTGAAATAATCTTTATCCTTAATAAGCCCTGCTCTGTCCAGTACTACACTGACTTCTTCAAACGCTCCGGCAAGAACCAAAACTGCGTATTGGCTTTCGGGAACATTGGCTATCTCAATGGGTGACTTAATCACCTTGCCATAATAAATCTCATCCCATCTGCTCTTATCCCTGTCAACAAAAAATTCTACCAGATCATTTATCGCTAGAATCCGGACAACATCCGGCCATACGGCAGATGCTCCATAGCAGATCAACTTCCTGTTCCCAATTTTCTCCAAAAAAGAAAGTTCTATATTATTTATCAGCTCATTAAAACGCACTCTGTCTGCCTGCATTGGTGACATACCATCTCCAGCCTCCTTCTTCATTTTTGATATATTACATAATATTTCACAAAAACAGCCTTGCTTTATGCGTTCTACTAAAACAAGACTGTATAATTACAGTCACCTAATCAATGCCATTGTCCTTTCCGATAAATATACTCCGTCAAACCATCGTCTCTGTATCCAATACTGTCATACAGATGTATTGCTTTTTCATTTGTACTTTCAACCCAGAGATAAAATAATTTTGTACCATCTCTTTTCCATTTGATGTAAGTTTCTATCAGGGAGCGTCCCATGTTTCTTCCGATAAATTCTTCCGACACACAAATGGTCCGCAGATAAGATTTTCTGCCAAAGGTCTCGAAGATCAGGACGCCTGCCATTTTATCCCCAACGCAGAGCTTCAATGTCTGGGATGATGTAATAAAAAACTGGAGTTCCTCCTTTGTTACCAGGTGGTCGGAGATTACATCAAAGGTAGAATACAAGAGCTGGTAAATATCATTCAGGTCACGGACATCTGCCAGTTCCACCCTGTCGCTGTTTCCTGATATATTTTCGGATCCGGTGATAAGCTGTTTCCTGATATATTTTTTATAGGGACAAAATCCCATTTTTTTTAATATGGGGGGGATACTATCCTGTGTCTTGGTTACTATTTCTGCGACAAGGACAGGATATTTCCCCAGAACTTCCTGTATCCCAGCGAAAGTGGCCGGATCCGGCACGTCAGGAGTTTCCATAAAGTAATAAAATTTATAAAAACCTTCCATCATGTGCAAAAGCACAAGGATACTGCCATGCCGGAAACAACTGATCTCGTTTGTTTCAATCTTTTTCGCAAGATCGGCATAGGACAGATAGCAATTTGTCAATTGTGGATTTCCCATTGCCCTGGCAATGATATCATTTTCTTTTACTGTCAGCACACTTTTCACGTTATACTTCCTTTATGCAGAAACCTTATTGTAAATATTGTTTTTCCAGTTGCTTTCTGTCTATCTTCCCATTGTCATTATATGGAAAAGCTTTGAGGGGATAGTATATCGTCGGTACCATATATTTGGGAATAATGGTCAGCAGATAATCTTTTACCTCCTCTTCTCCGACATTGCCCTGATAGAAGAGTACGATCTGTTTTTTGTCATAATGATAGGCGGCGCAGACACCGGAGATTTCCTTCTTTCCCATGGCTGCCGATTCGATCTCTCCCAGTTCGATCCGGTATCCGGAATGTTTGATCTGGAAGTCCTTCCTGCCGGCAAATACCAGTTCGCCAAGGTCATTATAATAAACCAGATCACCTGTAAGATACATCTTTTCCCGATAAAATTTATTTATGGGATTGTCTATGTACTTTTCATCTGTTTTTTCTGTATCGTCCCAGTAACCGGCTGACAGGGAGCTGCCATAGACACACAGCTCGCCCAGCTGGTTTACATGTGAGCTGTCAATTATATTATTCTCATCATCCAGAACAAGAAGGCCCGTATTCTCACAGGCCTTTCCCAGCGGCAGCACCTCGGAATCAGTAAATTCCCTGTCTACAATATAATAGGTGCAGTTTACCGTGGCTTCTGTAGGGCCGTATACATTGGCGATTGTTTTTAATCTGGGAAGATACCGTTTCCAGTGATTCAGCTGCTTTACCGGCATAACCTCCCCGCCGAACATAATCAGCTCCACATTTTCCAGTGGTATGGATTTAAGCAGGCCATAATTGGCAATATTGACAAATGCGGACGGCACCCAGTAGAGGAAATTAATTTTTCGTTCATTGATAAACTGAAGTGCCTTTGCGGGAAAGGCAAAATAGACGGGTGGAATGATACCAAGGGCAGCCCCTGATTTCAGTGTGGAATAGATATCCTGTGTGGAGATATCGAAGTAAAACGGAGACTGATTTCCCATGACGGTATCTTCATTTATATTAAAAGTCTTCACTGCCCAGTCGGTATAATCAATGACATTGTGGTTATTGATTATAACACCCTTTGGGGTTCCCGTAGATCCTGATGTAAAAAATGTATAAACCGGATCCACGTCCAAAATGGCGCTCACCAGTTCTCTTCCCTCGTTATAGCGTCCGGATGGTGAAATATCATCCATGTTGATCAGACAGATATCATCAATTCCGGCAAAGGTGCTTAGTTTTTCTTTTGTATCGGTGTCCACTATAATAGCGGCAGGCTTCAAAGTTGCTATAATGCTTTTTACTTTTTCCTCTGGAAAACGGATATCTGTTGGAGTATAGAAATTCCCACTGTACAAAATGCCCATAAAGGCCACAATGTTTTCAACTGATTTAGGCAGATAGGTTAATATGGGGTTTCGCCTGCCCGAAACAGAAGACCTAATTGCGAAAGCGGTATCAATTGCACGGTTCCGCAGCTGCTTAAATGTAATTTCGTTTTCCATATCAAAAAAAGCGATCTTATCCGGAATACGTGAAGCGGTCTCTTCCAGATAACAAAGAACTGAGTTTTTCAAGTTTATTCCTCCTATCTGTTTCCACTACGTTTTTAGTTTCTAATGATATATTCTTCTTTCAATCTTTTGCGATCAATCTTGCCGTTATCATTATAGGGTAATTCATTCAGACAGATAAAAACTGTCGGCAGCATATATTTGGGAAGAATATCAATCAATTGCCGGCGGATATATCCCTTATCCGCAGTTTTCTCACCGTGATAAAAAAGAACGATTTCCTTTTTCCCATCATCATATAACACGCAGCCGTTATGAATACCTGGCAGCGCCAGCACAGCAGTCTCTATCTCCCCGAGCTCAATGCGGTATCCCAGATGTTTGATCTGAAAATCTTTCCTGCCGTCGTACTCGAATTCACCGTATCCATTATAATGTACAAGGTCGCCTGTTCGATAGATTTTCTCTTCAAATAAGCGGTTTAATGGATTCTGAACAAATACCTTCCTTGTCATTTCCGGGTTATTATAATATCCCATAGCAAGACAGGTACCCCGAATACAGAGTTCGCCAATTCTTCCTTCCTCTTCAATCAGTTCGTCCTCGGAGGACAGGATAAAGGCATCAATATTCCTGCAGGGACGCCCGATAGGCAGTGGATCATTATCTGCAAATTCACGGTTCACAACATAATAAGTACAAATATCCGTTATTTCTGTTGGGCCAAACAGATCGGCATACTGCGCATCCGGCAGATTTCTTCTAAAATAATTTAATACCTTATTCGGCATCACTTCACCGGCAAAAAATATATGTTTCAGACAGCTGCAATCCACCTTTGGTAATAAATCCCCGTTTGCAATGCTTTTGAATACTGTGGGAACCCAGCAGATAAAAGAAATCTTGTTATGTTTAATATATTCCAATATCTCAATAGGAAAGGAAAAGGTTGATTCCGGCACAATATATAAGGATGCACCTGCACTGAATGTCAAATATATATCCAGCACAGACATATCAAAATACAATGGCGTCTGATTGGCAATTCTTTCCTCACTTGAGATAGAAAACGTCTCCTTGGCCCAATCTGCAAAATCAATAATACTGCGATGAGTGATACCAACTCCCTTTGGCACTCCCGTAGATCCAGAAGTAAAGAGCACATAGGCAAGATCACAATCAATAATGCGTTCTGTCAACACCTCTGGATCTGCCATGGCAGAATCATCTGTAATGTCATCCATATAGATAAACTGCTCTTCGGGTATTCCGTTTGATATCAATTTTTCTGCCACACTATGACAGGATACAATAAGTCTGGGCTGTAAGCATGTAATAATGGTATTTACCTTCTCAAATGGGAATTTAACATCTGTCGGGGTATAAAAATTACCACTATATAATGTCCCCAAAAATGCAGCTATACTGTCACTTGATTTTGGCAGATAGATCAGTATTGGTTTCTTAGCAGCAGCTTCTTTATCCTTTATCATCCTGGCAAGCTGCAAAGCTCTTTTCTGTAGCTCCTGATATGTATAAGAAACCTCGCCATCCTGAACTGCCTGTTTATCCGGTGACTTCAATACTGCCTGACCGATATAATCCAAAACAGAATTCATCATACTGAGTTTCTCCTCTCCAATCGTATTTGTTTTTTATTCACTCAAGTGTTCCTCCGCTTATTCTCACCAATTCTGCAATTGCCTCTACTGACACAAAGTTTTCAGCACGCACATTCACACCATCAATAATACATCCAAATTCTTCTTCTAAATCTGTCACCAGCGTCGTTATATCAAAAGAATCCAGATAATTATCCTCAATAAAATTATTACTCTTTGTAAAATCAAATTCTGGCCGCAGTTCCGTTAAACAATTCAAAATCTTATCCATAAAGCTCTCCATTCTATAAATCTGTTACAATATTTTCACAGCAAATTAAATTTCCCAGGTTCACCAATGCAGCACCCCATTCTGCACCGAGACCATACCCACAGATGGACACAAAATGATTTTCTTTCTCCAGCAATTTTTTCCCGTAAAAATCAACAATACTGACTGGATTCAGCGTGGCGCTCAAATCTCCATATTTTTCCACCAGATCCATGGACACTTTATTTCTATCAAGTCCCAATTTGTCTGCAAATTTCTGCGCACTGAGCTTATTTGCCTGAAGAAAGAAAAAATGTTCTATCTCATCCATGCTGCAGTCTGCATACGCAACTATCTGTTTCATAATATCTGGAACACACATTTGATAAAATCGAAAGGATCCATTTACATCGGCAGGTATCCAAATATTCTTTTGTTCATGGAAAATATCCGCAAATGCCCCCTGCTTAAAAGATAATAAGTCCTTTACCTCACCATTTGTTTTCAGCATATAGGGAATTTCACAATCATATTGTGTGTTTTCCAATATAGTAATGCTTGCTGCATCGCCTCCATAGGGGGGAGTATCGTAAATTTCCTTTTCTGACTGCGTCCGGTTTATCACATCACCAGAAAACAGCAGAACCTTTTTGTCCTCCTCCCATGATTCCAGCAGCATAAATGCGTTCATCAATCCTTTAATATAACCGGAACATCCCGCCCAGTAATCCACGGCAAAGACATCAATCGGAATATTGAATTCCCCCTGGATCAGGTTTGAAATCTGAGGCACAAAATAATCCGGGGTAAAAGAGGTTACCAGAATAGCTCCAATTTCCTCGATTTTTATATAAGCTTTTTCTAACAGGTATTGTAACCCTTTGATGCAGAGCTGTGCTGTCGTTGTATCCTTTTTGGCACGATATCGCTTTCCATACCCCATATTCCTCTTGATTTTCTGATTGCGGACGCTGCCTCCATCCCTCACTTCATCTTCAAAGGAATATGTATTTTCCGGAAGAATGCCAAGAATACCAGCTATTCTTTTATTATAAAATGTCGTTTCCATAAAACACCTCTCTCAATAAACTGACTCAATCATCTGGCAAAAATCCAATTCTCCCATTTCCATCACCAGGGCTGCCCAGGTAAGTCCTGAACCAAAACCGGAAAGGCAGACAAGCCGCCTGGATTCCAACATTTCCTGAGAAGCGTTTTCAGTAATTACCATGGGAACTGTTGAAGAATTGGAGTTCCCGTATTTCTCCACGATATCCATCGGAAGCTTCTCCCTTGGAACCTCCATTCGATCCGCCAGTTTTTCAAGAATATAGCGATTGGGCTGATGGAAAAAGAAATAGGCAATATCCTGTTTCTGTACATGAGCATCCTGTAATATCTCTTCAATCAGCGGAGGAACATCTTTTACGATAAAGTTAAACACCCAGGAACCATCCATCCATATACCCATTCCATTTCCGGTTCTTCCATCCTCTAACGTCACATAGACATCTTCTGGAGAATATACTGGATGCTTAAATCCTCCTGCCGGCATGATCAAATTCATGCCTCGTGCCCCGTCTGCATAATACCGAAAATAAATATCAGAAAAAGAATCATCATTTTCGATAACTGTGACGGAAACCGCGTCTCCTCCAAAGGAAGGTTCCGACGTCTTTTCTTCCTGTGAATATTTACGATTGAGTATATCTCCCGTAAACAGCAGAATCTTTTTATCCTTCATATGGTTAAGAAGCATAAAAGCCTGTGAAAGACCAACAATGTAACCAGCACAGCCCTGTGCAATATCAACACAGACTGTGTCCTCAGAAAGATGAAACTCCCCATGAAGTATATGGCTGATCTGCGGAGAAAGATAGTCCTGGGTCAAGGTTACTACCACAATGGCGCCAATTTCTTCTTTCTTAATCAATTCATGCTCCATCATATAAGAAAGACCGAATTTATAAAGATCCGATGAATTTGTCTCTGCTTTCACCCGACGGCGCTTATCAAATCCCATAATTTTTTTTAGACGGCGTACACGGTTCATACTTTCCGCCAGGATTGTATCCTCAAAAGAGTATTCATTCTCCGGAAGAATCGTTAAAATTCCGGAAATTTTTTTTCCCTTCCAGACAGCTTTCATTCTGTTCCACCATTCCTTTTAATCGTCGTCACTATTGCGTCCAGATTTTTAAAATTATCTGGCAAAATATCAAGACCATCAATTACCACACCCAATTCCTTTTCAATACAGGAAATCAGTTCGATCACATCAAAGGAATCCAGATATCCGTCCTCTACAAAATCATCGCTTCCCTCAAAGTCAAACTCCGGACGAATTCCCTTTAATATACTAAGAATTTTATCTCTCACGGCTGCCGCCTCCTCTCTTCTCGTTTTACCCTAAATATTCGCAGATATCCTGAACCGTACAAAAGCTTTCGAGTTCGGCAACAGTAAGCCTCTTGTCCAGATTTTTTTTGACATAAGTAGTAAGATACAGCTTAAAGAAAGAATCATATTCTTCGATTTCTTCTAAAACTGTTTCCGGTTTTAAGATACCCTCGTCCAAATCCATCATTTCTTCCATCATTTTAATTTTATCTTCCATCGTCATGGTAAAAATCCTCCTTTCTCATCCTCCATCACTTTATATATATAGCATCATATAAATCACCGGCTTTTTTCGTCAGACTGCTTTTCGTCAATACTCTGCCATTTCCTTCATTTAACCATGCATAGCTAACCCTTATTCCTTCCTTCCACATGAGGTCAAATACCCGGCGTTCCAGATTATAAATATAATTAGCCGGTCCCAGATTTAGTGACATGTTACTGTACAATTTCCGCCCTTCTAATCGCCACACATAATAAGTGACTATTCTCCCATTCTCTTTGATCACCAGGCATTCTTTTTTCCTGATAATATCCTGCCACTCATCAATTGAAAACACATCGTCGGTTAAAGGATCGAATTTACGCCGCGTCAATTGATCCAGCTCCTCAGCATCTTCCAATATGGGGTACTCGCCACATTCCGGATCATACAATTCATTCAGCAGTTTTCTTTTGCCTGTTTCATTGCCAAAAGGATTTACCTCATAGATTGTTGTTACACGAAAATAGTTGGCATAGTGAGAAAACCCGGCACGTTCAAAAATAGTTCCCATTTCATTTTCACTTCTATAAAAGTATTCTAAAACAACCCCCGCCGGAACCTTCAAAAGCAGTTCCGTTATTTCCTCTTCACACGCCGCGGCATAATATACTTTTGTTTTATTCGTTTCCGGAACAAGAAAAGCAATGCCTTTCTGACTGTCAAACACCGCCACTTCTTCTCCCAGATCCAGATTGGACCAATTAATATTTGTAATCAATGCCCCATTGTCTGTTCTAATCTTTCTAACTTTCTGACTAATTTCCTTGATTTTCATATTATGTTTCCTCTCCATCAATATGCCCGGCCAGCACCAATCGTCAACAATTCACCTGTTGTATATCCCGCATGCTCTGACACCAAAAAAGCCACCTGAGCAGCAATTATATCTGCAGGGATTGTCCCAAGGGGCTGCGGATCAGAAAAAGCCTTCGACTGACCGACAGATTCTGCCGACGCCAATCCTGACAGCAATTTCCCTTTCTCTTCCGCCATTGGCGTACTTACTCCGGCTGGTAAGACGGCATTTACCCGAATCCTTCGGCGTAAAAATTCCTTCGCCATCGTCTTTATGTAAGAATTTAAGGCCGCTTTTGACGCACAATATGAAGACATTCCAACCTCATTCGTTAGACTGGCAATAGAAGAAATGGCAACGATGGATGCCCCGTCCTGTGAAAATCTTTTACTGTAAAAATTTTTTGCAAGTTCCACAAAAGCAAAGCAGTTTACCTTCATCATTTCCTGCATTAAAACAGTATTATTTACCTTGATTGGCCATGTTCCGTCCATTCCGGCAGAATACACCATTCCGTTTAATTTTATGTCCTTAACCTTACACGTTTCAAGAATTGTATTTATATGCTCCAGATCAGTTACATCACAAGAAACGGGGTAAATATTTAACTTTCCTTCATACTGCTCTTTTATTTCATTTAATTTATCTTTGCTCCTTGCAGCTATAATAATATTGTCTGCTTCGTCTGATAGCTTATCAACACAAGCCTTGCCTATGCCTGATGAAGCACCCACAACCAGATAATTTTTTCCCATATCCTACCTCGTACTATTTATTAAGGTTCTAAAATTCTGAACAAGTCACCTATTGTACTTAATTGAAGAATTTCTTCCGCATGGAGATACCTGCCTGTGGCCTCACTCACAGCAGAGATAACACCAAGAACTGCAACGGAATCCCAAGTGTCAAAATCAGCAAGTACTGCCTCTTCTGTTACTTCCTCCAGTTCTATTTCCAGTATATCAGCTATAATTTCAATTTTTTCTTCCCTCGTCATTTTTTCTTCCTCCTTATAAATAAAATTTTTTTCTATCCTCAAATGTATAATTGCTCTCCATTATGGGGAAAACTACATCCATATCCATATCCAGCATAATAATCCCCCATGTAAGCCCTATGCCGTAGCCACATAGAAGAAGCTTCTTTCTGCCAGTAAGCTTGCGTTTCTCTTTTCCCAGACAGATTGTAAGGGGAACGGATGCCGAAGATGTATTCCCAAACAACTGGCACGAATTTAAACACCGATCCTCTGGTATCCCGACTTCCTGTGCAATGCCATCTACAATCATTTTCTGTGCCTGATGGAACACATAATAATCGATGTCGGCAACATCCATACCGTTGTCACTTATAAATTTTTTCACAGAATCTGCTACATCACTCAATCCAAATAAGAGTACGGCATTTCCATCCATATAAGCAAAATTATTAAGTGTCTTATATAAATAATTTGCCCGAGAACCATCGCAATGATTAATGAATTTCATAGGAGTAGTATCTTCCTGATACTGTAGGGCTGTCGCTGCCGCCGCATCTCCTTCCAGAAGCGCATTTCTATCAACCTCTTCACCATCAATGGCATTGCTCTCTCCCACTAACAACAGGCCTTTTCCCCGCGTTACCTGCAAGATGCTGCAGATCGTTGTAAGTCCTACTATATAACCAGCACAGCCCTGATTTATATCATATACCATACAATCTTTGCTGATTCCAAGACGATCCTGAATCAAAAAAGCGGTTGATGGTCTAACCAGATCAGGTGACTGCGTTACAAAAATAATCACATCAATTTCACTGCGTTCCCATTTCAGGTGATTTAACAGCCGGTCTGCCGCTACAACTGCCAAATCAGAAGCCTTTTGTTCTCCTATTGTTACCCTGCGCCGGTCAATGCCGGTCAGTAAAATTTGTTTTTTTACTCTTCTATTTTCTATCTTTGCAACATAATCATCATTGCAAACTTCATTTTCCGGCACAGCTGATATGATTCCCTCTATGCTGATATGTTCAATTTCCCCTTGCATTCGTCTCCCTCCTAATCAGGAATAAACTGGCAGACATCGCCCACCGTTTTAAAGCCTTTTATTGTCTCTGTCGTGAGTTTTAGTTCATATCGTTTTTTCATCTCAACCGTTAGAGAAAGTGTACTGAGAGAATCCCATTCCTCCACCTCATCTAAAATTGTATCTTCTGCCAGAGTGCCTTCCTCTACATCCATAATTTCCTCTAGTAATTCTATCTTTTCCTGTAATGACATAAGTCTATCTCCTCCTAATATATAAGTGTAGGGTTTCAGTACCCAACAGCCAGTTGGGACTTCTCCCTCTCATTGTTTAAGCTGTATAATGATTAGGCATCGGTCTGACATTAT
>CAJSYQ010000022.1 GCA_910574015.1 Eubacteriaceae bacterium | reverse complement strand
CGTAGGTTTTGGACTTACGTTAGCTTTGTTATGCCTAAAAAGCGTCTTCCCTCAACAATAAAAGTCTAGCAGCCAAATCTCATCTTAAAATCAATGCGTTTTGCTCATCTCTATGTTTTGATATAACTGCCGCTCAATTTCTTTCTTAGGTTTTTCAGATGGCTGTCCACAATCCGTTCCTCCACATAAGCGTCAATCCCCCATATCCTGTCTAACAGCATTTGGCGGGTGAATACCTTACCCTTGTTTTCAAGCATAATTTTCAGCAATTCAAATTCTTTTTGTGTCAAAACAACCTCCGTTCCATCACAAAACACATGATGACCAGTCAAATCCATTTTCAAATTTTTGTAAATCAATTGCTCCCCTTCATCCGAAGCACATCTGCGCCGCAAGATGGCTTCCATTTTACAAAGCAATATTTTAGCCGAAAATGGCTTTGGAATATAATCGTCAATTTTTCCTGCATATCCCTTTAACTGGCTTTTTTCATCTGCCAATGCCGTAAGCATAATGATTGGGACATCTGACTTGCTCCGTATCACTTCACAAACACCAAACCCGTCAATTTTAGGAAGCATGATGTCCAAAATCACTAAACTTATTTTTTCGTTAAACCGTGCAATTCCCTCTACACCATCTGCGGCAAAAACCAACTGATATCCCGCATCTTCCAGATAGTTTTTCAATATTGACTGAATATCAAAATCATCCTCAACAATTAATACTTTCTCGTTCATAACTATACACCTCCCAAGACATATATTCTTCTCAATTTTAGCACTCAAAAATGGAGATTACATGAATTTTTCAATATTTCTTCATTTTCCTTTTTTATCTCTCTACATAGAGTTTGACAATAAGTATATTATCTTTTCATCTGTATTCCTATTTTATAAAAACGACAGGGCTTTTACACCCTGCCGTCTTATCGCTTATATATAAATAATTTCCTCGTTCACAATCTCCCTCGCACATGCCCTTATATTATTTAAGTATTGTACCCATTCTAAGGCGTTTTCTTCCTTTAGGCGTTCCGTTATGCCCTGCGCCTGTTTCATGCCCTCTATGAGCCTTTCAAAGCGTTCCTGCGCCTGTCTGTCTACATCTACAAGATAGGCGTTGAACCTGCCGCTTGTGAGAAGATTGGTGTATGTAATCCTGCGGTATTGCTTCAGATAGTCCAGATGCCGCTGTCCCCATATGCCTATCGGCTGTTCTTCTTCTGCGGGTACAGTTAAGCACGGTATTAAGTAATCTCCTCGCCGTTCGTATTTGCCGCCCAGTTCCTCAAAAATCGTCTTTGCCATTGTCTGTTACCTCCACATTCTTTTTTATTTTGAATGCCCGCAAAATCCGTCCTACATCCGATGGTCGCCACGGGCAATCTAAATTGTGGATGGCGATTAGCCTGTCCTGCACATTTGTACCTGCACCCATCTTCGGGGTAGAGCCGAACAGCATACGCACCTCGCCGCTCCTTACCTTTGCAAACAGCTCTTTTTTCTGTGCATCGGTGGTGGCTTCATGGATAAAACGCACCTGTTCCGCAGGGATTCCACGCTCTATGAGTTTCTTCCTCATATCATCATAGACATTATCAAACTGGTCGGGTATCATTTCAAAAGCATTTTCACTGACTTCCTGCGTTTCTATTATCTTTTTATTAGTCGGTGTCGATAAATCACAAAAGACGAGTTGTGCCGCTTTTGTGTCGGCGTGTTCCTCCCAGATGCGGTAAATATTGTCCACGCAGGCGTTGACTTTGCTCTCTGGGTCGTCTGGCAGCATCGGGTCAATCAATCTCTGGTCGAGTGCCAGTTTTCTCCCGTCATTCGTGATTTTGAGCATATTATCCTGCTGCGGCTTTACAAGCCTTGCCCTTACTTTCTCGGCTCGCTTGGCAAGCCCCGCCACCATTTCCGTCTGGATTTGGCTCGGCTTGGTCTTGATATTGTGGTAATTGACCTTTGGCACGGGGAGTTTCAGCATATCGGCGGTCTGGATGTCCGCAACCTCACGGAACATCTGCATCAGCTCTGGCAGGTTATAAAACTTCGCAAACCTTGTCTTGGCTCGGTAGTTTGTCCCCTCTGGGGAAAGTTCCAGAGCCGTGACCGTTTCGCCAAACGTGGACGCCCAACTGTCAAAATGCTGCAATCCGTTCCTCGCAAGGGTGTCATACTGCAAATACCTCTGCACGGAATACATCTCGACCATCGAGTTTGAGATAGGCGTTCCCGTTGCGAAAATTACGCCACGGCTGCCCGTGATTTCGTCCAGATAGCGGCATTTCATAAACAAATCGCTTGACTTCTGTGCTTCGGTCTGGGCGATGCCGCCAACGTTCCGCATCTTGGTGTAAAGGTAAAGGTTCTTGTAAAAATGGCTCTCGTCTATAAAGAGCCTGTCTATGCCCAATTCCTCAAAGTTTATCACGCTGTCTTTCCGCTTGGTGTCATTCAATTTATCAAGTTTTGCCTTGATTGCTTTCCTTGTTTTCATGAGCTGCTTGACCGTGAACTGCTCCCCGTGGGATGCCTGCACGTCGTCAATGCCACGCTCAATGTCGTCAAGCTGACGCATGAGCTGTTCCCTCTGGCGTTCCTCACTGATGGGGATTCTCTCGAACTGACTATGCCCGATAATCACCGCATCATAAGCCCCTGTCGCAATCCTGCCGCAGAACTTCTTTCGGTTTCCCGTTTCAAAATCCCGCTTGGTCGTCACAAGAATGTTGGCAGATGGGTAGAGCCTTAAATACTCCGACGCCCATTGACCGACAAGGTGGTTCGGCACGACAAACATAGACTTCTGGCAGAGTCCGAGCCGTTTGCTCTCCTGTGCGGCGGCGACCATTTCAAAGGTCTTGCCCGCCCCTACTTTGTGTGCAAGGAGCGTGTTGCCGCCGTAAAGGATATGGGCAATTGCGTTCACTTGGTGCGGTCTTAGCTTAATCTCTGGGCTGATGCCGCCAAACGTGATGTGGCTTCCGTCATATTCACGGGGTCTTATGCTGTTAAACGTATCATTGTAATAGCGTACAAGCCTGTTCCTCCGCTCTGGGTCTTTCCAAATCCAGTCCCCAAACGCCTGCTTTATCACCTCCTGCTTTGCCTGTGCCGCTGTTGTTTCCTTATGGTTCAGCACCGCTTTTTTATTATTGTTTTCGTCATAAATATAGTCAAAGATACGGGTGTCACGGAGATTCAAAGTGTCCTCTATGATGCGGTAGGCACTTGCCCGCTTTGTGCCGTAAGTGCTGTCCGCCTTGACATTCCCAACGTCGGAACTCTTATTCTCGATAAACCAGTCGCCGTTATATGCCGTGTAGCGTACTTTCAGCTTGCCCTCCGCATAGCTTGACGGCGTTAAAAGCTCCATCATAAACTGCTGTATATCCTCCTGCGGTATCCACGTCGTACCCAGACGGACGGAGATTTCACTTGCGGGCAAATCCTTTGGGATAACTTTTTCCAGAGCCGCCACGTTGACTGCAAGCTCTGGGTCTGCCTTTGCCGCTATCCCTGCAATTTTCAGTTTCTCCCTCACGTTGCCCGATAAATACTCGTCTGCGGTTACATACCTTGCAGGCTCGGAAGATGGCACTTTGAAGATAACGCCCTGCAAATCATTGATGATTTCCTCCTGCGTCATGCCCGTGAGCTGTGCCATATAGGATAAATCGACACGGGCTTTCTCCCCGATGGAGAGGGCGAGGGCTTCACTGGCGGTTTCCACAAAGGTCACTTCATGGTGGGGCTTTATCGTCCTCTTTGAGAACATATCCGCCTTTCTCTTAAATTTCCCCTCATAGTCAAGCACTTCCAAAGAGCATAACAGGAAATAGCTTTCATCTGCCGCAAAAGCAAGGTAGTTCCCCCTGCTGTTAATCAGACCGTACTTTTTTGTAAACGCATCGTATAAGCGGTTTAAGTTTTTCTGTTCGGTCTGTATCATTTCCTCTGGGTAATCGTCGGTCTGGTACTGGATGAGCTTTTTCACGCAATCACGGATTTCCAATAACCCCTTAATGCGGTTTTCTGCGGTCATGGATACCTTTGCAGGGGTCATGGTGTTATTCTCTCGGAAGTAAACCCTGCCATCCACAAGGGCAAAAGAGAAGTTCCGCACGTTCGGGTCGGCAGGGATGGATTTATCCTGCTCGTCAGAGATTCGGTCAATCTCATTTTCAATCTCTGGGATTTCGCCGTCTATCCGCTGCATGGCTTCATGGAGAAGCCCCGCAAGCGGCATATCGGGATAGGCTTTGCAGGTACTGTCCATGCCGAACCTTGTACTCTCCATCTTCATCTTGCCTAAAATCATTTCTGGGTGGGATACAAAATAGCTGTTCATCGTGACGCCGTTTTCATCTGTGTCAAGGTGTACCCACTCTGGTTCAATGTCAATGATACTGTCACGCTTTTGCAGGATAAGGATGTCGCTCGTGACCTCCGTGCCTGCGTTTGCCCGAAATGTGTTGTCGGGAAGCCTTACCGCCCCTAAAAGCTCGGCTCTCTGTGCGATATACTTCCGCACCTCTGGGCTTGCCTTGTCCATCGTACCCTTAGAGGTGATGAACATCACAACGCCGCCTGCCCGCACTTTATCCAGAGCTTTTGCAATAAAATAGTCGTGGATTAAAAACTTCTGGGCATTGTAGCGGCTGTCGTTGACTTTAAACTCCCCGAACGGGATATTGCCAAGCACCACGTCAAAGTGGCTGTCTGGGAGCTTTGTGTCCTCAAATCCCTCAATGGCGATACTGGCTTTCTGGTAGAGCTGCTTCGCAATCCTGCCCGATATAGGGTCAATCTCAATGCCGTGCAGCTTTGATTTCTCCATGCTATCGGGTAACAATCCTAAAAAATTGCCCGTGCCGCAGGACGGCTCCAAGATGTTCCCCTGCGAAAATCCCAGACGGTCAAGTGCTTCATACATCGCCTTGATGACGACTGGCGGCGTATAAAAAGCCGTCAAAGTGGATTCCATTGCCGCACGGTATTCTTCGTCAGACAGCTCGGCTTTCAGCTCCTTAAATTCGTTTGCCCATGCCACATTTTTTTCATCAAACGCCATAGCCAGACCTCCCCAGCCCACATATCTTGCAAGGGTTTCCTGTTCTTCGGGCGTGGCAAGGCGGTTTTCTATCTGAAGGTCGTGGAGCAGACGGATTGCTGCCATATTGTTTCGGAACTTTTCTTTTGCACCGCCAACGCCTAAAGCGTCATCGGTAATGCGGTAATTATGGCGGTCAGCAGAAACAGCAAGGGAAGTCGGGCTTGCCGTTGGAGCTTCTGCTTTTTCTTCGGGCGGTAATTCTTCCTGTGCCTGCTCCAAGAGCCTGCGGACATAGCCGATTTTCTCCACACGGTTTATCGGGAAGCCTGTGCTGTTCTGGAAAGTGACGTCACGCATGGAAACATCGCCGCTGATTTTACCGACGCTTTCTATTACATAGCGGCGGTTGTCAATCACAAGCTCTTTGCCGATGAGGTCGGAATTATCCTGTGCAGGCAGAAGCCCTCTGTCTTGGCTCTGCGTAGGCTCGACCGCCTTTTCCGCTTTCGGGCGGTGGGAGTACAGGGCTTTTTCCGCTTCATCAAATGTGTCAAAGCCGCCTGCTGTCGTATTGGCAGTATCCCTTTGCTCATCATATCCGTATCGGTTGTAATATTTGCCGTTAGGATACTGCATGATAACGACGGCTTCATCACCAGACAGGTATCTTGCTATGACAGGTCTTGCCGCTTCCTTATCCGCAGCGGTTTTTCTGACCTTTAAAAGTCCTGCTTCGGCATCTTCCTCGGTTGGATAGGTCAGTACCATACCGTCCCCGTTGATATAATAATCCCCACGGCTGTTGTCCCAGATAGCATAAGCATCTTCGGGGTCTGGGAAAGCGTCGGAAGTCATTGTGACCTCAAACCGTTCTTGTAGCGGCTCGGTTTCCTGTTCCTTAGCAGACATTTCATCAATGGCAGGCTGTTCCTCTTTATTTTCTATTTCTTCGGTCTGTTCCTTATCCCCGCCTTTCCTGTTCCAGTCGGATTCGGTAGCCAAAATCTCGGCAAGGAGCTTTTCATCTTCTGCCGTCAGCTCGGTATGACGCTCTAAGAATGGGATGAACACATCCTGCCCGAAACGCAGGGATTCCATTTTCTCTCGGTAGTAATCTTCCCCCTGCCGTTTCCATTCTGGGATAAACGGGCAATCGGGGGAGAGGGAGTATTCATAAAAATTTCGGATGTGGGCAATCAAATCTCCCTCGCCATCACCGATGTCAAACCGCCCCTCGTAATTAAATTCTTCCCCGCCGATAACTGCATGGATTTCAAAGTCGGTCTTTTTATACCAGCCGACACCCTTACTCTCATCCAGTCTTTCATAATGCTGTTTTTCATCTAAAACGCCAAGCAGCCTGTTCCCAAGTGCAAAGCTAAGCTCCGTAAATCGGTCGTTCAGCTCCCTGTCATAAAAAGCAGGATGCTCGGAGAACCCGATGGAAAACGTGATGCTGTCGGGCTTTTCCTCGGCAAGCGTTTCCGTTTTCTGGCTTTCGGTAATGACCGTTTTCAGATGATCGTTGGCAGGGTTTTCACGGAGCTTTTCTTCAAAATCGGCTCGGCTGAACTCTTTGCCGAACAACGGAAATTCTGCATTTCGTAAAGATACGGCGTTTTCATCAAAAGCTGTCACCTCATATTTATCCGCACCGATATATACCACATCGCCCTCGTGATAGAGATAGCGGAGAGGATATAACTCCGTAAGCTCCTGAGAAAAACGCCACGCATTGCTTCGGCTGTAAACGCTTGTAGTCTTTTTCTGCACTAAAGCCAAAAAATCAAGCATTTCCTGCACGTTATCTGGATGCTGCAATGCCTGCTCCATAAGGTCGGCAGGCATATCCGCAAAATCCTTGCAGCCAATCACGCCCAACAAATCTTTCTCATATCCGTCCAAGTCACGGATAAAATCAGAGAGCCGCAGGGCGAGCGTGTCCCTCTTGTCGGCAGGCGGCAGCTCCCTTTTTTCTTCAATGAACCGCTGCCTTTTTAGCTTCCTCTGGGTGTCGATTTCATACTGTGGGGCAGATATGCTTTCCAGATAATCCGCATAATGGTCGTTCTCTTTGGGGTTGAGATAGCGGTTATCCTTAACCAGCTCCCGCAGGCGTTTTTCCGCCTTAGACCAACTCAGCACAAGGTCGTGTTCAGTGGAAATGCCGCCACGGTCAATGGAGATGCCCTTGCCGCTGTACCACACATATCCCTCTGTGCCGTCTGAAAAGTCAACAAAGAAACCGCCCGTGCCGTATTCCCTTTTCAGAAAATCAATGTTCTTCTTTTTATCTTCCTGTTTCTGGAACTGATGGTAGATGCGGTATTTACCATCCGCATAGCTGCTTCCTTTTACAAGGACGGCATCAATATCCTCCTGTGAAACGGCAAAAGCAGAGGATTTTTCGTCCTCTGCTTCAGCTATCATTTCAATCTGTTCGTCTACGGTCGGGAGATTTGCGGCAACCTCTTCCTCATTGGCAACGCTGCCTTTTTCAGTTCCCGCCTGTTTTTCTGGCTCTGCTGTCTGTGCCGCAGCCGTTTTTTCTTCCTGTCTGCCACCGTCCGATTCTGGCTCTGATTTTTCTAACTGTAAATCAGTTCTTCCAGTATCACTTCCTCCGCCTGGCTGCGGATGGCGTTCATCGCCTGCACCCACTGCATCGGTGCTTTCTCTTTCAGTTCCTCCGTCACGCCCTGCTCCCTGCAAAGCTGCTTCGTCAGAAGCTCCAGCCGCTGCAATGCCGTCTGCTCGGTCTGGTGCAGGTGTGCGTTCAGCCCGCCCGACGTCAGCAGGTTGAGGTAAGCCACCCTCTTGTTCTGCTCCAGATAATCCCTGTGCATCAAAGCGTACCTGCCAAGCGGAAGCTCTGGCTCTGTCGGTAATGTTAGGTCGGGAATAAGATAATCCGCCTGTTTCGTGTAAGTGATTTCGCTCATTGTATTCGCTCCTTTCGGGTTGTTTCCTGCCTTTATCATACTGGCTTGTGATATTTCTTGCAAATGTGCGGTTCTGCTGTTTCGCTTCGATTTGCACATTTCGGACTGCCGCAGAAATTTCCCGCAACGCCATCTCGGAGATGTCGCTTGTGGCGATGCCGATGGCGTTCAAGGTGGCAGGCGTGTTGAAATTCGTAATGTCAAGAAAATCCTCACGCTCAAAATAGCCGTCCGCATCCAGCCCGCAGCGGCTCAAAAGCATATATGCCACGCTGTTTACGGCAAGCCGCTTGTAAATCACTTCTATATTAAAATCGTCCAGTTCCTCTAAAAAACTGTTTTCCGTACAGCCTTTAAGCTGTGAAAGGTAATCGGTTAAATTGTCCTCCACGGCGTTCTCTGCCGTCTGCATTAAGAAATTGGCAAGGTCGCCGCCCTCCGTGCCGCCGAACCTGTCTGCAAGCCGTTCCATGACAGGCTGCTCGTACCGCTTATCCATCTGCCATATCGGGACGGCTCGGCTTCCATAGTAGCCCTCATGGGTGTCGGAAACGTCAAA
Organism: Eubacteriaceae bacterium; assembly: GCA_910574015.1. Lineage (GTDB taxonomy): Bacteria > Bacillota > Clostridia > Lachnospirales > Lachnospiraceae > Eubacterium_F. The sequence goes on along the minus strand of CAJSYQ010000022.1, from coordinate 52,739 downwards.
ATAATATTTCAGCGTGTTCCTGCGTCCTTTCGGGTCAAAGACCGCTATGCCCCTGCTGTCCTTATTTACCCACCTCTTAAAGAGCCTGTTCCAAGTGCCAATCTCGGCAACAGCGACAGCGTCTGGGCGTTGGGCATAGATTAAGAGCTGCTCGTCAAAGCGGCACTTGTAGTTGCGGCAGGCAGAGGATAAAAAGCCCTGCCAAGCCTGCGGGTTTCTCGTGACGTCCCTCCCTGTGCGGCGGTACAGCTCTGTGATTAGCTGGTACTTTGCAGCCATAGGCTCACACCTCCTTATCGTCCTAAATCCCTGTTTTTATGCTTCCTGTCATATTCCCCGCACCGTTCGGCGATTTCGGAATACATCTTTTCCCTCATATCCCGCTCATAGGCTCGGTATTCCTTTGCCTTTTCCGTGGGCTTGTACCAGACGCTTTTCTGGTCGGCTTCGTCCATCTGCCCGTAACGGTCGTCAATCTGGTCAATAAACCTCTGATAGATGGCATGGGCGGCAGGGGCGTCCTTTGCATAACGGTAACGGTCAAGGCTTTTATGAGAGCCACGAAGCTCGGCATATTCATAGAGCATACGGATAACCTCACGGTCAAGCCCTTTCTGCCCCTCGGCGGCATAGATTTCCGACAATCCCTTGCACCTCCATGAATGGTAGGGAGATGTGTCATTGGAGCTGTGGGAAGACACATACACGCCGTCTTTCTTTACCGTAATGCGGTTGATAAGCTCGGTACTCAATCCCTATCACCGCCCGATAAAACAATCTGTTCCATAAAATATCAATCCTCCTGTTGTCCATGCCCCGCCTTTAGGCAGGGGCATAGCTGATTTTGTTTTGTTCCATCCTCTGTGCAAACTCCCGAACGGCGTATTTTACGCCGTCAATCTCTGCATGGGTTTCGTCCAGATAGCGGCAGACGGCAAAATAATCCTCCCCGTTCCCGTAAAGCATACGGATGATGCCGCCATCGGGAACAGAAAAAAGTGCCTTTCCTACGCTGTCCGTCATGCAGATTTTCCGTCCTCCGCTCATTCCGTGCCACCTCCCAGAAAAGAGATGACCTTGTTCCCTTTGATGCTCTTTTGCAGCTCATTGATGAGAGTGATGTCCGCAACCGTGATTCCCTGCATGGAGAGGATGTCGTCCATCGTCATGGCGGCGATGGCTTTCTCATCAGTAAACCCTGCTTCAAAGACTTTGTTTAACACTCTGACCGCTTTCTGGTTTACAGCCATTCCATATCCCTCCTATCGTTCATACTCTTTCTTTTTCGGGGCTTTTGCCGCCTGCGGCTCTTCGGGTTTTGGCTCGTAGGTGTGTCCGTTCCTCTCCATACGCTCGGCAAACTCGCAGATGTGGTAGAGGCTGCTTCCTACCTCGGTATGGTACTCGTCAATAAAACGGCAGGTCTTTTCCGCCTTTTCTCCCCAATCATAAGCGATGATGATTTTTCCGCCGTCTGGGATGCGGAACTTCTCTTTGTAATGCGGGTCAATAAAACGGATGCCCTGTTCTGCCTTTGCCATATGCTTATCAAGCCATTCTTTCACATAGCAGTAGCAGTAAAAATTATAGTCGCCCTTTGTCGGGTTGCAGCGGAGCAGGAAAGCGTGTTTCTCCATATCCACACGGAATCCGTACTCGGTACAGTAATTCCCTTTGAACGCACTTTCGGGGGATTTTTTTACATATGCACCCATATCATAGCGGTTATGCAAAAGCCCCTTATCTTCACGCATGGCATTGATAACCCCATCCAGACCTGCCTTAAATTCATCGGTTTTCCATTGCTCCCTCGTATCCGTCCAAGAAGTATAAAAGCCATATCCAGAGGGGGCAAAATCACCTCGGAGATGACCGATGCACCCTGTCTGCCCCTCAAGCTGCATACTCTGGGCGTAGGTGTATTTCTGTTCGGGCTGTGTCAAAGCTCGTATCTCCATCAGCGTTCCTCCCTGCTCTTTGATTTCTTCGCTTTTTCCTGTTCCTTGATTTTTGTGAGGGCTTCCTTTGCCCAATCGGGCATTTTTTCTGGCTTGATTTCGCCAAGCACATCGTACCTTTCCCATCGGGCGTGCTTGCCGTCCGCAAGCGAAGTCCCAAACACCGCCTGCCCCCTGCCGCCCCTTGCACCATGTCCGCCGTCCACCAACACAAGCTGATAGGCGGAATGCCTGTACTCATAGCGGTTGACTTCGGCATTGATAACAACGACCTTTCCCACAATGCTGTCATTTTTATTGTCTGGGATGCAGTCGTCTATGGTAAACGGCGTCATGTCGAACTTGAATTGTTCCTGCTCGGCTCTCACAATCCCTATCTGCTCCTGCACCCTGTCCGTAAAAATCTGCATGGCTTCCAGATAATCGTCAGAACCGACCGCATCCGTCACCCATTCTGCGGACAGGGGATTGTCATAAGTGCAGTCGCAGACTAAAAAAGGATATTCCTCTTTCAAATCCACACCGAACACGACTTCCTTTTTACCGATATGGATGCTCTGTGTGACCTCATAGGAGCTAATCATCCGTTTTTCTTCATTCTCCATCGGGCTTCTCCTTTCCCTGCTTTTTCTCCCTCTGCTCATCTAAAATCTTTCGGATACAGACATCGCAGAAGATGGTACGGCTGTCCTTATATCGGGGATAAGGACAGGTCGTGCAGTCATATTTCTTTGGGTTTTCATTGCTGCTCATGCTACCGCTCACGCCCATCGTGCTGCTTCGCCTTTTTATCGGGCTGCTGATTGTACGGCATCTGACACTCCGACTGGTAGCGTTCATTCATCTTTTCCCTTGCCGCTTCAAGGGTGTTGCAGTAACAGCCCCAATAATAGTTGCCGCCGCCTTTGCAGTACCAGCATACATACGGGTTCGGGGCTTTCGGGTGATGCCCGATGACAAGCTCCGTATTCCCGATAGTGCAGCTCTCTATGATTTCATAGCCCTGATTGGAGCGTGTTTCACCGTTCATAGGCGTTCCTCCTTTCCTGTTGTTTTCCGTCCATATATTGCTGCAATTCATACTGGCAGGGGACGTACAGCCTGCCGTTCTCCACGCAGCGGAAAATATCGCATTTCTTATCCATGGATGCAGCGTAAAAATCATCATAAGAGTAGGAAAATTTCTGGCTTCCCTTACCATAATAGTCAGCGGCAAAAAAGCCAAGTTCCCTGTCTGTCTTTAATCTGCGTGTAATCTTGAAAAAATCATTTTCCCTTTTTGTGAACCGCCGCTCTGGGATAAAGTGATGCCCACCGTATTCAAAAGATTTATCCTGCATTTTTCACCTCACGATTCTTTTGCATATTTACGGTATGCTTTTTCGCCTGCGGCTCGAAGCCTCCGTACTCTTGTGCTGCCAAGCAGTTCGGGGTATTTCTCCTGCAGCTTGCGGCGTGTCCTGCCTACGCTTTCAAAGCCCGGCAAGCCAAGTTCTTTATGATTCGTCAGTATCTGGGCAAGGGGCATATTTCCCGCATCCGCCAGATAAAGATTGCAGAGGGCAAGGTACAGCACCATGTCGTCATTTCGGGCATCTTCATTCTCTTGCAGGACAGATTTCACTTTCTCCTCAATCGTTTTCAGACTGTCCATAAACGCCTCCTTTCCGTGCGTCCTCCAATATCATTTATAAATGGAAAGAGGGCGGTCACTTATAAACCGCCCCAATCCATAAAACCATATTTTTACTTATTTCTTCCTGTTACGGATTTTCAGCCATACCGCCGCACTTACCATGAATACGGCAAGAATGGCGGCAATAATTGTCTTTGCCCTCATCCCTTAATCCTCCTTTTTCTTTCTTCCACTCTTGTAGCCGACAAATCCAAAGATTCCTGCACCGATTGTAAATGCCGCCGCAAGGCTTACCCACAAACCGAGGTTAAAGTCATCGCCTGTTTTCGGGGTGTCACGCAGCTCGTTGTGCATGATGACGGTCGCCGTTTCGTCTGTCTTGATTGTCACTTTCTGGTCGGCAGGCAGGATATAGCCAGAGGATGCCTTGTCGCTGACCTCGGACACGGTGTATTCGCCGATACGCAGCCCCTCAACAGTAATCTCACCTTTCTTGTCTGTCGTAAATGTCTGGTCATAACCATTGTCCCCAATGACACGGAAAGAGAAGCCCTCTACCTTGCCGTCAGAGGAAGTCTTGACGATTTTGAGTGAGCCTTTCTGTGCTTCATTCAAGAATCCCTTGCCCGCTTCATTCTCCACGTTGTAGGTCTTTCCGTTTTCCTCGATAGATACGGGATAGACGTTCTCATCAAGCACGAAGCCTGTCGGGGCGGTTTTCTCACGGACAAGGTACTTGCCGTAACGCAGGTCGTCCATCTGGTACACGCCTTTTTCCACCTCGCCCATCTCGCCGAGCAGCTCGTCTTTCTTATCCAGTTTTCCATCTTCGTTTGTATCCGAGTAAACCTCAAATACCGCACCCGTGAGCTTGTTTTCTGGGTAGTCCTTATCTACCTTAGTCAGAGCGATATTGCCCGTGATGAAGTAGTTGACAAGCTCAATCTCCACAACCTCGTCAACTTCACTGATTGTCACGCTGATTTCTTCTTCGGAGAGTACATATCCTTTCGGGCTTTCGATTTCACGGATGACCCATGTGCCATACGGAACTTCCTCAAAAGAAAAACTGCCGTCATCTTCCGATGTGGCAGTCGCAATCGCATTTTCCTTTGTATATTCTGTTGTGCCTGTCTGAAAGATGCCGATAACAGCACCGCCTAAATCCTCGCCGTCCTCATTGGACTTCTTACCGCTGACAGAGCCGTAAATCAGTTCGTTTTCAATGGCTTCTCCCCCGTTGGCTGTGATATGCACAACGGCGGTTTCCTGTCCTGCGTACTCAAAATCAACAGGATATTTCTCGTCACTTATAAGATAAGCGGAGTTTGTGCTGATTTCCTGCACATAATAGCTGCCCATCGGTAAATCGCTGACCGCCTTTCCATAACCGCTTTCATCAAGGAAGATAACCTCAATCAGTTCATCCGCAGGGATAGAAGAACCGTCTGCGGCGGTCAGTTCCTCGGCGGCATACAGACCGAACGTAACGTCTTTAATCTCCCCGTTGTTGCCTACGCCGTATGCTTCGTCAACCTCAAGGCTCTTGATTACATTGATTTCCACACGCTGACGCTCATTGTAAAAATCCGTGCCTGCTTCCGTCACTTCGATTTCCTGCCCTGCATACACAAGCTCCACGGCGTGGACTTCCCCACTTAACACCATGCCATACGGGGCGGTCACTTCTTTGACTTCATATCTTCCCAGATACAGTTCTTTGGATTCTGCCGTGCCGTCCTCGCCCGTAGTGAGCGTATCTACAACCTCGCCTTTCTCGGCTCTGACCGTCCCATCCATTGTGATAATGTCCTCGGCTGCTGTAATCTCATAAACCGCACCCTCAAGGCTGTCTACTGCAAAAATCGGCTGATACAGCCCCTTGTTTCCTGATACCCTGCTGAATACCTCCCCAGACTTTTCTACCGTGATTTTTCCTTTCTGTGCCACGTTGGAGCGTTCCACTTTGACAATCGTGATGCCGCTTTCATCCTCGGAATTTTCCTGTTCTACATCAAAATAGACTGGCTCGGAATCCAGAACATATCCATACGGAGCCTGCACCTCAACAAGTGAGTAACCTTTGCCGTATTCCAGAGTCTGCGGCGTGATAAGCTCGCCCTCTGCCGTAGTATAAAACGTATCAATCTTTGTCACTTCGGGATAAGTGAACGTCATCGTCACAAGGTTTCCGTCTGGGTCATAAATCTGGAATCCTGCACCTGCATATGGGATAACTTTGCCTGTTTCTATATCCTTTTTCACAATCTTGATATAACTCTCAAAGTTGGCATTGTTGATAAGGTAGCGGTAAGTCTGGCTGTCCTTGCAGATAAATACGTCAAAATCTTTCATTAGCTCACGCCCGTCCCATCCAGAAGTCTGGTGAACCGTATAGATGCCGTATGGCATATCCTTTGTCTGGGCAAATCCGTTTTCGTCACAAATGAGCGTGTCACGTTCCGTTTCCTCTGCTGCGTCAAAGCTGCCTGCGGATTTCAAGAACACTTCAAAAACAGCTCCCTCCTCTGGCGTTTCAATCTGGGTTTCGCCGTTGTCAGTGTGCTTGATGATGGCGATATTGCCTTTGATGACCTGCTCGTTTACGTCATTCTTTGCAGAATTATATTCTATGGTGTAAAGTTCTGGCTCTGCCCCTACATGGTGTACGGTCGTGTCCAGAAGATAGCCCTCGGACGGGGTAATCTCACGGATGCTCCAGTCATCGCCGCACACATAATATTTCGTTGTGAACTGCCCGTTTTCATCGGTAGTGTAAGTGTCAACCAGTTCCTCGCCCTTATAAATGCCGTAAACCGCACCTGCAAGGGAAGCGTCGCCCTGTGGTTTCTTTCCTGTTTCCACGTCGGTCTTTAATACAGTGACATTGAATTTCTTCAAAATGTTGTGGAAGCTGCGGCTTGTAACCTTTTTCCACTCAATCGGGGCGGTCTGGGATGCAGGGACAACGTAGCGGACTGCCGTATCCACTTCCTCAAGGGTATAAGGCGTGCTGCCGCTGATAAGGACGTTTTCAAACTTCGCCAGTCCGTTCTTATCGGTTATGGCATATTCATCAACAGCCAAGCCGCTCAATGATGTTCCGTAAAGGTGGAACTTCACGCCCTCCACAAGATTATCCTCGGATGTTTTTACAACTTCCAGACTGCCACGTTTTAAAGTATTGCTGAATGTGACCGTAGAGGTTTTCCCTCCGATAATCGTCACGGTCTGGGTCTTCTGCGGCTCGTAGCGGTCAATGGACTGTTCTGTGACCGTATAAGTGCCAGGGAATAAGCCCTCCACTGTGATATTTCCATTCTTATCGGTTTTCACGGTCTTATTGAATCCTTCGCCTTTGATGGTAAAGGAAATCCCCTCAACAACGCCGTCCTCGGAAGTCTTTTTCAGTGCCACCGTGCCTGTCGGCGTTTCCACGTTGATATATGCCATCATGGTATCTACATTTTCCACACCCGTAATGACGTCCTGCAGGTTCGGGTCGCCGTAGGCAATCATCATCGCACCGCTGCTGACAGTCGGCGTGTTGTTCCTTGCTGCGGTAATCCTTGCCTTGCCGTCAATCGCCTTTGCGGATGTGATGGTCAGTTTGTTCCCAGACTTGGACACTTTTATATTGCTGTCAGAGCTGGTAAAGGAATATTCGGATAACACGCCGTTGCTGTCGGTCAGCGTAAGACTGTATTTGCCGTCCTTATAGGCAAGCTCCTTTGTGATGTCTTTCTTCCCTGCCGACATGAAACTCGGAATCGTGCTGTGCCTTGTAAGCAGCGACACAATCTGGTCGTAAGCCGCCCTCGCCCCGCTGTTGGCATAGTTAGAGCCAAAGTGCAGGCTGTAAACGGTCGTGCTTGTCTGGCTGTACGGGCTTGTGGCGTTGCGGCATCCCGTCACGAACTCCCATACAAGGGTCTGGGTGGCAAGCCATTTCTCATCATCGCTCCCAGATAAATTCCCGCTGTTGCCCTGATACCCATAGAGCAGGGCAAGCCCTACCGCCTTTTTCTGGTCTGCGGAGAGGGCGTTCCAAGCGTTGGAAGAAGCCTTTGCCAATGTGTTCCCCGTTTTCAGCGGCACGCCTGGCTGAAGGCAGAACGCCGTTTCCCCGTCCACATACATACGGTATTTGTATTCGCCTGTCCCTCCTGCGGTATGACCGCCAATGTTGGCACTGGAATTATATCTGATTGCGTTCCCTGCACCGTCATAGGTGTGGGTAAAGCTAATCGTGCCGATGTCGCCCGCCGCAAACGCTGTCGTGGCAGGGAAGGCAGACAGTGCCGTGACCGCAGCAAGGGCAAACGCCGCAGCCCTTTTGAATAATTTACGAATCTTCATTCATTACCTCCTGTTCGTTCTCATGTTGATAGTTGACTTTCTGGCAGAAAAAAAGCCGCCCATGTGGACAGCTTTAATTGTTCTTTTCTCGGATAGTTACTGGCAGTATCTAGGGGGAGAGGTGTGGAGAGGGGGAAATTCAAAAAAATTTGCTATCCCCCAAAGGGCGGACTTCTCCCCAAGTGTGCGGTTATCTTTCCTGCCCCCGCTGCCTTTGCAGATGGCGGTTGTAAAACTCCAACGCCTTTACGACAAAATCCGTTTCCTGCCCTCTGGGGATGGATTTCGGTATGAGCTTGGTTATCCGCTCGTCCTTAAAGGCGGGCTTCTCTTTCTGGTTCGGCTTTTCCTCCTGCATGATGCTCTGGATAACCTCATCCGTGAGTTTTCCCTCCTGCATGAACTTTTTCATCTTGATAGCCTGTGCAAGAGAGGGCGTGGCATCATTGTAGCCCATTGCTTCAAGCAGGGTGTATTGCTGTTCCTCGGACAGATAGGAGATTTCCACCGCAGGGCGGAAAGCAATCTGGCGTTCATCAACCATTTGCAGGATTTCGGGTACAAGCTCGGTCAGACGGATATAGCGGAAAATCTGATTTTTACTTTCCCCGACTTTCTCAGCAAGTTCATCACTTGAAGTAGCAAATCCAAAATTATTACCCACTGGGGAATAATTATCTTTTGTGGGTCTGCCTGCCTGTCGCTTCATAGCTTCAAGCCGCATCTTATACGCAAAGGCTTTCTCACTCGGCAAGATAGTAGTCCTTTGGAGATTGCTCTCAACCATGACAATAATCGCTTCGTCACGGGTCAGCTCCTTGACCTCGCATTTGAGCGTTTCAAGCCCTGCAAGCTCGCAAGCCTTTTTCCTCCTGTGACCGCTGATAAGCTCATACCGCCCGTCCTCCTTTTGGCGGACTGTGGCAGGGGTCATTACGCCGCTCCACCTTACGCTGTCCACAAGCTGCTCCATGTCCTCGTCCATTAAGACCTTGAACGGGTGGTCTGGGAACTCATCAATCTCCGCAATCGGGATTTCCCTAATTTTGCTTAGATTCGCTTCCGCACGGCTCTCGTCCGTTTCAAAAAGGTCATCGTATGCGGTCAGCTCGATTTTGTTTTCTCTGCTTCTCGCCAAGCTCTGCCACCTCCTTTCCGAACTGCTCGTAAGCGGCGGCTACCTTGCCGCCTTTGTCATAGGCAAAAATGCTCTTGCCCTCTGCGGTGGCTTCAACCGCACGGATAGAGTGGGGTATCTGGGCATCAAAAACTTTAATCCTCTGCCCGTAGGCACTCTTTACCGTTGCCGTAATTTCTTTTGAAATATTTGTGCGTGGCATTACCATCGTCATTAAGATACCGTCAATCCGCAGATGGGGATTGATTTGCCGTTTCACTTTAGATACGGAGCGAAGCAACAGCTCTAAGCCTTTGGCGGAAAGATAATGGGGCTGTGTCGGGATAACCACGCTGTCAGCAGCCGCAAGAGCGTTGATTGTCAGCATACCCAAGCTCGGCATACAGTCAACAAGGACAGTATCATAATTCTTTTTTACCTCGTTGATGCAGGTTTTCAATACGCTTTCACGGCTTATGGCGTTAATCAGCCTTACTTCCAGCCCCGACAGTTCAATGTTGGACGGGAGCAGGTCAACGCCCTCGTTATGGTGCAGGATGCTTCTGGAAACATCGACGGGTTTATCGTCAATGATGTCCTGCATGATGGTGGAGAGCGTGTCGGGCAAGTCGTCTGGTCGGCTGTAACCGAGCGACATGGTTAAATTTGCCTGTGCGTCGGCATCAATGAGCAGGACTTTCTTACCCTGTTGTGCCAGAGTTACTCCCAGATTGACCGCCGTGGTGGTCTTTCCAACGCCGCCTTTCTGGTTGGTTAAAGCGATTACTTTGCAATTTGACATAGAGTGCGTCCTCCTTTCGCATAAATTTAGCCACTTTGTCAGAGTGGCTATGTAAAGGATTCATGGCAATAAAAAAAGCCGACTGGCTGTTTTTATTTCTAAACTACACCAATCGGCTATGTAAAAATCTATTCAGTTTTATTATCTGCCCTTTAATGACAAGGCTTTTCTTATTCTCTCCGTATCCCATTTTTCTGGGAACAATACCGCCATAATATGAAACGCATCTATCAGCCCTGCAATATACGCATGAGTACCATATTCAAAATCCTGCTTATCCCTGCAATCTAATAGACGTTGACAAACTGCCCTTTGCTTTTCCGTCAAATCAAGCTCATTAAAGGCATCCTCTGCACTTCCCTCATTATTACTGTCCTTTTGATAACTTGCATCCGCTTGTAACAGTTTCAATACAGATTCGTCTTTTAGTTTCTCGACCGCTATTTTCACCAGTTCTTTAAATTCCTTATCGCACATCACTTCCTCCTGCCATTTCTACCCTTAACTTTTTTACAGGTGCATGGATAACCTTGATAATAAGCTCATCAACGCAATCTGTATATCTGCCTTGCTGTATGAGCTGATTTTTTAATCCTACAAGGCTATGTAACAGGAGTTTTCTTTCTTCACTATCCACATATAAATGATTTTTCTTTTCTCTCATAAATGCCACCGTCCTTTCTTAGCTTCATTATATAAGAAACTGACAATAATACTCAAAGGTGCAAATTAGGTCAAAAAAATAAGCGTACCACTATTTCTAATGATACGCTTATGATTATTTAGATATAAACATCAACGGTCAAATCTTCCCATTGATTTTTTCTAAGATAGCCGCCATTCGCCTTGCGGAAAGCCTGTGCTTCCTCAAAACTTATGGTAAAAGTCCAAAATGGTTTTCGCCTATCTTTGTGATATAGCCGCCTGTACCGTCATTAAAATTAATGAGCTTTTTACCCCTCTCATCTCACCTATGAATCATTTACCTTTCTTAATATTCCATTCTACAAATTATTATTTCCCAAGAATAATTTCACATTTTAAGAATAAAACACGTTCAACAAACTTTAATCAACAGCTCCAAAACAGTCCGTTTTCATTTTAATTTGAATACGACGCTCTAATTCCCGCAAATCGTCCCAACTTTGTATACCTACATATTCCTCTGTATTAATCTTTAAGTGCAAAGACTCTATAAACGCTGGATTAATCATAAAACAACATCCCGAAAAATCATCTCCCAAGAATCCTCTTAAGCAACTCATTCCTTCACTAAATGAAAATCCCTGTTGCGTAACCATTTGGTATTTGCTTCTATAATTTCGGTCAACAAAAATCCCTAAAAACCCAATCTCATAAAGAAATTTAATTTTGTCCTTATATGCCTGTATTTCTACATCTTCTGTCGAAAATTTAATATGAAATTTATTTGACATAATAATTGTTTTAACTTCTTCTTCATTTAATAAAAGAGTTGCTCCCGTAAATTGCAGTATATTTTCCTTTATACCATCCCAAATTGTTCCAAATTCGTTATAAAATTCGGAATTAATTATAGTAATCGATGCCGCCTTTATTGTCGCCTTAATAGTTTCTTGATTAATCGGTAAACCCGACTTTGAATGTCCATAAAAAATATTTAATATTAAACTCAATGATAATAATAATTCTCTAGGACGCCAAAATGTGTATCTTAACATATACAAAAACAAATCTATTGTATACTCTCTTCCACCTTCAGTTTTTACTGTAACTTTAGATGGAATTGCTTTATACTTTTTTTCTAAAATTTGATTAAAAATCTCTTCAGGTAATTTTCTATTTTTTTCTTTACTTGATAACGGATAGTTGTTTAGAGCTTCCAACCTCTTCCTTACCATAATAGCAAGTTCCATTCCCGTCCAACTTATTTCACAAAATCTACTTCCATATTTATATTTATCTCTGTTATGTTCAAGAATTTCCATAAACAAGTCTTTCGGTAGCAAAAAACAAATATCTAATAATTTGTACAAAGAATTATTTGCTTTTCCCTTTATATCTTGAATTAATTCCATCAATGAAGACATCCATCTTATTTCAAAAAGCGCTTTTTGTTTTTGCTCTGAGAGAGAACTAGATAAAGAATTTTTTCTAAATTCATCCGATGCAACGTCAAAGCCATCCAATGTAAACAAAATCCTCTTCTGACATTCATCCAATCCTTTATAAAATTTATCTATAACATCCTTACCTATTACTTTTTCAAGCAAGTTCTCATGATTTAACTGTGCCTGTATATCACTGGTAAAAAAACGTTCATCATCTCTGCTATTTTTAATTACATTATTAAAAAATCTATATACATTTGACATTGCATAGCTATAAATAGTAGTAGAGATAGTATCACCATTTTTCCATCTACTTCTACCATCAATTGCTAATAAAACTTCATTTACAAAATCAGTAGCTCTTTTGAACTCCCTTTTTTGTTTGGGAGAAAGTGAACAATGAGTCTTTTTACATTCACATGCTACAACATACATTGAATACACTACAATATATATAACCCATATATACTCAATGACTTTTTCGTATGTAAAAATTTCTTCAATATCATTTTTTAAATTTTTATTTCCATCATATGGGGCATGAAATAAATAATTATAAATTTCATTCAAATTAAGAGCATCTATCCTCAATTCAATTACACCTTTATATTTTTCTCTATTACTTGAATGAAAATACAACTTCGTAGTAGTCTTTCCGCTTCCCTTCCTCCCCACTAAAATATATGATTCTTGAGATTTTATTTGCTCAAAATAAAATGTATTAACAAATAGTGTCTTATTAAGAGTAGGTGCATACTCTGCTTTTTGATTATAAACTAATTTTTGTAATTTCTCATGCATGTCCATATCCAGATATTCCGATTTTTTAGAATGGATAACACATGTGGAAATAATACAATCCAAAAAAATATCATTATACAATTGTTTTGATTGTTGACTTATTATGCTTTTTCCCTTATTTATTTCAAATTGTATTTTATTAATTTTTTCTCTCACTAAAGTAGTTAAAAAATCTGGAACAGAATTTTCGCTACTATTACCTTCTACAGCTAATACTAGTGGGAATATTTGAAAATCGTTATCATCAAATTTCTCTATATCATTTTCTAATATTTTATTTTTCTCGTTTATCCTTTCTTTCATTAGTTGGCACTCTTTGTAAACACCAGACTCAATATATTCATCTTTTATATTCATGTATTTCTTTTTGTAATCAGGAGTACAAATTACAATAATTGAATCAACCGTTCTAATCTCTTGCATAAATTCGTTCAAATCATTTCCAACCGATAAATCTTTATCAAATAAGAATTCGATATTGTACTCTCTATTTTTTGCCATTTTATTAAGATGCCTAACAATTGCTGCAACATCATTCGGTTTTGCATCAGAACTACAATATGATATAAAACATCGTGCTTTTTTCATTCAATCTCCTCCTCAAGTATACGATAATTTTGATGACACAATTACTGTATATTTTGTTTTACTGTACCATATATTGTATTTTGCGTCAATAACTGCACCATATCGTACAGAATATAAAATACTATCAAATCATACGAAAATGTTCCAACGCCTCTCTTATAGCCACTTCTTTCTCTGGCGGGCATTTCGGCTGTCTGGAATTTTCCGATTTCGGCAGATTATAATTCACCCTCTCAATTATACCACACTTCTGCTTTATCTGTGCAATATAAAGATTACTTACCTTTAGTCCACTATGCTCTAACACATAATCCTTGATTTCCTCATAGGTGGCTTTGCTCTCCGCAGCCGTCAAATCAAGCTCGTCCATCTGAAGCTCCACCTCGATATGTTGGTCTGCATGAAGTTTGGACAATAAACATACCGTCTCCACATGCCCCCCCTGACCAAACATATCTACCGCCCTAACTTTTGTTACCCCGTATCCCATCTCTCCCAGCTTCTTTACATCCCGGGCCAGCGTCCCCGGGTCGCAGCTGACATACACGATCCGTTCCGGCCCCATCCCTGCGATTGTATCCAGCAAAACCCCATCGCAGCCCTTTCTGGGTGGATCCACCACTACCACATCAGCCTGTCCGGCCAGTTTGGGAACCACCTCTTCGGCAGCGCCGCAGAAAAATTCAGCATTGACGATTCCATTCAGCCGGGCATTTTCCCTGGCATTTTGTACCGCTTCTGGCACGATCTCTACCCCGTATACCTTTCTTGCCCGCTGGGCCAGAAAGAGAGAGATGGTACCAATCCCACAATAGAGATCCCACACCGTCTCCTCACCGGATAATCCGGCAAACTCCAAAGCCGTCTGATAGAGTTTTTCCGTCTGTTCCGGGTTGACCTGATAGAACGACTGGGGAGAGATATGATAACGGATATCCCCAATCCTATCCTCGATGTACGCCTGTCCCCAGAGAAGTTTCATTTCCTTCCCCAATATCACATTCGTCCAATCCGTGTTGCTATTAAGAAAGATCCCTGTCATTCCTGGAATCCCTGTAAGCTTTTGCAACAGCATCTCCTGCAGGAGGTTGCTTATGCCGCGGCTGTTTATCACAAGACACACCATGATCTGACCGGTGTGATATGCCCGCCGGATATAGATATGCCGCACCAGTCCGCTGTGGCTGCTTTCATCGTACGCCGGAACATTCTGATCCCGCATCCAGGTGAGTACTGTTTCCAAAATCCTCTTCATACACGAATGCTGGATGGCACAATCGCTCACCGGAACAATACTGTGGGTGCGCCCTGCATAAAAGCCCGCCGCAGGATATGGCCGTCCCTCGTTGTCCTTCTGCATCCGAACGGGAAACTGGGCCTTATTCCGGTACTGCCACGGATCCTCCATACCAATGATGGGAAGCCATTCCACCTCATCGGCATCTACCCCGCCAATCCGCACCAGGCAGTCCCTTACCTTTTTCTCCTTATAAGCAAGCTGTCTTTCATAGGTTAGATGCTGAATGGTGCAGCCGCCGCATCGCTCCGCTGCCGGGCATCTGGGCTCCACCCGGCCGGAACCGGAATCCTCCAGCACCTCCATTACTCTCGCATATCCGTAGCTCTTCCCGCATTTCATGATCCTGGCACGGATCGTTTCTCCCGGAAGTGCATTCTTCACAAAAAGGGCATAGCCATCCACATGGCCAATGCCCTCTCCATTATTTCCCAGATCGTCTATCTTTAATGTGATTTCCTGATTCTTCTTTAACTTCATAAATGTTTCTCCGTATATCCTCAAGATTAGTTCCAGGACGCCGGTTTAAATCCGCCGCAGAACCGAACTATCAAATCATTCAGTCACATTGTAATAGTAAATCCCGCTATTGTCAACTAATACTGCGGTGAGGTATTCCTGCGCCACCGCTTTTCATTACCAATTCAGACTGCCGTCTTTCTTTCTGAAGGGATGCCGCCTTGTAAGAAATCTCTGTAATGTTCCAATTTATTCTGTGCCCCTCTTCCCTGCAGGGCATTGATCTGCATTATCTATCGTTTCACTGTGATTTTCACCTTTATATATATGCCATTTTCTGCAATGCAGTAGACATAAGAGATCCCGGGCCGGATACCGGTAACAACTCCTTTCTTAGATACCGTGGCAGTGGAAGGGCTTGCAGAGATATAACGCAGCTTCTTCCCCGCCTTCTTTATCCTCTTTCCGGTCACCTTTGCATTCAGTCTCGTCTTCTTCCTTAAACGAAGGCTGACGGATGATTTCTTAATCTGTACCTTCACCGGATTGCCGTATTTTCCACCCTTGGTCACACCGCTGACGGTGAGGGATTTCACGATTTTAGTGCGTTTCCCCTGCATGTTCCTGTACGCCGCAATGTAGTATTTATATTGGGTCCCTTTCTTTAGTCCCTTCCTCTTCCACCGCAGTACCTTTTTGCCCACTGTGCGCAGGAGTTTTATCTTTCCGTTTCCTTTCGCCCCATATATATAATATCCGTCAGCAGATGAGATGGAATTCCAACGAATAACCTGGGATGTGCCGGCGGATGAAACCCTGGCCAATAGCGGACCTGATTTCTTAACTATCCCAGCTATATCAGAAACGTCTTCTTCATCTGAACCGGAGTCCTGATCAAAATCCTCATCGTCTTCCTCATCTGGCAAGGGCGATTCCGGGGGCTGCCCGGAGGTTCCCGGCGAAACCGAAGGTTTTATAGATGGTTCCGCATCTGGTGAGACCGATGGCTTAACCGTTGGCACTACTCCCGGTGAACCAGAGGGCTCTGCCGATGGTTCTATTGTGGGGCTTACCGTTGAAACAGCCGGCGGTGTCGTTTCCGGTGCAGCAGTGGGCGCTCCGGTTGGCGCTGTCGTGGGTTCTGCAGTCGGTACTGCCGGAGCCGTGGGAGTCGGTGCCGGTGTCGGCGTTTCCGTCGGTTCAACAGTCGGCGCGGGAGTGGGCTCTTCCGGCTCTTCCTCGATTCCATATATGGAATCCGCAAAATCCTTTGTCTTAAATAAATATGCCCGGAATATCTCCGCCTTCAGCTGCTCTACCTGGGTCGCATGCGCCCGGATATTGTTGGAACCTCCCGGCAGCACATTGACATTCACCAGATCGCTCTCTACCGCCTCCTTCATCAACTGGCTCAGCTTTTCAAAGCTGTCTACCCTGACGGACTGGTTTTTCCACTGGATCGTCACCGGTCTTAATTCGTCCACCTTCTCGATCCGTTTTTGAAACATCGCTTTCTTGAAATCTGTCATGGATCCGTAAGTGGAGCCAAAGATTTTTTTCAAAATATAAGTATCAGAAAGAATTTTCTGTTCCGCCCTGGCCGCCTCCCGGTACTGATTGGAAATATAAGGCACCATGCCGCCATAATAGCCGTATTCGGCAAGTAGTTCAAATGCCTGGCGCCGGATCATAACATCACCGCTGACACCATTGTCGTTCTGCACTCCTGCATAATTGGCACTGAACAGCGGCACAACATAATAGCCATTGCTGTCCATGGTTCCTGTTGTCTGGGTTCCGTTTACCTCATAGCGGGATACCAGGATACTGTTACGGATCAGATCTTCTATCGTTTTCAGACCTGCTGCCTCATCCAGTGTCAGCTCCCGCACGGAATCCAGAAAATGTACGGACCCTGTATCCCCCTGGTTGCTCCTTACCTTCGCATCTTCCGGCTGCTCCAGCTTATGGAACCACTTCTTCTTCTCTTCCGGAGTCTTTTTTAGGATGGCGTCCGCCTCGGCATAATCCAAGGTATATATGACATCCAGTATTCCGCTCATGTAGGACTGAAGATCCTCTTCTGTCTGAAAACGCCCCGGCACCGCATTGTGCAGTCTCTCATCCGATGCGGCGCGGTTATAGATCAGATTCAGATTAAATGCCGGCGGATCATTCAGTTCATATGGTTCGAACATCCCTCTTGTAAATACCTCAGCCTGCATACCATCCCTGGAGCCATATCCATTCAGCATGAAAGATGACACGAGAAGATGTGTGAGTTCGTGGGCATAAGTGCTAAGCCCCCGCTCTGTCAGCGCCTTTGACACATAATAGCGCACACCGGTTCCGCTGGCCATACCATCTGAAAACATAAAAGTATCATACAGATTCAGCGGAGTAAAAAAATCCTTTACTCCCAAAGAGGCTTTTTCCCCAAATTTAGCCGACCACTCTTCCTGGGCACTGGCCGACGAACTCATATAGATCCGCAGACTGTCCAAAATAACTCTGTTTGTTATAAGCTGTCCGCGTTTGTCAGGCTTTGCGATGCGGTACCACAGATCGATAAATTCTTTCTGCTGATCTGCAATACTTTCCAGTTCCTGCCGGAACTCACCAAGCTTTTCTGTGTAGAGTGCGGGATCCGTATCCTTCAGGGTCCGGTCCACATAGCAGTCCACGATTCCATATGTGATACTGGCAGAATTCACAATGACATAGATACTATCCTGGGAAACCGCCAAGAGAGGCAGAATATGATTCTGTAATGCCGCATCGCCGTACAGCCTGCTGTATAACCCCCGGTCCGCTGCCCCATCCCAGGAGGAACGCTTTTCAACGATATAAGCATTTCCCGCCTCTAAGATCCACTCATCCAGTGAAGTATCCTGCATCCACTTCTGTCTGCTTTCTTCCAGAAACGCATCCAGACTGGCCGATGCCGTGACATCCCAAAATAATTTACCCCAGCCAAATACTTTGGTATTATTAGATATCTTTAATGTACTGCCCCCCGCATTTCCTATCTTGATCAGCCAGTCCAGGACATTTGTCTTAATCCCGTATGCTCCCGGTTCATAGAGGAGGACATCCCGGATATTCTTCTCTCCCATGTTGAAATCATACAGCTTCTCAACGTATGCCAGACCCATCAGAAGCTTTTCCTTATTCTGAAGAATCTTTTCCGTAAAGGAAGCCGCCCCGGTGCTCTGTGCATTAGCCGTGTTGTCCACCACTCTCTGGATGATGGGGCCAATGTCTCCCTGTACCTCGGCAAATGCATCCCCATAGCACATAGCTTGGGCATTCTCCTGCTTCAGCTCCGCCAAAGCCTCCGCATCCGTAATATCTAGGAAATTTTTTCCATCCCGTTTCGCGATCTCCACTTTTTTATTTGAGATCTGCGTAAATGTATATCCGTTTGGTGCATTCGCCGTGGGCGGAGGCGCCAACAGATCTGCTACCTTTGGATCCGTACTATAGTCAACTGCCTTCAGCGCCGCCTCCGTGTTCTGCCGCACCGTCTCGCCGCAGGTGGCAGCTGATGATCTAATGGACGGAACCGCCATCACCATCAATAAAAACGCTGTCGCTGCTGCTATCCTTACCTTGTTCATAAGCCGTCCTCCTTTTCTATAAAAGGGCGTCGCCACGAGCACGCCATTCTCCTTTTCAATATATTACAATTCACTAAAAAAATTTATGAGATCCTTATTTATTTTTTCAGCCCCGGGGCTCTCTGCCCCGCAGGCCGGCTGCTACAGTTCACCTTTGGATGTCTGTCGTAAATTGCTCTCAAACATTCGGTTATAACCAAGCCAGTTCATATTGTCCCCCGCCTGGCCGAAGATCTCGGTCAGTGTCTGGAGCTTGGCGTCTGCATTATCCGCCAGATGGAGTGCCATGGCCTCCATAATGGCCGGCACTTTGGGAGAGCCAAATTCCAGCTTGCCATGGTGGGAAAGGATACAGTGCACCAGTTCATTCTTTAGCTTGGCTGGAAATCCCGGTATCTTTTCTGCTGCGTCCTCCATGGCCCGGGCGCCGATATAGATATGTCCCAGCATCTGCCCTTCATCGGTATAATCGTTCTGGGGAAAGCCGGATATCTCCTGGATCTTTCCCATATCATGAAACAGAGCCGCCGTGATCAGCAGGTCGCGATTGATCATGGGATAATGGTCGGCAAAATACTGGCACATATTCGTGACGCTCAGCGTGTGCTCCAGAAGCCCTCCCATAAAGCCGTGGTGCACACTCTTCGCCGCGGAGTGGCTCTTAAAGCTGTCGATAAACCCGGCATCCTCTACAAAATACATCTCCAGTATCTTTCTCAGATAACGATTCTGCACGCTGGCCACATATTTCATAACACTGCTGTACATTTCAGCTACATCTTTATCCGTGCTGGGGACATAATCCGCCGGATCGTATTCTCCCTCATCACTGATCCGCACACGGGAAATATTCATCTGCAGATTTCCCTGAAAGCTGGTGACCATTCCCTCACAGTGTATATAATCCAGGGATTCAAAGTCAGCGATGCCGTTATTCAGATCCCAGATTTTTCCGTCTGCCAGTCCCGTTTTGTCCTGCAGCGTCAGGGAATAATATGTCTTTCCTGCCTTCGTCTTAAATACCTGCTTCTGTTTGCAGAGATATGTACCTGTAAATTTCTCACCTTCGCGGTAATCCTTCAAATAATTCATAATTTCCCCCATTCAGTACGGGCCGGACCGCCAGCTGGTCTCTGACAGAAAGCGGTGCGGCATGATTTTTCTTACTCCCTATTGTAAGGGGATTCTGCACTAAAATCAAGGCAATGTTTACTTTTCTCTCATTTATTGCAAATCTTATCTTTTTATTGTAAAATGTTGTTACTGTTCACCGGATTTTACACAAATTAAGAATCTTTTTTCAGAATGGAGATCTAAATGAATAAAAAAGTATTGCAGACATTAGAATATCATAAAATTATTTCCATGCTGGTGGAGGAAGCCGATTCACCGCTGGGAAAGGAGAGCGCCGGACATCTGCTGCCCTCCTCCGACAGACCCCAGATCACCGCATGGCAGACCGAGACCTCCCACGCACTGATGCGCCTCTTCAAGTGGGGAAAGCCTGCCTTTCACGGCCTGCGGGATATCCGGCCCAGCCTGCTGCCGCTAGAAAAGGGCGGCATCCTTGGTATGGGCGAGCTGCTGAATATCAGCCGCTGTCTGGAGATCGCGAAAACGGTCATTGAATATGACCACAAGGATGAGGAACTGCAGGATGCACTGTCCGGCCGTTTTGCCAGTCTTGTGGATCTGCCGGAGCTCCGCCGGGAGATTGGACGATGCATCCTCAGCCCGGAGGAGATGGCGGACGATGCCAGCCCGGAGCTGAAAAGGATCCGGAGATCCATCCATTCCACCAACGACCGGATACGGGATCAGCTGAATGCCACTATGAATTCCTCGTCCTCCATGCTTCGGGACAATATTGTTACCATGCGGAACGGACGGTACTGCCTTCCGGTGAGACAGGAATACAAATCCTCCTTTCCCGGCATGATCCATGATCAGAGCGCCACCGGCTCCACTTTCTTTATCGAGCCCATGGCCATAGTGAAGCTGAACAATGAACTGGCGGAGCTGGCCATGAAAGAACAGGAGGAGATCGAGAAGGTTCTCGCCTCCCTCAGCGCCCTGGCCGCTCCCTGTACGGATGATCTGCAGAGGAACGTACTGCTGCTGGCGGAGCTGGATTTTATCTTTGCCAAGGCGGGACTCTCAAAGAGAATGCAGGGCAGCGAACCGCTCTTCGACCAGAATTATATCCATATAAAGAAGGGGAGGCATCCCCTTATACCAAGGGACCAGGTAGTGCCCATTGACGTAACCCTGGGCAGAAGCTATGACCTCCTTATCATTACGGGACCCAACACTGGCGGCAAAACGGTTTCCCTGAAGACTGTCGGTCTCTTTACCCTGATGGGACAGGCAGGACTGCATATTCCCGCCCAGGACCACTCCCATCTGAGAGTGTATGATGAGGTCTATGCCGATATCGGGGACGAGCAGAGCATCGAACAGAGTCTCAGTACCTTCTCCTCCCATATGGTCAACACCGTGGGGATACTCAAACGGGCAAATAAGAAAACCCTGACTCTCTTTGATGAGCTGGGGGCAGGAACGGATCCCACCGAGGGAGCCGCACTGGCCATCGCCATCCTGGATGATCTGCACAGCCGGAATGTCACTGCCATGGCCACCACTCATTACAGTGAGTTGAAACTATATGCGCTTCAGACGGAGGGGGTGGAAAATGCATCCTGTGAGTTTGATGTAGAATCCCTCCGGCCCACGTACCGCCTATTGGTTGGGGTACCCGGAAAGAGCAATGCCTTTGCCATCTCCGGCCGCCTGGGGCTGCCGGAGGAGATCATTCAGGCTGCTGGCAGACTGGTGGACAACGACGCCAAAAAATTTGAGGACGTAGTCACCGGACTGGAAGACGCCCGTGTCCAGGCAGAGAGGGAGCGGGAAAAGGCGAAGCAGCTCAGGGAAGAGGCGGAACACTATAAGCAGAAGCTGGCGGCCAAAAATGAGCGGATCGACCAGGCAAAGGATAAGATCCTCCGGCGCGCCAATGAGGAGGCCAATGAAATCCTGCAGAAGGCGAAAGATATGGCGGACGAATCCATCCGCAGGTACAACAAATGGATGCATGATTCCGGCATGACAAGGAAGATGGAAAAGGAGCGCGCCGCACTCCGGGAAGAGCTGAATAAGACAGGAGATAGACTGGCCCTGAAGAATACCCGGAAAAAAACCGGACAAGCGCCGGACAGGCTGTCGGTGGGCGATATCGTCATGGTGCATTCCATGGGCGTGAAGGGTACGGTCAGCTCAGAGCCGGACAATAAAGGGAAATGTTATGTACAGATGGGCGTTCTGCGCTCTCTGGTAGACATCAAAGATCTTGAACTGCTGGAACGGGAAACAAAAGCAGCAAAAAAGGAGGCGGCCATCACCCATGCCAGGAATATGAAGATATCCAAGGCAATGACCATCTCCTCCGAGATCAATCTCATCGGCAAAACCGTAGACGAGGCGCTGGCCCTGCTGGACAAGTACCTCGATGACGCTTATCTTGCCAGACTCCACCAAGTTACCGTGATCCACGGTATGGGAACTGGCGCACTGCGCACAGCCGTCCAGAACCATTGCAAGAAATGCCGGTTTGTCAAAAGCTACCGCATGGGAGAATACGGCGAGGGCGGCTACGGTGTCACCATAGTGGAATTTAAGGAGCATTAACAAAGAGCTACTCCTCCAAATCCTCCCACATATCATCTTCCTCGGGTTCTTCCATATCGGAGTCCTCCTCCTCCGTGTCGTCTGCCACCACATGGAGCTCCTGGACAACGACTTCTCCGTCCTTTACACGGCAGACCAGTGAATTGTCACTGTCTCCCAGTGTAAAGGACTTTGTTTTAGGTTTAATCCTTTCAATATCACAGAACAATATGGCGTCCACCCATTCAGAGGTAAAAATCTTCCGGGCATCGAGACGCATAAATTCGGTTCTTGAATTCACGGTAATACCCAGTCCGGTTATATCCAGCGGATAATTAATATAAGGGGCGAGCTTCTTCAGGCTTCTGGCCGCCACGATCTCCTGAAGCTCCTGGGCTGCCTTATAGCTGTCTGTGCCGGATTCGCTCCTGGTTCCCTCCTCCGGATTGGAATCGGGATCACTGCCGTCCTCTGGAGCTGTCGTTGACTGCGGCCCCTCTTCCACATCCGGCTCATCCTGGAATGAGATCTGAAAAATAGACAACAGACCGCTCACAAAATCCGGTGTGATGTCTTCATCATATTCATCCAGAAACAGGGTGAAACAGATCTCTTCCTGGGTAAACACCAAAAGCTTCTCATCGCCATCCCGCTGATAGAGCCCCACCATTACATTTCCAACCGAAATACTGCCGACCTCATCATAGTCCGTCTTAGTGCCGTCCGGGGAGCCGCCAGTGCCGGCATATCCAATGATCCAGTTGTCCTCCAGCAGCTCATCCCCATCATAATAGAAAGCAAAGGATTCATAATCACCCACCAGCTTATATGTCACCTCCACTGCCGGATGGTTCAGGATCACACGGAATCCAAGATTATCATAGACCTTTTGCAGCACCTTCTTCCTCTCCCTGGCGCTGGATTCCTGTTCGGTGCCGTCCCAGCCCACAATATTGGAATTCACCAGTCTCTGGTTCTTCTCCGGCTCCTCTTCGTCCGTATCCTGTTTATCTTCCTTCTTCTCCTCCTTCGCGCCGGATACGATCCTGCGGGCGTTGTCCGTGCTGCATGCCTTTGACATCTTTACCGCGAAGGTACAGTCGGATTCCTCCCATGTCATGGCACTGCATTTCTTCTTTCCATACATCTTGACATCGGCACCGTCAATATTCTCCGTGGCAAGCTCTGCCTCCTCCGAAAACTGGCTCTTGACCTCATCCGAATCGATTTCTTCCTTATATTCAAAATAAATCTTATCTTCCTTCTGTTTCTTCTTCTGGTAGGTGATCTTCACATGCTTCTGTGCATTTGCCACCTGAACCTTCTTCACCTTGTATCTCTTGCTCAGATTGGCAAGGGTATACGTCTTGCAGTCTGTCTTTCTGGCAATCTCCTCCACCGAGTCCAGTTCCTCCCAGACCACTTCCTCCGCCGCTCCCATTGTCACAGGACTCACCGGTCCATCCCTATGATAGTCCTGATCCAGTGTGATGAACTGGTTGCGGATCAAAACCACGCTGACACATAATACGATAAAGGCTGCCGCCACAGCACCGATCCTTTTCGGAGAAAAACGCAGTGACCTTTCGGGACGGCCGGAATGTGCCGCGATACTTTCACCGCTGTCGTCCCCTGACGGCGGCTCTGCCGCGTTCCCGCAGGTCTTCAGCACATTTGCAAGAATACGCGCTTTGTCATTATCACTTAGGGCAATCTTTTCTATCGCACTTCTATATTCTTCCTTCATAGCCACTATACTCCTTTCTCCATTTTTTTGTACGAAGAACCGACTCCTGCCTCTCCCAGTTTCTCCGCCAGTTTTTCCCGCCCGCGCTTTAAAAGCGACCGCACTGTCGCCTCTTTTTTGTCCAAAATACTGGCAATCTCTTTTGTTGCATATTCCTCATAATAATATAAATGAAGAACACTTCTGTATTTTTCTGGAAGTGACATCAGACTCTGTAACACTTCGCTCTCTTCCCCAGACACAGGCTGATCCTCTGCCGCAATATCAAATCCTTCCGGCAGTGACGTCTGCTTTCTATAGACCGCAGATTTCAGGTGGTCCTTGCACAGATTCACCGCAACCCGCAGCAGCCACGCTTTCATCAATTCCTCTGTCTCAAAGCATGTCCCGGACTGCATCAGCCGGATCAGGGTATCCTGAACGATATCTTCCGCGTCCTCACGCCGTTTTAAATAGGAAAACGATAATCTTAATATATCATTACCAAAAAGATTGAGGGCAAGCTCTACTGCGCCCGATGGATTCGCCTCCACATCTATCATTACTCCACCTCATTTCTGTATCACCGGCAGGACCGGATCATGCAGGGCCTATATCCATCCTTCTGTAAATAGAACGATCAAATATAAACAAATGTTGCATTTTTTAAAAATTTTCAACGCTTTCTCATTGTAGCACTCTTTACTGGGATTTTCCAGCACAGATTTCTCATACATCTATAGCCAAACTGTCCAAACTGTGATATACTTTCCCACATAGATGTAAGTAACCGAAGAGCTCGGATACAGAAAATGAAACATAGGAGGAGCAACATGGATTCAACCTGGATCAACGCACCCGCCAAGATCAATATCGGGCTGGATGTGCTCAGGCGACGGGACGACGGCTATCACGAGGTAAGGATGATCATGCAGAGCATACGGCTTTTTGACCGGCTCACACTGACCCGGACAGCTGAGCCGGGCATCCACCTGACTACAAATCTCTCTTTCCTGCCAGTGAATAAAGATAACCTGGTCTATCGGAGCGCCAGCCTTCTTATGGAAGAATTTGGAATAGACGGCGGCCTCTCCATTCATCTGGAAAAACGTATTCCGGTGGCAGCCGGCATGGCCGGCGGAAGCACTGACGCCGCCTCCTGTATGCTGGCCATAAACGATCTTTATGACCTGGGGCTGAACAAACGCCAGTTGATGAAACGCGGCGTCAGGCTGGGGGCAGACATCCCCTACTGTGTACTAAAGGGAACTGCCCTCTCAGAAGGCATCGGCGAAAAACTCTCAACGATCCCCCGGATGCCGGACTGCTATATCCTTATCGCCAAACCCGGGATCCATGTATCCACCCGCTCTGTATACTCTGCTCTCGAATTAAATGACACCGTGCCGCATCCCGACATTGACCGGATGATCCATGCCATGAAACAGCGGGATCTGGAAGACCTTTGCCGGCACATGGGAAATATATTAGAGACGGTTACGGTTCCGGCGCATCCCGAGATCGATGAGATCAAAAGGTGTATGATGGCAAACGGCGCCCTCGGTTCCCTGATGAGTGGCAGCGGCCCCACCGTATTCGGTATTTTTGATGATCTTGACAAGGCAAAATCGGCAAAGTTGAAATGCTATGAGCTGCCTTTTAAATGCTTTGTATTTGTAACGGATCTTTATCGTTAAAGAACGGCACTTTATATAGGAGGATAACATGAGACGGCATACATACAGAAAATGGTTATTTCTGATCATCACTGCTGTTTTAGCCCTGTCCGGTACCCGGACAGGGTCTGCCGCTGCATGCTCTGTCAACCCTCCGTCCCATATCCCCCTCTCCGCGGCAAGGCTCCAGCGAACCTTGCTTATGCCGTATCGTGATGTCTCTACATCGGAGATTCTGGGCAGAAGGGATGCCGAAACCATTATTGCCGGCAGCATCCGGAGCAGGGAGAGGGCTAATTTCCGGATGGATGATACCGGAATGCTCCCGGAGCAGACCGATCTCTCCTTCTCCTCCCTTTACACTGCTTCCGCTCTCCGCAGATGGAACAGGCAGCCTCATGTCCGTTCCTGGATCATTCGCTATATCCATGATCAGGACGGTGAAAAGGACGGTGCATTTTCCTCTTAGATACATATCAACTAAGAGGAAAGGAGCCGCAGCATATGATAATAAAGATTATTATCGGTGTTCTGGTGGTTGTAGCGATTGCTGCATTCGCCTATCGGATCGATAATCCAAAGAAATAAATTTTATCCATAAAGAATCAAATTATTTTATCCAATTATTATGTAAAACTCTGACAATGGTATGCTGGTTTGTCTAAAAAGACTTGCCAGCAGCCATTTTTTATTGCGAAACGGAATGATTTATTATATAATTTTTAACAAAAGACTGCGATAAAACGATACATTAGTGAGGATATTATTATGGATAACATACAAAATCAGATACAGCAAAAAAGAGATTCTTCTATCGAATTATTCCGTATTATCTCAATGATATGCATTGTCGCACATCATTATATTGTCAATTCTGGTGTGATGCTGCAGATCAGACCAGAAAACATAATGACCAAAAATGCCTTGTTTGCTTTATTATATGGCTGGGGAGGAAAAACAGGAATTAACTGTTTTATTCTGATCACCGGATATTTCATGTGAACCTCCAGAATCACAGTAAAAAAGTTTTTAAAATTATTCCTGCAGATTGAATTTTACAAAATAGTTATCTATCTCTGTTTTCTCATTAGTGGATATATCCCCTTTACCCTCAGCTCCATGCTGAATAGTGTACTTCCCCTATCCCTGGTAATCTATTCCATTGGAGCAGGATTTACAGGATCGTATCTGGTCTTTTTCCTATTTATACCATATCTGAATCTGTTGATCCATGCCATGAACGAAAAACAGCATAAATTGCTAATTCTGCTTTGTCTGCTTGTGGGATCTGTCTTCCAGACATTTTTAAAGGCTCCCGCTGCCTTTACCTATGTTGGCTGGTTTATGGTATTGTACTTGATTGCAAGTTTTATCAGACTTTACCCAAAGAAATATTTTGAAAATAGAAAGGTATGGGGGTACGCAGCCATCTTAACGCTGCTCACCTCCTGGTTAAGTATTATGGTTGCCGCTTTTCGCTATCAGACAAATAGAAATCCGGCCTTTTACTATTTTGTATCAGACAGTAATAAAATACTGGCTGTTTTAACAGCGGTCAGCGCCTTCTTATTCTTTAAAAATCTAAAACTCAAATACAATCCTGTTATCAACACTGTCGCTGCATCCACCTTTGGTGTGTTACTTATTCATGCCAATTCCGATACCATGCGGCAGTGGCTGTGGAAAGATACATTAAAAAATGCCGTGGTTTTTCATAGTTACTCATTCATTGTTCATGCTATTATATCCGTTGTTTCTGTCTATGCCATATGTACTGTAATTGATATCATCCGGATTCAGATAATCGAACGGCCTTTATTTAAATGGATTGACAAATGGCTGTCGAAAAGAGCCAATCACCCTGCAAACTAAAATAAGAACCTCCCATTTGTGGAGGTTCTTATTCTATCCTGTGCTTGCGGATAATTTCCTGATACCGCCGGTTAGAAGCTTCCATTTCAAGATCCTCTTCCATCTCATCTAGTGCTGCTTCTTCTTTATCCAGCTCTTCCAAAAGACCAAACAGGTCATCGTCTGTAAAAAACTGTTCCATAACCTGACCTCCTCTTACGTTTTCTTTATTTTAACACAAAAAAATACTCTGTACAAGCAGTTTCACTTGCAAAAAACACTAATATATAATATTATGATATCAGGTTCAGATAAACATTTATCAGAAGAGAGGAGTTATATTTTATAATGGAAGAAAATATTGTTTTCAACACAGAAGATGTAACAAGTAACAAGGCAATGGGAATTCTCGCCTATCTGGGTCTGCTAGTTCTTGTTCCCATCTTCGCCGCCAAAGATTCCCAGTATGCAAGGTTCCATGCCAATCAGGGACTGGTTCTGTGCATCGCCACAGTGGCTCTTTCTATCGCAGCCGGTATCATTACCTTTGTTGTGAGCATTGTTACCTTCGGCCTGCTGGCCGTGCCGGTTACCATTATTTTATACCTGGCATTGTTTGCTTTCTGGGTTGCCTTTGCCATCCTGGGCATACTGAACGCCTGCTCCGGCGAGGCAAAGAAGCTGCCGCTGCTGGGGAACATTACTATCATCAAATAATCAAGACAGGAAAGTGAAGCATTATGTCCATGAACCGTACACCTAATGGAGAACGTCTCCATATTGCCCTCTTCGGGCGCCGCAATGCGGGGAAATCCAGTCTGATCAACGCCATTACCGGACAGGACCTGGCCATCGTATCCGATGTGCCGGGAACCACGACAGATCCGGTATACAAGGCAATGGAACTTCTGCCCCTTGGTCCCGTTATATTCGTGGATACTCCCGGACTGGATGATGAGGGAGCACTGGGAACAGAACGGGTGAAGAAGGCAAAGAGTGTTCTGAACAAAACGGATATTGCCCTGATAGTCGCAGACGGCGCCCAAGCTGTCCGCGACTTTTCATTGGAGCAGACAATCCTTGATATCACGAAGGAGAAAGGTATCCCCTCTCTGGTGATCCTGAATAAACAGGATGAATGGGCCGGCAGCTGCCTGGACGCAGCCCTTCCGGGGGATATATGCGTCAGCGCCAAAACCGGTTATCATGTGGAAGAGCTGAAGGAAATGATCGGCCGGCGGCTCCCCGCCAGCGATCCAGGTCCCCGGCTCGTGGGAGATCTTCTGGCTCCAGGCGATCTGGTAGTCCTGGTGATCCCCATTGATTCATCCGCACCGAAGGGCAGGCTGATCCTGCCACAGCAGCAGGTGATCCGGGACATACTTGAATCCGGCGCCATCGCCGCCGCCTGCCGGGATACCGAGCTCTCCGAAACTCTGGCCCGGCTGGGACAGCCGCCCCGGCTTGTCATCACAGACTCCCAGGCTTTTGCCAGGGCTGACAGGGATACTCCGGATACTGTCCCCCTCACCTCCTTCTCTATCCTGTTCTCCCGCTACAAGGGCGATCTGAAAACACAGATTGAAGGAGTGGCCGCCATGGAAGCTCTTACAGACGGAGATATTATTCTGATGGCAGAGGGCTGTACCCACCACCGTCAGTGCGAGGACATCGGCACCGTAAAGCTACCCCGCTGGATTCGGGAATATACAGGAAGAGAGCTTATCTTCGAGACCGCCAGCGGCGGTGAGTTTCCTGAAGATCTTTCCCGCTATAAGATGGTGGTGCACTGCGGCGGATGTACCCTGAATGCTAAGGAGATGTCTTCCCGCATCGCCCGGGCAAAAGACCAGCAGGTTCCCATTGTAAATTATGGCACACTAATAGCCCAGCTCAAGGGAGTGCTAAAAAGAAGCATCTCCCCCTTACCGGGCTACTGCGATTTGTTATAAGTGAAAAACGCCCATTTTACCTCGGTCCAAATGGGCGTTTTTCATCGGATCACATATACATATCCACCAGCTTTCTCAGTTCCTCCGCCGTATTCTTGGACGGATCCTCCAGGACAGTCTCCAAAAGCCGCTCCAGCAGCTTACCCATCTCCGGCCCCGGCTGTATACCCATGGACTGAAGATCTCTGCCGCTGATGGCGAGATCCTTTCTGGTAACCGCCTCTCCTGCCAGACATATTTCTTGATAGCAGCGCTGCGCCGCCTCCAGCTTGGCAAGCTTCTCCGTCCGGTCATAATCGCTCTGTGCCAGCAGATCCGCACGCTGTAGTGCAAAGAGGTACGGCATGGCAGAAGAACCGATCCGGTTCATCAGCCGGCGCATAGCGCGCTTTCCTTTCGGCGAATATTCCCCATCGATCAGACAATTTTCATGCCGGCTGTCATGATAGCGGATGATTCTTGTCACAAGGGAAATCGTATCGTTGTCAAATTTCAGTCTCTTCAGGATCTGCTCCGCCTTATCCGCCGCCAGCTCATTATGATTGTGAAAATGATCGATCCCCTCATCGTCCGTTATCCGGCAGCCCGGTTTCGACACATCGTGCAGAAGCGCCGCATACACAAGAATAATATGATCCTTTTCCTCCCGCGGTATCCCTTCTATATCCCCTTTTTTCCACAGCCTGTTGATCTGCCGCACTGCCTCCAGACTGTGATTGCCCACGTCAAAACAGTGATGTGGATTATTCTGTGATGTGGCGATCATGGCATCCAGCTCCGGCAGGAAATACCTGCTCAGTCCGGTCTGTACGGCAAACATCAGACGGTCTGAGGCATCCGCCAGAAGCAGCTTCGTCAGCTCGGTACGGATGCGCTCCGCACTCACATTCACAAGAGTGGGTGCCTTCTCCCGTATAGCAGATAATGTTTTTACTTCTATCCCAAATTCCAGCTGGGCAGCAAAACGGATCCCTCGCAGCATGCGGAGGGCATCTTCCTCAAACCGCTCTCCTGCCTCGCCCACACAGCGGATGCATTTCCTCTGTATATCCTGTATCCCCTCAAATTCATCCACGATTCCCGCCGTGGGATTAAAGGCCATGGCATTGATGGTGAAATCACGGCGTTTGAGATCCTCCAGCAGGTTGGGCGTAAAGACCACTGCCGAGGGGTGACGGTGATCCTCATAGTCGCCATCCCTCCGGTAGGTCGTTACCTCATAGCCCTCGTTTCCGATCATGACTGTCACCGTACCATGCTGGATCCCCGTATCGATGGTCCGGTGAAAAAGCGCTTTCACCTCCAGCGGTTCCGCAGATGTCGTGATATCCCAGTCATCCGGTTCACGCCCCATCACCATATCACGGACGCAGCCGCCCACCGCATACGCCTCAAACCCGTTCTCTTCAAGAATTTTTATTATATAGTCTACATTTTCCGGAATTCTCACTATCCTCTCCCCTGTCGTCCCAGTGCCCTGAATAAACGGCACTTTTTTTATACCTTAATTATACACTGAATTATTTTGACAAACAAGCGCTTTTTCGTTAGAATGTGTTTTGGGGACATATTACTCCCCAATACCCTGAAAGGAGGCAGAGAGTGTGAAGTATACATATAAGACGAAAGGCACCTGCTCCACCCAGATCGATCTGGAGATCAACGGCGATATCGTCTCAAATGTAAAATTTTATGGCGGCTGTAACGGCAATCTCCAGGCAATCCCAGCCCTTATTGAAGGCATGACCGTGGACTGGATCGAAGAGCGCTGCAAGGATATCAAATGCGGCTTCAAAAATACGTCCTGTGCAGACCAACTGGCCCATGCGATCCGTGAAGCATACACGGCAGAGCAGAAAGCTGCAGCAGAATAAATAAGGCTGCTGTCCCTGTCGGGTCAATGCCCGGCTGAGTGTTCGAAACCATCCACTCATTAAACAAAACTAAGGAGATCAAACAAATGAACAAGAAAGTATTATTTACCTCTCAGGCAGCCCTGATCGCTGCTCTTTATGTTGTGCTGACCTTTTTCAGCAATGCCTTTGGAATGGCCAGTGGCACTGTCCAGGTACGAATTTCCGAGGCACTGACCATCCTTCCCTTTTTTACCCCTGCCGCCATCCCCGGCGTCACCATCGGGTGTCTGCTCAGCAACCTCTTTACGGGCTGCGCACCGTTGGATATCCTTTTTGGCACCTGCGCCACACTGTTGGGAGCACTGGGTTCCTATGCCCTGCGCCGCTGCAGATGGCTGGTCCCTCTCCCTCCCATTGCCGCCAATATGATTATTGTCCCCTATGTACTCCGCTTTGCCTATGATGTGCCGGATGCCATTCCTTATCTTATGGCAACAGTTGGTGCCGGAGAAGTGATCTCATGTTATATTCTGGGCATGATGCTTCTCTTCGCTCTGAATCCTTTCCGGAAACAGCTATTTCAATGCGAAAATAATTGATTTTTCCACATATTAAGGGTATAATGCTGATAGGTAGCTCAACGGCGCCAATTTGAACCCGCTTCTTAAACCGCTATTTTGTGAATGCGTTCGTTAGGTTCAATTGGCGCCGTTGAGCTGGCCCGGCGGTACCGCCGGGTTATTATATTGTTTAGAATTGAGGACGATTTTTGTATGAAGCGTATAAGCCTATCCATACTGGCTGTTGTCATATTGGGAGCAGGTCTTTTGTTTCTGTTCTATATGAACCATAGGGATGTCACATCAATGCCGATGCCGCCAGGAATCACACCGCCATCGGCATCAGCCGGCAGTGAGACCACGTCGCCGCCGGGGACAAGCGCCGCATCGGAAAGTGCTGTAACTACCGCCCCCGCGGTAAACAGTCTTCTGCCGGAGGATCTGGATTCTATTCTGGAAGCTACACATTCGGTTCCTCTCGATACGATTCCAGGCAGCTATACGGCGCTTGTAAACCGCAATTATCTTCTGCCGTCCACTTATGCTCCTTCAGATCTGACGGAACCAAAGATCCGCTTTAGTTTTGCCTACAGAGACGATAAGCGAAAACTCCGGAAAGCGGCCGCCGCTGCTCTGGAAAAAATGTTCCGGGCCGCCGAAAAGGACAAGGTGATCCTCTATGGCGTATCCGGCTACCGTTCCTATGCCAGACAGGAACAGATCTATAACCGGAATGTGGCTTCCCGGGGGAAGAATGCCACGGACAAAATATCGGCGAAACCGGGGAGCAGCGAGCATCAGACCGGACTGACCATCGATATTTCTGCGCGAAGTGTCGGCTGTCAGCTCTCCCAGACCTTCGGCAGCACAAAGGAAGGAAAATGGGTTGCGAAAAATGCCCACAAATATGGGTATATTGTGCGGTATCCTGACGGCAAGTCCAAAGTGACCGGATATCATTATGAACCATGGCATATCCGTTTCGTGGGAGTGACTGTCGCCACCTATCTGTATAAACACAAGCTCACCATGGAAGAATATTACAATGTCAGCTGTGATGGGAATGAAGAGAACACCGGTGTGGACGTGGAAGACCCGGATAGGGTAAAATACGCCACTCCAAAACCGAAGAAGAAGAAACCATAATGTCAATGGAGGAAACTATGAGAACCATATTGATCTTACTATTATATGTACTGATCTCAATCCTGAGCCTGCCCATGTACCTAGTGGCATTTATATTGCAGAAGATCGATCCGATGAAAGCAGCGCGGCTGGCACAGTGTATGGTCCGGGGTGCTTTTACTCTGGTAATGCTTTTATCCGGCTGCCGCAAGACCATTGTCGGAATCGAAAATATCCCGCAGGATACGCCAGTTATGTATGCGGCCAACCATCGAAGCTTTTATGACATTATTCTTGCCTATGCCGTAGTGCCGAACCAGACTGCCTTTATTTCAAAAAAGGAAATTAAAAAAATGCCCTGTGTGGCACAGTGGATGTATTTTCTTAACTGCCTTTTTATGGACCGCGGTGATGTAAAACAAAATTTGAATATTATTCTGAAAGCAATTTCCCTTGTGGGGGAAGGTTATTCCATCTATATCGCACCGGAAGGCACCCGCAATGCCACCGATACACTGTTAGAATTCAAGGAGGGCAGCATGAAGATCGCCCTGAAAGGAAAATGCCCTATCGTACCGGTCTGCTTTCATGGAACCGAGGAAATCTTTGAGAACTGCCTTCCCTGGATACATAAAGGAGACATCCGCATCGAATTTGGAGAACCTGTCTACCCCGATAAGCTGGATAGGGAGACAAAAAAACATCTGGGCGCCTATGTGCGGGAAAAAGTGGCAGTTATGTATGAGAAAGCACAAAAAGATGTTTCCTTTTCCGGGAAATAATGTTAGAATATCTTATTAGACAGAATGGAATGGAGGAATAGTATGAAACCCTTTTTAATCGTACTCGGTATTATCGTTTTAGTGCTGATCATTGTAATGATCGTGCTGTATTTCGTCGGAAAGAAATTGCAGAAGAAGCAGGATGAATCCCAGGCACAGATGCAGGCTGCCGCACAGACTGCCACAATCCTTGTAATAGATAAGAAGCGGATGAAGCTGAAAGATGCCGGGCTCCCTAAGATCGTCCTGGAAAACACCCCAAAATACCTCCGGGGTTCCAAGGTTCCCATTGTAAAAGCAAAAATTGGTCCGAAGATTATGTCCCTGATGTGTGACGAGAAGATCTTCCCGGTGCTGCCAGTAAAGAAAGAACTTAAGGTTATGATCAGCGGTATTTACATTATGGATGTAAAAGGCCGGGGTGTTCTGGAAAATCCTCAGGAAAAGCTTGGCATATGGCAGCGCACCAAGTTAAAGGTTCTGAACAAGTCCCGATAAGGGAAAGGCGTATTCTATAATATTGTACAGAAAAATACCATCGGCAGAAACTCTCCTGCCGATGGTATTTTTTGAATCGCTCTTCTCCGCAGAACTTCCGGCACAGCGGTCAACACTGATCGGATGTCTCACTGCTCCGCCTCCGCGGATGGATTCATTCCTTTTCCGACCTTTTATTCTGTGCATATCTCATGCTCTTATAAGTCGGCGGTTCCGATGGCCCAACCCTGTCTATATGCAGGGCTGTGATTCGTCCCAGCATATCTGCTTCGTAATCCAGCATATACGCCCCGCGCTGCAGCACCTTCCAGAGCTCCTCCGGCGGCCTGTCCTCGTAAGACACACCTCCCACATCAATCCGGATCCCCTGTTCCCTGGCATGTGCCAGCTCTTCTAAAACCCATTTTTTCTGCATAAATCCTCCGGTGTAACCGCAGATCAAAGAAGGCATAAACCCGTGATGCAATCCATTCCCCCTGCGGCTCTCAGGCAAAACAGGATAATAAACGCTCCCGCCTCTTATACACCCCCTTCCCACATCTGTTGTCCCATTCCGCCTTCTTTTCCATTATACTTTGCCGCCTGCCGGAAAATCAAGTATTGTTCAGACGGATATTATGCCGTTCATACGAAAATCCGCTATCCGCCGACGGCGTCAGTAACTGTCCCGGCGATAAAAATTTCCATTTACTTTTTAGCAAGAACCGGTTGACTTTACAGCGATTATAACTTATACTTTTGATACACATATTAAACAGAAAGGAAGTGTGCTTGTGAAAATTGAACGAATTAGTGAAAACCAGATTCGCTGTACCCTCAGTAAGCATGATCTGTCAGAACGCCATCTCAAGATAAGCGAACTGGCTTATGGTTCAGAAAAGGCAAAAGAGCTATTTCGTGATATGATGGAGCAAGCTAGCATCGATTTTGGATTTGACGCTGATGATATTCCTTTGATGATAGAGGCTATTCCTACATCCCGTGATTCTATTGTTCTGGTGATCACAAAGGTAGACAATCCCGATGAATTTGAAGAACGCTTCTCCCACTTTGGTATTGGACAGGAAGACTTCGAAGATGACGACAGTTACGATCTGGAGGAAGAGGAATCAGATGAGGATATGCCCGAGATCGTTGACTGCTTTGAACAGCTCCATGAACTTATTGAAGAGGCGAATGAGAAAAACTCTTCCGACGGTTCACGTGAATTTATTCCACTCAGTGAAGCACTGAAGAATTCTGCCACAAAAAAGAAAGCCGGCAAGAAAAAGAAATCAGAGACGATTTCGGATAAGGTAAAGGTATTTTCTTTTGTATCCCTGAATCCGATTATTGAGGTAGCACATTTGGTTTCTCCTGCCTATTCCGGTAAAAATTCCGTATGGAAGGATGAGACGGCAAGCCGCTATTACCTGATGCTGAACCGCAGCGGGCGCAAAGCCGCTTTCCAGACGGCCTGTTCCCTGATCTCAGAATTCGGCAAGGAAGAGCTGGTTACTTATGCCACCCAGGATTTCTATAATGAACACTTTAAACTGATCATTAAAGATAAGGCACTGGAACGGCTGGCACAATTATAGTATTCAAAGAAACCAAGTGGTTGGGGCCCTCATAAGAAAAATGCCTCAAGGCTTTGAATCGAGTCGTTACACAGACATCAAAAATCAGCGGGAGCCTTGCTCTCGCTTTAAATTTGGAGAGAAAGCACCAGTGAAATGTGTGTTTCATTCCATCACCACCATCACCGATAAAGTCCTCATGGGCTTCTACTGTATGAGCATACTTGCATTGATATTCCACAATATAAAAACCGCATTTATTAACATAGAAATGAATATTTCGCTTTTCAAAATACGGTGTACACGTTAACAACGGCACCTCCTATCATATTGCCATCAACAACCGCCTTATAAGCAATAGCACCCTTTGTATGTAAGGAACGATCAATATCTCTTTCTGGCAAAACAATACCTTTGGTTTTTCCGTAAACATCTTCAAAACCCTTTTTGAAACGCTTCTTGTATATCTAATTTAAATTGTTAATCCTTTCATTTGAGGATATTTAATAATTGTTATAAACTATCATAAAAAATGCCGTCAACCCTTGAAAACTCTAAATTTAAGCAAGTCAACTTTATTTTATTCATTACATCATTTTATATCGTTTCCCTCATGATTACAAGTGCTGATAAGGGCAAAAATGAGGGAAAGGGAAAACTATAATATCAAATAATAAATAATGAAAAGGTAATCGCTCTGAAAGATATGCTTAAATTTTAGAATGCTAGGAGTTGATGATATGAATTTTATTGTTACTATTCACAGCCAATCGTAGACGGATCTCAATAAAAAATCTCTTCCCCTTGTATGTTTTCTACAATGTGCAGCATGAGAAAACGGACTGTTATATATATTTTCTGTAGAGAGCGAAAGTTTGGCCTTGCTTGCATCCTGGCAAAAATTATAGAAGACATTCCTCCCTGGGCAATCCTACGCTCTTAAGAATTGCTAATGCTTTTTTTTTCAGCTTC
This sequence comes from Eubacteriaceae bacterium, assembly GCA_910574015.1. GTDB lineage: Bacteria > Bacillota > Clostridia > Lachnospirales > Lachnospiraceae > Eubacterium_F. The sequence continues at coordinate 15,789 of CAJSYQ010000022.1, read as the reverse complement.
TGATTAGCGCGCTTACTCCCAAAACTCACCGAAAACAACGATTTCAGGATAGTTCGGACGGGACTCCAGAATACGTTGGTACTTGTGCCGGGGCATATGTTTTACATCTGCCCCGGCACTATGTACCATTACGTATTCTGCGTAGCGGGAGCGTACCGCTCCGAACTATCCTGAAATCGTTGTTTTCGGTTCAGGCAGTTGTCCGTGCGCGCGCATCTGCTGAAAACTTAAAAAGCAAAGCAATTCTAAAAGAGCTAAATTGTCCTGCAGGAAGGAATGTCTCTCTAAATTTTTGTCAGGTTGTAAATTTCAGGAACTTTCGCTTTCTACAGAAAATTTGAAATTCTGCTTTCTCATGCTGCACATAATGAAGGCGATTCATAGGGGAAGATATTTTTTATTTCCTTAAGTCCGGCTACGATTGGCTGTGAATAGTAACCATTGCTTTCTTATTTTTATATAATCCAAAATCATCTGCACACATCCATCAATTCCAAGTATTCCTTCATCTAAGCATAATTCATATCCATTGGACATTCCCCATATTTCTTCTGTGTAATATTTATGAAATTCATACCTTTTTGAATCTTCTGCTTCAATTTCTTTTCTTGCCTGTTCTTTCGTCATCCCAAGATGTGTTACTAAATTGTTAATCCTGATATCTTTGTTGGCATGCAAAAAAATCCTGACTGTGTTTGGACGATTACGGAACAAATAATTCCCACAACCATCCATAACAATACCTCCTGTGTCCCCAATAATATTTTTGATAATTCCAAATGGCACATCGTTGGCTCTTACACTTGCGCTCATTGCAATCGCATATAACAGACTGTTCACTTTCCTATCATTAAAAAATGCATTTAGTTCATCGTATTCCTCTGTACCTTCCACCGCCTTAAGAAGATGTGCTTTATCATAAAGTGGCAAATGAAATTGCTTTCTAAGTTTATCTGCCACTTTTTCGCCCATTGTTCCATGTTCTCTGCCAATCGTGATGATCATTTTTTCATTTGCCATGATTTTTTCCTCCCTATATTGTCAAGTGATTTTCCTTAAAAAATCAAGGAATTTATAGTTACATATCTCAGGTGAATGAGCCAAGGAGATGGACATTTCTCTGTATCTGGTACGAAAATAGAGGGTGAAGGGTACACGAAGTAGAACGTCTTGGTTTTCGCTCTACATGGCCTTATGTATACCCATCCTTCTATGGCAGCGTACCTCCCGTGTCTACCAGGATCACCCTGCATCTCTGCCGGGGTCCTAACTTCCTTCGTCCCGCCTGTCCATAACCAGGGTGCCGGCTCAGCTCCTAACCAGGGTCATGCCCTATGGAAAATATTCCTGCCGGCTACCGGCTCATTCTTTGTATAAGTCTCACTGACCTGTATGTTTTCCACGGCCGGCACCTTGCGGTGGACGTTTTTCCGGCCGGTTTCCCATACCTTCCAGCTTTCCTGTCACCGCTGGATTCAGCTCCCGGCGGCGTCTGCCGGAGGCTCAGTCCAACTGTGACAGGGCATTGCCTGTTTTTCCCGTTGTTTGTTATGACGCCTGTACCTGTGGTCTCCTGATGTCGCCCAGCAGCTTCTCCGGGTCATACTCTACACCTTTTGTGAGAATCGTATAAAATATTCTTAGTATCTTGCAAGCTACCGCCACTACCGACTGCATCTTTTTGAGCGGGTTCTCTTTCCTCGTCCGATAATACTCGTGTATCTCCCGAAACTCTGCATTCTTTCCCACCAGCGATATCGCGGCCTCATACAGTACATATCTCAGACGTTTCCGCCCACGGTAGCTGATCCGGCTTTCCCCATTATGTTTTCCGGAATTATTCGCCACAATGGCATATCCTGCCAGCTTCTGAAGCTGTTTGGGATTGTCAAAACGTCCAATGTCCCCGACTTCTGCTATAAAGCCGCTGACCGTCACCATTCCAATTCCCTTAATCGACAACAGGTTATCTATATATGGGATCTTTTTCAGCTTTTCTTCCATGTTCCGGAGCAGTTCCTCCTGCCTTGCTGTATATACATCCATGTCAGCCAGAAGGTTTTTCAGTTCCATACGGGCGGCTTCCGGCGCTTCCGTACTTCCTACGCTATGCTCTGCCGCCGATACCAGGGTCTTTGCCCTCTTCATTCCAGCGCCTCTCAGCTTTGCGTCCCTCCATATCCGGTTCACGCCTTCCACTCCCAGTTTTCTGATGTCCTCCGGCAGCGGTGCTTCCTTCAGCACCTTCCTCCCGCTCACCGCCTTCAAATCCCCATAAACCTCTTTATATTCAGGAAAGTAGATGGCGAACCATCTGGCCAGGCGGTTCTTGATCCTCGTGAGCTCCTCCTGCGTCTGGAACCGCAGGTTTGACAGGCTCCTGATCTCTGCATAGATACCGGTTGGTATGTAAGGGTACGAGAACCGTCCCTCATTGACAAGCGCAGCGATCGTCTTTGGGTCTTTACGGTCATTTTTGTTGGGGTTGTTGTCATCCAGCTCTTTCGATTTCTTCACATGGTGGGGATTTACATGTACCGGCTTCATTCCGATATCCTGCAGGAATTTCCCCAGGGCAAACCAGAAATGGCCTGTTGGCTCCATGCCGGGGATTACGGCAGTTTTGCCGTGTTTCTCCGCTATGTCCTCCATCCATGCTTTGAATGTCTGGAATCCGGCCTCTGTGTTGCTGAACTCCAGCGGTTTCTTTGTGTACTCGTAGTTGCGCCAGTCAAATGCCCGGGCATAATGAGTTTCACTTCCCACATCAATTCCAACAATCAAAGTTCTTTCAGTTATGGATGCAATTTTTGCGTTCTGTGTGTTATAATTCATCTTGGATACCTCTCTGTTAAATAAGATTTTTACTAACCGTCCAAAAGTCAGTAATCTTATTTTACTCTGAGGTATCTTTTTATCAACCACCCTTCTTGGAATTCCCTATATTTGAATTATACAGGAAGCTCCTCTTTTAAATAAGCTGAGCAAATCCTGATACAAATATAACTGTCAATAGCCCTGCTACTGCAACTGCCAAACTACTCATTGCACCCTCTACAGGCCCCATTTCGATTGCTCTTGCTGTTCCGATTGCATGGGATGCCGTTCCAAGTGCCAATCCTTTTGCTAAAGGATTTTTAATCTTAAAAATACGAAATACCGTATCTGCGATCACATTTCCAAGAATTCCTGTAATAATAATCACTGCCACTGTAATTGTTACAATTCCTCCCAGCTCTTCTGATATGCCAATTCCTATTGCCGTCGTGATTGATTTTGGAAGCATCGTTACATACTGTTGATGATTAAATCCAAACAAGCTGCATAAAACAAAAATTCCAAATAAACTAGCCAATGTTCCTGACAAAATCCCGCAAATAACAGCTACCATATTTTTCTTTAATAATTCTAACTGTTCATATAATGGTACTGCCAGACATACTGTTGCAGGTGTTAATAAATAAGATATATATTTCGCACTTGCGTTATATACTTCATAACTAATTCCTAATGTTTTTAATGCTATGATTACAATTACAATGGATACTAATAATGGATTTAAAATTGCAAATCCAAATTTTTTCTTCAAAAACAAGCCAATCTCATATGCAATCAAACTAATTGTTACTCCTACAAACAATGATTGTCTGAATATTTCATTCATTTTTAATTCCTCTCTTTTGTGCTATCATCTGTGCCACTCTTCCTGTTATTGCCATAACAAACACCGTAATCACAACAGTAATGACTAAAATAGGCAATAATAACGGACGTAAAACTACCCATGAATCAATCAGACCAGCTGCTGCCGGAATAAACATAACCGGCATGATCTCAATCAAAAAAAATGCTGCATCTTTTACCTGACTCGTCTTTAAAATGCCCGTCATCAAACATACGAGCATCAACACTAAGCCATAAACACTTGCCGGAATTGGTAATGGTATGAACATCTTAAGTACTTCTCCTAAGAAAGAAAGTAATAAAATAATCATAAATTGTCTAAGAAATTTCATATAATTCTCCAATTATTCATATTGTGATATATATAATATTATAGGTAATACCGCTTGATAATGTAAATCCCTTAACAAAAACCCTACTAACGCAATGTCAGACTGCTAAATATAATTGTTAGACAGTCTGACGTACGTTGGTGTGTGAGGTCGGTAGATAAAATAATTATCTACCTCCTACCCGATATTTGAAAAAAAGAGAAGATGATTATGTAAAAAATTTAGTTTTAGGCTAGACAGGTGGCTGCAATTTACTAAATTCATGCCCTATTTTACATACATTCCTTTGGGCAGATTGCCCGGAAATCTTCCTGCTTTTCGCATTTCGCTTTGTGCAGGTCTGTTCTAATTTGCTGGTCTGTTCTAATGCTTCATCAATCCGTTTTTCCGGAATACGGTTGCTCACATTTGCATGAACATTTCCAAACAGCGTAAACCTTATAATAGTTCCAATGATTCCTCCAAAAACTAAAATAAATAATACTGAAAATCCTATAACTTGTGATATCATAATGACCCTCCTATTTTATATTTATTAGGGTGTCAAAAGGAACTTTTGACACCCTGTTATCTATTTAATTATGCGCAGCGTTTTTTCCAATTTTTCCTAAGTTAACTTCATTTGACGCATCCCGCATAACCATTTTCAAAAGCACTGGTGTAATTAGCGTAGTTACAATTACCACCAGGACAATCGCCCCGAACAGATTACTGTTTAGCAGTCCGCATTGCGAACCCTTCTGAGCCACAATCAATGCTACTTCTCCTCTGGATATCATGCCCACACCGATTTGCAGGGCATCTTTTCCGGAAAAGCCGCACAATCTTGCTCCCAGGCCACAGCCCAAGACTTTAGATAGGATCGCCACCAGCAAAAGTACTGCGGAAAAGGTAAGAATGACTCCGCTCATGGCAGAAAGGGATGTCTTTAAGCCAATGCTCGCAAAGAAGATTGGACTAAAAAACATATAGGACAGAATTTCTGTCTTTCGATTTACATATGGCTGCAATTTCAGCTCGCATAGAATCAGACCGGCAAAATAGGCTCCTGTAATATCCGCAATACCAAAGGCTGCTTCGGAGATAAAAGATAGTACCAGGCAAAATACCACAGCCATAATTGCTACGCTTCTTCGCTTGTCAAACCGCTCAATCTGTTTCCTGCATTTATAGCAGACGAAGAATACTGCTCCAATAAATACGAAATATAAGACAATTTTTAATAATACTGTGCTTATTTTCACGCTAGTATCCTGCAGGCTGGTAACTACTGTTAAGACAATAATTCCCAAAATGTCATCAATGACTGCTGCACCGAGGATTGTGGTGCCAACCTTCCCGCCTAATTTGCCCATCTCCCGCAATGTCTCAACGGTTATGCTAACGGATGTAGCGGACAGGACAACGCCAATAAATATGGCTTTTAGAAGTTCCTGCTGATTTGCCAGAGAAGGCTTAAAAATGGCAGCATATGTGGCAAATCCTCCCAAAACCGGGACTAAAACTCCGATTCCTGCCACGACAAAGGCTGAAATGCTGTTTTTTTTCAGTTCACGGACATCAGTATCCAGTCCTGCAGAGAACATAAGAAAAATAACTCCAATCTCTGCCGTGTCCTCCAAAAATTGACCCACATCACCTTGCAGGGTAATTAAATTTGTTACTGATGGACCAAGGATAATGCCTGCCAGCAAAGCTCCTACGACCTGAGGCATATGAAGTTTTCTTGAAAACACACCCAGTATTTTGGTGGAAAACAGAATGATTGCGATATACAACAGATATGCATATTCTCCCATAATAAAATCCTCCCTTGTATATTGTTTTTTTACAATACCCATTCTAGGGAGGATTTTTAAAAAATCTTAAATAGAATTTTAAACAGATTTTAAACTTTTTCATATATTTTTTTTAACTGGATTGTTTGACCGTAAAACGGTAGCCCACACCCCACACTGTTTCCAGATATTGTGGCTGGGACGGGTCTTCTTCAAGTTTTTTGCGAAGTCGGTTGACATGTACTGCCACTGTTGTTGTGTCACCCTCCGCATCCAGTCCCCATATTCTCTCGTACAGTTCTTCTTTGGTAAATACGATATCCCTATTGTCCATAAAAAAGGCCATCAGCTCGTATTCTTTATTTTTTAATGCAATTTCAACACCGTCTTTATAAATTTGCCTTTTTTGCTTATCCAGCGTCAGAGCACCCACCTTCAAGATGCTATTTTGGGCTTCCGTTACCTTTCCTCTCTGGCATTGTGCAAGATTTGACTTCACCCGTGCTACAAGCACGCTGGGATCAAATGGTTTTGCAATGAAGTCATCCGCTCCCAGTCCCAGCCCTAAAACCTGATCAGCGGTCTCCTGTTTGGCTGAAACAATAATAATTGGAATATCCAGCTGCAACCTCAGTTTTTTGCATACGGAAAAGCCATCCATTCCCGGCAGCATCAAATCCAAGAGAATAAGGTCGTATTCACCCGTATTAGCTAATTCGATACCTGAAACTGCTTCATTTCTTATATCTACCTCGTATCCATTGATTTCCAAATAATCCTTTTCGATACTTGCGATGTTTTCGTCATCCTCAATAATCAATATTTTTGCCATAGTATTCTCGCCTCACTTATTTCATTTATGGGAACTTCGCCAATCTATTATTCAGAAATGGGTATTCTGATTATTACGGACAATCCACCGCTCTTTCCGTTTTTTGCTTCCACTTTTCCTTCCATCATTTCTACTGCTTTTTTTACAATGGCAAGTCCGATTCCATTGCTTTCTCCTGGATTTTTTCTTGCATGGTCGGTGCGGTAAAACACATCCCACAAGTTTGAAATCTCATCATCATTTACTCCGGGACCGTTATCTGCAAAAGTAATTTTCACATGGTAATGGCCTGACTTAACCGTAATGGTCATACTGCCATTTTCTTTGTCATTGTATTTGTATGCATTTTCTATCAGGTTTGTGCAAATTCGGTCAAACATGTCGCTATCTGCCAGGATTTTAGCAGAGGACACGACCTTTAGCTGAATCCGAAAATTCTTTTTTTCATATTCTCTGGCAATCTCGTCCACATAAGCACTCATATATTCTCCGATATCAATGGGCTGCTTATCCAGCTCATATTCCTGGCTGTCCAGTTTGGCATATGTAAAAAGGCGGTTTACCATCCGATCAATTTCCAATGATTTTGCCTTGATCACTTCTAAATACTGATGCCTTTTCTGCTCATTCTGGGCAATGCCATCTAAAAGCCCTTGCACATAGGCGATAATGGAGGTCATCGGGGATCGCAGATCATGGGAAATGCTAAGCAAGAGCTGCCTCCTCCGCTCATCAATCTGTTTTTCCTTTACCGCAAAACGTTTTGTTTCCACCGCCATTTCATTGAAATCGTCATACAGCTCATACATGAGATCATTTTCTTCGTGTTCTATTCTGTAATCATAATCACCATGGCGAATCCGATTCATCCCTGTTCTAATTTTTTGCAAAGGAACCATCAATTCCTGTCGGATAATGATGCGAAAGAGCAGGTTTGATATCACGATAGCCAACACTAAGCCCGTCAACAGACATATATTGGATATTGCCAGCCCGTTCTCCAGTGATGCCAGATCAATCTGATTCTTGTCATGTATTGACCGAAGCACGATATAGTCGTTTCCAAAAGAAAGAATCACTGCAACGATAATTGGAACGATTAGAGAGAATCTCCGCCCCGTTCTAATTTTCTTTTCCTCGTTTCTCGTCATGTCCTGCATCCTCCAGTTTCCAATCCCTCACAACATCTTGCACGATAAGTACATCAGCAAATATTTTAACACATCTTTGGTGATTAGACTATACGTCAAAAGAATAAAATCTATATTGAGAAAGGCAACCACTACCTCATGATGCACCGGGCAAAGATGGAAGATGATATCAATCAGGATAAATGGGTGAGGGAGCATTTTGAGCCACCCATGGACCTTTTCGGTAAAAAGCAATTGACAGTATTGTTGCAATGCACCACCCTACCGGCCACGCACACCAGATCCCGGTTGAACCCAGTGATGTTTTTGAAAAACAGAATGCCAAAAGGACACGTAATATTAAATCCGTAAAAGTCGCAACCATAAAATTTTTCATCAACCCTGCACCTCTTAAGATGCCGTCAGCCACCAATTTTGCAGAAACCACAAAATAAAACGGAGAAAGAATCTTCAAATAGATAATGCCCGTATGTACCGCAAGCTCAGTAGGTTCATCCATAAAGAGCTTTAAGACAAGACTGCCGCCAAAGAAGTAGAGGAAAAATAATGGAAGGCTCAGCATCCAGACCAGCCTGACCCCGACATGAAATCCTTGTCTGATACGTGGCAGCTTTCCTGCACCCAGATTTTGTGCCGTATAGTTGGAAATGCCATTTCCGAGAGTAGTAAATGAAGTAATGACCAGATTATTGAGCTTGACGGCTGCGGAATACCCTGCCATAACAGATGCGCCAAAACCATTTATGATACTCTGGATTACGATGTTTCCCAAAGAGATAAAGCTTTGCTGGAGCGTGCTTGGGATTGCAATTATCACAATTTGTTTTAGAATCTGCCAATCAAAAACAGATGCTTTTTCTTTACAGTCAATTTTCGCAAGACGGTAAAGCACGACTATCATTGCGAGAATGCAGCTGATTCCCTGACAGATGAAAGTTGCCCACGCCACTCCGGCCACTCCCATATGGAATGCCTTTACAAACCAGATATCGACTGCGATATTTGACAGGGAAGATACTGCAAGAAAGTAAAACGGTGTTTTGGAATCTCCAAGTGCAGAGAAAATTCCGGTTGAAATATTGTAGAAAAATACAAAGGGCAATCCCCATGCATAGATGTCCAGATACAGTTTTGAATCCGCAAATACTTCTTTTGGGGTTCGGATTAACCGAAGCAGCACTCCGGAGCCGGATATTCCGATCAGCATTAACAGGATACACACCATCCCACTGAAAATACAGGCTGTATAAACTGCTGTCTTCATGCCTTTATAATCTTTAGCACCAAAGAGTTTCGATACAATAACAGAACAGCCCATATTACACCCAAATGCAAAAGCAATAAAAATCAGCGTGATTTCATAGCTGTTTCCAACAGCAGCCAATGCGTTTTCTCCTACAAATTTACCGGCAACCAGACTGTCAGCTATATTGTATAATTGCTGGAAAATAATACTGCCAAAGAGCGGCATACAGAATTTCCAAAGTACGGTCTGGGGATTTCCCACTGTTAAATCCTTATTCATTTTCATCATCCTCCATTTCTTCTACACAGCTCATTATCATCTCAACGCAGCCATCTATACCCAGTTTGCTGCTGGACAATATCATGTCAGAGCTTTCCTTCAAAGATATTGTTTTTTCATATCGGATGTATTATAATGCCTTATTAGGTATGTGTAAAATATCAATTTTGCAATTCAGATATATAATTTTAATATGTGAGGTGTGAAGATGAACATCAATTATGATTATTACAGGGTATTTTATTATGTCGGAAAATATAAGAGTTTTACGGGGGCGGCAGGCGCACTCCTGAACAACCAGCCAAATATTACCCGGATGATGAAAAAACTGGAGGAAGAACTGGGATGCACATTGTTTGTAAGACAGAGACATGGCGTAACCCTTACTCCGGAAGGTGAAAAATTATATGCCCATATCTCCATTGCATTTGAACATATTTTGTGCGGTGAACAGGAAATCGCCAGAAACCGCAGCCTGCAGTCTGGAATCATTACAATTGCTGCAAGCGAAATTGCCCTACACTGCGTATTGCTCCCGGTGCTTAAAAATTACCGTAAAGCCTATCCCGGAATCCATATCAGAGTATCCAATCATTCCACGCCACAGGCAATTGATGTTCTAAAAAAGGGATTGGCAGATTTTGCGATTGTTACGGAACCATTCAATCTTCCGGCAGGGCTGTCTTCAAACGTTTTACGAAATATTCAGGAGGTTCCTGTATGCAGCAGTGCATTTTCACTTTCCACCGGAACAACCATTACAGATCATCTGATCAATGAGTATCCATTGATTGGTCTTGGCGAAAAAACAAGTTCTTTTTCGTTTTATGCTGAATTTTTCAATAAAATGGGAATTTCTTTTTCTCCCGATGTGGAAGCTGCTACTGCTGACCAGATATTGCCCATGGTAAAATCTGATTTAGGAATCGGGTTTGTTCCTATCGAATTTTTGGAAAATGAAAATATGGAGAACCTTGTTATCCTAAACATGAAACCAGCTATTCCACCGAGAAACATCTGCATTCTGAAACGAAAAGGCATGTCACTCAGCGTTGCAGCGTCTGAATTGGAGAGTCTTATTTGGAGAAGAAATGCAGAAAAAACAGAAAACGGACGAAACAAATAAAGGCATAAATTGTAACCGTTCTGCAATGTATTATCACATCTTTGCCTTCTGTTTTCCGGTATAATTTTCCGCAACAAGCTTAAACACGCATACAGAATCCGCTTGCGTTTCCGTAAATTTCACATTTCTTCCCAATTGATGTGCAAACATTATACTCAAAGCATATTTCTTATCATCAGTATTTTCCAGAAACTCTATCTCTCCATTCCCTATAATACTTGAATAATAATATCCACAATTACATGGATTTTCTGTATTTATTGGCTCTCCTTCATTAAAAATTGTGAAACACACTTTATTGTTACATTGTAAAACATCTATTTTTCTGCCCTCTTTAGCACAATGAAAATAAAGAACCAGAATATTATCCTCACTTTAACGAGACCAGTCTAAAGTCTTTCGTTTTATATCAGCCTAATACTCCATTTTCCAGAAAAAAGCAGCGTAGGGAGGCAACTCGCTACCTCCACCAAAATCGTGAGGTTTTCCCGTCAACAAATCCTCCGCCATGCCACATCCCGCATCAAAGTGTGCAGTAAAAGACTCCTCTGATGCATTGATAGCTATCAGTATTCTCTCCCCCTCACATGCACGCTCAAAAATACACTGATGATTGGTAAGTATAATAGAGCGGAAACTACCATAGTTCAAAGCTTTACTATGCGCCTTAACCTCTGCCAATTTTGCAATCCACTCTGCCAATTCTCCAAATTCCGGCTTATCAAAACCGGCACGAAGTGCTGAATCACCCTCGCTCTTATTTGCCTTTGTTCCCCATTCGCTGCCGTAATATATGCAGGGAATACCGGGCATTCCAAAGCACAAGGCATAGATTAACGGCAGATGATTTTCATTATTAAGTACGCTTGCAATCCGACTTACATCGTGGTTATCCACAAAATTGAACAAATGCATTCCTTTATACAGAGACCATTCCTCTGGCCCATACTGCCTAATAAGAGAATGACAGATTTCAAACATATTCATACTGTTAAAACTAGAGTGCATCCCATGATAGCATTCATAGTTTGTGACAGAATGGCACATTTCATCATTTGCCCATTGTTTATAATCTCCATGCAGTGTTTCGCCCACCAAAAAGAAATCTTTTTTCAATGAGTCCGTAAACTGACGCAGACGTTTCAGAAATTCTTTGTCCAGACAATATACCACATCCAGACGCAATCCATCAATATCAAAAGTCTCCACCCAGTATTTCACTGCATCAAAAATATGCTGAACCACTTCCTCATTCTGAAGATTTAATTTGACCAAATCAAAATTGCCTTCCCACCCCTCGTACCAAAGCCCATCATTATAATTTGAATTTCCACCAAAATCAATATGAAACCAATCTCTATATCTGGAATTTTCTCGATTTTGTAAGACATCCTGAAATGCCCAGAACCCTCTGCCCACATGATTAAACACTCCATCCAGTACAATCCGGATATGAGCCTTGTGCAGCTCCTCACACACTTTTACAAAGTCCTCATTAAATCCCAATCTACAATCAAGTTTCTTATAATCTCTAGTATTATATCCATGAGTATCGGATTCAAAGATTGGCGAAAAATAAATGGCATTGGCTCCCAACTTCTTAATATGCGGAATCCAATCAAGCACCTTCAGAATCCGTGACTGCGCTTTCCCATTATTTTCAAAAGGTGCTCCACAGAATCCTAACGGATAAATTTGATAAAATATACTTTCATATGCCCACATTGTTATGTCCTCCCAGTTCTTTTATAAAATCTAATATACCACCACTTTACAACTTTTATAAGTGAATTCCCTGTCGCCTAACCAACTGCTTTAAGGCTTTCATAACAGCATTTGATTTTATACTGTTTTCGATGTTTTTTACGAAAGTGGCATAAAATATCTGTTTCCTGATCTGTTCACTAAGCGCAAAACGGAATTCCTGCACGCTTACTGATTGATATCCATAAAATAGTTCATCACTATATGGCAATAGTTTCATTGCGCAGTATGAAATATTGATCAGATTAACCAGCATTTCAATGCCTTTGCGGCTTCTGACCATATAGCTGCAAAGCGACCAGAATGTCTTTTGCTCATAATAGCTGACTTCGATGTTCCATCTGAAAGTGTAAAGGGACAGGGGAATAAACTGCATCCGGTCACTGCCGGTCTGATTCAGCGGGGATTTTTCCTGCCATGCGCAGAAGATCTGGAGCTGTTCCGGAAAAATGGTACTGAAAAACAGGCGTCTGCTGCCGGATTCCTTTTCTGGGGATGTCACAAATGCCATTACTGTCCTTTTGCCGAAAATATTTGTAAGGACACGGCGCGCAGCTGCGTAATAATCACCGATTTTTTCATCGGACAGATTGAAATCATNCTGGATGGAGAGCTTTTTCCCATGCAATGCAGGCCGTCCTCTTTTTCCTGTCCGCTGCGGCGGCAGGTCATAAATAACGGAATCGGATCTTGCATTTCCTATAAGGTCAAGGTTTTCATACTCATCCACGATGGAAACAAGGTTCTTCTTTACATACCAGCTATCGCAGAGCAGGATGACATTTTTCATGGTTTTGAATTCCGGCATGACCTGGCGCACCATGGATGCAGCCAGGTCCAGTTTGGATTCCTTTTTCTGCCACATGCGGTAACCAAGCGGGACGGAAAGGTAATGTATCCTGTTTTTATTCCATACCGGGACACAGAGCATCACACTTACAAAGCAGTGCCCGTTCATATAGTTAGCGCCATTATGCGCAGCATGGTCAAAAAGTTTTGAAACATCTTCAAATTTTTCACCAAACTTTGCAGCCATTGTATCATCGATACACAGAAAAACAGGCTGGGAAGTCAGGTTTTGCGGTATTATTTTCAAAGCCATTGCAGCAGTCACATTCATAAACCTGAAGCAGTCAGCCTTTGCATAGGAACAGGCATAATAAAAGGCATTCAGTGATTTTTGGGTAATCCCTGTCAGGAAATGCCTGTACAGGGAGCGGATGGAATACGCCGACTCCATAGCCAGGATGGACAGCACCAGCAGAAACAATGTTTCAATAGTCGGCATGGAAAAAGTTTTAAAATAAATATAAAAATAACGGTACAGTCTACCAATTAGATTATTTTTGTTATATAATAAGTTTGACGTACAAGGTCACTCTCTTTCGTATTTTATTGTGTGCAAACTTATTATACAATAGAAAGTGCCTTGTGCGTTATTTTATTTTTAAAAAGTTGTAAAGTGGTGTAAGATAAAATACGGGGAAAAGTTTGGTCTGCATGTGGATATTGCCACGGAAGATGGGCAGCAGTACAGAGAGGAAGCAGTGCTGGAGGCTGCCTTGGAGACTGTTAGTGGTCATGTGGCAGCAATGGCACAGGAGAGCAGCATGGCATTTTCCTATTTCCTGCCGGTGAATATTGTGTTTGGGAATGGTAAAGTGAATAAGGTAGGAGAACTGACAAAACCTTATTGCAGGAAAGCTTTGATTGTGACTGGAAAAAGCAGTGCGAAAAAGTCAGGGTTATATGACAGAGTGGATGAGAATTTGAAATCAGAGGGATTGGATACGGTGCTTTTTGACAAGGTGGCACAGAATCCTCTTACAACCACTGCTATTGAGGGAGCGGAACTCGCTAAAGCCAATGGATGTGATGTGGTAGTGGCAATTGGTGGCGGAAGTATCATGGATTGCGCGAAGGCGATTGCTTTTTTGGCAGTCAATGGCGGCGATATCAATGACTATATTTATGGAAGGTTACAGAGTGATCATGCGTTGCCGTTGGTTTTGATTCCGACTACATGTGGTACCGGTTCCGAGGGAAATGGATTTGCAGTATTGACGAATCCAGAGAATGGAGACAAAAAATCTCTCAGGTGCAATGCTATTATGGCAAAGGTGTCTATTGTAGATCCGGAGTGCATGATGACTATGCCGAAGCATGTATTGGCTTCTGTAGGCTTTGATGCTCTGTGCCACTGTATTGAGGCGTATACTTCTAAGATAGCACAGCCTTTTACCGATGCGCTTAGTGTCTATGCTATGGAACTGCTGGCAGAAAATCTTGTGAAAGTATATCAGGGCAGGGGTGGCAAAGAGGAATGGGAAAAGATTACACTTGCCAGTACCATCGGTGGTATGGTAATCAATACGGCAGGTGTCACTCTGGCACATGGTATGGAGCATCCGGCAAGTGGACTGAAAGATATTGTCCATGGAAAAGGATTGGCAGCATTGACTCCTGTTATTATTGAAGAGTCATATAAAGGAAATTACTTTAAATTTGCAAAAATCGCCCGGATTTTTGGCGGTCTGACAGCTGGCGATTTGTCAGGCAAAATCCGTACCTTGTTGCAAAATATTGATATGGAGTGTACTTTATCAGAACTTGGGCTTGAGGAAAAAGATGTGCCGTGGATGGCAGAAAACTGTATGAAAGTGTCTGCTGCCGGTGTTGCAAATAATCCAATAGTATTTACTCAGGATGAAATTGCAGAGATATATAGAAAGGCAATGTAAGGACATTCAGCGGTGGAACGGAGGAGAAGTAAATGGAGAATGATGTAAGGAGAAGCTGTGTGGATTGCGGTGTGGTAAATTGTGATGTACAAAATAAGTCATATCCGCCGTTTTGTTTGACAACGCATATGGATAAAACTGTTAAAAATGAGGCAATGAAGGAATACACCGGTGAAAACAGAAAGGTGATGCAGACTGCCGCCAAAGTAGAATATGATGGATATTGTGTGTGGACAAGGGTACAGGAAACCGTCGAATTTATGAAAAGGATGGGATATCATAAAATAGGAATTGCCACCTGTGTCGGTTTGATTCAGGAAACCAGAGAATTGACCAAAATACTTAGAAGCCATGGCTTTGAGGTATATGGGATAGGATGTAAGGTAGGTGCGGTGGCAAAGACAGAGTTTGGAATTGATGTGGATTGTCAAAAAATTGGGAACAATTCCTGCAATCCAATTCTTCAGGCAAAGTTGTTAAATGCGGAAGGAACAGATTTAAATATTGTGATGGGTTTATGTGTGGGGCATGACAGTATGTTTTATAAGTATTCTGATGCCTTGGTTACTACTTTGGTAACGAAGGATCGTGTAACAGGACATAATGCAGTGGCACCTCTCCATCTTGCAAACGGATATTATGCAAAATTGAAAGAAGAATAGGGACTATAAAATTTTGGAGTCTTGTAGTATATTACACCACTTTACAACTTTTTGAAAAATAAAATAACGCACAAGACACTTTCTCATGTATAATAAGTTTGCACATCAAACTATACGAAAGAGAGTGATCTTGTACGTCAGACTTATTATACAACGAAAATAATCTAATTGGTAGACTGTACCGTTATTTTTAT
>CAJSYQ010000021.1 GCA_910574015.1 Eubacteriaceae bacterium | reverse complement strand
CCAATACAGATTTTTAAAAACCGGCTACTGGGCGGTTTAAAAGTTATACCCAAAAGTCAAAACAAAATTTCTTTCTATTTTTTCAAAAAAACACTTGACTTTTTATTAGCAGGCTTTTCATCGATTTCTTTTATCACGTTATAATCCAGATGGTCATAATGATCGTGGGACAATATCAGCAGGTCAATAGAAGGTAAATCTTCTACTCTGACAGGAGGATGCGAAAAGCGCTTATTCCCTGCAAAAGATACCGGGGAACTCCTTTCACTGAATACCGGGTCAATCAGTATATTCATCTCATGCATCTGAAGGAGAAGGGAGGAATGCCCAAACCAGGTAACCCTTACCTCATCTTCCGGCAATTCCCCATCAAAATCCGGTTCTGCCACCGGAATCTCTCCTTCCGGTTTCGTTCCCTTTCCGGACATAATGTACTCATCCGTCTGCTCCGTTTCCCTGATAATCTGAAAATCGCCATCATTATAAAACTTCCCGTCACGGTAATTCTCCGCCCTGTCTTCATAATTTTTCCGGTCCTCTGCCGAAGCCCTTCCGCCAAAAGCCGGCCATAATTTCAAAAACAGCAGTGCCGCCAACGGCAAAATCACAAGAATAACCAAAAGTATTATGATTGCTTTTAACCACCTATGTTTTTTCATGAAATTTCTCATTTTGCCTCATCCTTTCAAGTCAGCTTTCCATAAAAATCCCCCCTGCCGCCTTTGGCGGCTCAAATAGTATAGCGAACAAGTTCGCATTAGAAAAATGCTGCTTCTGCATTTTTCCTGTGTGAAACTTAATATATCTTAGGCAGTGTTTTTTGCTGCCTTAGACGTATTTTTCACACTACCTGCCTTATTTTACAGTAAATTTAATGGTTACATTTCCGTTTCCCACCGCCTTTGCAAAACTAGAGGCATCCTCAATCTTTCCCACAGGTGTATACTGGTAAGAGGTACTGTGGGATTTATAAAATGCCACCAAACAATCCGAGCCATACAGCATAATATCTCCTGCTGAAATTTTCCCCGGTGATTTTTCATTTGTAGGAAATTCTGTATCAAAAAAGTGATATTTCTCATTTCCATTTAATTCTTTCATATTAAGTGTCATCGGCATTTGCTTCAGTAGTGCATTTGCTGTTTTGTTGTTATAAAATACTGCCTGAAATGACTGTCCCTTTACTGTAATAGTGACGGATGTGCCTGTCTTTTTATCAGCATCACTCTGGCGGGTTGCCTTCACCTTAAACCATACCTTCATTTTCCGAATGTTTTTCCCTGACACCGTAACCGTTATTTTTGCCGTACCTGTCTTCTTCGCTTTCAGCGTTTCCGTCCTGCTGACGGACACGATATCCTTCTTGGAAGACTTATATGTTTTCTTAATCCCTGACTGCTTTGGTACAACAGACAGTTTGATTTTTCTGCTGCTGCCCTTTTTCATATTGATTGTCTTTTTATTTACCTTTTTGGAACCAACCCTCGCTGTCACAGACAATTTTGTTTTTTCCTCTGCTTTTGTCATAGTAACAGGGGATAAAATCATTCCCGACAACAGACCGGCGACAAGCAATAATGGTAATACAAAATTTTTCAGTTTGCTATGATTCAATGATATCACCTCCAACCTTCACGATTAAAAAAGGAACCTATTTCCTCCATCCTTGCCATCTGCTTTACATGGAACGGACAGCGGGATTCGCAATGTCCACACCGGATGCATGAATCCGCATGAAGCTCCAAATTCTGATAATGCTCTGCTGCCATCGCATCTCCGGCCTTTGCAAGGTCATAATATTTATTTATTAGTCCTACGTTCAAACCGACAGGACATGGCTGACAGTGATTGCAATACACACAGGTTCCTGCCATTTCCACAGGCGTGCAGGAGCCAAGTACGGAATAATCCCGTTCTTCCTCTGCCACATCAAAAAATCCCAGCAGATGTTTTACATCCTCCACATTGCGGATTCCCGGCAATACCGTTAAGACACCCGGCTTATCAAGTGCATACTGGATACATTGGTACTGGGATAATGCCCTGCCAAATGGAGAAGTTTTCGCGTCCAGAAGCTGCCCCGCTGAAAAGGGTTTCATAACGGATATTCCCACCCCCGCCGTCTCACAGTGGCGGTACAAATCCATTCTTTCACCAGCACTTCCTTTGGCATATTCTCCATGCTGATAATCATATCCGGGATTTATGGAAAACATTAGCTGATCCACAAACCCGGTATCCAACACCCGATGCGCCAAAGACGGTGTATGCGTAGAAAACCCAATGTGCCTAACGGCTCCGCTTTTTTGCATATCCAGCAGAAACCGTAACACTCCATTCTCCTGATATTCCTTCCAGTCATTTTCCTCATCCAGACAGTGAATAAATCCATAATTGATATAATCTGTCCCCAGAGCCTTCATCTGCCAGTCAATCTGACGCTTTACCGTTTCCAGGTCCGTAGTCCATCCATACTCCCCGGTCTCGTAATTTGCACCAAAATGTACCTGATAGTACATCTTCTCCCTGACACTTCTGAATGCTGTCCCATAATAAGAAAATGTCCTTGCCCCGGCTGTAGCAAGGTCTGCATAATTGATTCCATGTTGATAAGCATAAATAAGTGCCTCAATGGCTGTCTTTTCATCGGCCTCTGCAATATAACTGGTACCCAGACCAATCACACTGATTCTATCCCCTGTCCGCCGGTTTACCCTATATTCCATCATCTGCCTCCTGATTCTTTTGTTTTCAAATCTTTTTCAATCTGATACACGAGATAATCCAGACAGTCAATTTCCTTCTGCCCCTTATGAACCTCATCCAATAATGCCTGCCTGTGATTTGACAGAACCTTTAATTCCCCTTTTATATCATCTGCCTGATAGCAAAGTAAAAAACGCTGTATGGTATCTTCACTGCATCCGGCATCTTTCATATTCAAAACGATGTGTTCCTGCTCCTGATTGTTATTTATGATTGAACTCATGCAACAAGCCTCCTTTCGGGCTATTCCTTTCTATGAATCTTATCAAGTTTCTCTGTTATGTAATATAACACCGCTTTGTATAAATAACAAATACTTATATTATATATCTATCCATTACAATTAAGCATACCTACTTTTTCTATCCAAGAACATATAAAAAGGTGCGATGTTCTTGCAAACTGACAATACCCTGCCATGCAAAACTACCATCACACCTTTGTCTGTATCACATTTCCCTTATTTTGCAGTAGAAAATACGGCTGTAACACTACCTGCCCCCAGTGCATCTTCCCAGCCGGACAAATCATCAATTCTTCCAATCTTGGTATAGTTCCATGAATTAGAGCCATAAAACATTACAATCCGGTTTCCGCTGTAAAGCACAATGTCTCCTGACTGCGTAGTCATCTGCCGGTTATCGGTTGGCAGGCTCTTCCCAAGCGGACCCACTTTTTCAAAACCGGAATAATCATTCATTTCGATAGAGATTGGCGCTTTCTCCATCATTTTTACCAGTTCATGGGTTGCAGTATTATTTTCTAATGTCGCAGTAAAAAACTGTTCTCCTATCGTTACACTCATTTTCATTGCTGTCATATCCTCCACTTCTTTGTTTCCTTTCTTTCTACAGATGTTGGCTCACTGTCATTTGACTGTGCTTCATTTTCACAAGCTGTGAAACTCATAACCAGCACAATCCGCACAAGCCAGTATTCATGGGCTTTCAAGGAATATACAATCCTCCTGTGGGTTATAACAATACAGCTACATTATAATATAACGAAACTGTCACATCAGAGTCATGCCAGTGTCACCCTGCCCTATTATAATGACAGGCATGAATAAATATAAAAACAAATTACCAATGAACCTTTTTATTATCCTGTCACTTATGGCATCTGGATTATTATTCAGCGACAATGTATGGTTTGATGAAACTTATACCCTTGCCCTGATCCGGCATAATTTTTATGAAATCGTCGAAATCCTGCAGACCGATATGCATCCGCCGCTCTACTTTATAGGATTGAAGCTATTTTGCTCTATGGCAGGCTATGATATCGTATGTACCAAGCTGTTCTCACTACTTGGGTATATTATGCTGCTCCTTCTGGGATGTCTTATCGTAAGGAAGGACTATGGAGACAGAACAGCCGCCTTATATCTGCTTATCCTTGGTGCCATACCAATGTCATTCTATTTCTCAGTACAACAGCGTTGCTATTCCTGGAGCATGTTCTTTGTAACATGGTGTTTTCTGGAAGGACTGCGGCTGCTCCATTCCAGAAACTGCCGAACGGTCCTGTTCTTCACCCTGTCCGTATTATGTGATGCCTATAACCATATTTACGCTCTGGCAGCCACCGCGGGCATCGTAATCTGTATCAATATATTGATCTTTATGAAATGCCGGAACGAATGGTGGAAAATACTGATCGGAGACCTCATAATGATATTGGGATATTCAGGATGGCTGGGCACTCTCCTGGCGCAGACCAGACAGGCATCCGAAAACTTCTGGCTCACATCACTGGAGCGGAATTCACTCATTGTCCTTGCCGTAACAATCCTTATTTTTATGCCCGTGCTGTATATGTGGAAATACCTGAAAAAGTTCGAGAAATACCTTATTGGCTCTGGTATTTTCACCATACTGTTTGTACATTTTGCTGGATTTGGAATCTCAATGTTATTGCGCCCCCTGTATATCGCCCGCTATGCCTCTCCCCTTCTTGGTATATTTGCCATAACGGCGGCTGTCTTTCTCTGCCGGGATGACAGCACTTTCACAAAGAAGAGGAGGATACTGTGCGCCTGTCTTTTCGCACGCTGTCTCATACAATATACCGCCACGGCGGTATTTGAATACAATCCCTCCCTGCATAATTTCAGAAAAGCGTTTGATCCCATTTGTTCCCGGAATGACGTCTTCCTATATTGTGATTCATCGTTTGGCATAATGTCATACTATTACCCGGCCCACAGACACCTTGTAAGCTACCGTGAGCCATGGTTTGACGCCTTCGGAAATGTGGAGTATATTACGCCGGAACACCTGAAAGAAAGTACTTCTGACAAGGATCAATTGTGGCTTGTGATAAATGAAAAGAAAAGCATTCCCAAATGGATCGACCGGACATGGGACCGTCATAAGATCTTTACCTTCCGTTCTGATTTTAACAGCTTTGGTGTCTGGAAACTACAAAGCCATGCTTAGGCTCAGCGATGCCAGTTAAAAACACTGGTTTCTCTCATGGAATCTGGCATTGGCTCTCTCTGTAAATTCCAGCGGCGTAGAAACCGGCCCCTGCAGACCAGCTCTCTCCCAGTCGGCCCACCACAAAAGATATTTCTCCAGGGGCAGTTTTTCCTTTACCTTAAGATGAATCCCATCACGAATCAGAAGCCCGTCCCCCGCGATGGCCTCCGCATCGAGATAAAATCGTATTCCCGTGTTATAACTATGATTTACATCCATTATGATTTCCCCTGCCTGCTTCGACATAACAACGATCTCTGATGATACCGCCCCCTGGGAGAACATAATATAATCACAGAAATAACCCGGATCCCCCAGTCTCCTGCCTATGGGGATGTCCCCTGAAATCCCTCTCTCCCCTTCCAGGCAGTTCCAGCTTTTCAATAATTGATCTTCCAGTATCTTTTTCCCACACTCATATGTTGTACTGTGGACCAGAAAATGGGGTTCATACGCTCTTAATTTTCTCTCGACACAACAGTGGCCCTGATAAGCAGCCCTGACCCTGGCAAGCCATTTCCCTGACAGGCACACCACCGCCTCCCGATTTTCTGCCTGGGCATAATCGATGAAATCTCCCATCGTCATCTCCCAGTTCTTATTTCCTGTGGAAATCCGAACGGTATACACTCCGTTTTCGCCCTGCCCGCAGAACATATCCGGACTGTCATTTTCTTCCAGAACAACGATACTGCTCTCCGGCTGATATTCTTTTCCGGTAACCGGATTTATATTACTTTTCAGGTCAATTTCCTCTACAAAATATAGCAATTATTTCCTCCCTCTCACAATCAGGTCATAGCTCTCTGTAATCATGCGCCCTTTTCATTCCTTATTTTCTGGACAAGTAAAACAGCCTCCCTGGCCGTCTCTGCCACTTTCTTATAATCTCCTTGTTTTGCAGGTTCCGTGATCCAGCTCCCCCCGCAGCACATTACTTTAGGAAAAGAAAGATACTGGGATACATTTTGTAAGGAAATGCCGCCCGTGGGCATAAATCTAACATTGGGATAGGGTGCTGACATGGCTTTTAACAATTTCAGTCCGCCTGCTGCCTCTGCCGGAAAAAACTTGACGATCTCCAGACCGCAGGACAGGGCAAGCTGGATGTCGCTGGGTGTCATACATCCAGGAATAACAGATACTCCTTTTTCCACGCAGTATTCGATCACTTCCTTTGTACTTCCCGGGCTCACGATAAATGCTGCCCCTGCCGCCAATGCCTGCTCCACCTGTTCGATGGTGAGTACCGTCCCCGCACCAAGTAACGCCTCTGGGCACGCCTCCTTCATAGCGCGGATCGATTCTGCTGCTGCCTTTGTGCGGAATGTGATCTCTGCCGCCGGAAGACCTCCCTCTCTCAACGCATTCATTATACTGACACCCTGCTCCGGGCTGTCCACCGTCACAACAGGAATAATCCCTGTTTCGGCAATTCTCTCCATAATCTGGTTCATAATCTGATTCCTCCCTGCAGCAGCTCCAGGGCACAGATTTAAACCCATCCTGGAGCTGCCTGATCTCTACTGATATCATACCTCTTTTTGTCAGATTTCTCAACCCCAGCATGACAGATTAAATCAATCCCTAAATTGCAAAAGTAAATTCTACCGTCTCTTTTCCTGATAGAAATTACCTCTGCACAAGTTGAATTTAATTCTGCATACATATTATGATGTCTTTGTTCCTGACAGCAGTGAAAGGAGACCTCATGAGTAAATATATCCCAGGTAACCATAAGCACCTTACTGCTTCTGACCGACTTTTCATTGAACGTGCCCTGAATGACGGTATCTCATTCAGGGAGATTGCATGCTGCCTTTGCAAGGATCCAAGCACCATTTCCAAGGAGGTTCGTTCCCGCCGCTTATCTGATTTCTATCCCGGACGGGGACTTTTCCTGAATGCTAAAAATTTCTGCATCCACCGTTTCCACTGCCAAAAGAAAAATGTCTGTGGAAAGATTGTACTCTGCGATATCAAATGCACCTCCTGCCCCTCATGCAACCAGCACTGCAAGGATTTTGTGAGGGAACGATGCACCAGGCTTGACCGGGCTCCCTATGTCTGTAACGGGTGTGATAAGGGGCATGCCCGTTGTACAATCCCCCATAAGTATCACTACGATGCGCTCTTTGCAGACCGCAGATATCGTGAAACACTCCGGGATTCCAGATCCGGCATCAATCTCTCAAAAAACGAGCTTCACCGCATTGATTCCATCGTTACCCTCCTGATCTGGCAGGGACATTCCCCTTACCAGATCGTTGTGGAACATCCGGAACTCGGTCTTTCCGTGCGTTCAATCTATCAGTACATAGAACTCGGTCTGCTTACCGGCCGCAACATTGACCTGAAGCGCAAAGTCAAATTTAAGGCCCGCAAATGCCATAAATCACAGATCACAGACCGTGAAGTGTTTCACGGCCGGCTGTACAGTGATTTCCAGCAGCTTCCACCTACCCATGTGGTTGAAATGGATACGGTCAAGTCCTCCCGGGACTCCAAAAAATGTATTCTGACGTTTTATTTCCGGGATGAAAAGCTGTTCCTTGCCTATCTTTTAAACCGGTGCACCAAAGGTGCCGTCCGTGCTGTTTTTGACCGTCTGGAAACCCGGCTGGGCACTGTTACCTTCAGCATCCTGTTTGAAACAGTCCTGACTGACCGGGGCGGTGAGTTCGGCGACCCGGAAGCACTGGAGGCTGGTATGGACGATTATCAGCGTACCAGCATTTATTATTGCGATCCCATGCGCAGCGGACAAAAAGGCGGCATTGAAAATGTTCACACAAAGCTGCGGGAAATACTTCCCAAAGGTACCAGCTTCGAACATCTCACACAATAGGATCTGAACCTGATCGTAAATAACATCAACTCTGTCCCACGGCAGAGCCTGTTTGGTCTTACTCCATATCAGACAGCGAAGGAAAACTTCGATATGGATGTCCTGTTAGCACTACAGCTCAAGCCGATCGAACCAGACAAGATCAATCTGACACCTGAGCTGATCAAGTAACCCGTAAATCCAAGCAAAAAATCTGCTGTCAGGCAGCACAGCTTTTAAATCTTCATAAAAGACAAATCCAACTGGTAGAATTTAGTCCTGCACATGACGATTCATACCGGCTTGTTTGCCATACCCTATTTTAGAATATTTGCCTGGATCTGAATATATTATAATCCAATTTTTACAATTATGCCTGAAAAAGTTAGAAAAAATCAGCAAATTATAAAGGATGGTGGAATTTACTTCTGCACTGGAATTTACTTTTGCAATTAAGCGATTAAATCAATCGCTTTCTTTTTTTAAAGCTTTTTGACAACTTCTTATATGAGCTTTTGAGTTCTTATAATTTATAATATAACGAAAATAATCCATCGCAGTGTCATAGTTAGTTCTTTTTTTATGAGATAAAGCAATTTGATAACAAGATTCTTTAAATAAATGATTATTTATATCATATTCCTTCAATAATTTATATGTAGATTCATAATCTTTTGCATCAAAATATGTTTTACTTAATATTTTAATATATTGCAGCTCTAGCTTTTGTTTATCTAAAAAATCCTCCGGCAAAGCTTTTATCTTTATCAATGCTGCTTCGTACTGCCCAGCGCTGGCATAGGATACTGCCTCATTATATCGGATAGAGCGGTCGCAATATGCCATAAGCTCTCCCGCATCCTTGTATTTCTCAATTTTTTTAAAAGCTTCAATCGATTCAGGATACTTGGCCTCTTCCATATATTTCTTAGCCAAATTGTATCTGCTTTCCAGCAATCTATTTTTTGACTCCTTGTAATCGCCCAATTCTGTAAAGCGGTTGATTGCTGTCTGGTAATCACCCGAAGCAAAAGAACTCTCTGCGGAAGAATACATCTTGTCCGGAATATATACCTTTTTATACCATACAGTAGACACCTTAATTGCAATCCCAATAACAGCAAATATCAATAATAACCGAATATATTTAACAGCCTCTTTCCGTCTTGCTATTTGGTCCTCCTTCTTCTTTATTTCAAATTCTTTTCTTTCCTGTTCCTCCCTCTTCCGCTTTTCTTCTTCTTTCTGAATATATTCCTGCAGATTATTATGTAAGTAATCCTCATCATATATCTTACGAAGATTTTCACTTGTAATTCTACACTCACGGCAGTTGAACGAGTCATTGTTATTTAAGGCACCACAGGAACATAGCCAGTAGGTTTCTTTAAATACTGGCATATAAATGAAGGAATCTGCGTTTCTATTACTTTTTTCCAAATATTCTCTTTTAAATTGCTGCGACAGATTATTTCCCAGTCCTTCCTTGATCAAAACCTGCTCTTCTATTTTCTTCAGTTCAGCGTCTCCTGTCCAGGAAGAACCATCTTCATAAAAAACGGCAGCAACAGTAAATTTAAATCTTCTTGATTCTTTCATGTCCAGGTATATCGGTACATTCTCACCTGCCACATCATTGATTCGAAGAGACAGATCTAAATAGGAAAATTTTTTACTTTCCAGTTTTTCATCTCCCAAGGAATATGCATCATAACGGATTTCAAATGCTTTTATCCTTTTTTGGCACAAGGATTGAAATTTAAGCTGTAAAATATTTTTATCTGTTCTAGTGTCATGTAATAATGCACCTTTAAGAAAAAGCAATGGGCATCCGGCAGCCCATTGTTTTTCATCAAAAATTATTAGTCTTTTATAACGTTCTGACATTTTTTCACCTCTTACTTACAATATTGGGAGCTCTTCATCATCTGCCTGATCTGCATCGGTCATCTGATCCTCTACATTCGTTGCCTTTTTAAATAACGTTTCTAAATATTCCAACACTTCCCCCAACGCAGATAGAATCACGAATAAAACAAATGTTCCAAACCAACCTGATATTAAATAGGCAAACGTTGCTGCCCCGTCACGATGCACTCTTGCAGATACACCAGAATATGCTGAGTAGGAGACCTCTTTTACCTCGCCGCCTACAACAGCCAAAGCAATTGATCCAATAACCCCTAATACTAGAATTGTAATTGCCAGTCCTTTACATAAATTTTTGTACTTTGATTTCATATGATTTCTCCTTTGTTTTTTGTTTATTATATCGTATTTCACACTTTTTGTCAAAATATAACAAAAAGTACCCTGAAATCCTCTACTATATCTCACATTCCAGCTGACAGTCATACGGCTCCTCTTCCACATGCCTCTGGTGATAAACCTCTGCCTCCTGGCAGCCCATGGCTTTATAGAAAGCCTGGCTTTCCACCGCCGAATGAGCCGAAATATACAGCTTTCCGGCCCCTCTTCTCCCCGCCCACTCCTTTGCCAAAGAGAAAAGGATCTTTCCCACACCGTTCCCCCTCTTGTCCTCAGACACATGAAGAGCTGAGAGATCCAGATATCCCTGTTCCCCGCCAAACAATTCAGCCTCTACAGAGGCAAACCCCTTGAGCCGGCCGTCCCAAAAAGCACCGCAGACAAAGCCTCCTGTAGAAATAGTCCTCCTCAGACACTCCACCAGAAATCTATAATCATCCTCAGACCAGTCATCGATAAAGGGATCGCTTTTTATTACCCATTTCCCGTTTTCCCTGCGCCAGCAGTCCGTGACTTCCTGATGACGGATAAAATCACAGAATAATTTCCTGTTTATCTCATTTTCATATAATTCCCTATATTGTATGTTATTCTTATTATTTGTCATGATATACCTTCCTCCCGAAGTAAGAATAGAGAGGTTCAGATGCTGCCTTGTCCAAACTCCTCTCACAACATGATCTTTCTGTCCTTATAATAAAACTCTTTGTCATGTTCATTGATTTCCCGCATAATCCGGCATGGATTTCCCACAGCCACAACACCTGCGGGAATATCCTTTACCACTACGCTTCCGGCACCGATCACAGTATCCTCACCTATGGTCACCCCCGGCATTATAACCACACCGGCACCGATCCAGCAGTTTCTTCCAATATGTACCGGCATATTATACTGATACATCTTCTCACGCAATTCCGGCAGAATCGGATGCGCCGCCGTGGCAATGGTTACATTCGGTCCAATCATCGTATAATCGCCAATATAGA
The DNA here is from genome assembly GCA_910574015.1 of Eubacteriaceae bacterium. Classification (GTDB taxonomy): domain Bacteria; phylum Bacillota; class Clostridia; order Lachnospirales; family Lachnospiraceae; genus Eubacterium_F. Next base: position 50,825 of record CAJSYQ010000021.1, on the reverse strand, counting down.
TATGTGAATCATCCACACAGGTCAAATGATAATTTGCGTAAACCATATCGCCAAAATGACAATGGTGTCCGCCAAAGTTAGCATAGAATGGCGCCTCAATATATACCCCTTCCCCACAATCTCCCAGCATGCTCTGCAGCAGTTTCCTCCTTTTTTCTGTTTCGGATGGTTTTGTCATATTGTATTCGCAAAGCTTATCCTGATAGACCATCTGTTCCCTCATTATTTCCTCATCTCCCGGGAGATACAACTCACCCGTATGCATCTTCGCCTTCATGTCACTCATTCTGATCCTCCATTCCTGTTTCTTTTTGTATTATCTATTTCTCAAAATAATCGGATACCATCTCTATTGCTATCTTCTTTGCCACATCACTAGATACCATCCTGTCCTTCGTTCTGCCCAGATAGACACTAAAACAGATTCTGTCTCCATCCATTTCCGCAAACCCGGTAAACCAGGCATCAACAACACTTCCCTGCTTCACACCCATTCCCGTTTTCCCGTAAATGGAAAGATCCGTTTTCTTATTGCGTTTTGCAAGCATCACCCGCCGAAGTTCCTTTTGTGTTTCCCTGGAATATACAGATCCATCCCCAAAGATACGCTCCATCACCTCAGCCTGTTCTTTTGGTGAGATCTTCAATGATGACTCGATCCAGAAACCCGTTAATGCTCTATTGCTATTATTTTTATTCCGCTTTCCCTTCCAGTCAGAGATATCACAATTGCCATACTGAAGGGCGTCCAGCTGTTTCTGCATCTGCTCTTTCCCAATCTCATTGATCACCTCCCTGTAATACCAGACACATGACGTCCGGAATGCCTCTCTGAAATCAATATCATGGTTCCAGCTCTCGTTCCAGAATTTTTCCCCACTCCATCTGCGAGTAGAATGATCGGAATCTATGAGACCGGTTTCCAATGCTATCAGGGAGGAAATAATCTTAAAGGTTGAACAGGGAGAGCGTCGGGTCATGGCAAGCTTTTTGTTATAGATTCTGTATCGGGCACCAGATGCATGATAGAGAACTGCTGCCCCATTCCGGCCGTCGAAATATTCAGACCAGTCCTCTTCCACTATGACCGGTTCCGGGGACGCTTCTGCCAATGTCTCCCCCTCTGGCTTCTTTGTCGTCACGCTGCTTATTTCTGCGCTGGGTTTTCCATCGCTTCCAGTCCCGGCTCCTGCCTCTTTATGATTTGTATCCGCAGGATAGGAACACCCCGCCAGAATAGCCAGACAGATACAAATCCAAATGCAAATAAATTTCTTCCTCATAGTTCTTTCTTCCCTCCCATTCCGATATGTACTCCCTGCTATTATAACATTATATTGCCTGCCCCTCAATTAAATAATCTTCCGTCCGGTATATCAGATCCTTTGCCGGAGATGACAGAGTAAGTGATGCTTGTACCACAGACGGAATCGTAGTATACTTTAATTTATATCACTGGCGCTGTTGACCTGCTCATATGAAAGGTGGTATCCGCTATGACATTATCCAACAGGAACATAATATACCAGACCAAATATTTTCTTATTTTCTTTACCGCCCTGTCACTTTTGACGGCATGTGGAAACAAAACAAATCAGCTCTCCACAGTAACAGAGAGTACTAGTGGCACTGCTGTATCAGACAGGGAACCGGTTCCCCAGATCCATAACCAGATCTGCACCATTGTGCAAAATGAAGAGATCTGGCATAAAGAAGAAACACATTATGACGAAAATGCCGACGGGGCATCCATCGATGGACCTTACTATTCCCTGATGGACCTGGATCAGGACGGCTATCTGGAGATTGTCGTATCTGCTGAGAAAAAACAGCACGGCCCCTCTATTTACGAAGTAACTAAGGATGAAAAATTACAAAAATGGACAATGAGCGGAGATATCCCCCGGGAAGAATCTGTACTGGAAATCTTTGAAGGTTACAACAAAGTGGACTGTTATTATGATTCAGCCCTTAACCAGTACCATTATATTGTCCAGGACACACTATTTGTATCACAGAGTGATGCCGACGCTGACTGGCTGGATATGGTGCCGAATGGTTCCGGCGTCACGTTCAAACGGATTGGCAGGCAAACATTTGACGCAGGTAAAGATAATAAATTTCATTATTTTGACACACAGGGCAGCGAATGCAGCCGCAGCGATATTACAAAGAAATATTCCGGTTTGAAAAAGAAAACAATGTATTTTACCAAAGCTCCTATCTCCAAAAAGGAAGCCGGAGAGGTATGGGGCTTCTATATGGAACACACCCTCTGGAACCAATTTATGCTCCGTGATAATTACCGTTCAAACAGGGAAACGGAACTCACGGATGAATTTCTCCATCAGTTTGTTTCCCTGAGCATCTCGCTGGATGAATATATATCTGATCTTGGCAGAGAAAATAGGGAAAATAATATCCGATATGCCGCCACGGACCTGGACAATGACCAACAGGTTGAAGTGATCATTGAAAACCAGACTACTAAAAAATGGGGTATCTATGAAGAAGCCGATCCCGAGCCCCGGAAATGGAATACAAAAAATAAGAAGATTACCGAATATAGCAGCAAAATACCGGAAGAAGCATGGCATGCATATAGTATAAAATCCTATAGTGGTGGTTTGATCCGTCCTGATTATGATCTTATCGAGGACAATCTGAGGGAATCCTGGCTGCGATTTGCCGACCATAACAGACTGCCATAATCATATCCTCAATTTATTAACAAAGAAAAAACAATCCGGGACTGTTCCAAGCTTTGGGATAGTCCCGGATTCATGATATTCAGTCCATCAGATACAGCTTAACAGCTGCATAATTTGATCATATGCCTTGATATCTGCTTCTTTCGCCTGGTCTAACAGCTCACTTATTTTCTCCCTGACAGAACGATCTCCAAAGTTATCCAGCATCTTGTCGATATCGCTCCAGTCGCCGATGAGAGTCATCATCTCACTGGCCGCTCCGCTGACCGTCTTGAAATGCTCTGCAATTTTCAGGCATGTCGACTTCTCTTCTACCCCGTACTTTTCAGATAAATCCTGAAAATATTCAGCCGCCCATTTCCTGCCGTCAGCGATACATACCATGGCATCGTTCTGTACCAGCAGCTTTGAAAATAGTTCGTCAAATCCATTGCCATTTTCAAACCATTTTTCATCCAGCAGCATCGTTTTCCAGGCATCATAGGCTGCTATCCCCTTGGCATACGCGTCTTCCTCCCGGGCCTTCATTATCTCTGCCGCCATCCGTATGATTTCTTTGTCCTCACAGGGATCGCCTGTTACTGCTCCAATGCACATGACTGCCTGGGTATCGGTGTTTTCCCACCATGCGCCGCACTTAAAATATCCATTGTCCATCGTGCGGACCACCGATGCAAACTCCGAATCGTTCTGGAAGAAATTCCAGCCCACAAGAACATCCCCGGCAGCTTCATATCCGGCAACAATGTACGGCTCCGGTGGTCCAATGATCCCCAGCGCAATTACCGGATACCCCTGGGCGATGTGTTCCTTAATATACGCCAGGAACTCCTCCTTTTTGGGTCCCTTCCTCTCTCCCCTGGAAGGAAAACTCTCTTCCCGGTGCCCTGGCTCCATACTGATAGATTTCATTGGACTCCCTCAATGCATGAAATATATCAACATTACTTAGATCCCAGGTTGTCCGGTTCCAAACCAGTCGGAAGGCCGCTCCTGTCACTGCCATAATATACCCATAGGAGACATCATCCCCCAAATACACTGAAACTGCCTTGATGCAGATTGGGAACGTGGTATTGCTCTCATATGCTCCCCATTCGATTTTCCGGATGCCGTATAATATCGTATTCTCATTGTCTAGTTTCATAATCGTCTCGCTCCTTATCTCTTTCCTGGCGAGCCATTCCAACCCAAACACACCAGTATGCAGCTGTTTCCTGCCGATCAGCGGCCTATTCTGCCGAAACTGGCTGGGAGACATGCCAAAAATCTTTTGAAACGCTCTTGTATACGATTCATGATTAGAAAATCCACATCCCAGGGCAATATCTATTATTTTTTTATCCGTGTGCAGCAGTTCAAAAGCCGATGTGATCAGTAGCCGTCTCCTGCAATACTGCATCATTGGAACATTCATATTTTTTGAAAAAAGCTCCCGCAGATAGACTTCAAAAAAACCAAAACTGTCTGACATTTTTTTCAGATCCAGGTCTCACAGATGATTTTCCACATAACTAATCAGTACATGTGCCATGGTTGAATAGCTCATTTGTTTCTTCCTTCCTCTTACTACATCATGATGTACTGTCAGTATATCATATCGCCCAGATATGGTCTTGACTTTTTTAAGGTTTCTCTTTTATCTTCCTAGTATTTAACAGCGGGTTCTCATTTTAATTCCACTCAATTTTTCTGCACCCTTCTGCTGTCAGTTCATATACCGTATCACATACCTCTGATATATATTTGCGGTCATGGGACACACTGATGACGGCTCCGTTAAATTCTTTCAGCATCTGCCGGATCACCGGGTTGGACAAGGGTGAAAAATTCCTTGTGGGTTCGTCCAGAATCAGTACATTCGCCCCATGCATGCTGATCCCCAGCAGAAATAATTTTGCCCTTTGTCCTCCAGACAATTCCCGGATCGGATGTTCCATCTCCTCCGCCGTATATTTTAAACTCCCCAGAAATGTACGGATCTTCGTCAGTTCCTCCCGATCCCCTGTCCTCGTTAAGAATGCCGCGGGTGTACTGTCAAAGTCCATTCTATCTTTGTAGTCCTGAGGCATATAAGCGGCCCGTATATCCTCTCTTCCCAGCAGCAGGCCGGCAATCCTTTTCAGCATCGTAGTCTTCCCCACTCCATTTTTACCGATAATGCATACCTTCTGAGGCCCTCTCACCTGAAAATCTATATTCTCCGACAACAGACGCCCCCCTGCGGTGAGCTTCTCCTTTTTCATTTCCAACACAATCTTTCCCTGAGGGATTCCGTGAGCTCCGTGAAAACGAAACCGTATCGCTTCTTCCGTCTCTGGCATATCTGTCATATCTGCAGCATCCTTTTCAAAGCGATGTTCCATGGATTTCACCGCCTTCATCTTCTTTTTGAGAAGCTTGCCGCCATGAGGATCCTGCCGGGTGATAATATTCTGCTGGTGCTCCACCTTCTGCTGGATACGCCGGAAGCGTTCCTGCTGTGCCCGATATTCACTCCTCTCTTTCCTTGCCAGCTGCTCCTGTTTTTCCAGCTGATGCCCGCGCATTTCTATATACTCCGTGTATCCCGTATTGCTAATAGTATGCCGCGGCTCTCTTTTCTTCTTTAGCATCTCCAGATGGATGATCCTGTTTGCCGTTCTCTCCAGAAAAGTCTCATCATGGGATATAAATAATACCGCACCCTCCCACTGGTTTATAAACCTCTCCAGCCACTCCAGCGTCTCCAGATCAATGTCATTGGACGGCTCATCCAGCAATAACACATCCGGCCGTCGGCAGAGAATGCGTATGATCTGCAGCTTGACCTTCTCACCGCCAGACAACGTCCCAACTCTCTGATCCGAATAAAGCATCTCTACAGAGAGACCGAGTTTACCTGCCAGCCCTGCCAGTTCTTTTGCATCCATATCATAGAAGGCCGGTTCCTGTTCCATAAACTCATACACCGACATTTCTTTATCTCCGCTGTCCAATTCCTGTTTAAGATATCCCTGCACACTGCCATTCCGTATAATATCACCGGAGAATTCAATATAGTCTTCCACCATTCCCTCATCATAGATCAGCTTCATCAGTGTAGATTTGCCATTTCCCTCCTCTCCGATCAGTGCTGCCTTGTCTCCCGGATTCAGCACAAGAGACAGCTGGGAAATCAATACCCTCAAATCCTTTTTATAAGTTATACTCACATCTTTTAATTGCAGCATACGCCTCACTCCTCTCTCATAGAGCCGGACGGGATCTCCCCCCCGCCTGCCGGGCCCAAACTTCTATCATTTTTATATTTATATACAAAAAGAGCCTGAGTCATAAAGCTTCAGACGAAAAAAAGACATCTGTCCCAAAAGCAAAACGAAACAAAGTACAGATTCCATTAAGAATATCCTCCTAACACAGGTATCTGTCTTCGATCATTCTGTTCTATTTTGCAGTGTCTTCTTATCTGTTTAAAATAATCACTTTATGTCTCAACCTCTTTATTTGTCTTTATTGCTATCAGTCTGCAGAATCAAAATGAGATTCTCTCTATTCCACATTATATCAAAGTTTATGAAATTTACAAGTCAATTTTTTGAAAAAATTCCCCCTTGATCCATTTCAAAATACATTGTGCTGTCTCTTCCGGTGTCCTCTCCTCCACATCAATCGTAGAAAACAGAACCTTGCCAATTTTCTTATGTGTCCTGAAATATTCATTATATTCCACGGAACTGCGTATCCAGCTCTCTTGGGTAATCCCGCGTCCCCTAGTCATTCTCTCTCGCAGCGTCTTTTCTTCACAGATCAGCGCCACAACCTTTATATCACGGAAGAAACGGGCATGATACACCTGGCTTAACTTATCAATATTCCCTGCCATGGCCCAGATCACCGCCCTGCCAGACTGGGAAATATTATTGGAAAGACTAAGAATCTGTTCAACCTGATCAAAATTATCTCTCTCTGTCTCATGGGGCATGATATTGTAAAACAGATCTGCATCCAGAACAACATAATCCGTTGTGAGCCTCTGCAGTTCTCGCGCGGCTGTGGTCTTTCCCACACCACTACAACCGGTAATGATATACAATGGCATCTTAATAAAATCCCAGTTCGCACCACACTCCGGGCAGGTAATAACATTATCCAAAACTTCTTTATCCCAATTAGAATTCCTGCAATGTGGACATATTGTTATCATTTCTTTCCCCTCCTATTCCTCTATCACTAAGCATGGACACAATAAAATTTGATACGTTCTATATAAAAAGTATAACATACCGTTATATATATTTCCACCACATAAGTTCAATCAGAATCGGATATACTATAATTCAGCGGCAGTTTTTATTGGATGCCGATTTAAATCAACCCGAATGAAAGGATAGAAAGATGAAAAAAAATACAATTTTTCTTGCTCTATGCCTATTTATCCTGTTGCTGGGAGGATGCGGCACAAATCGGACAGAACCTTCAGAGCCTCCGTCAGCTGCAGATAACACAGCCGGAATCACCGAACAGGATGCAATGAAAGCAGCACTGGAGCATGCCGGTTTGAAGGAAAACGATCTGACATCCAGACATATAGAGAAAGACAGTGAAAATGGAAAAGAAATCTACGAAATAGAATTTTATGCAGGCAGCAGCGAATATGAATATGAAATCGATGCCGCAACGGGAAAAATTCTTGGCTGGGAGGAAGATGCTGACTAAACCTCCGACAATCAATCTCTAAGAAAATGAAAAACACCGTTCTCCTTCTATTCCGGGAACGGTGCAAAAAAAGACCCCTCACAGTTCATTCTTACCTGGAAGGAGTCTTTTCTATTCTTCGATATTTCTAAATCTTCGGATGGTTTTATTTCGCTTTATCTGCCGCACCTTCGACGCCGTCTTTCACTCCGTCGACAACATCCTTTGTACCATCCACTGCGCCGTCCACTGCATCTTCCACACCGTCCACTGCGCCATCCACTGTATCCTTGACACCGTCGCCTACGCCGTCTACTCCATCTTTCACATCATCCGACAGACTGTCGTCCTTACCGTCTGTATCATCCCGGTCCATATCGTTGTCATCTGCCGGATCATTATCTGCAGCAGGTGAAGCCGTGGCCTGACTGGACGGACTCGCAGATGCCTGCGGCGTGCTTGTGGGTGCTGTGGCACTGTTATTTTTGTCCCCGCATCCTACCATCATAATGGCAAGGCAAATGGTTAAAAAAACAGTCACAATTATTTTCTTCATTTCTATTTCCCTCGCTTTCCTGAGATTGAGCGATGCTCAATTCTCTGTGTATTTACAATGCTATTGTGACCGTTTTTAAGATTCAATATTCAATATATTTTTTCAGCCAGCTGTGACGGCTCATCAATAATAATCTGCGCACCGTGCTGCAGCAGAAAATCTCTTCCCCGGAATCCCCAGCTCACACTGATACAATCCATCCCCGCATTGGCTGCTGTCTTAAGATCCACATCTGAATCCCCGACATATACGGCGGATTGCGCCGTACACCCCAGATCCCGCAGCGCCTGATTCACCATATCCGGCGACGGCTTTTTCCCGATACCGGCCGCCTCATTCTCGCCATAGGAAGTGTCAATCAGCCCGGCAAAATAGACCGGCATCAATTCCCTCACTGCAAAATCTGCCTTGTTGGAAACCACAGCGGTTTTAATGTTATTTTCCCGGAGTGACCGCAGCATATCCAAGATCCCCGGGTACGGTGATGTTTTATCCTGACAATGGTCTCCATAAAATGTGCGGAATACCTGCATGATTTCCTGAAATGCCGGATGTCCGCTTCCACCCGGCACGGCACGTTCCATCAGTTTCACAATACCATTTCCCACGAAATCCTGTACTTCCTCCAGCGACCGCTCCGGCAGGTTCTGTGAACGGAGCGCTGTATTTACAGCATCCCTTAAATCCTCCAGTGTGTCCAGAAGGGTTCCATCCAGATCAAAAATAACCGCTTTATATTTCACTTTAAACAACTCCTTTCAGTCAATCCCATGGCACTCTATTATAATGGCAGATTACCAATAAGTCAAATCTCACAGCTCCGCCCGGTTGACATCACAAAAGGGAAATGCTAAAATGAATTAGTTTTAAATATAGAAAGAGCAAAGGAATGGAGGATACAATGAAACTGGACAAGCTGGTAGGCGAGCGTTTCAAAGAAAAACCAAGCGACTGCATTATTGAAAGCCATGCCCTGATGGTTCGGGGAGGGTATATAAAAGATGTAGCAAAGGGAATTTATTCCCAGTATATGCCTTTGAAACGGATCTGCCGTAAGATTGAAAATATTATCCGTGAAGAGATGGACGCCATTGATGGCCAGGAGGTATTGTTTCCTGTAGCGCTTCCCGCCTCTCTCTGGGATGAGTCCGGGCGGTACACAAATGTAGGCAGCGAACTGCTTCGTTTCTCAGACCGGAGCGGTACAAAAATGCTTCTTGGCATGACACATGAGGAAGCAGCTGTGCATCTGGTTCGCGACTACGCAAAAAGTTATAACAACTATCCTTTTATGATATATCAGATACAGACAAAATTCCGCGATGAGGCAAGACCCCGTGCAGGACTGATCCGGGTGCGGGAGTTTACTATGAAGGACGCCTATTCCTTCCACACCTCACAGGAGGATCTGGAGCGCTATTATCAGATCTGCTATGACGCCTATAACCGTATCTTTGCCCGGGCCGGCATTCCTGAGGTGATTACTGTCGCCTCCGATTCCGGTATGATGGGGGGAAGTCTTGCCCATGAATACATGCTGCTGACTCCCGTCGGAGAAGATACTATCGCCATCTGCAGCAGCGACGACTGCGATTACCGCGCCAATATGGAAGCAGCCGACAGTATTATAGAAAATGTAAAAGATTCTGTAGAGGAACCGCTGAACAAAGTACATACGCCGGATATCCATACCATCGAAGAAATCTGTGATTTCCTGAAGTCCCCTCTGGAAAAATCATGTAAGGCAGTGGTCTATCAGAAAAACATGACCGATGAATATGTAGTGGTATTCGTCCGGGGCGACCTGGATATCAATGAGACCAAGCTTACCAATTATCTAGGGGAGGCGATCCATCCGGCCGTTATCACGGCAGATTGTGGACTGAATTCCGGTTATATTGGACCGATAGGTCTGACTGTCACAGGTGATTTCACCGTAGTCTATGATATTTCCCTCAAAGGAACCAATAACCTATCCTGCGGGGCAAATGAAGAGGAATATCACTTCACCGGGCTCTGTATGGAGCGCGATGTGCCGGATGCAGAATATGTGGATGTATCAAAAATCATAGAGGGCGGTATCTGCCCGAAATGCGGCAGAAAACACATTACCATTTCCCGCGGCATTGAAGTGGGAAATATTTTCCAGCTCGGGACGAAATACACCAAATCCATGAATATGCAGTATCTGGATGCCGACGGTGAGTCCCATTATCCTATTATGGGCTGCTATGGGATCGGGGTAGGACGCCTTGCCGCCTCCGTCTGTGAGGCGCATCATGACGAATATGGCCCGATCTGGCCCATCTCCATCGCTCCATGGCAGGTACATCTGTGCTGTCTGCGCTCCGATGATGCCGAGACAAAGGCATGTGCGGATAAAATCTATGATGAACTGCAGAAAGAGCACATTGAGGTAATCTACGATGACCGGAATGTACGCCCGGGAGTTATGTTCTCGGATGCTGATTTGTTGGGGATTCCCGTCCGTCTGGTGATCAGTCCGAGAAACATGAAGGAATCCGTGGCAGAGCTCTCTGTCCGAGACAAATCTGTACAGGACAAGGTTTCTCTGGACAGTGTAGTGCCCGCTGTGAAAGAACTGATCCAGAAGCTGAAGGGGAAACTGGAACCATAAAATTATGAAAAACTTTAGGAGGTTTTAAAAATGAGTAATGTAACTATTTCCGAATCCATCCGCTATGTAGGTGTGAATGACAGGGATATTGACCTGTTTGAGAGCCAGTACATCGTACCAAACGGAGTCTCTTACAATTCATATATTATAATGGATGATAAAACTGCCATTATGGACACGGTGGATGCCAGAAAAACTGATGAATGGCTTGCCAATGTAGAACGGGAACTGTCCGGTAAAGATCCGGCATACCTGATAATCTCTCATCTGGAACCGGATCACAGCGGCAGCATTCAGGCGGTGGCTGAAAAATATCCTGATATGAAACTGGTGAGTAATGCGAAGCTGTTCAACATGCTCCCACAATTTTTTGAAATGGATATCGAAAATAGAAAGGTTGTAGTAGCCGAGGGGGACACACTGGAGCTGGGAACCCATACCCTGACTTTCGTTATGGCGCCAATGGTCCACTGGCCGGAAGTAATGGTTGCATATGAATCCAGTGAGAAAATACTCTTCTCTGCAGACGCCTTCGGTAAATTCGGAACTCTGGATACCGATGAGGACTGGGCATGCGAGGCGAGAAGATATTACTTTAACATAGTAGGAAAGTACGGCGCACAGGCATCCGCCCTCCTGAAGAAGGCAGCCGGACTTGATATCCAGACCATCTGTCCTCTTCATGGTCCAATCCTGAAAGAAAACCTTGACTATTACATCGGTAAATATGTGACCTGGAGCAGCTATGAGGCGGAGGACGATGGCGTTCTGGTGGCATATGGCTCCATCCACGGCAACACGGCCAAGGCCGCAAAGAAGCTGGGGGAGATTCTGGAAGCAAAAGGCGCGAAGAAAGTAGTTGTATGCGATCTGGCAAGGGAGGATCTGGCAGAAGCCATTGAAGATGCTTTCCGTTATGACAAACTGGTAGTGGCCTGCGCCACCTATGATGCCGGCCTGTTCCCGATCATGCAGGATTTCCTTTTCCATCTGGCTCATAAAAATTTCCAGAATAAAAAGGTCGCATTTATGGAAAATGGAAGCTGGGCGCCCATGGCAAACAAAAAAATGAAAGAATTCTTTGAGGGAATGAAAAATATGACCCTCTGCGAGAATACTGTAACGATCAAATCAGCCATGAAAGAAGCAAATATCGCTGAGATGGAAGCACTGGCAGAGGAATTGCTGAATAAATAGACATAAACCAATTCTCCATATAAAAAACAGCTCCGGAGCTTCCAACAGAAATCCGGGCTGTTTTTTATTGCTATTCACTTTCAAGCTAAACCGTCACTGCTTCCTTTGCATTCTTTCTTACCTTGGCGACAAAATAAGCCTCTGCCTCTCCCCGGCTCATCTCCAGGGGGATCGCCAATTCCCCAAAGAGATTCTCTTCCGCCATCTGAAGATATCTTTCGTCACTCGTTGTCGCTTTCTTTCCCTTCTCGATCCGGGTCTGGTTTCTTTGATAAGAGGTTTTGATCAGCCTTACCCACTGGCGGCTGTCACAGGATCTCAGTGCTTCCTTGTAGACCTCTTCTCTGTTCTTATCATTTTCTACCCGAAGTGTTTCAATCTCATTCCATTCATCCATCAGTTTTTTCACGTCCTTCTTGGTCATAACAGAGCGTATAATAACCTTTTTGCTGTCTGTGGGAACAAACAGCTTACTTCCTGATGTGTACAGAGGAACCAGTGTATAATACACCCGCTGCCTGTCCGCGCCGATACCATCCATAGTCTGTACTGCATCCACTCTGCAGACTCCGCTGTTGCCGTGCACAACAAAATCTCCTACTTCAAACACTTCAATCCATCCTTTCTGTCATATTTACTTATAGTATACCACTTTTTTCCCTTTTTTGTAATTTTTTTCTGCAACTGTAGAATATTTGTGAAAATTGCTGAAAGAATGTCCCTGATGTATTGTGCACTTTAACCGAAGTCAACAGTATTTTCTATTATTTAGAACTCCTTTCTCTTCATCACCGCCACACTGGCTGCATAAGAAACTACTGTAGTCAGAACAGCCGCGGCTGCCAGAACCAGACAAAGCAGATCCGGATGGTACTGGATCAGAAGATTCATCCTATCACCCAGATCCAAAGCCTGATTCAGTGTGTACCCCATGAAAAAAACAATGATGAAGCAGCAGAGAAGCACAATCCTGCCCTTCTCACTGCCAAACTTAAACTGCAGCGGGAGTACAACCGAATCAAAAATCAAAATTGCCGGAAGGATCAACAACAGGATCATAATATTTTCCCTTAAAGGATCCAGACTATGCCGCACTGTCTGAATGATAAAACAGATGGCCAATCCCGCCAGCCAGGAAACCATATTAAGCAGTATTTCAAATACATATTTCTCCCTTACATATATACTCCGGTCTATGGGCAGGCAAAACAGATTCGGATAACCGTTGTCATTCTCATCGTAGGCGATGCTGCTGATGACAAAAAAGGAACAGACAAAAGTCAGATAATAAACAACAAACGTAATGCTGCCATTAAAATTTAGTACTACTGTCATAAACAGAACCAGTACTAAAAATTTTTTCTGTCCCAGCAACAGTCTCAAATCCTTTACAAGCAATCCTCTCATAGCTCTTTACCTCCTATCATCATCACAATAAGATCATCAATATTACCTTTTTCCAATGCAATCCCCGGATAATTATCCAGATAATACTGTCTCTGATCTGTCAGGCACCGATACCCATATGCCTCCTTTTTAATTTTGATCAGATACTGTTTATCAATATTCTCATACTGTTGGGGATCCAGCTTTAAGACCGCATAACGATCCAAAAGGACATCCGTCTCCTCGTGCAGCAGGATCCCGCCTTCATGAATCATATAAAAATCATCACACAGGCTCTCCAGATCAGAAGATATATGAGAGCTGATCAAAATGGAACGTTCTTCGTCCTCTTCCATATAATTTCTCATCAGATCCAGCAGCTCATCCCTCACCATAACATCCAGACCCACAGTGGGCTCATCCAGTATAAGAAGGGACGCATTATGGCTTAAGGCTGCCAGCACTTTCAGTTTCGCTTTCATACCAGTGGAGTATTCCTTTAGTTTCTTATCCTGGGGCAGGTTAAAACGCCGGCATTGTTCCTGAAACCACCTTCCATCAAACTCCTTATACATACTCTTCAATATGCAGAATATATCTTTCACAGAAAGATACGTGCTAAACCCGGAATCTGAGAGCACCACGCCCAGCTGCTGCCGGTCTCTGGCTGTCAGTCTGGAAGCTTCCTTTCCCAGAATCTCCACACTGCCGCCATCCATACGGATGAGGCCAAGTACTGCTTTAAAGGTAGTGCTCTTTCCCGCGCCATTTCTGCCAATAAGCCCCGTAATGCATCCCGGATGAACCTCCAGTGAGCAATTCAATGTAAAATCCTCATAGTTTTTTACAAGATTATTTACCTTTAACATAATATCCCTCCATTAAGATTTCAAAGAGACTACGGATCTCTGTTTCTGTCATGCCGCACCCTCCCGCCTTCGTGATAGCTTTCTCAAGGTCTGCCTCCACATCCTTCCGGTATTCTTCCTGCAGCAGATCGGGATTCACTGCTGCCACAAAAGTGCCCTTTCCATGAACCGTCACAGTAAATCCGTCCTGTTCCAGGTTATCATAGGCCTTCTTCACTGTGAGAGCACTGATCTTCAATTCTTTCGAAAGTCCCCGGACAGACGGCAGGCCGTCTCCTTCTTTCAACTCTCCGGCTGTCACAGCCGTTTTGATCTGTTCCATGATCTGTTCATAGATGGGGATCATGGACGAAGTATTTACTATAATATGCATATCAATCTCCATTTCTGGCTGCCAGCTGCAGGAGCCGGCACTAAGAAGCCCTCTTATGTATAACAGTATATAACAGCATAGCACAGTTGTCAACTGTTTTATACTGTTATACTCGCAAAAAAATAACAGCTACCAAAATGGCAGCCGCTCATCATCGTAAAAATCCGCTGTTTAAGAACATTCCATCCTTCTCCCCTCTGTAAAATAACAGAGAAATAAGATTCCAGATCCCAGTCCCACCGTGATCCCAAACGCTGTCAGCACATCCTGAAAAACCAAATGAATGTCTGCCAGATAGCGGGATACCAGAGCCATCATAAGAAATCCTGCCCCAAAGCCGCCTCCAGCAATGAGAAAAAAACGTCTGCAGATCTCCAATGCCTGGGAATGCTTCTCATATCCACAGAGGAAATGGGCAAATATTAACTGGCGGCGGAAACGGAGCCAGATAAATGTAACAAGTAAAGTACTTAGGGAAAAGCTCATCAGTATCAGAATATACAAAGTACCCATTACCGCACCATCCGATAATAAATCTGCAATTATAGAAGGTCTGTATCCGTCATCCAGTATAATAAGAACCTCTGCAGGGGAATGAAACAGATCCGCTATATCCTGTCCAACCTGGGTCAGATCGGACTCCCTCCCTGTGTCCAATACATATTCTGTATTGATCCCGGTAATGCGGAGAGCGGACTTAAAATCCATCAGTATCATTTGATCAAGGCGGCTCTCCACCTCATCTCCCATAATCCCGATGACTTCATACTCCACGTTTCGGTATCTATAATACATCCTTCCACCGCTTCTGGTTACAGCCCCTCTATACTGTTTTCCCAACACGACCGCCGGTCTGTCTGTCCACGATGTAGAAGAATCAAAATAATTCCCTTCAAGAATGGGCGGCGTTTGTGCCTCTCCTATCACACAGATTCCCCGCACGATAAAGTCCGGGTCCGGCACAGGTATGTAGACTGCGAAATTGTTGTGACGGTCCACTAACTCCGGTATCACCTGTAACCACTGCTCCGGATCATCGGCATTGTGAATGGAAAACCCCTTCTGATAACCCGAATACAGCGTATTCTGACTCAGTCTATTCCGTCTCTCCGCCCGTACTGCCGCTAGAATAAGAAAGAGGCACAGAGTGATCGCTGCAAAGCTGAAAAGAAGAAGAAAATTCCCCTTTGGAATTCTTCTGCCTGCCATTTTCATCAGATTCCTCCCTTATTCGGTATATCTCCCAAAAACTCTTTCGTTTCCTGTATCATGCCATCCCGGAGGCAGATCCGCCTTCTGCAGCCTTCGGCCACCCGGGCATCATGTGTCACAATGATCACCGTACTTCCCTTTCCATTCAACGCTTTAAAAATCTGCTGCACCTCTTCCCCCGTGGCCTCATCCAGCGCTCCCGTGGGTTCATCTGCCAAAATGATTTTGGGCCGTTTCACAATAGCTCTTGCTATCGCGGTCCTCTGCTGCTGCCCACCGGATAATTCACTGGGATAAGCTCCTGACTTGTCAAGGATTCCCAATTCATCAAGAGTTTCCGTCACTCTTCTCTTTATCTTTCCGGAAGAGATTCCCTGGTATTTCAGCGGAAGGGCAACATTCTGGAATACATTCAGCTCATCAACCAATGCGAAATACTGCAATACAAAGCCAATCTGATCCCTGCGGAACTTCGTCAGCTCTCTCTGGCTCTTAAAGTCGACTGCCCTGCCATTATACAAGTATTCTCCACGATCAAAAGACAGCATCCCCCCAAGAATATTCAAAAGCGTCGACTTTCCCGAGCCGCTTTTTCCCATGACCGCCACCATTTCCCCCTCACTGACAGAGAGGCTGATCCCACGCAGCGCCTCCACCTGCGCCTCTTTTCTCCCAAATGTTTTACATATGCCGCGCAATTCAATCATGATTCCCTCCATATAAAATGCCTGACGAACCTCCCGCATCATTCATCTGTTGATTCATCCTCTGTCCGGTCACGCATTTTCAAACGGGTAAAATGGTCTGCATCCTCTTTTTCCGCAGGAACGCTTTGACCATTTATATATTTGATTTCCTTCAGCACCTCATCTGTCTCTCCCTTGTAAAAAACAACATAACACATCGTAATTTTTCTTTTCTGAACCTCCACCATTTTTCCACCAAAATCTACCGACCCCTCCACCTGCATCTCAGGGAATACCTCATTTTCATAGTAATCCAGCACGGACAGCATGTCATTCTCCGTCATTTCCTGATTCACCTGGATGGACAGATCCACTTCTTCCTCTTCAAAGTTCTCCGGATCGTGGACGAATGCCAGATTACGCTCCTCCCATACGCCGTTCTCCTGCAACGCGGCCGCCTTATGACTGCATCCGGTGACGAGTAGTAAAAATAGAAATACAATACCCGGCTGAATCATCTTTTTCATAATAACCTCCATTTCCCGTTCTATGTTATACTTCACAAATCTGTCTGCCGGACCAGACGCTCCGTATCAACACCACGCATCAGATAGATAAGAAACACCGCACTCACCACAAAGGATAACGCGGTTACACAATATCCTGCTCTTATGATCACCTCTATATTGGCCCCTGCCCCCACATGTTCATAAGAAAACACCCATCTGCAGACCGGTACGGAAGGCGCCAGGATTACTATTGCCTCCAGTAAACAGGGAAATAATATCATCCATACTGGGCAGCCATTCATAAGATATATCCCATATACCCTTTGGCCGGACTGTACCTTATCATAAAAAGCAACAAAAAGACTGTAGAAGAAAAAGCAGAATAATACTGCCGTCAACACCAACATAATTCTGACACTGGCCGCAGATTCCTTCCGGAGAAGATTCAGCCCAATAGATGCGTCATGCAGGCGCAGCGGCGGAAGACCCGCATCGAGTCCCTTATCACGGTAACATATCACCAGTTCTTTGAATTCTTTTTCATCCGATACCTGTACAGATGAATTCCCCAACGCAGTGATATCCAAAAATGCATATTTCTTTATCTCTTCCAGCTCCACCGGCCCCCTGTCCGGCACCCGGATCCCATAGGGAAAGAGTATATATGGATCCAGAGAAACCATATCCTGTGTAATATAACCAAACTCAGGAATCTGACTCCCTCTCTGAAGTATACCGGCCACCCTGCAGGAATAGACATATTCTGTGCCCGTCATACCAATATCGATCACATCCCCAACAGAGAAGTAGCCTTTATATTCATATCCCAGTATAACAGGAATGGGATCAGAAAAATGGCGAATGGATGTATTGGCCTCTGTAAAGCCTTCTCCTTCTTCTGTCCGCAGTCCAAAGAGTTGAAATGCCCTAAAGTCAAGCTGAACCGATTTTATGTCCAGAACACTGCAGGACTCCCTGCCAAAAGAAGCCATAAAGGCTGCCGGATGATCTTCACTGAGAAATCTCTCAAAATTTTTATCTCCAAATCTCTCTGCAAATGATTCTTTCACTAGCATGGTCTGCTGGGTAGCCACTGACATAAGAGGATGATTTTCCAAATTCCTGATTTCTTCATAATATGTAATCACATTGCGGCAGCCGCTTATGGTGTCCAGATTGTTCAACATCTCTCCCCTGTCCGTAAACAGCTCCAACCCAGCAGAGTACCAAATTCCCTCTTCATTATAATACTGGGCAGAATCCGCATAGCGTTCTCCCAGATCCAGATAATATGACCCCATCAGCACAATCATTACAGAACAAATAGAGAATATGACCATTAAAATAATATCTTTAAATAAATTCTTTCGAAAACTCCGAAAGAATTCCTGTGCCATAAATATAATCCTGCCCATAACCGCCACTTCTTTTCTGATACATCAGTTTTCCATCCACACTTTCATTACTGTACTTCCAATTGCATAACCATGGTGGGCATTCATCTTATTCAGAATATAGGGAGAATAAGAGGTTACCGAACCAGCACCATAAACAATCTTGTCCTTACTGCCAATGCGGGCCAGTGCACTAATATTGTAAGCAAACCCTCTGTCGTCATAGGCACCTGTGACTTTCGTCTGGCTCCGATAACCTTTGGAAGCCTTATACTGCCTTTTGCCCGTCGCATTTAAAGAAGCCGCTGTAACAGAAGATATGAAAAACACACTCACTAAGACTAAAACAAACAGCGATAGAAACCCTTTACTTTTCATGATTATTTTTTTCATATTTACCCCTCACTTTGTTAATATATTTTATTTTTAGTTTATCATATTTCCATGCACGATACAAGCAGAATTTCTTAAGCAGGACGTTTTATCACAATAAAAAAGGATATCCCCGGTTTCTCTTCCATTGGGATATCCTTTTTTGTTATCTTTTCATCATTGTATCATAAAACTGATCTCTGCCTGTGCTGCCAGCTTGCCATCCACTGTAGCGGTGGCCTTTCCAACCCCCATCGGCCCCTTACATTTGATAATCTCTGTCTCCAGCTTTAGACAGTCCCCAGGCACCACCTGTTTACGGAATTTGGCATTTTTAATGCCTCCAAAAAAGGCAAGCTTTCCTTTATTTTCTTCCAGGCTCAAAATCGCCACCGCACCAACCTGTGCCAGCGCTTCAATGATCAGCACTCCCGGCATCACAGGATATTCTGGAAAATGGCCCTGAAAGAACGGCTCATTTGCTGTGACATTTTTGTATCCGGCAGCCCTCACCCCCGGCTCCATCTCTTCGATGCGGTCCACCAGAAGAAAGGGATAACGGTGTGGAATGATTTTTTTTATTTCATTGATATCCAATGCCATAAGATCCGTCCTCCCCTATTCATATTTTTTAAATACAAGAACGGCATTATGTCCGCCAAAGCCCAATGAATTGCTGACAGCCACATTCACATCCATTTCAATGCCTTCTTTCACACAGTCGAGATCGCATTCTGGATCCTGATCAGTCAGACCTGCATTTTTGTGTACATAACCCTCCTCAATGGATTTTACACATGCGATGGTCTCCACTCCTCCGGCGGCTCCCAGAAGATGCCCTACCATAGATTTCGTAGAGCTCACTTTACAATGATATGCTGCCTCTCCCATTGCCAGCTTGATGGCTTTGGTCTCAAATGCATCGTTCATTGGAGTACTTGTCCCATGGGCATTAAAATAATCCACTTCCTCCGGCTGAATTCCTGCATCCTGCAGCGCATATTCAATGGCTTTGGCGTCTCCACTTCCATCCTCAATGGGAGCAGTAAGATGATGAGCATCACTGGTAGCTCCATATCCGATAATCTCCGCATAAATGCGTGCCCCTCGTTTCTTCGCGTGCTCCAATTCCTCCAGCACAACAATACCGGCGCCCTCTCCCATAACAAAACCGCTCCGGCCCGCATCAAAAGGAATCGAGGCCCTCAGCGGATCTTCCGAAGTAGTGAGTGCATTTAATCCAGTAAATCCGGCCAGTCCGATCTCCGTAATGGCACCTTCCGCGCCCCCGGCAAGCATAACATCCGCTTCTCCATACTGAATCGAACGGAATCCCTCACCAATGTTATGATTGCCTGTCGCACAGGCTGTCACCACATTAATATTCTTCCCCTTTAATCCAAACTGGATGGAAATATTACCTGCCGCCATATTGGAGATCAGCATGGGGATCATAAGCGGCGCTACCCTGTTCGGGCCTTTTTCCATCAGCTTCTTGTAATTCGTCTGTACACACTGCAGACTTCCAATACCGCATCCTACACTGACACCCACACGGAACGCATCTTCTTTCTCCATATCCAATCCGCTGTCATCCAGTGCCTCTTTGGCTGCTACCACTGCATACTGTGAGAAATCCTCCATCCGCCGTGCCGCTTTCTTATCGATAACAGTAGTCGGGTCAAAATCCTTGACCTCTGCTCCCAGATGTGCCTTGTAATCCGTTGTGTCAAATTTGGTGATGGGCCCAATCCCAACCGTTCCTTTCTTAATGTTTGCCCAAAAATCTTCTACATTGTTGCCAATCGGGGTCACAGCACCGAGACCCGTAATGACTACTCGTCTACTCATGATCTACCTCCATAATTATTCTATGTTTGCTGCCGCCGCTCCCGCAGCTCTCCATCCTTCGTAACTCCCGCGTCACCTTCGGTTTCGCTCCGTTACTCATGATGGACATTCCCTGCCTAAAACACGGGCTGCCGCTGCTTCGCCGCTCCCGCAGCCCTCCATCCTTCGTAACTCCCGCGACACCTCCGGTTTCGCTCCGTTACTCATGATGGACGTTCCCTGCCTAAAACACGGGCTGCCGCTGCTTCGCCGCTCCCGCAGCCCTCCATCCTTCGTAACTCCCGCGACACCTCCGGTTTCGCTCCGTTACTCATGATGGACGTTCGCCGAGTAAAAACAGCTGTTCATGCAAGCATGACATCTGTTTTTACTCGGCTCACTGTTTTAGTCACATGGCGATTCCGCCGTCTACACACAGTACCTGCCCGGTGATATAACGCGCTCTGTCCGAGGCGAGAAAAACAACAGCCTCCGCCACATCTTCAACCCTGCCAAATTCTTTCAGCGGTATGCTCTTACATGCCTCTTCCTTCACCGCATCGGAAAGCTTATCCGTCATATCAGTGGCGATAAATCCCGGAGCAATGGCATTCACCGTAATGTTACGGGATGCCAGTTCCTTGGCCGCAGCTTTCGTCAGCCCAATGACTCCCGCCTTGGAAGCCGAATAGTTGGCCTGCCCCATATTGCCAGTAACGCCGGAAACAGAAGCAATGTTGATAATATGACCATATCTCTGCTTCATCATCGGCCGTGTCACAAACTTCACTCCATTGAAAGTGCCCGCCAGGTTGGTCTGGATCACATCCGAAAACTCTTCCTCTGACATTTTCATGATCAGGTTGTCCCTTGTAATACCGGCATTGTTTACCAGAATATCAATTCTTCCATACTCTTTCACAATCCCTGCATAAAAATCCTTCGCGGCCTCAAAATCACTGACATTACACTGGATTGCCGCCGCCCTGCCGCCATTTTTTTCAATCTCGGCTGCAACGCCCTCTGCGCTCTCCTTTGAACCATTGTAATTTACAACCACAAATGCGCCCTCTCTAGCCAAAGCCAGTGCAATACCGCGGCCAATCCCACGGCCGGCGCCCGTAACTACTGCAATTTTATCTTCTAAAATCATGATCCATCTCCCATTTTATTTTGCCAGTGCGGCAGCTAACGCATCTATCTCTTCCATTGTGCTTACATTATATGTAGTAAGTTCCTTTCCGATGGCTTTCCCAATCTTCTTATTAAATCCGGCAAGGGTCTTTCCTGGACCGATCTCAATAAAAGTATCCACACCATTTGCCACCATGGTCTCCACCGACTGCTGCCAGCGCACGGAATTGCTTACCTGCTGCACCAGCAGCGGTTTGATATCTTCCTGCTCCGTAATATAGCTGGCGTTTACATTGGCAACATAAGGAATCTCAGGTTTACGGATCGTCAGTTCATCCAAAACCTTCTCCAGCTTCTCCCCAGCGCCGGTAAGAATGCTGGAATGGAACGGTCCACTCACATTCAGGATCACTGCCCTCCGGGCACCCGCCTCCTTCAATTTCTCCGCTGCCAGAGCTACCTGCTCTGTCTTTCCTGAGATTACGATCTGCCCCGGACAATTGTAATTGGCGCACTGGACGTCCTCCATATCGGCAATGACAGCATCAATCTCATCTGCATTCATGCCAAGGATGGCTGCCATCCCACCTTCTCCTGCCGGAACCTCTTCCTGCATAAAGATACCTCTCTTGCGGACAGCTTTGGCCGCATCAATGAAATTCATGGCTCCTACTGCCACCAGCGCACCATATTCCCCAAGGCTCTGTCCTGCTGCCACATCCGGCCGGATCCCTCTTTCCCGGATCACTTCCATAATAGCCACACTGGTAGTCAGAAGACAAACCTGCGTATACTCCGTAATATTGATGTCATTATTTTCTTCAAAACAGAGAGCCTTCAGATCCAGATCAACTGCCGCGCCTGCTTTTTCGAATACCTCTCTGGCAGTCTCGGAATGGTCAAAGACATCCTTCCCCATTCCCACTGCCTGTGCTCCCTGTCCAGGGAATACAAATGCAATCTTACCCATCTTATCCTCCAATCACTCGCGCTTTTTACTCTTCCCTCTTTATAACAAGTAACACCAGGGTAAGGCAAACAGTGGATGCCTTTCCTGGTGTCAGTTCGTGGTCTGTCGCCAGACTTATGTGCTTTTTCGTTTACTCTACACCTTTTTCTTTCAGGAAATTAATTACGTCACCTACAGTATTGATACTTTCCAGATCGTCTGTAGGAATCTCAACATCATACTCCTCCTCCAGAGCCATGATCAGCTCATAAAGGTCAAGGGAATCTGCCCCCAAATCATCTTTGAAAGAAGATGCCTCTGTAATGCTGTCTGCATCTACACTTAACTGATCTGCGATAAGTTCCTGCATTTTTTCTAACATAATACTATTCTCCTTTTTGCTTTTATTTTATAGTCCTGCATTCACTGTCCTGATAACAGAAATGAGGGGACTATTAAGATCAAATAACCTGAATCGTTATTATTTTATCTTATTATATACTATTTGTCAAGGAATTGAAAAAAGAACAGGAAGTATAATTGTTTTTACCCGGCAGCCGGCTGACGGCGGGCTTTTCTCTTTTCAAAACAGTCCAGATCCTCACGCATCCGGATAAAATTCTCCCTCTGATCCAGAAGGAAAGAATGATTTCGCCCAAAATAATCGATGATCCAATCATCCAGATCGATGTCAGCATCAAAGGAATACGCTACCAAAGCAGTCATCGAGGGCCTGTTCCGTCTGTCCAGCAGCCTGGAAGCATGATCCACTTTCATTGTCAGATCTTCCAGAACTTCTTCATACTGTTCCAGATCCTCCCTCGTTACAGCCCGATTTACATTAACCTGGATAAACCGGAGGAGATCCTGCTCTTTCAAATCTTCCTTTTTAATATGAAGAAATTCATGCATCCGTGTCTCGAGAAATCTCAGCCTCTTTGCCACTGCCGCCTTGTCCTTCATAGGCTTCTTTGCGCCATTAAACTGCCCGGTCTCCTGCCCTGCGCTGCAGAGTCCGCCCTGATATGCTGCGAGAAAATCCGCGAAGTCCTTGTCCGAAAAGGGCAGGGCAGTAAACCGGTCAAACAAAGTAAACCAGATATAAGATTCCCCGGAAGTAAATATAGGACGGAACTCCTCCTTGTAAATATCTCCAAGGCGATCTAAATTGTCACTAAGTCTCTCAAATTCTTCTTTCCTGGAAAACTCATTGAGATACGCCCCAATCCTGCGGCTCTGTTTCTGCCAATGATCCAGATGATACATGCACATAACCGATTCGATCACAATCCTCTCAATAGTCCCATTGCTGATCTCCCGCTCCGTATAAATATCATACTCCCTGAAAAACCGGTGATTCAGGGAAATCTGCTTGACCGCCCCGGCCATATTGTCCATATACGTGACCGCATATTGAGAGGCATTCATGGATCTCTGCCTGTTATATCGCCTTATATGATATCCAATCTCATCCTCCGAGCAGTCCAGATGTTTTACCACATCAATCTTGTAATTATCAAATTTCTCCTTTAACTCCACAGGAAGATCCTCATAGCCCTTCCCGCGCAGGTCAATCTCAACGATCTCATATACATAATTGTCCTGCCCGTCCTTCAAAATCTTCCCCTTACAGTCTGTCCTCACTCTCTGATACTGAAAAATAGGGCATTCAATGCTCTTTCCAAGCTTAAATGTGCCGTTCTGGTAACTATTCAGAACCGTAAGTCTCTGAATGCCGTCAATTACCCAGAGCACAACACCCTTCTCTGTCAGCTGTTCACATACTTTGATGGAATCGATATCCTCCCCCTTGAGAACCGTTACGATCAGTCCGTCTTTCTCCTGTTTGTCCCACTGATCCGGCTTTCTCTGCAGGGGATGATCCTTTCTGAGCTGGCCCCTCATAAACATATTTTGTATCGCAGAGTTCATATAAGCGTCCTTTGTCCTTCTTTCCCTCATTAAATCCATTTCGCTCCACATCCTTTCCCGTGTATCGCAACGATGCCAATCTCCCCCCCCAGCAATTGGGGACGGGCTTTTCTGTATACTGTCCCTTCCTTTCGCCACAATTAGAAAAGCAGCGAAACATTTTCATAAGACTTTATGCCTGATAGAGCGTCTGCGTACTCTTTCCGCGTCAGATGCAGTATCTCCTGGACTTCACCAGCGCGGTAGGAGTCTGCCAGAAGCCGGACAACCTCCCTCTGCCGTCTCGACAGCCGGCAAAGATACCTTTGAATCTGCACAGACTTATGACTGTCCTCTCCGATCACCTCTTTTTCCAGGTCAAACCCATCGGCTAAGACATCAGCCAGAATCAGTTCTTCCCCTCCATCGATGGGAATGTCCAGCGAGACTGACAAAAAGTCTGCTTTCCGCCTTTTCCTGTTGCGACGGCGGATCTCACTTTTTATCCGGTTACACAGGCATGAATATAGAAATACATCAAATGACCGGGATGCGTCATATTCTTTCAGAACCTCCGCAAACACTTCATTCGCCAGAGAATAAAAATCCTCTCTGTCCGGAATCTTTCCAAACCGTTTCAGAATCTGGTCTACCAGCCTGCGAAGCTTAATGGCATTATTTTCATAATAAGCAGTCAGGATCTCTTCCATGTTGCTACCTCCTCTTCTGTTTTAATCTTAGTATGATTATAGAACACTTGTTCTTTTTTGTCAACATATTTTTCGAACATATATTCTGTTTTTTGAAAAAATGAAACCCAAAAGGAGAAATATATATTAGAAGGCCTCAAAAGGAAACAGATGAAAAATAACAGATAAGAAAGAAGGAGGATACCGCATGGCAAAACAGTATACAATGCTGAAAATTCCGCTGAAAGAAATTATCTCACAAAACTTTGACATCACCATCCGCCGAAATGAGGAGATCGAAAGGGGATATCTGGTGGCACAGGAGCCCTCTCTCCTCCTGGATCAGATTGAACGGCTTCGCGGCAGGCCCTCGGAGCATATCAGTGAGATGATCCTCGTAACAGCAAAGAAAAATCCAAAACAGGAGGATGCTCTGCGCCAGCTTTTAGCGGATGGTTTCTGCTGCAATGGAATCCATTTCCGCCGTTTTGGCAAATCAGCTTCTCAGGCAAAAGCCGGCATCACCGCATTTGTTTGTGACGGCATATATGACGATTTATATGCCGCCACCCAGATGGATATTGAAACCAGCCGCTGTGTCATATCCAAATACGAGGCGGCCCGGTGCCTCGTATTCAGTTCCTGTACCCTGCTCCATCACTATATGCCAAATATAGTGATTATAGATGAATACAAAAAAATCCTGCCAGACCAGTACATCAAATATGTCAGAACGAAGGACAGGAGAAGGGAAATCCAGGAGGGCTGTAAGGATCTGGAAATCTCTCCATTTGACGGCTGCGGGTGCCATGAACACGAATTTATGGAACATATCAGAGAGGAACTGGGGCTTGATTACGATGCGGCAGGAGCACAGATCCGCCTGCCTTTCATAAAAGGATATTCCGTATACGTACCATTCCGGCAAATGCTCCGGGAATGGGGGTACGATGCCATCACAGATGTTTACGGCCACAGCCATCCCATCGACACCATTGACTGTATCTGGAATGTTTCCATGTTCAAAGGTCACGGAATATTCTGGGAGAAATACGGAGATCAGGCGTGGACAGCCTATCGCGAGACGCTGAAAAAATATCAGTTCAAGCTTGGCATAAGCAAATACAGCCACGATATCCGGCAGATCAGCCGGTATACGCGCATGAACTTCCAGTATCTTCAGTGTCTGGATCTATGGAACCCCGGCTACATCAGCTATTGGGAGGACAGGGAAAACCAGGATTATGATATTCTGGACAGCACCCACGATGGAAAGATGATCCAGCTGGCAAGGTACACCACCCGTCTCTTTGAAAAGATCATCCGGGGTGATAAATTTTATACCTATAAATATATGGGAATTATGGATTCCTCTGGCCAGCCCCCCAAAAGCCGTTATCTCGAGGCAGCCCTTATCAATGATATCATGCTCACCGATCCTGCCGTGAGACAGTATATCTACCGGAAATTAAAAAAATCCATTAACGAGGCCAAAATAGGGAAAATATATGCTTCTGGTTTGTATCATACCGGCGTGGGCGATATGGTCGGCTATCTGCAGTATGCCGCCGGCGAAGAACCCGTAGGATGCCTGAGAGAGGGGGAGCTGTACAGCAGTATTCTGGACAGCGGCAGCATTCTCTCCTTTCGCTCGCCGCTGGTGGATCCCTCCGAGGTCAATAAGACCAGGATCGTAAAAAACGAACTGACCGAAAAATGGTTCCGCTGTCTGCAGGATCAGGATATCGTAATGTTTAATATGTATGACATTTCCGCTCCCCAGCAGGGCGGCGCTGATTTTGACGGGGATATTTTCTTCCTGTGCGACGATCCCATACTGGCCGGATCGAAGATTGAGAAACCAATTATCCTTGATATCGAGGACAAGGCAGCCGCTGAGCCAAAACCATATACGCTGGAAAATATCGTGGAATATGAAATCATGACACGGGACAGCCGGATCGGCGAGATCACCAATGCCGCCACCAGTATCGAGAATCACTACACAACTAAGGAAGAGGTGCGCAGGCTTTACTCTGACTATGCCTCCCTGCTCCGGATCTATCAGGGAAAGGAAATCGATTTTCTCAAAACCGGAATCCGATGGCACATGCATCAGGGACTGAGAAAATATGTGAAACAGCTTCCCTGGTTCCTGCTCCACCACTATCCTGCCAAGATGGAAAAGTACAAAAAGCTCGTGGAAAAAAACAAATCTATCACAGATAAGGAGGACAAGCTTAAACTGAACGCCTATCGCTCCCCCTCACCCATGAATGAATTGTGCGATTACATATGTACCTGGGAGAGGAAGCATATTGTGTGGGATCACAGCAGAACCAATCTGGAGCAGATCCGCGCCCTTATCCTGCGGGACGATTTCAGCTGCCCGGATCGCAGGGTTCTCCGCATGATCCGGCGCGCCGTGAATGAATATGCCGATGATCTGCGAAGCTATATGAGACTTCGGGAAGATTTGCAGGAAGAGGACGAGCCATTTCACATGGAGAAACTTATCCAGCAGAAAAAGGAACAGCTGGCTGCAGAGCTTGGACTCGATGAAGAAACCATCGCCAATTACGTTATCTATGTCTCTTACCAAAATCATTCCGTCAGCAAATCCCTGGCATGGTCAGGCTATGGAGAATATATTATAAAGAATCTGAAAGAACACTCGGAGCCCGGGCAGAAAATTTCCATACAGGAAATCGGTTCTCCCTCAGGGACTTCGTATGAATATCTCGGAAAATACTACGAAATGGAGGTATAACATGGAACGATATTTATATGAGATCATAGAGGATTATAAAAACGCTGTCTCCGATGCGGAGCGGGACGATATTTTCCGCATATTCTGCTCCTCCATCTGGTCAAGCAGCAACAAAAGACGAACCCGGACAAAGACAATCCGCTTCTCCATCCGAAAGGAGCTGCAGGAAACCGACACCGGGCAGGTCTTCCAGCCCTGGACAGCCATCGGATACAACGGCTGTGAATCCCGTACACGGAATACCGACTGGTGCAGCCTGATCCGTCAGAAGATCAATAACCTCTATACCCGGTACTTTGACCGGGACATTATATTGAATAAAGACTACATTTGTCTTCTGCAGATTCCGAAGCAGCTATATTACCAATGGGAGGGCGGAACGGAAATGGCGCCGGATGAAGTCACGGCACAGATTCAGAGCGCCCTGTCAGAAGCAGAAATACGATACGCCGCCTATCAGAAGCAGAAGATGCAATTATCCTGGATGGAATACAAAAAAGTAGTGGAGGGTTTTTTATTGAAGATATTCCATACCTGCCGCCTTTTGGAGGAATGCGAGGAAGAAATGTCTTGCGGCAATATTTATGACTTCATGAACGAGGACAATTTCTACATACGATATTTCTGCCGGTCACTGGAGGGTGCAATGAAAAAATGGCAAAAGCAGTATTACGGACTCCGTGATCATAAAACCTATACACGCTGCACCGTCTGCGGCAGAATGATCGAAAAGACAAATAACCGCGTTAAATATTGTAAAGCCTGCGCCGCTGCTGTAAACAGAGAACGATCCCGAAAAAACATGAAAACCAAACGTATGTTTGATTTAGAAAATTAGTAATACAGCCCGCCTTCCGGCACTTAGCGCCTGTCAGGCATCGCGTATATATACAGTAGTGGATATCATTTCTAACATTTATCTCCGGGTCTGGAATACACCCCAGACTTTCTTCACAGTCTGGCGGTAACTGCTCTTCTTCCCCGGACTGGCCAGGCGGCAGAACTCCCTTTCTGGGATGACTGCTGCCTGTATTCTGTCATTCGCACAACGGATCATAAAGGAGGAATACTATGACGAATGAATCGCTCTTTTCCTTTGTTATCTTCAACAAGGAAATACCCTATGATGAGAAAATCACGCTGCGTCCGGTAACAATGAAGGATATACTCTCCTTCCAGTTTCTTTCCCAGTCGCTGACAGTACGAAAAAACAGTATATTTCATGAGAAAGAGATCATTAAGATGACCTATCTTGAATTCCTCCTATACAGCCTGGGCAACAAGGAACTGGAAAATCGGTATCAGATCCCCGGGCTTTCCCAGTATTTCCTGTATGCGGCCCAGCTGCTGCAGTTGTGCTGCAGGGATGCAGACATACAACTGGACCAGAGTACAGGTAAGGTCTATCTCTGTGAAGAACGCCTTACATCCAAAATGTTCGATGATCTCAGACGGATCATTATCGCGCAGAACGATATCGACTTTGATATGGATGAATTTCTTCATTATGACACGGAACAGCGGCTGATGAAAGCCAAAAACGACCTAAACAAAGATAAGAGCAGAGCCAATATAGAAGATTATATTGATTCCCTTGTGATCGCCATGAATACAACTGAGGAAAGGATCATGAATATGACCATTCGCAAGTTCTGGCGTTATATCCGGCGTTTCCAGCTTAAGGAGAGCTATACCATCGCCAAAACCGGGGAATGCAGCGGCATGGTTACCTTTAAGGAACCCTTGAAGCACTGGATGACATCCTTTGAAGACCTTGAGGAAGATAAATACAAGGAATTGAAAACCGATGAAACTTCATTACGAAGAAAACTATGAAAGTGAGGAAAATACTATGGAAAACAACACGAAAAACTTTTTGGTGAGCACAGCGGACTTTGCCTTCTATGTAGGCGACGTACTTGCCTGTACTGGAACAACAAACCTCAACACTTCTCTGGAAGTAACGACAGAGGAGCAGGAGGTCAATGCGGGAAAGGGCAATAAGCTCGTCTATGCTTTCAAGTATGGAAGAAAACTCAGCGCTACTCTGGAAGCCGCTGACTGGAAACTGGAATATCTCGCCATGGCATCCGGCTCTAAGATCACAGAGGGCATGACAGATGTATATAAGCTCGGCGAGCATGTCGCACTGACAGACGGAACCGGCGTTCTCGGCGCAGTCCCAGTGGGCGACGTGGCAGTGGAGCTGCCGAACGGCTCATTCATCACGGTCACTCCGACAGAAAACAAGATCGACCTGTCAAGCTACGGTCTGACAAATGAGGGCGACTCCGTGAAAGCCACATACCGTTATAACAGAACTGCCAAATCCATCACCATCAATTCCGACACCACGCCAATGTGCGGCCGCCTGATTCTGGATGTGGACAAGCACAACAATAAGCTCGGCAAAGTGGGCAGCGTGCAGATCACGATCCCATCCTATCAGCTGAATGGCAATTTCAATATCGAACTCACCCCGGACGGCGCAACTTCCACCAGTCTGGAAGGAAAGGCCCTGGCTGTGGAGAACGACTGCTGCTCTGAGGGAAGCGTCTATGCTTACATTAAAGAATTTGACGATACGGAAAGCGCCATTTCTGTTCTGGAGATCGCTGCCACACCGGCAACGATGAATCTGGATACGACAGATTCCACTTCTGCCAAAATCTCCGTGATTGGACTCAAGGGCTCTCTCTATGCTCCGGTAGAGCTGGACAACGCAGCCTGTGAATTTGTCAGCGACACCCCATCCACCGCTGCCGTAGACGACGCCGGTGTTGTCACTGCGGCAGCAAGCGGTTCCGCCAGGATCACAGTCACTTATCAGGACATCACAGATGAGATCACTGTTGTGGTAGCATAAATCTGCCGCAGTGGCTTTCTCTGCTCAATGGCGGGTTCCATTCCCGCCGTTGAGCTAAATGCAAAGTAATGATAAATCTTTAATAATATATTACTTGCTAATAATCCCAGAAAGGAGAAAACGTATATGAATATACGAATATTTTCAAACAAAACAGACAAAAAAAATCAAATGATTTGGAAAAGAGAATCTGAACGTTTAAAAAAAGAGCGTGACAGCCTTCTGGCAAAACTTAACTCGATCAGAGGTTATAAAGAAGACTATGAGAATCTAATTACTGAAACAAAGATTCTCAGAAAACGATACCAGGACCTGATCGCCGCCGTTGAGAATGTCTTTGAAGAATACAAGGCAAGGCTGGAAGAGCTATAAAAGTGTGGTGAAGTTAGCTATGGATTCAATCGTTGAATTAATGCATGTAGATTTTCCCTCTGTCTTTCTCGCAGTCACAGGTATACTGATTGGTATAAAATCAATCTCGTCACTTTTTGAGTGGACCATCAATAAACTGGGACTGGAAACGAGATGGATGCGTAAAAATCGGGAAGAACACCAACTCCTCATCAAAACTTCCCAGAATCTCACTGAACTGCAGGAAAAGCACAAGGAAGATATGAAAAAATCTGATCAGGATGATGCACAAATGCGCGCTGACATAAAAAAACTTACCCGGATGTTTATTGACAAGGAAATTGACGATATGCGATGGGAAATCAATAATTTCGCAACCAGGGTATCCGAGGGCAGACCCTGTAACAAAGACAGCTATAAGCACTGTATCCATATATATGAAAAGTATGAAAAGCTCTTAGAAGAAAACGATCTGGAAAATGGAGAAATCCAGGTGTCAATGCAGATCATATATGACGACTATAAACGAAAACTACGAGAAGGTTTTTGAATGGAAGAAAACCAACGTACCACTATTCATTCGCTATCACTGGGAGGTGAAAATATGAATTTTTTAAATGACTTTATACTTCCTGTAATCCTGGGTATATGTCTTTGCACTGGATATATTATGAAACAATGGATCTCTGACATCAATAATAAATTTATTCCCGGTCTCGTGGCCGGCATCGGTGTAATCCTTGCCGTATGGATCAACGGATGGCACATCAGCCCGGATATAATACTCAGCGGAATGATATCCGGACTTGCATCCGTGGGAATGCATCAGATGTTTAAACAGTTTTTAGAAAATTGGAAAGGGGATGATACATAATGTTAAAAGACAATAACAAATTAGAAATTCAGGCGGAACTGGATTCCTCCTCTATCTCCGCCCTGAAAAACCAGATCCGTAATGCCATTACTCAGAGCATTAAGGAAGGTATTGGTGAACGTACGATGTTCCTGTGGTAAAACGTACTGCGCCCACCCCTCTAAGGTTGCATAATAACGCCATGCAGCCAACGGACGGGAGCATCAGCCACATAAAATAAGATGGATACCTTTAATTGAAACCAATTATAAAAACCGAATATGCTGGAAAGCCTAAAGATCATATACAATCCAAAACGGAGCCGGAAACGGCAGACGGCAAGGTGCTGAAAAGCAGAAAGAAACGTATATGGTATGTTATAGGATGAGAATCTAAGTAACGTTTTATGCTTTAGTATCCGTTATATCTTCTGATCTGCATCTGTGCATTTATATAGCGATACGAAAAGGAATGGCTGATCAATAGGTAAGTGTGACGTGCCATGACACAAGACACTGAAAGCAGGGAAAGGCTAAGTCTGACATGATTATGGCAGATAGCTGTGGCAGATAATGCCACGCCTTAACCCCCAACGACTGACAAGGTTCGACTGCATGCAGGCGTAATTGCATACAGTTGTGATATACAGTCTGACCCCCGTGAAAGCGGGCACAAATATCTCTAACAAATAAATTTATCTCCAGTTAACCAAAACTTCAATAAAATAAATCCCCTCCCTGTCTTCATCTGAGTGGTCAATATTCATCCAAAAATCTTCTTCACCTTTCCAATGAAACTGCTCCGACGTTATATCGGCATATTTATCGGTCTGATAACCCTGCACATCACCAAACCGGTCAACCATGGCTTCAAAAAATGTATCCTTGGTTCCCTGGTCCATCTTTTGGGTTTGCCAGGATATTCCTATACATTTTCCATTCTCATAATCGATAGAGAACAAAGGACAGCCTAAGCCATCAATCTCGATATCCCGATAGGTGTCAAAAGCAAAGCCATTTTCATGATCATCATAAGTAAAATCCCCGCCCAATATATCCTTAACCGTTTCCGGCGATCGGCATTCCATTAATTCAATAAAAGTCGGGAAGATTGGATCCGGCTGACAGAATTTTAGTACAAGCAGTACAACGGCAGTAAGGATCACCAACACGGATCCAATTACTGCCATGATCTTTTTAACTGGCTTTTTCTTTTTCAATTGATATCCACAATGGATGCACTTTGAAGAGGTATCTGAAATCTCTTTATTACACTCCGGGCAGCTGATCAAAGACATAGAGCCACGCCTCCTTAATGGGTAATATTAGGAATACTGTTATGGGAAAATAAGATACACCTTAGCACCTGTTACGGTTTACAAACTTTTGATATATATAAATTTATCTCCAGTTTACGGTAACTTCAATATAATAAATCCCCTCCCCATCTTCATCCGAATGGTTGTTATGTAGCCAAAATTCTTCTTCGCCTTTCCAATGAAACTGCTCCGACGTTATATCGCCATATCGTTCGGTCTGATAACCCTGCACATCACCAAACCGGTCAACCATGGTTTCAAAAAATGTATCCTTGGATCCCTGGTCCATCTTTTGGGTTTGCCAGGATATCCCCGTACATTTTCCATTTTCATAATCAATTGAGAGCAAAACACATCCTAGGCCATCAATCTCGATATCCCGATAGGTATCAAAGACAAATCCATTTTCATGATCACTATGTGAAAATTCCTCTCCTAATATATCCTTAACCTTTTCCGGCGATCGGCATTCCATTAATTCAATAAAAGTTGGAAAAATGGGATCCGGCTGACAGAGTTTTAGTACAAGCAGTACAACGGCAGCAAGGATCACCATCACGGATCCGGTTACCACCATGATTTTTTTAACTGGTTTTTTCTTTTTCAATTGATATCCACAATGGATGCATTTTGAAGAGGTATCTGAAATCTCTTTATTACATTCCGGACAGCTGATCAAAGACATAGAGCCACGCCTCCTTTTGAATAATATTAGGAACACTGTTATTGGAATAAGTAAGACACACCTTCGCTCCCCAGTGCAGTTAAAAATTATAAAACATTTAAATCTATCTCCAGTTTACGGTAACGTCAATATAATAAATCCCCTCCCCGTCTTCATCCGAATGGTTGTTATGTAGCCAAAATTCTTCTTCGCCTTTCCAATGAAACTGCTCCGACGTTATATCGCCATATCGTTCGGTCTGATAACCCTGCACATCACCGAACCGGTCAACCATGGCTTCAAAAAATATATCCTTGGTTCCCTGGTCCATATTTTGGGTTTGCCAGGATATTCCTATACATTTTCCATTTTTATAACGGATCTTGAATAACACACAGCCTAGGCCATCAATCTCAATATCCCGATAGGTATCAAAAGCAAATCCATCTTCAAAATCATTATGAGAAAAATCCTCGCCCAATATATCCTTAACCTTTTCCGGCGATCGACATTCCATTAATTCTATAAAAGACGGAAAAATGGAAGCCGGCTGACAGAATTTTAGTACAAGCAGTACAACGGCAGCAAGGATCACTATAACGGATCCGGTTACCGCCATGATTTTTTTAACTGGTTTTTTCTTTTTCAATTGATATCCACAATGGATGCATTTTGAAGAGGTATCTGAAATCTCTTTATTACACTCCGGGCAGCTGATCAAAGACATAGGGCCACGCCTCCTTTTGGATAATATTAGGAACACTGTTATTGGAATAAGTAAGGCACACCTTAGCTCCCCAGTGCAGTTACAAATTATTAAAACATTTAAATATATCTCCAGTTAACCATAACTTTAATATAATAAATCCCCTCCTCATCTTCATCCGAATGGTTGATATGTACCCAAAAATCTTCTTCGCCTTTCCAATGAAACTGCTCCGACGTTATATCAGCATATTTTTCGGTCTGATAACCCTGCACATCACCAAACCGGTCAACCATGGTTTCAAAAAATGTATCCTTGGTTCCCTGGTCCATCTTTTGGGTTTGCCAGGATATCCCCGTACATTTTCCATTTTCATAATGAATTGAGAGCAAAACACATCCTAGGCCATCAATCTCGATATCCCGATAGGTATCAAAGACAAATCCATTTTCATGATCACTATGTGAAAATTCCTCTCCTAATATATCCTTAACCTTTTCCGGCGATCGGCATTCCATTAATTCAAGATAAGTCGGAAAGATGGGATCCGGCTGACAGAGTTTTAGTACAAGCAGTACAACGGCAGCAAGGATCACTATAACGGATCCAGTTACCGCCATGATTTTTTTAACTGGTTTTTTCTTTTTCAATTGATATCCACAATGGATGCATTTTGAAGAGGTATCTGAAATCTCTTTATTACACTCCGGGCAGCTGATCAAAGACATAGGGCCACGCCTCCTTTTGGATAATATAAGGAACACTGCTATTGGATTAAGTGAGGCACACCTTAGCTCCCAGCTCCCAAATTATCTATCTACCAGGTATATCCACAAGCCTTACATTTATAGGATTTATTTATCAAATCGCTGCAAAGCCCAGCCAGCCCCACTGATATGCCTCTTGCCAAGCTAGATATCCGGAAAATGTTTGTACTGTGGCAATTGGGACACCGGGGAATATATGGCGCCTGTGCCGCCTCCTTCTGATATTTAAGTTTGTCTTGCTGCATTATTTGGGTTTCAAATTGCTGCAGCTTTAAATGGTATTCGATAAGATCTTTCTCCCTCAGCTCCATCATTGCCTGAATAAATGATTTGTCACCAGAAGTTTGAACAATAATAAAATAATCTTCAACTGGGCAATCAATATCCACCAATTCTGCTCCACATTGAGGACATTCGTAATCATCATCAAACAAATACGGCCAATAGCCATTGTCACCTACTTTATCTGAAGGCGGATTATCAAAGCATTTCTTGCATAATTTAAGCATACTGCACCTCCCAATATCTACTTATATAGTTATTATATCATTTGTCAGAAGCAAATGGAAGTATTTATTTCGATATCAGCAGGCAGTACCAAATGATAGCGGGATAAATTTCACTGGTATACGGGATGGGCAAATAAATGGTATTTCCAATATGTCAGATGAAACAAAGAAATTCTTCGGCCTAATCAATGATACAACAATTCATATCGATAAAGTAAAAGACTATGAGCATTTATTTGATGTTCACAAAATAACAGATCACCGGAAAGAACTCAAATCCTTTCTCCAGGTCTGGAATGGTGTAGGCGACGTTTCAACCGCCTATCAGAACTGGATGGTTAATAACAGCAAAGCAACCTCTGATTTCTCCGCGACTGCCAGCAAGACGGGAAGTTTACTTGAAGCCCTTAAACCCGCTTTAGCACTAAATGGTATAGAAGCGGCTGCCAGTGTACTGATCAACACGGCAGCTGAACTTTTTATATCTCTGGAGGAAAAAGAAGAACGGGCTGCTGAAAAAGCAAAAGCGATCGGTTCCTCACTCAATAATTTCTATCAGTCATTCTCAGAGGGCAGCACAAAAATAGATGAACTATCAGTAAAATACCAGGAGCTGTCTAAAGGCGTCAGTGATATGGGGGCCAATATATCCCTTACCGACCAGCAATATACGGAATACAAAAATACGGTTCAGGAGCTTTCCGAGCTTATGCCGCATTTAAACGCCCTGTTTAATGAACAAGGTGAAAAAATTGCTTTTGTAGGCGGCAGAATTCAAGATGCAAGAGAACAGTACAATAATGCAATACGATCACAGGCACAAAATTATCTACGTAACGGTGATGACGACGGCAACACAATACAAGATATTCTGGATGATTTTAATTATAGCAGCGAAACTGATTCATATGGCTGGAGTAACTTATGGCGCGATGCAGTGAATGCAATCATCAAAGGCAAGTCAAGAATTTTCCTTCTCGATCCCAAGACTGACTATGGTAGTGAGCTCTTCGGAGCTACACCAGAGTTTTCAGAGCAAGAGCAGGTAAATATTCTTAATCAATTGGTCAACACAGACAGAGCGAAATGGTCTGATATTTTAAATGATAGCAGGTTTGGTGACAGCAAAGAAGCAAATCTGGTTGAGGAATTGTTAGGAATTGATGTGGATAAAGTTTCAGATATGTCAGATGAAGAATATGCGCAGGTTCAGCGTATACTTTCCCAGAAAATAAAAGGAATCGAACAAACATTATCAACAAAAGCCGGACAGGTAACCTCTGCCATGAACAGTATGCTGCTTGCTGATGACGATTTCTGGTCATTAGAGGAAAATACAAAATCTGCGATTTCTTCCATGATTTCCGGACTGAACTCCGAGGCTCTCGCTGATCTGGATATTGACTTGACCGACCAGCTGTCTGTGGAAACCTGGGTGGCTGGATTTATTGATGATATTAATTCAAATAAAAATAATGTTGCAGATGCTGTCCAGAACTTATTCAGCTTAAATACTAATGAACTAAGTCCATCAGAAGCCAAGTCTCTGGTGCATAGCTATATATCCACAATTGCTGATGAATTGTATGGAGGTACTGCTTCCATTGAACAAATTGATGCACTAAAGGAATCCTTTCATCTTGATCATGTTGATACTGATTACGACAAGTTTCAAAAAACACTCACAGAACATTTTAATGCCAAAAAAACCAAAAAAGTCAAATATATTGACAATAACGGCAGCCATTATGGAGAGCAGGAAGTATATGATTCCGAACGCAGTCAGGACTTAAATAAATGGTCTGAGTCAAATAAGGTAACGCAAAAAGAACTCAATAATCTAATAGCAGAAGGTAAAAACGCAGAGACCTCCATAGAAGAACTTGATTTCTCGCTAAAAGAATTGAGGAAAAAAAACAAAGCAAAAAAAGCTTCTTTTTCTTCTTTCTGGAACGGCCTCAGCAAGCCAGGTACAGATAATGAAACAATGGAAGAAAAAAATAGGCTTCTTAAGCTGGCACGATCAGGCAAACTCACCACAAAAGAATTCAGCAACTCCTCTCTCGCCGCCCAGATCATGAAAGATACTGGCCTCTCTGCGGAATCTGCCACAATGAAAATAAACCGCCAGGTAAAAGATACCGGACGGCTTAATACTATGCGGAACGGTCTCACAGCCATAAACGCCGCCTATGATGAGAAAAGAAATAGTGACAAGAGAGCTGTCTCGAAACCAACCCTAAACTCTATGCGGAATACCCTGGGTATCTCAGAATGGGACGCTGCGGGTCAGCAGGCTTGGGAGAATTATGTGAATACTGCCGGTGACAGTTCTAAATCAACAGAAGAGCTGAGAGAAGCACAAGACAGACTGGCAAAATCTTATATAAACAGCAACAACTTCCTACTCGGCCTGGACAAATCCAATGAGAGTTATTACAAAACACTTCTGAAAGAAACAGGCATTATGAATGCCGAATCGCTGGTAGCAGAACAGCTTGCAAAAAATCTCAAGCAGGCCAGAGAGGCTAAGCTGGAGCCGATGCTGACCAATATTGACATCTCAGATCCAATGGAAACAGACATACAGAGTCTCAAAAAAGAAGCAAACTACCTCGGCTTTTCAAATGAAGAATTGGCAGAATTCCTTACCAGAAGACAGCAAATCTCTGAAACAGGGCTTTACGATGTGCAGAGTATCTCCACTCTGGTGGAGTTTTGCCACAAGCTTGGCATCGTAAACAAAGAAATGAAAATGCTGCTTCAGTTGAAAAGGATCGCCTTATCCTCTGGAATGAAGGATTCCCAGGGAATCAGTCTTGTGTCAACCACTGGTTCCCAATGGGGGCAAAAGGATAAAACCAGCGGTTCCATGAATGGAACAACAACTGAAGCTATGATACAGGGAGCCCTTCAGACAGAAGCTAATTCCACTAAAAAGAGACAAGAGAATAATAACCTTACCATCGGAGAAGTGAAAAAAGGTGACAATTACCCTAAGGGCAAATCTTCCACTTCAAAAACCAAACAGGAAATCGACTGGATCTCCCGCCGGCTGGCAGTTCTGCAGTCCAGGATAGACCTGACCAAAGCCAGATTTGAAAATCTTTTTTCCCTGAAAACGAAAAAGAACAATCTGAACACACAAATATCCCAGACCACGAAGCTGCTCCGGGCACAGGAGAAATCCGCTGCAAAATACGAGAAAAAAGCCAATGGGATCAAGATTTCCAAAAATAAGAAAACAAATAAGTCCCTGAAAGAAAAAGTAAAGGAAGGCGCTGTCAACGGGAAAACTTCCCGTCTGATCCACAGCTATGATGACGGCACGGCAAAGAAGATCACCAGCTACCAGAATTATATTGACAAGGTGAAAGAGGCACGGAAAGCAACCGAGGAGCTCCGCCGTTCACTAAAAGATCTGAATAAGCAGAAGCTGGATCTGGCATTAGAGCACAATGAGACAAAGCGTTCCTACAAAGAAGCGAAATATTCCAATGCCGCCTCCGCCTCCGCCAAAAATAAGCTTCTCGATGATGAAATATCCATCTACCAGTCGGATGACAAAGCCTACAACACCTACTATAAAAAAGCCAAAAGGTTCCGGACATCATCTGGTAACACAGCCTTATCCGCCCTCAAAAAAAGCGGCCTGAAAAAAGGGACGAAAAAGAAGATCAAAAATCTCATCAAAAAAGGAAAAGAGATTCCCGATACCCTGCTCAAAACAGTAAAGAAGAACAATTCCAGCCTGTACAACAAGCTTATCGATTATAACAACAATGTCGACTATGCCTCCGATGTCCTAAATGAAAAAAA
Organism: Eubacteriaceae bacterium; assembly: GCA_910574015.1. Taxonomy (GTDB): domain Bacteria; phylum Bacillota; class Clostridia; order Lachnospirales; family Lachnospiraceae; genus Eubacterium_F. Next base: position 11,109 of record CAJSYQ010000021.1, on the reverse strand, counting down.
TATGGCAAAGGAAGAGGCAAAGACATCCATCCGGGAAAAACGGATGCAGAAAATAGAAAACATCCAGAAGCACTATGAAAACAGGATCGGAAAGCTCAATGATAAGGAACAGGGCATCCAGAATCAGATTGCTCGAATGGAGGCACGGGGTCAGACCATATCAGCAGATTATTACCAGGATCAGAACAAATATGAGCAAAATAAGCGGCAGGAAGCCTTGAATGAAAAGAATGCCGTGCAAAAATCATTGGACGAAGCCATGGCAAAAGGAGATATCAAAATATATTCCGATGAATGGTATGAGATACAATCCACTCTCCAGACACTGGATAATACAATCAATGACTGCGATGTCGCCATTGCCAATAACTCTTCCGCCATCCGGGAGCTCCATACAACCATGCTGGATAAAATGGCAGAGGATGCCGCACGCAGCAATACAGAAGCAGACTTTATGGCCACCCTTCTGTCCCATCAGGAACTGACGGATTCCAAAACGGGAGGCCTGACGGACTCCGGGCTCGGCACCCTTGGCACATATGGCATCAACTATAACACATCAAAAGCCCAGCTGGATAACTTTAACCAGGAACGCAAAATACTGGACGGCATGAAGGAAACCGGAACACTCCGCCTGGGTGACGGCAGCCACGACTATGATTCCATGGAGCAGTTGGAAGAAGCCTACAAAAATATTATAGACCGCCAGCAGGAATGGGCAAAAAGTGAATTTGACGCAGAACAGAAGATCATCGATCTGATGAAATCAAAATATCAGGCTCAGCTGGATTATATGAATCGTATCACAGACGCCAGAAAAAATGTGCTGAATATGGAAAAGGATCTCTATGATTACCAGCGGAATATCGCAGACAAAACAAAGAATATATCAACCCTCGAAAAGCAGCTGTCAGCCCTGCAGGGTGATGACTCAGAAGAGGGCCGTGCCCGAAGGTCAAAATTACAGACCAGTCTGGATGAAGCAAATATGGATCTGCAGGATACCGAATATGACAAATATATCAGCGACCAGCAGAACATGCTGGACAATATGAGCAGCCAGTACGAAGACCTGTTGAGCAGTCTGTTCCGGGATACGGATGCGCTGCTGCAGGACGGACTTACTCAAATCCAGACGAATGGCGGTTACATCCAGGGAATCCTCAATAAAAAGGCAGAAGATTATGGCTACAGCTATTCAGAAACCTTTGGTAAGATCGTGGAATGCCTGACTGAAATCGGAACCCCCTCTGCCAATCCCCCTTCCGGCAATTCAGGAGCGGAACAGAATTACAATGCCAGACAAAATGCCAGTCACTCGAGTCAGCCGGCAGACAGTCCCTTGTTCCCATCCATGCAGCAGCAGATGAGCAATGCCGAACAGTCAATGCGAAACGCCGAAGTCACACAGCTAAAATCTTTCCTCGCAGTCCATTCAGGAAAAGCGGATACTGCCAAGCCGCTAAGGCCGGCAAAAAGCAATGAAACCTTCAGCAGCGAGCTAAATCAAAAATTGTCCAAATACGGTTATGTCGTAAAATCCGGCTCCGGTTCCGGCGGTCTTAAGTATATCAATATGTTTGCCCAAATACTCGGTGATCTGTCTGGTGATGGGAGCTATCAGGCAAATGGAAAAGTATACAAAGCACTCTCCAAAAAATATCCGCATGTCGGATTCCGCACAGGCGGCATCATCCGCGCATCTGGTGTTCCGTCAGACGGAGACAGGATTGCCATCCGGGTAAATCCAAATGAAACAATTCTGACACAGGACTTCACAAAACTCCTGCCGGATGCTGTCAATATGATGCAGCAGTTCACAAGACCAGTTTCCATCCCAGGATATCTTCAAAATATGAAATCCCTGGCGCCCGGTGGATCCACATCCATCGGCAGTGTCAATCTGTCACTGGATCTTCCTAATGTTGAGAATTCAAAGGATTTTATAACAGAACTGCAGAACAATCGTAAAATCCAGCGGGCACTGGAAATCAGTATCAGCGACTGTATAAGAAACGGCCGCATCACAAGCAACATTCAAAGCGTAATATAAATCAGTAAAAAGGAGGCGAATGCCGGTGTATTGCACAGAATTTACCTTTGATGGAATATCAAGCAAACAATACAATCTTATCCTATGTTCATTTGACGGCGGGCAGTCCGGAGAGATAACTGCCGGAAACCACATTGAATTTACTACCTTTAAAGCCCCCAACTCCAGCCAGTGGATGAAAACTGGTGCCTCATACAGCGAACAGCTGACATTTACCTTTCAGGTCTGCAAATATAATCGTGCCATGGCAGGACAGGATGCGCCAATCTCCGAACGGGAGCTGGCCTTCCTTCTGCGGTGGCTTGTACAGAAAGACTATAAATGGCTTCAGTTTATACAGGAGGGCTATGAAAATATCTTCTATCACTGTCAGATCAGTGCCGAACGCTATATGATCGGCGGGCAGTGTTACGGCCTGAACCTGACCGTAACCTGTGACGCCCCCTATGGCTGGTCTGAAATCCTGACTACCTCAATCTCCTCTTCCACCACAAAGACTGTCCGTCTATACGACAGCTCTGACGAAATCGGAGAAATTTATCCAAACATAATGATCTGTGCCGGAAATCCTTCCGGCACACAGGATATCCAGATAGAAAACAGCCTTACCGGAAGATGCATGCAGATCCGCAATTGTCTGCCAGGAGAAAAAATTTCTATAAAAAATATGCGAATCGATTCCTCCGAATGGAAGTTTGAAGAATCAGAAAATCTATATCGCGGTCATCATGAAACACTCTATCACGATTTCAATTACGACTGGCTCACTATTGGGAACACCTTTGGCAGCCGGGAAAATCTTATCACAGTAACCGGAAACTGTACCGTCAGTATGGACTGGCGTGTACCAAGAAAGGCGGTGGTCTAGTTGTCTATCCCTTTTAAGAAATACGGATATGAATTAAATCCCATCACCAATGAATACAGACAGCCGCAGATCTTTCTGGTGAACAAACAGCTAAAGAAAGTCGGAGAACTGTATCCCGTGGAAAATCTTAAGATCACGGTGAATGAAATCAACCAGGCAGACGAGATAAGCTTCTCATATTATCGGGAGAAAGAAAGTATCTCCAGTCCCTTGTTTGACAGGCTGGACGATTTGTCTGTGGTCCTGGTAGATGGCTATGGTTACTTTGAAGCTGCCATAGAGAAAAACGAGAACTCCTCTGTTACCAAATCCGTCACTGGAATCTCCTTAGGTCATGCAGAACTCTCACAGATCCTCACAAGCCTGGAGATAAATCCTGCAGATAATACAGAACAGTATAACTATGACCAGCAGTACCCCACTGTATTTTACCGGGAACCGGATATCACCAACGATGAGGAAACCGCGAAAAAATACAGAGAGTCTTCTCTGCTCCACCGGGTTCTCTCTGCTGCCCCCCATTACCGGATCGGCAGTGTATCAAAAACCCTCCGCCAGATTCAGCGGACATTTTCCTGGAGTGATACGGATATCCTCAGCATACTAAACGATATCTCGAAAGAGATCAACTGTGCCTTCGATATACAAATCTATCTGGAAAACGGAATCCCCCAGAGGGTCATCCATGTACATGACCTGCAGTACTGCGGTGGATGTTATGATCAGCTGGATGACAGTCAGAAAATCTCCTCTAATACATACAAATACCGCACCATCATTGATGGCGTATGCCAGAACTGCGGTTCCCCGGCACATGTCAGGGATATCGGTATGGACACGAATATTTTTATCACAACAGAGAACTTGTCGGATGAAATATCCATCCGGGGGGAGAAGGACAGCATCAAAAACTGTTTTAAGATTACCGGCGGGGATGATATGATCACGGCGGCGGTGCAGGGACTGAATATGTCAGCCTCTGATAGAATTATGATGTTTTCCGACAAGCAGAAACAAGAGATGAGCCATGAACTGAGAGAACATCTGAATCAATACGACACAGATTACAAGGGAAGTATCGGAGAATATGAAACGCTTCTGGAAACCGAATACAATATCTTCGATATAAAACATTATCTGCGCAGCAGCAAAATGCCTCCCCTGGAAAAAGAAATCCTTACAACGGATGAGGCGATTTATCAGGTGTTGTCAAAGATCAGCGAATACTATAACAATAAATTTTATATCAGCTGTTATAAAAACTATGATTATACATCCACCAGGACATCGATTCGGAATTTATTTACGACCTTTATGCCGGAAGGATACTCCTTTTTATCTGACTGCGATGCCATCACACCAAAGACAGATTCTTATAATCCTAATGGGGTATACTGGTATGGCACAATAAAAATATATCGAACCGGAAACAGTGATGACAGCTATACCCTCCATATACAGTCTTCGGAACAGACGTATGCAACCCTGGGGGACAGCAATGAGAAATTCACCTTTGAAAACCCGGCCATACAGAATATCGTGAACAATTTCAAAATCCAGTTTTATTTTGCGGACGTTCATGAAAACGAATACAAGGCCTATCTTGACCAGCACACAAAATATCTTCTAAGCAAGGTTGACCTCTCATATGAAAATGAAAAAAAACGGCCCTGGGACTTATACTCCTATAACCGCCTGAATGGATTTTATAATGGATATCAATCCTGCATTGAGGTCTTACAGGGGATGCTTCGGGAAACAGATAATAACAAGGTTACCAGCTTTATCAACGATATGATCAAAAAATATCTGGCCCTGCAGAAGGATATCCAGTGCCAGATGAAGGTATTGCTGGATCAGATTTTTGCTCTCTGCTCTTTCCATGGTGAATACGATTCCGATTTTCTCGATGCAGACGGAAAGGTATCCTATGTGCTTCAGTACTATAACAATCTGACCAACATTTTCAGTACTATGATCAATTCATCCCATATTGGCGGATATGCTAACGACAAGTACACGGTAAATGAATTCATCGGAACCAAGCCATTCCAGTGTAAGAAATGCGGAAGCTCAAATGTTTCCGTAACCTCCAGCGGTAATGTATGCAGGAATGCCGGCTGTGAAAGCTCCGGCAGCGACATCTACACCTACCTTGACATCATGCAGAATATAAATGACAGGTATCGTGACTTAACGGATCATACGATCAAAAATAAAAGAGAAGCTCTCCAGAAGAGATTTAAACTGTCAAATTACCTTACGCCGGAGGAGTATGCAGAACTCCGCTCCTTTATCCGCGAAGATGTGTATAAAAATGACAACTATATCTCGGATGGACGGAATAATACCCAGCTTGTCGAACACGCAAAGGAACTCCGGGCCAAGGCAGAACAGGAGCTGGCAAAAGCATGTCAGGCAGAATACACCATTGATGCTCCCCTCTCTTCCATAGTCGGGCAGAAATCCTTCCTGTATCAGGGTGTCCTGGTAAATGACGACTATTCCGGTTTCCGGATCAACAACTTCGTCCGGGTACGCATCGACGGGGTGATCTACCGGATGCGTATCGCTTCCATAGGACTATCTTTCCCTGTCACAGATAGAATAGACGTTACATTTACCAATGTGACGAATCACAAAGGGGGCGCCTTGTCCGATGTAAAGGATATCATCGATAAGGCCGCCAGCATGGCCTCCTCTTACAGTTATATCGCATCCCAGGCAGAAAAGGGAGGCGCCGCAGGCGCACAATTTGACGCCATCAAAAAAGAAGGCCTGGATGCCGCCCTGGTATCAGTAAAGGCCGGCCGCGACCATGATATCGTTGTGGATGAACACGGAATTCTTCTTAGAAGAAAGATTCAGGAAACAGACACCTATTCCAAATATCAAATGAAACTCATCGACCGGAATCTTGTTATGACAATGAATAACTGGGAAACAGCTGAACTTGCCATTGGGCTTGGTATGTACGACAAAAAACCTGTATACGGGGTATGGGCAGACCTGATCTACGGCGACCTGGTTGCCGGAAGAAATCTGGTAATAAAAAATCAGGACGCCAATGAAAACTGTACCGTACAAATCGATAAAAATGGAATTAATATAGAAAATGGAAAAATTAATTTGTCAAATAACAGAGGCTGCTGCGTTGCCATTGATCCCTATAGCCATGATTTATTTTGTATCAGTAAGGCAGACAATAAAATAATGTATGTAGACGAAGATGGAAATGGTCAGTTTAATGGGGTGATCCATGCCAGTGACGGCAGCTTCGTTGGAACGGTTGCCGCCACAAATATCACAGCAGCCAAAGGTTCCATCGGTGGATGGACTGTCGATTCCTTCTCCCTGTACTGCGGTGATATAAATGACAATCATCTTCAGCTGGATGCCTGGGGAAAGTCCCTGGTCTCTCAAAATGGAGCAGATAAGGTTGTATTATCCTCTGGGTCTCTTCGCTTTTTAAGGAACAGCACCCAATATATGACCCTATCCACCGCCCATTGGAAAGATACTTCTATCTACGGCGTTGGGATACATTCAGAATATCAATCCAAATTTATCTCCTTCGGCAACAAATCCAATGACGCAGATTCTTCTTATATCACTCCTCTTGTGTTAAATTATGGCCTGAATCCGGACGGCAACACACAGGATATCCTTATGTATGGGTCTGTAAAAATAATGAACAGCATATCCCTTTCAGAAGCATCTTTGACATCCAGCTGTAATATCAATTTCGGATTTAGTACTTCATCCCCGGAAGGGACATCATGCAATGCCGCCTCTGTTTACTGGACGAAAGAAACCTTTGAGTCAAAATCATCCGATGAACGGGTAAAGGAAAATTTCTGTACACTTCCTGAAAATATAGACAATGTATTCGATTCTTTTGATGTACAGCAATATGAATACAAAGCCGGACTTGGAAGAAACGGCAGATATTTTGGAGAGACGTCTCAGCATATTGAAAACGTATTGCGTGAAAATGGATTACATGCTGACGATTATGCCCTGGTGGGCTTAAGAAATGTAGATTGTGATTCCGGAGAGGATGCGTATATTGATAAAAAAGACAAGTTTCATTACATCGACAATAGTAATATTATCTGGCTGTGCGTAGATCAGATACAAAAGCTAAAGAGCAGGATAAAAAAATTAGAACATGAATTATTAACGAAGGACAGCCCAGGAAAGGACGGTGATCGATATCAAACCGATAACCCATGAAATACAGCTTAGCTTCGGGGTCTCTGATGTAAAACGGACCGTGATCAAGCAAAATTCTAAGGACACTCATATTCTGGCAATCACTCTTTACGACAATAATGATGCCGTAACGATGGATCCCGACTGGACCATCACCCTCTCCGCAAGAAAGCCAGACAATACCTTCCTTGTGGAAGAATCAGAAAATAAAATAACCGTTTCCGACAATATCATAAATATAAATGTCAGCCAGCAGCTGCTGACAGCACCGGGCAGTGTAAAATGCGAACTGGTAATCTATAAACCCGATGGTGCCTGCTATTTCTCTGATACATTTTTTATCTATGTAGAGCCAAATGTTAATTCCGGTTCGGAACTGGAAAGCACCAGCGAATACCATTCCATTGTTGAAACACTGATTCAGGTAAAAGAATGCGAGCGGGAAGTACTTAAGTCAAAGGAAAACGTAGATAAAATAGAAGAAGCGATACAGGATACCTGCGACGAGCTGAGAGAGGCAGTTGAAATCACAAACGGCCTCATCGAAGAAAATAGAATGATACAGCAGAACGAATCCGAGCGCATACAAAAGGAATCGGAAAGGCAGCAGCAGGAAGAAAAGCGGCAGGCTGACACCGCCTCTGCTTTGGAAAGGGCCGATCATGCCGCCAAAAGAGCTGACGATGCCGCCATAAAATGCGAATCCCTTCTGGATGGCAAAATGGAACAATTATCCGATACGGAACCCGAAGACCAGCCGGAGGGTTTCTTCTGGCTTCAGGAATATTAAAAGGAGGCATCCGTAATGAGTATGTTAGCAGGTTTCAAAAAAGTCCGGCGGCGGATCCGCCTGCCGGATGGTTACAAATTATTGTCCTTCTGGACCAGTTCCCAGTCCGTCGAGATGGATGATGGAACAACTCTGGAATCCAACGCAGAATGGATGAAAAGTATTCTGGATAGGTGCAATAAATCAAAAGGTACATATACGGGAAATATTGACAGCCTGTGTAACTCCAGCCATAACGGAAGTTACTGGGTAACTCCACAAGCTTCCGGGAACAAGCCCGCATCTACTTACTTTGGGCTGCTTGTTGATAACATGTCTGCAAGTGAAGGTACAGGTACTGTGCACACAGCCATCATCTACAAAGGAGATGGTTTTTCCCCAGATATATGTGTGAGAATTCGTTCAAATAATGTCTGGAGCAGTTGGAGAAAGTCTTTTGATTTTCTTGGAAATAACACGGGATATATTTGCCCGCCGCAAGGCAGTGGAAATTTGGATGATATAAAATATGAATGTCATAAATTCGTCTTTAACTGTAGTAATTCTCCTTCGGGACAAAACTATGGTTTTTTGGATGTCACATATTTTAATGGGGCCCTATTTGCTCCTACAGGGAACGGAGCAGTTAAGGTGGTGCGGCAAAGATTCACCGCCTGGTCTTCAGGAAAAGAATTTATACGAATGTGGCGCGGCGATAGTGATACCTGGAGTGTATGGAAGTCTACTGACATAACTGCATCCTCCACCACAGCCGGACTAACAAAACTGTACACATCCACAGGTACAAGTACAGATGGGACTATGACAAGAAATGCCATCTCGAATGAACTAAAGAAATATACACCCAGAGTGTGGTCGAAGGTCCAGGTTACAGGAACTAATCCGATTGATATATCCAATATATCAGCTAATTCTAGTGAGATTTTAGTAGAAGTATATCACCCGCCTACCAGGATTACCTATACATTCAGTATTCTTACACAGCAGTTAAACTCCACGTCAAAAGCACTCAATAATGGATACTATTGGAGTTCTACAAACTATTCACTCTGTCAGATACTGATATCTAACTCAAAATACAATCTTGCCAACTGTAAAGCCAATAACAATGCTGAGTATAGAGATGCCTGCGTATCTACTCTGTATTATAGGTGATAAATACAAAGAAAACACAAAAAAATAGTTCCATCAAAGGAGGTCACGAAAATGAATATTTTATCTGGATTTAAGAAAGTCCGGCGGCGGATCCGCCTGCCGGACGGCTACAAGCTATTGTCCTTCTGGACAAGCTCGCAATCCGTAGAAATGGATGATGGCACAACCCTGGAATCAAATAAAACCAAGTGGGACGATGCCAGCAGCAAAAAACATGAACACAGTAACAAAACAGCACTGGATCAGATCACCTCTGACAAATTATCACAATGGGACAGCCTTGCTGCCTCCAGTGTCACCGGCGTGAAGGGAAATGCCGAAACTTCTTACCGCAAAGGAAATGTCAATATAACACCGGCAAATATTGGAGCCCTGCCAACAGCTGGCGGCACTATAACTGGAAACATCACTGCCAATATGTATTCCTCCTCACAGATCCCTCTAAAAGTATATGGCGGCGATGCCTATGGCCAGGGTCTGTCCATAGGAGCCGGCGCCTGTACGATCGTGGGCGGCGGAGAATCTGCAAAAGCACTGGAAAGTCTTGTTTCCGCAACAAACGAAGAGCTGCATCTCGCATCGGATAATAATATCTACTTTGAGGTGAATTGTAATACCATTGCGAACAAGCTTCAGGTCGTTCTGGACAGGTCAAGAAATTTCTATCCAAGTACAAACAGCACCGGATCGATTGGAACTTCTACTAACAAATGGGGAAATGTGTATACAACAAAATTAAATAATACCACTATTAACTCTGCTGGTACTGCATCTCCTACAGCATATGGCGTTACAAAGCTCTACACATCCACAGGTAATAATACAGATGGGGCTATGACACAAAAAGCAATCAGTGATCTAATATCTCACTCAAGTTTATCCACATTCAATCCAATTTCGTTTGTAGCAGGTTATACGGGTGGAACTGTTGTGACTTCTGGAAAAATCATTTTTAATAATACTACACAATGGAAATTTCAATCAGGAGACTTTTTCTGTTTTAAATTAAATGCGACCTTAAGTCAAAATGAGACAAAAACTAACCGTATTTCGCCCATTTTTTGTAATCTTGGCGATAATATTGAATATTTTTGGGATGTTGATTTTAATAATGGGGCTACACTTAAATTCTATGCCAAGATAATAAACTCCGTATTAGAGTTATCATGGGTACTATCTACACAAGGATCTGGATATACCTACTCATGTTCATTGACACCTTTTATTCCTAACCATTATTATTAGGAAACTTCCTACTACTGGACGAATTCGCTACTTTAGAACTGCAAGGCCAATAACAATGCTGAGTATAGGGATGCCTGCATATCAACACTATATTATCGATAAAAATATGGGAGGTCAACATAATGAATATTTTATCAGGATTTAAGAAAGTCCGGCGGCGGATCCGCCTGCCGGACGGCTACAAGCTATTGTCCTTCTGGACAAGCTCGCAATCTGTAGAAATGGATGATGGCACAACCCTGGAATCAAATAAAACCAAGTGGGACGATGCCAGCAGCAAAAAACATGAACACAGTAACAAAACAGCACTGGATCAGATTACCTCTGACAAATTATCACAATGGGACAGCCTTGCTGCCTCCAGTGTCACCGGCGTGAAGGGAAATGCCGAAACTTCTTACCGCAAAGGAAATGTCAATATAACACCGGCCAATATCGGGCTCGGAAATGTCAATAATACATCCGACATCAACAAGCCAATTTCAACAGCCACACAGAATGCGGTCAATCAAAAAGTAAGTAAAACCGGTGACACGATAACAGGCACTCTGGCCAGTTCCAAAATAACAAGTACATTTCTTGCCGGCAATCAGGGACAGACAATTATAAACTCCACTGCCGGCGCTGGTACATATACCATGTTAGATAAATTAAACACCACTTTACAACTTTTATAAGTGAATTCCCTGTCGCCTAACCAACTGCTTTAAGGCTTTCATAACAGCATTTGATTTTATACTGTTTTCGATGTTTTTTACGAAAGTGGCATAAAATATCTGTTTC